>NZ_QOIO01000149.1 GCF_003332305.1 Microvirga aerophila | reverse complement strand
AGTTCACCATTCTCTTCGAAGGCCGCTTCCGGCTGGGATGATGAACCTAGCCCTTACACGGAAATTCCGACAGTCCCGTGAGCCGGTATTCCCGTCGGAGCAGCTCCATCACGCCGATCCAGTACTCAGCTGTGCGATTGGCAACGGTCCTGGGACGGGATGAGCGGTTCTCCAGTCCGCTTGGTCCTTCCGCCCTGTAGCGGGCCAGCCATTTGCGGGCCGTGTGCTCGCTGATGCCAAAGCCTCTCGCCACCTCCCGAACAGGTTGGCCGTCTTCAAGGACGCGGCGGATCATTTCCGCTCGATCCAGCCGGGTCGTACGGGCATTCTGGTGCGGGTTGTTCATTCCTCAGGTCCATCGGTAATCGTGTCGCAACGACCACCTTCAGGCCCTCAGACGGGGTGAACAACCTCCTCAGATCTCACACCTAGCGAGCAAGATTGTGGCTCGATCCTGGTCGTCGGTATGGAGGCAGCCATGGACCATGAGCAGCCGCGGAAAGCGGAGACGCAGCGCGGTAAGCTGCCGTCATGGAAATCGGGTGTTCGCCCTTGCGATCGGCCGAATAGAAATACACCGCAGCCCGCGGATCGGCGCCGGCGAAGGGACGATCATCGCGCGCCACGGTCCAGAGCCGGCCAGTCTTTGTCTTTCCCTTGGCCAACACCGGCACCGGTGTATCGTCGGCGTGCAACCGCTCGGCCTTCATCACATGCTCGGCGATCAGCGCGCTCAGAGGCAAAATTGCAGGCCCGGCGGGAGAACCTGCGGCGCGGTCGGACGAGCCTGACCCAGCAGATCGAACGACTGACCGAGGCATACTTGGGTGGGGTTGTTCCCTTAGCCGAGTTTGAGCGCCGCCGTCGCGAGACGGTGGGCCGTCTGGCAGCTTTAGAGAGGCAAGAACAGGAACTCCTGGCTGACGCACGCGATCGGCATGAGACGGCCCGCCTGACGGACAATGCGGAAGAGTTCTGCCGACGCATTCGCGACGGATTGGACAGCGCCGACTTCGAGCGCAAGCGGGCTCTACTCGAACTGTTGGTGGACCGAGTTGTCGTCACTGACGGTGAGGTCGAAATCCGCTATGCCTTCCCAACCGGCCCCAACGGTGAACGCGAGCCGTTTTGTCGATTGCGTACAGACTATCTACCGTTGATTTGCCGGTCTCGTCCAGGAAGACAAGCGGGGAGGATCCATGTAGCGCTGCCACACGCGCCAGTGCCTGCGTTCGCGCGCCACGTCCGGTCGGTCCTAGTCGGCGGCTCTCAGGCTCATTGTATGTGTGTCAGGCCGACTCGTGTGAGCCAGTGGCGGATGGTGGAGGTGGCGCCCACTACGATCCCGTACTGGCGCAGCTCGGTCTGGATCTCCCTCAGTGAGGTGTCGGCTTTGGTATCCGGGAGAGCCAACACGACAGCCCCATGCGGCTCAAGGATGGGATGGCGGTGCCCGCCAAAGCGGGCCGGAGCTGGACTGCCGCTCTGGCGAAAGCGCTGCATCAGCGTAACGGCGGCCGACGGGCTGACCTC
This sequence comes from Microvirga aerophila, assembly GCF_003332305.1. Taxonomy (GTDB): domain Bacteria; phylum Pseudomonadota; class Alphaproteobacteria; order Rhizobiales; family Beijerinckiaceae; genus Microvirga; species Microvirga aerophila. The sequence continues at coordinate 1,637 of NZ_QOIO01000149.1, read as the reverse complement.
AAAGCGCAGGGCCGCCTGCCGGATGGACAATTCGCCCTGCACGGCACGCACGATCCGCTCAAGCAAATCTCGAGACAGAGGAGCTGGCATGGGATGTTCCCGGCCGAATGGAATCAGCTCTACCGATTCAGCGCAACCGCTGCACGCTCTAACTCATGCCAATAGGCGGCCATGCTGATGTTCAACAGCATTGAGTTCAGCTGCCGGCATCGTATACCAAGTCATCGCAAGTGCGAGTGAGCATCTTAGTGAGAAGACATAACTTGATTAGGACTTACAGTTAAGTAGAGGCTCGTCATTCTCTCGCTCATAACTTCAGATCTATAGTGTCTCACGAAACGCGCCCGACCATCAAGTCCGTAGGCTCTCAGAGTTTCCTTATTAGCTGAACGGATCATCTCAGCGATTTCATTCGACTGTTCAGGATCAAACAATTTTCCTGTGACCCCATCAATAACAACCTCTTTCAGCCCTCCTACACGGCTTGCAAAGATAGGTATTCCAGCGCGCATTGCCTCAAGTGCGACGATCGGTAGGCCCTCCCAGCGCGACGGCATCAGGAGAAGGTCAACCTTGCTGTAAATTTCCTGTACTTCCTCCCTAGAACGCCATCCCAAATTGACAACATTTGGCGGGATTTTGATAGGATCTGACTTGTCAATTACAAAGCTCCCGATCGCTAATCCCTCTGCATTTCCCCGTAATTCTTTCATTACATCAATAAATACGTCGAACCCCTTTTGGCGATCAAACCGGCCGACAAATAGAATTTTTAAGGGCGCCGACTGTGCGCGGCTAGTTCTGTCATTCAAAAGTGCCGAAATGGGACGATGATGAACACCATTCGCTATTACAGTGCATTTTGATGGAGCAATTCCGGCGGCGACAGCATCTTCTTTCTCGCAATCTGATACACAGACGATTCCGTCTGTGATATATGACAGAAGTCGCTCTACTACTGCTATTGCTTTATTCTTAAGAAAGCTGTCTTCGCGTGTGAAGGCCCAGCTATGAGGGCAATAAATCACCTTCGGCCGACCTGGAACAAATAGTAGGCAAGTTCTAATGACTGCTCCGGCAATAGTAGAGTGTAGGTGCAGGATGTCCGGTTGGAAACTACGTATCAATCTTATCGATGAAATTGCGAGGCGCGCGAGCCCAATCGGCGATCCTCTTGAATAGCGGATAGAATTTACTTGCAATTTTTCACTCTTAATTGAGTTTAAAACCTCACTATTTATCTCCGGGCTTAGCGTCACAACAGCTTCCACCCGCCTATCAAGTACTTGCACTGATATAAGCTCTTGAAGATGAGTTACAACTCCGCCTAATGGAGCTTCCGTGATGTGGGCTATTCTTAGTTTGCGTTCGCACACTCGCTCGCCTCATAATGATTAGAAAATCAGATAACCTAAGGACTTGCAGAAATTGATTTCAGGCCCCGAGGGTTTCGATCAAGATAAGTCTGATCATATGCTGACATCGCTACTTTTGAATAGTGTTAGTCGTTATGCGATCTACTGCACGGCGACTATTTCGAGGTTGTCTAAAATTTATCCCTAGGCCGTGTGGACGGATCGAGATGAGTAATGGGTGAGTGGATTCCCAAATCAGTCCTGCGATGGTTCATGGCAGGT
>NZ_QOIO01000148.1 GCF_003332305.1 Microvirga aerophila | reverse complement strand
TTATAACCGTAAATGGGCCTGGGGAACGCGATGCCCCCACCACAGGATAGGGTCGAGCGGCGGCTGGCCGCTATCTTCGCGGCTGACGTGGCAGGCTACTCGCGCCTGATGGAGCGGAACGAGGTTAAGACGCTCCGCACCCTCACCGCGCATCGTCAGATCATGGACCGGCTGATCACCGAGCATGGCGGGCGCATTGCCAACACGGCAGGCGACAGTGTCCTGGCCGAATTCCCTAGCGCCGTTGATGCCGTTCATTGCGCGGTGAACGTGCAGGAAGCCCTCGCCCAAGTAAACCAGGACTCGTCCGAAGAGCACCGTCTTCAGTTCCGGATCGGAGTGCATGTGGGTGATGTGATGGTACGCGGCGGTGACCTCTTGGGCGACGGGGTGAACATCGCCGCGCGCCTGCAAGCGTTGGCCGAGCCGGGAGGCATCTGTGTCTCGGAAGCAGCCCAGCAATACGTCCGCAAGGCGCTCCATCTCGGGCTCGATGACCTCGGGCCTCAAGCGGTCAAGAACATCGAGGAGCCGATCAGAGCGTTCGCCGTGAGATCAGTCGAAGGAATAGAGCCGCTTTCGACGGAGCAGCGCACAACCTTAGCGCCTCCGGATAAGCCCTCGATTGCGGTGCTGCCGTTCACCAACCTCAGTCATGAACCAGAGCAGGACTACTTCGCCGATGGCGTCGTCGAGGACATCATCACTTCCCTATCACGCTTCCCACGCCTGTTCGTCACGGCCCGAAACTCCAGCTTCGCGTTCAAAGGCAGCGCTTCGCACCCGAAGCAGATCGGCCAGCAGCTTGGGGTGCGGTATCTGCTTGAAGGCAGCATCCGGAAGGCAGGAGCCCGCGTGCGCATCACCGCCCAGTTGATCGAGGCTGCGACCGGGACCACCCTCTGGGCTGACAGGTTCGATGGCGATCTGACTGACATCTTCGCCCTGCAAGACGAGATCACGGAACACGTCGTCGGCCTTCTGCATCCGCGCATCGAAAGGGCTGAGATCGAAGCCGCCAGTCGCAAGCGCCCTGAGAGCCTCACCGCCTATGACCGCTACCTGCGGGCGCTGCCGCTGTTCCACTCCATGACCCGTGCGGGCTTCGAGGAAGCACTGCGCTTGCTCCATGAAGCTCTTGCCCTGGAGCCGCACTTCGGAGCCGCCGCCAATCTTGCGTCAGCAACGGTCGGCCACCGGATAGCTCAGGGCTGGGCCACGGACGTGCGCAAGGACCTGGACGAGATGGTCCGCCTGGGTCGGCTCGCTCTGGATGCTGACCCCAATGACCCTGACGCTCTTGCCACGTCCGGTCGTGACCTCGCCTTCACAGGAGCCGACATTGACGGAGGAATCGAGGCGGTGGATCGGGCCGTCGAGATTTGCCCGAACTCATCTTATGCGTGGTCTCTGCGAGGGTGGACCTATGCCTATGCGGCTCGTCCGACTGACGCGGTGGAGGCATTCCTGCACGCCATCCGCCTCAGCCCGATGGACCTCTGGCTCTACTCCACTCTGACCGGCTTGGCTCTGGCCTACATCCAGATGGGCCGCTTTGATGCTGCCATCGCGGCCTCTCGCAAAGCCCTTCAACAGAATGCTCACCTCTCCTCGACGTTCCGCACGCTTGCCGCCGCGCTGGCCCACACCGGTCGGGCTGAGGAAGCAAAAGGGGCTGCTCACAGCATGCTGAGACTGGAACCCAATTTCACCATCACCGAGTGGAACCAGCGCAACCTGTGGCGGCAGGCTGCAAAGGACCTCTTTGTGGAGGGGATGCGCATGGCAGGTTTGCCAGAATAAGGTGATCTGCAATCCCTGGCGCTCGGAGCCTCCCGCGCAACTGTCCGCGCCCGTCGTGTCTCCCTCGCCTTGTCCGTGCTTGACAGCATGTTGTGACAGGTGGAAGCTTTCTCTGCCGCCGCTGGCAGCGTGCCGGTCCCTCCGGGGTTGGCGCAATTCTCCGAGAGGAGGTTCAGCATGGAACCACCTTGCAACGTGGCCGCGATAACCGCTGCGGCATCCGGACTGGCCACAGCGTAGCGGTTTCCCCGAACGGCAGACCGGGAGCGGCCTCAGGAACCGCATCAGTGAGGCATGGCATCTAGCCTCTCCCGGCCTTGATGGTTGGCCCATGTCAAGAAGGCCAACCTGTTTCAGCATGTTCGGACAGGGAGGTTCACCATGCGCCCACTCTTGCTGACGACTGCACTCCTGCTTGCCACGACCGGCACGCTGCTGGCTCAGGACCACAAAGCCGGTCATGCTATGAGGGCTGACCAACTCCAGTGGATGCCAGCCCCATCGGCTTTGCCGAAAGGGGCTCAGATGTCGGTGCTGTCCGGTGATCCCGGCAAGGCCGGTTCGTTCACCATCCGCCTAAAGGCCCCAGCGGGGTACAAGATTCCGGCGCACAGTCATCCCACCGCTGAGCGCGTAACTGTCATCGCGGGGGACTTCCATTTCGGGATGGGTGACAAGCTCGACGAAGCCAAAGCCGAGAAGCTTGGCAGTGGCGGCTTCGTTGATCTTCCGGCCAAGATGAACCACTACGCCTTCATGAGCACAGAGACCGTGGTGCAGATCGACTCGGAAGGTCCCTTCGCCATCATCTACGCCAATCCTGCAGAAGACCCAAGCAAATCCCAGTAAGCGGAGGTCGCCTCAATCGGACTGGAGCCCTTACGCACATTCGAACGAGAGGATGTGTCATGACTATGATAATCATCCACCATCTCGTTCAAAACTCTGAAGCGGAGAGACCTGTCTATGACGCTCACAAACCGGCGCGGAATTTAGTGGGTTTGACCAACGGGCGGGTGTTCCGCTCAGCGGACGACCCCAATCATCTCGTGATCCGATCCGATATGACGGACCGCAACAAGGCTGTGGCGTTTGCCGCCTCGAAGAAATAAAAGCTGCCCTGCAATCCGGCGTCTGTGGTGCCGTGTGAGATGCGGAGGATGCCAGGATGTCGAACCCGCTCATTCGCAAGCTGGAGAACTTCACCACGTTCTCCGAGGACGACAAGCAGGCGCTGAACAAGGCCACGCAACAGGTCAGACACTGTCGCGCCCGTGAGGACATCATCTGCGAGGGCGATTGCCCCGAGGTGGTCAACCTGCTGATGGAAGGCTATGCCTGTCGCTACAAGGACATGCAGGATGGGCGGCGGC
>NZ_QOIO01000147.1 GCF_003332305.1 Microvirga aerophila | reverse complement strand
AACCCGGACAACTTCCTGGCCGCCATCAAGCTCGCATCAGCCCGCATCTGGATCCGCAGTTATGAGTCCGCTGCCTAGGCTGAGATCTCGCGGGCAGGAAGGCACCGGCACGCTGACATGCTGGCGAAGATATTCATGCTGGCGAAGATATTTTCCCGTCCTAACTCCACTGTTAAAGAGGACGGGAAACTCGCCAAATTGTCTAACACCGCGAGCCTGAAATTCGGGCTTGGCTAGAAAAAATCCGTGAATCAGCCCCCATGCGGTCGCTATCCTCCGAAGTACTCAACATTTCGCCCCCCGCCCCCTTCTATCCGACGTGCCTTTGTAAGGCTCTGCGGCGGCCGCTGGCGGCGATGGGCTCCTCCTGGCTAGGGTTGTTGCGCCAACGCGCCGGTTGATCACTCTGCGCGCTGCCTGGGCCCATGCGTCAGCGATGATCTCGCCATGGTCCTCGGCGATCTGGTTGCGCTGTCCCTCGAGGAGGATCTCGACACCGACCGCGTAACGCTCGCGCCGTGCCCTGCTGCAATCGGGCGGCGCTTTGGAGAGCACACGCTTGAAGGCCCATGCGCCCCACTCGCGGCCCCACTCGAACCCTTCACGGGCAGCGCTCTTTTTAGTCAGAGGACGCATCACACGTCCCCGCATGGTTCGCCCATGTGCGTGATTGCTCCCCAGAACGGGGAACGAAAGAGGCTGTATCTCTTCTCCGGTAGCCCTCTGTGCCGAAGGCACGTCAGCGCCAGCACTGCGAATGCGGTCGCCGGTTCTCGCTGGATCCGTCAGCCTCGCGGGTCGACGTCGGTTAAGATTTTCTTTATTTTTGATAATGAACGGAGCGGCGTCGGCGCCCGTGGTTGGGTCGATATAGACGACCTCGCCCGCACAGAGCTTGATGGCCGCGCCCTTGTGTTCTTCTACAGTGTTATTGCGCGAGAACTTGCGCACCCGGTGCGCGAGAACTTGCGCATTTTAGCAGGCCTGTTCTGGTTTCATTCTGACTTTGCGGAACGGGCGATAATGGTTCGCGCGGCCGCGCCCTCGACCGCAGTCGACGAGTTGAAGATGGCCGCGCTTGACGAGCTGTTCGATCATGGCTTGAACCGTCCTCCGGCTCATGCCGAGGCGCTTGGCGAGCAGAGTTTGCGACGGCGGCGCCAAGTTCGTGTCCCGGTTCAAGTGTTGAGCGAGCCGATAGGCAACGCGGAAGGCGTTCGGCGAGAGCTCGGCGTCCTCGCTGACCTGGTCAAGCCATTTGAACTTGTTCTGTGTGAAGATGGACTGACGCTCGCGCGGAACGTCCGGCTCCGGTGCGGGGAGGCTTGGGGGGGACATAGCGCCGTACCGCTGCAAATCGTCGGCTTGGCCGAAATCATTCCATAGTGGCGCTGGGGTCATCCACTGGCCTCTGTCTTTGAGAGGAACGTCACGGCCAGACGTCGAGCCATGGCTCGCTCGATCTCCTTCAGTTCTGCATTAACGGTCGCTGTGGGGAAGCCGAGAGCCCGGCGGCGCTGCGCCAGGTCACGGAGGATCGTGCGGCGGAAACAGCGCAGGCGGCCAGGGCCGCCCGGGATCTCAAGAAACTTCGCGACGAGATACTTGATCAGCCTCACGTTCCGCGCTGGCGGAAAGCTGATGAGGTTACGATCAGCCACGCACGACCCCCGTCTTCGGCGAGCGATCGAGATAGGCCTCGAGGTCCGCACGCAACACGACGGTGCGCCGCCCGACCTTGCGCCCCTGCAGGCGTCCGCTGCTGATTTCCTCCTCGATGGTCCACCGGCTCAGACCCAGAGGCGCGCCGATCTCCTCGATTGAGAGAGCGAGGCGGGCATCCAGGCGGACGAGTGTCCGGTTGTCTCTTGTCATCTGCTCTATCTCCAACAAGTCGTATCCTCGTTGAAGCAGGCCAGCGCAGGGACAGGCAAGCATACCTAAAGGCTTACGTGATCCTGATACTGCTTATTTTATGATGCATGCTGCTGAAATACATGAACCTTTCATTCGCGCTACCCTGTGGACAGCGAGAATTCTTCGCTACGATGTTCGTTGTTAATTGATTCAACATTCCGCCTTGACGGGTGTCGGGGCGTGCGCAGCCACTTCAACGCGGATGGAGGCGGGCCTGTACCGGCCCGCAACTTCAGCCCGTCGTCAGGCGTAATCCATGGAGCGCAGGCCGATCTCGACCAGAGGCAGCAGTTTGGCAGTCCCGATCGGGAGCGAGATCAGGAGCGAGCGGCGCAGTTGGCGGACGAGGGTGTGAATCAGTGTCATTGTGATCTCCGTGTTGGTGTGGAGATCTTGCACATTGCAGCTACCGAAAGGTGACCGGTCCGGCACAGATTAAGACTGCCCCGGCAGCACCCAGGTTCGCCCGTCGCGGCGCAAGAAAAAGGCGCCCCCGCGGGAGCGCCTGTAAGGGGCCGGCAGGGGCATGAGAGCCGGTCTGCGATTGACGCCCCAGACCGCGATTTATTCCCTCCAGGGCCGAAAACCGCCGCCTCTGGCTCCCGACAAGAAAACTCCCCCGCCGACGGGAGAGACAGCGAGGGAGAGTTAGGGATAGTCGAGGAAGAACATCCAGAGGAGCGGATCCCATGTTGATCCACGCCTTCAGCGTGCGGTTGGCGGCAGGCCACGTCCTTAATTTAGTTTAAACGTGGCGGGAGATTCAGCGCCGATCCGGCCGAAAGTCATTCCAAGTATTCGTGGCCGCGCCAAGGGCTGCTCGGAATCCGCTTTGACTGCAGAGGTGCGGCGGCGTTCCATAAGCCGCCGGGAATACGCTCCGAACACTTCAAATCGCGTTTCATACCGGCGGTTATGCGAAGTTGCTGGGCAGATTTACGGGCCCGATTTCGATGGGTAGCGGCCAGGCATCACGCGCTGGTAGATGCGCTGGATCCGGCCGTAGCACTCGCACACCGCCTCCTCAAGACCGGCTCGATCCGTCACCGTGATGCTCCCGCGCCCCTGCTCGATGAGCCCCGCCGTTTGCAGTGTGCGCGTCACCACGCTCACGGTCGAGCGTTGCACGCCCAGCATCTCGGCGAGAAACTCGTGCGTGAGCGGCAGGGTGTCTTGCTCCGCCCGGTCATGCATCATGAGGATCCAGCGGCAGCAGCGCGCCTCCACCGGATGAACAGCGTTGCAGGTGAGAATCTGGAACGTCTGGGCGAGCAGGATCTCGCCGTAGCTGGCGATCACCTGCCGCATATGTGGACGGCCCCCTCCTCGCAAGGGTGTTGAACAGTGTTTTGATCGGATCGCTTGCGGTCATAT
>NZ_QOIO01000146.1 GCF_003332305.1 Microvirga aerophila | reverse complement strand
CAGGGCAAGCTTGACTGCGACTACGAATACCTCGGCGAACGCACGCTCAAGAACATGGAGCGGCCGGTGCGACTGTACCGCCCCCTTCTGGAAGGGACGACCTCACGAACGGCATCGCCCAGGCCCGCACTTCCGGACCGCCCATCCATTGCCGTGCTGCCGTTCAACGCCATGAGTGCCGACCCGGAGCAGGACTTCTTCAGCGATGGGTTGACCGAGGACATCACCACCGCGCTATCCAAGCTCAAGGGCTTCTTTGTGATCGCCCGCAACACGATGGTCACCTACAAGGGAAAGCCCGTGGATGTGCGCGCCATCGGGCGCGAACTCGGGATCCGCTACGTTCTCGAGGGGAGCGTCCGCAAGTCCGGCAACCGCGTCAGGGTGACCGCGCAGCTCATCGATGCGGCCTCCGAAGCCCATCTCTGGGCCGAGCGGTACGACGGCGACCTCGGTGACATCTTCGTCATTCAGGACGAAATCACCGCAAGCGTCGTCGGCCGCATCGGGCCGGAACTCCTGGCGGCAGAGCATGCCCGTGAAAGCCCCAAGCCGCATCATGGCCTCGATGCCTGGGAATGTGTCGTGCGGGCGGTGTTCCTGTGTTCCCAGTTGTCTGAGGAGAGCAGCCGGAAGATGCTTCCCCTGCTCGATCGGGCCATCGGACTGGCTCCCGATTATGCCCAGGCGCTCGCCATGAAAGGTTGGATTACGATGTGGCGCGCGTTTCAGGGGTGGGAGGACATGGGGTGCGCCCTGGCCCTTGCCGGGGGTGTCGTCCAGCAGGCCATTGCCGCGGACGACAAGGAACCGTGGGCTTACCTTGCGCAGACGATGACGGCCTATGCAACGCGTGACGATGCTCTGGGGATGGCAGCGGTCAGCCAGGCTGTCGCGATCAACCCCAACTCCGCGTTTGCACACGGCCAGTTGGGACTTGTGCATGCCAACGGGGGCCGCGCAGCGGACGCCATTCCTTGCATCGACTACGCTCTCAGACTGAGCCCGCGCGAGGCTTTCCTCGGCGACTTTCAGTTCTACTACGCCATGGCTCACTTCCAGGGCGCGCATTACGAGCTTGGATTGAGGTACGCACGGGAGGCCCATCGCCTGCGGTCCGGCCACGCGTATCCGCTCGTCGTCGGCACCGCCTGTGCCGGACTTCTGGACAACCAGGAAGCTGCCACGGAAATGCTCCGACGGCTCAAGTCGCTCGTCCCCGATATCTCACGGGACTGGGTCGGAGCAACATCTTGTTTCGTCCACGCCGAGGATCGGGCGCGCCTGGTCGAGGGACTTGCCCGTGCTGGCCTGGATTGACGGGCTGGGGTCATCTCGAGAACAGACCGCTTGTTGGTGAAGAGTGTTCCCGGCAGGCCATCTCGACGACTTTCGGAGGCGTCTTGGGGTGGAAGCCCATCGCGCGGCCGCCCCACCAAAGGTGCCAACATGAAGGTCGCTTCAGCTATCGCCGAAACGCTCCCCGTGATTGGCTCATCGCGAGTAAGGGCGTCCAGACGCTGGAAGGCGTTGCTCACGTCTGGTGGCGTTTGCTACCGAATGCAGGGGCGATCTAGAGCATCGTGCGGAAAATTCGCCAGCGGAGCCCTCCGGGACTGCTCTCACCCATGGGTTCTTCAGGGACCTCACTCTCATCCTGCGACAGATGACACTGGGCCGGACCCGCCTCATCCCGAATAGATGCACAATGCTCCGATGGCGGCGGAAGCAGGAGTGTTATGCTGACCGGATCTCCATTGCGCTGAAGGATTTCAGCGCCGAAGCGGGCCTTGCCTTCGGCCGCGAGATTGGACTTGGCCAGGCAGGGGACCCGCAATGAGGGGACAGGCGAATGTGGGGGTGGTCATGCGGAGGATAAGATGGCAATTCTCCTTGGGAATGACTGGCCGAACCTGATCCGTGGCACCAACGCGTCCGATTCGATCTGGGGCTACGGTGATGACGACGATCTCTACGGCTATGATGGCGACGATGATATCTATGGTGGCTGGGGCTACGATGTCCTCGTCGGCGGCAACGGCGACGATTACCTGAACGGCGGCGACGGCGATGACGACCTCTATGGCGGCGCGGCGCAGGATCGCCTCATCGGAGGGGCCGGCTACGATCTCCTGTTCGGTCAATCGGGCAATGACGATCTCTACGGGCAATCCGGCTACGACGACCTCTTTGGGGGCTCGGGGCTGGATTACCTGAACGGCGGCTCCAGCGACGACTGGCTCGACGGGGGAAGCGGACGGGACTGGCTCGTCGGGGGCACGGGCGTCGACATTTTCTATTTCAAAAGGGGTTCGTCCGGCATCACCACCGCGAGCGCCGACACCATCGCCGACTGGCGCCCGAGATTGGACTGGATCGACATGAGCATCCGTGGGACGTCAGGCAATCACCGTGAAGCCAGCACGACCGCGACCTCGATCGAAGCCGCCGCCGCTCAGGCCGAAAGCAGGTTCACGAGTGCAAGCATCGTGCATGTGTTTCTCTACAACGCCGCAGCGGACCGCGGCTATCTGCTGTCCGATCTTAACAACGACAACCGCTACGAGACCGGCGTGATCATCCTTGGGGCCGGCAGGGCGGCCGACATGGACTATCGTTGGATCCTCTGACCGGCTGGAGCATCGGACCCGGAAAGTGGCCTTGCGCGTCCGGGACCCGTCCGATGCTCCTTTCCTTCCTGATCGCATCGCGCGGACCTTGGCGTCCGCGCGATGCGATCGGTGACCTCAACGGGATGGCCTCCGCGTGCCGAAGGGACGGCTCAATATTCGCAGACCTGGACGCGGCGTCGGACAACCCGGCCCCATGGATCGGTGACCCAGCGTCGGACCCAGTAGCACTCGCCGCCGTAGGACACCCCCGAGTAGAGGTGCGGGTCGCCGTAATAGCCATCGGAGAAGGGGTAGCTCAGCGCCCCCAATGTCAGGCCCGCCAGCAGCGCCCCGCCGTAGTAGGGATAGCCCCAGCCGCGGCGATAGTAGCCGGCATAATAGGGATAGCCCCAGCCGCGACCATAGGGCCGGCCGACGTTGATCACGCGGCCGTAGCCGCCGAAGCCGGGCCCGGCGAGGGCCGGGCGGAACCCGCCGGGGCGCATGCCGATGGCGCCGCCGCCGAAGCCTGGCCGGCCAATGCCCGCCATGGGCGGGCGGAACGACACTGGCCCTGCGCCGCCTCGGAAGCTCGGCGCGCCCCCTCGGAACCCAAACCCGCCCCGTTGAGCTGCCGCCTCGTCCGGGATGAGAAAGGCGCTTGCGGCAAGCGCACTCAATGCCACGAGAGACCTCTTCATCGCCATCCTCCGTGTCATCAACGGACGGCATTGTAGCACGATTAGGTCCGTCGTTCCCTTCCCATTCCGACGAGCGTCTATTGTGGAGTCCGATGCGCTAAAGCATCGGACGGTTAAACAGACGCATATCCGGCTGCCTTGAGGTAGTTCCAGCACTCCTGAGGCTCGAACAAGT
>NZ_QOIO01000145.1 GCF_003332305.1 Microvirga aerophila | reverse complement strand
TTATAACCGTAAATGGGCCTGGGGAACGCGATGCCCCCACCACAGGATAGGGTCGAGCGGCGGCTGGCCGCTATCTTTGCCGCCGATGTAGCGGGCTATTCGCGCCTGATGAGCCAGGATGAGGTTGGCACCCTCCGGACCTTGACCCAACACCGGGAAATCATGGACCGGCTGATCATCGAGCATGCTGGCCGGATCGCCAACACGGCAGGCGATAGCGTCCTGGCTGAGTTCCCCAGTGCTGTGGATGCGGTCAAGTGTGCCGTTGCTGTACAGGAGGCTCTCGCAAAAACGAACCAAAACACGCTGGAAGAGCGCCGAATCCGGTTTCGGATCGGGGTGCATGTCGGTGATGTGATGATCCGAGGCAGCGATCTGTTGGGCGACGGGGTCAATATTGCGGCGCGGCTGGAGAGCCTTGCTGAACCAGGAGGTGTGTGTATTTCGGCAGCTACCCACGAGCATGTCCGAAAGAGCTTGTCCCTCAACTATATGGACTTGGGTCCGCAGCCGGTGAAAAACATCGAGGAGCCGATCCGGGTTTTCACAATCACTTTGACGAGCATCGAGCCAGCATCTGCGCAGATTGAGTCCCGGTCCAAGACGTTGCCGCTTCCCGACAAGCCGTCCATTGCCATTCTGCCTTTCGACAACATGAGCGCCGACCCTGAGCAGGAGTATTTTGCTGATGGCATCGTGGAGGACATCACTGCGGCACTATCGAGAGTCCGGTCCTTCTTCGTGATCGCACGGAACTCCACGTTCACCTACAAGAAGCGAGCGGTTCAGGTCCAACAGGTCAGCCGCGAACTGGGCGTCCGGTATGTCGTTGAAGGCAGCGTCCGTCGTGCGGGTGGAAGAGTCCGCATCACGGCACAGCTTATCGATGCCACAACAGGTGCCCATCTGTGGGCCGATCACTACGATGGCACCATTGAGGACGTGTTCGACCTTCAAGACAACATCACAGCCAGTGTCGTGGGAGCGATCCAACCCTCTGTCCGAGCCGCCGAAATCGAACGGGCCAAGCGCAAACGTCCTGGGAGCCTTGATGCCTATGATCTTGTGATGCGAGCCCTTCCACATGTCTGGGCATTAGAGAAAGACCAGAATCGTCAGGCAACGGGAATTCTCCGGGACGTGCTCGGTCTCGATCCCACCTACCCAACCGCACTTTCGCTTCTGTCATGGTGCTGCGCTCAACGGGTGGTCTACAACTGGTCCGAGGACATCGCTCAGGAGAAGCAGGAGACACTTCGGATTGCCCAGCAGGCCGCAGCGCTGTCGTCCGATGACCCCTTTGTGCTCGCCGTCCTCGGCGCGGCCTTATCTATAGCCTGCGAGTTTCGACAGGCCAGGGCTATGCTGGAAAAGGCGTTGGCACTCGATCCCAACTCAGCGTTTGCTTGGACTCGCAGCGGCTGGCTGAGGAACTTCCAGGGAGACCCGGAGACAGCCATCCAGCACTTTGAACGGTCACTGCGCCTCAGCCCGTTTGAACCGATGGCGTACAACTGCCTCATGGGGATCGGGACCGCTCACTTCATCGCTGGCCGTTACGAGCAGGCCGTCGAATGGCAGGAGAAAGCACTCGACACTCATCCGTCCGCGACATGGATACTGCGTGGTCTCGTTCCAGCCCATGTTTTTGCGGGACATGTTGATAGGGCAAAGGTGAGACTTCATCAGCTTTTGCAAGCTTACCCTGATCTGACAGTCAGCAAGATTCGTGCCGCCTTGGCATTCAACGAGGATTATACCGGTCGTATGATCGAAGGTCTTCGCCGCGCAGGGCTCGCAGAGTGAACCATACGCTTCTAAAGAGTTCCTTGGCGAAGATAGCTATGTAAGACGGCTTCAAGGCCACCCTTGGGTTGTGGCTATATGGTGGTTTGGAGTGGAGACGTAGCATCCGGCGCAAGTGGAGAACAGTCCGTTGAACCGGTGAAGTCCAGCAGACGAATTCTAATTGTCTATTCTTGCCTGAGGCTGGCGTTCGGTCGCGAACCTCCTAACTCAACAATAGCCTTCCAAGCATTAGCTGCTACGCTCCACGTTCCTCCTGAGCGGAGTGCCTTCTATGTCGCACCAAGATACCGGCGATGAAGGGCTTGCGGATGTCGCCCTGCTGGTCCGTGCCTTCCAGCTTTCCAAGATGCTGCAAGTGGCCGCTGCACTGGATTTGGCGGACTGGGTTGCAGACGGTCCACAGCCGGTTGCACGACTGGCCTCTGACTGCGGGGCCGATCCCAGTATGCTCCTGCGCCTCTGCCGAGCACTGGCTGCGTTCGGCATTTTCAAAGTTACATCAGACGGACAGGTTAGCCAAACAACCCGCTCGGCTTGGCTTCGCAAAGATGCGAAGCCCACACTTTACTATGCGGCACAATTCTGGACGACACCAGGAAATTGGCAAGCTTGGGCCAACCTGGAACACACGATCAGAACTGGGCGCTCGTCGTTCCAGGAAACCTTCGGGATCGGCCAGTTCGAGTACAATGTGACACATCCTGACGAAGCCAGCTTGTTTGACCTCTTCATGCAGCACAGCCCCGATGACCGGCATGCTGCTGTGGTTGAGGCATATGATTTTTCAGACGCAGGGCTCGTAGTGGACTTAGGCGGCGGGAACGGAGCACTCCTCGCTACCATTCTCAGGGCCTGCCCAGATGTGAAGGGCCTGTTGTTCGATCAGGAGGCTGTCGTCGCATCAGCCCCAGAGATATTGAGAAGACTTGGCCTGAGTGAACGCTGCCGGATCGAGGCAGGTAACTTCTTTGAGGCCGTACCGAAGGGCGGCGATATCTACACCCTGTCCCAAATACTGCACGATTGGAACGACGAGCGCTGCCTAAGCATCCTCTCAAACTGCCGAGAGGCCATGGGACCAGATGCGCGTCTTCTCGTCATAGAGCGAGTGCTGGATGAGGAACCGGGACTAACCAATCCAATGAGCTATCTGGCAGACATGCAGATGATGGTAATCCACGAGGGTGCGAAGGAGCGTACCGAAGCACAATTCGCGACGCTATTTGCTCAGTCTGGCTTCGGAGCGCCTCGTGTGCTGCCAACACGGTCACCTTTCTATATCGTGGAGACGCGACGGGCGTGAGAAGTCAACACCCGAATGGACCGTCTCTCCACCTCGACAACCTGCGCCGCTGCGGGACTTTGCGGTTCAGGAGAATCGCGGAACGGGCTTGCTGTCTCAGCAATACGAAGGCTGAGTTGCTCGATCTCCGCTCCTGTCATAGGTCGTCCGTGCTCGGCTATCATCTCTGCGAGGTCTTCCGGGAGAGCGTCAACTTGCTCCTGGAGGAGGAGAAGGGCTGCACGGATGGTACTCAACTCCCGTTCGTCAACGACAAGGGTGAGTTTCTTCATGGGGGTAGTATTGGCCTCTAAGCTTGCCCCTTCAGGCTACGACAATGTATGGCAGAAACAGGGCAGGATTTCTGTGTATGAAGGCACAGTCACGGTTCAATAACGCACCCGATGAACTTCGTCCTGCACACTCTCCTCTTTATGGTCTGGTAAGTTAACCTCCGAACCTGCCGAGTAGCCCATCAATGCCAGAACCACTGTCGGCTCG
>NZ_QOIO01000144.1 GCF_003332305.1 Microvirga aerophila | reverse complement strand
CTTGCCATGGTCAACGTGGCCAATCGTCCCGATGTTGCAGTGCGGCTTCGTCCGCTCAAACTTTTCCTTCGCCATCGTGGCACTCGTTCCTTTGAATCTCAGAATTTCAACTTAGTGGGTTCAGGCGTATTTCGCCTGAACCTCGGCAGCCACGTTCGACGGCACTTGCTCGTAGTGGTCGAACTGCATGGTGTAGCTCGCGCGCCCCTGGCTCATGCCGCGCAGGGTGTTCACGTAGCCGAACATGTTGGCCAGCGGCACCATCGCGTTGATGACGACCGCGTTGCCGCGCATGTCCTGCCCCTGGATCTGGCCGCGACGGGAGTTGAGGTCACCGATCACCGAACCGGTGTAGTCCTCAGGAGTCGTGACCTCGACCTTCATGACCGGCTCGAGGAGGACGGAACCGCCCTTTTGGAGGCCTTCACGCATAGCCGCACGAGAGGCGATTTCGAAGGCGAGAGCCGACGAGTCGACTTCGTGGAACGCGCCATCGATGAGCTCGACCTTGACGTCCACCACCGGGAAGCCGGCGATGACGCCAGCACCGATAACCGACTGCAGGCCCTTTTCGACGCCCGGGATGTACTCCTTAGGCACCGCACCACCCACGATCTTCGACTCGAAGGCGAAACCAGCGCCCTGCTCGTTCGGCTGGATCACCAGCTTGACGCGAGCGAACTGGCCCGTGCCGCCGGTCTGCTTCTTGTGGGTGTAGTCGATCTCAGCCTTTTTCGAGATGGTCTCGCGATACGCGACCTGCGGAGCGCCGATGTTGGCATCGACCTTGTAGGTGCGCTTCAGGATGTCGACCTTGATGTCGAGGTGAAGCTCGCCCATGCCCTTCAGGATCGTCTGACCGGACTCCTGATCGGTGGAGACGCGGAAGGACGGATCCTCTGCCGCGAGCTTGGCGAGAGCCAGACCAAGCTTCTCTTGATCCGCCTTAGACTTCGGCTCGATGGCGATCTCGATTACGGGCTCAGGGAACTCCATGCGCTCGAGGATCACGGGCTTCTGGGGATCGCAGAGCGTGTCGCCGGTACGGACTTCCTTGAGGCCCGCGAGAGCGACGATGTCGCCCGCATAGGCTTCCTTGATGTCCTCGCGGTTGTTCGCATGCATAAGAAGCATGCGGCCGACGCGCTCCTTCTTGTCACGGGTCGAGTTGAGCAGGTTCGCACCAGCATCAACCTTGCCCGAATAGACGCGGCAGAAGGTGATCGTGCCGACGAAGGGGTCGTCCATGATCTTGAAGGCGAGCATGGAGAACGCTTCCTCGTCCGTCGGACGGCGGATGGTATCTTCCTCGGTCTTGAAGTCGATGCCCTTGATGGCTTCGCGGTCTGCCGGGGACGGCAGGAAGTCCACGACGGCGTCGAGAAGGGGCTGAACGCCCTTGTTCTTGAACGCCGAGCCGCAAAGCACCGGGTGGAAAGCGCGGCGCTGGACGGCCGTGCGGATCAGGCGACGCAGGGTCGCCTCGTCCGGCTCCTGGCCTTCCAGATATGCCACCATCGCGTCGTCGTCCATCTCGACCGCAGCCTCGATGAGCTTGCCGCGATACTCGACAGCCTGGTCCTTCAGATCGGCCGGGATCTCGACTTCGTCGAACTTAGCACCGAGCGACTCGCCGGACCAGACGATCGCCTTCATCTTGATGAGGTCGATCACGCCCTGGAAGTCGGCTTCTGCGCCGATCGGCAGCTGGAGGCAGACAGGCTTGCCGGCGACGCGCTTCACGATGTCGTCGACGCAGTTGAAGAAGTTCGCGCCAGTCTTGTCCATCTTGTTGACGAACACGACGCGGGGAACGTCATACTTGTCGGCCTGGCGCCAAACGGTCTCGGTCTGAGGCTCGACGCCCTGGTTGCCGTCGAGCACGCACACTGCGCCGTCGAGGACGCGGAGCGAACGCTCCACCTCGATGGTGAAGTCGACGTGGCCGGGGGTGTCGATGATGTTCAGACGCTTGTCGTTCCAGAAGCAGGTGGTCGCAGCGGACGTGATCGTGATGCCACGCTCCTGCTCCTGCTCCATCCAGTCCATGGTGGCGGCGCCTTCGTGCACTTCACCGATCTTATGGGACTTGCCGGTGTAGTACAGGATGCGCTCGGTCGTGGTGGTCTTGCCGGCATCGATGTGGGCCATGATGCCGAAGTTACGGTAGTCCTCAATCGCGTGCGTGCGTGGCATCGATCAGCTCCTCAGGGTCCAGCCGTTACCAGCGATAGTGCGAGAACGCGCGGTTGGCTTCGGCCATCCGGTGGGTGTCTTCGCGCTTCTTGACGGCGTTACCCCGGTTGTTCGAGGCATCGAGCAGCTCGGCGGAGAGCCGGTCGACCATCGTTTTGTCGTTGCGGCCGCGGGCGGCCTGGATGATCCAGCGGATCGCCAGCGCCTGACGGCGCTCGGAGCGAACTTCGACCGGAACCTGGTAGGTCGCGCCGCCGACACGGCGGGAGCGGACTTCGATCGCCGGAGCGACGTTGTCGAGGGCCTGCTTGAAGACCTCAAGCGGGTTGGCCTTGGCGCGGCTCTCGATGATGTCGAAAGCACCGTACACGATGCTCTCGGCAGCAGACTTCTTGCCGTCGTACATGATGGAGTTCATGAACTTGGTGACGACGATATCCCCGAACTTCGGATCCGGGATAATCTCACGCTTTTCTGCGCTATGGCGGCGGGACATGAGCTGACTCCGACCTCAATAAGTGTTGACGGCTTACTTCGGCCGCTTCGCGCCGTACTTCGAACGACGCTGCTTACGGTTCTTCACACCCTGCGTGTCGAGGACGCCGCGAATGATGTGATAACGGACACCCGGAAGATCCTTCACGCGGCCGCCGCGGATCATCACCACGGAGTGCTCTTGAAGGTTATGGCCCTCACCGGGGATGTAACCGATGACTTCAAAGCCATTGGTCAGGCGAACCTTGGCGACCTTACGCAGAGCCGAGTTTGGCTTCTTCGGGGTCGTGGTATAGACGCGCGTGCACACGCCCCGCTTCTGCGGGCAGGCCTCAAGCGCGGGAACCTTATTCCGGCTCTTTTGCGCCGTCCGCGGCTTGCGGATCAGCTGACTGATCGTTGGCATCCTGTGCCCTCTTTCACCAGCCACCGCCAGGTGGCCTGTTGTGTCTTCAAACGGTTGAACGCCGCCCTGGCAAACCCTTAGGCTTGCGCAAAACGAAGCCACGCCATTGGCCCTGAAAGGCCCCCGGCGTGGTGCGATTGCAGAGGACCACGATGATTTGCACCGCGGTCGTGCCCTAAATCTGACATTTGTCAGTCAAGGTTGAGTTCGGCAGCGTTTAGGTGGCACGGGTCAAAGCTAGACGCTTTGACTGGCGAAAACCTACAGCCCGCCGGAAAGTCCGGTCTCTCTAGCGTCTGAGTCGTTAAAAGTCAACTCTTTTCGCCATTCTGACCGCTAGGCTCAGGATTGGAGCCCTTAGGTCGGCCGGGAGAGCCTTGCCGGCAGCCCGGGAGTGACGTGCTCATAGCTTCTGGCAGCGTGTCTGTCACGTCTGAAAGTGGCGTTATCCTAGGTCACCTAAAGCATCGGACGGTTAAACAGACGCATATCCGGCTGCCTTGAGGTAGTTCCAGCACTCCTGAGGCTCGAACAAGT
>NZ_QOIO01000143.1 GCF_003332305.1 Microvirga aerophila | reverse complement strand
GGCCGACAACGTCCCAGCCTCGTCATGTTCGACGAGGCGGGAATAGCCGACGACATCAGCGGCCAGGATTGCGGCCAGCCGCCGCTCCGCTTTTGCAGTCGCCATGGCTGTCTCTCCCTCAGGAGATCCGCCGGACGAAGGCCCAGGCGATTGACGCGACATGCACCATCCGGCTGCCCGACACCGCGACCGTGCTGGTTCATGATACCACCGAGATGGTCATGTGGCGACGCTTCACGAGAGAGCCGCCTTCACCAGGAACAGGATCCGCGAAGCGGTCACTGCAAAGGTCTGTTGCGGTTCCATGGAAGGACGGCGTCATTCGAAGGAAGGTCCGTTTTCGGGACTTCGAACCCACTGGCGCGCTGAACTTGCCGAAGCGGTTTCTTCCGTCGTTGGCGGTGGGATCAATCGCTCCGTCAGCCACGTGTCCCAACCTCAGGACGGTCAGGAGTGGGTCACGAGCAGAGATCGATGCAATGAATGGGACGTCCGGCTTACCTTGGTAAGCCGACGAACGCCTTGGAGAAATGCTCGGTCTGGGTTTTGTCGGCAGAACAGCCGAGGTTAATTGCGGGGGCTTCGCTTCAGGAGCACTGCAATGCAAGACAGGATTGCCGACCATCCCTGCCGAACCACCACACCTTGGAACCGCGGCAAGCTGATTGGACCCAAGCCGCCTCTCAAAGCTAAAGAGATCTGGTCCATTCGGGTCAGGCTCCAAGTGGCGCATCGCATCCGGGATTTGGCTTTGTTCAACTTAGCCCTCGACAGCAAGCTGCGAGCTTGTGACCTCGTAGCGCTCCGCGTCGATGACGTGGCTCTCAATGGGCGGGTGCGATCCCGAGCTACTGTCATGCAGCGGAAGACCGGTCGGCCCGTTCAGTTTGAGATCACGGAGCAGACCCGCGAGGGCTGTGGGACGCTGGCTGGAGAAGAAGCACCTGCATAAGGGCGAGCCGCTGTTTCCGAGCCGGATCAATCGAGGGAGGCCCATGACGACGCGCCAGTACGCGCGCCTGCTGGCATCCTGGTTGCGCGCGATTGGCCTCGATCCCCTCGTCTACGGCACCCACTCACTCCGGCGCACCA
Organism: Microvirga aerophila; assembly: GCF_003332305.1. Taxonomy (GTDB): domain Bacteria; phylum Pseudomonadota; class Alphaproteobacteria; order Rhizobiales; family Beijerinckiaceae; genus Microvirga; species Microvirga aerophila. The sequence continues at coordinate 2,702 of NZ_QOIO01000143.1, read as the reverse complement.
AAGCCTCAATGATCTACCGAAGGACAGGCAATCTCCGGGCTGTCCAGCTTCTGCTCGGCCACACGAAGATTGAGAGCACTGTTCGGTATCTCGGCATCGACGTAGACGATGCTCTTCTGATTGCAGAACAGGTTGAGATCTAAACGTAGGGGCGGCTCCTCGGCGAGCCGCCTCAGACCTCGCCGAGGATTCCGGATGCAACGTCCGGACTTGAGGCTTAAGCAGTCACGAGACAAACGACCGGCACGTGCCAATTGCAGTCGTTCCCGCGTTTGCACAGGGTTTGTCTGTCGGCCCAAGAGCAACACACGTCAACGAAAAGCCCAGGCTCCGGGGCAAACTGACAGGATGCCTTCGCATCTCTGCCTCGCGCACCACGGGTCTGGGCTGAACGGGTATCAGACGGGCGCCTGCATCGTCAGGCAGGTGCAGGAACAGACCGGGCCGGAGTACATCCGTCCTGGCACGGTCCCATCGAAAGCAAGCGGTGAAGCGCCGCTGTCGAAGTTCACATCAATGTCCGCTGGGGTAAAGCTGATAGGGAGATCGAAGCCTGGCAGCGCAAGGTGCAGCCGTGCCGCGGCCAGCCTCGGCTTGACCCCGGGCCGACCAAGCATCGCCTGACGGTTCTACTGGCCGATGCCGCGATCCTGAGGTGGTGCAGGGTTTTCGATCAGTTCACCTGGCCCTCACGTGAGCCGGTAGATCGCCATCGTTCCCTCTCGGTTGCGCACCTCCCGTCGGTCCCAGAACACCGCCCGCTCCGGTTCCGGCATGCAGGTGTAGACACCCTCGGTGATCAACGTGATCACATCGCTGTCGTCCTGGACGTCCTTGCCGACCTGCTCCAGGCGCTGCGCGATGTTCACCACATCGCCAACGAGCGTATAGTTCATCCGGCTGGGGGCACCGATGTTGCCCACCAGAACAGGGCCCGTGCTGATCCCGATCCGCACCCGGACAGGTGCAAGGCCGCTTGCCAATCGAGCTCTGTTGTCGGCGTGCATTTCGGAGGCTATCGCGCGTGCGGCCCGGCAGGCTCGCTCCACGTGATCGGGCTGCTCCTCCGGTGCGCCCCAGAATGCCATGAGGCTGTCGCCGATGTACTTGTCAATCGTTCCCACCTCCGCCTCGACACAGGCCCCCACTAGGGCAAAGTGCTTGTTCAGGAAGCTCGCCGTCTCGGCAGGGGACAGCCGAGAGGCCATTCGCGTGAAGCCGCTCAGGTCCGTGAACATGACGGTGACATCACGCTCGTAAGCCCTGGCGAGTTCGTCCTGCCTTGCGCGATGAGGCGGTGAACAAGGCGCTTAGGCAGGTAGAGCTCAAACCAGCGCAGCGCCGCAACCATGGCGTTCAGCGCCTGGCCCGCCGCATCGAGTTCCCGGATCCGACTGTGTGGGAGAACGGGAACCTTGTCGAATTCGAGCGCCCGGACGGCTTCCGTCACGCGAACGAAGTCGCGGATCGGACGCGCGACCCGCCGCCCGACGCCGATGGCGCTGAGCACGGAGACGAGCAGGAGCCCTGATCCGATCAGGACCATCATCCGCAGGCGCTCCGCCTCCTGCCCGACGTCCGAACCGGGCATGGCCGCGCCAATGATCCAGGGCTTTTCGCCGAGCCTTGGAACCTCCCGGTACATGTAGATGAAGTAATCGTCCGGGAAGGGAACGATATGCCCCTGGTCCGTCGACCTTAGAGGCAGGTTCATCGGGCGGCGTTCAGCCGACCAGATCGCTTGCAGCACCTTGTCATCGACCTCGGCGAGGAGCGGCAACGGGCGCTCGCGTGTACCGGTCTGGGATCGGCCAGCCAATGCCGGGTGAGCCAGCACCTCGTCGTGACCGTGGAGGATGAACGCCCTCTGCCCAGGCGAGGAGATCTCGGCGACGTATCGGGAGAGTTCGGTGACCACAATGGCCGGGACGAGGACCCCGGTGAGGTCACCGCCGCGATGCATAGGCACGAGATAGGGGATGATGGTCTGGTGAAAGGGACTGCTCCAGACAGGCTCGCCCCATCCGGCACTCCTGCCAGCTCGAAAATCCTCAATGACCTTGATGATCTCGGGCCGGCTGGACCAGTCCTCGGTCAGGAAGCTGCCATCCTGTCGCTCCACCCGTGCGACCTCCAGATTGGCCCGAATGAAGCCGATGCCGGTAACCTGCGGTGTTGCGGCAAGCCCGGACCTGAGGGCCGTTTCAAGCGCCTTGGTGTCCTCTATGTCGAGCTGCCCGTTTTCGATGGAGTCCTTCAGGTACTCTGCTTGGGCCACCACTGGCCCAAGATGCTGCCGGATGCGCTGCTCGATGGAGGACAGGACCAGGCTGGCCTTGTCGGCCAGAAGCTCGCCGGTGTTCCGGCCCGCGCCTCCAAGGCTCACGATGAGAACGGAGCCGACGGCCAGAAGCATCAAGCCCCCGAAACTGAGCGCCAGAACGGTGCTGAGGGGAAAGAGGCGTGGAGAGATGCGCTTTCGCATGCTCATCTCGATTTCCGATGTGGGATCGAAGACACCTCTACTCCATGAAACGCCCGTGGCTAGCCATAACCCCCTTGCCGGTGGGCGTGTTCGTGGCGGATGCCGCCAGGAACAGGGCCATCCGGATCGAGAAGCCTCAATGCCCGCCAAACACAAGCGTCTGGATCGGCAGCACCAGCGCCTGAATCCGCAGGATCATCGCATGCACGAGCCCGAC
>NZ_QOIO01000142.1 GCF_003332305.1 Microvirga aerophila | reverse complement strand
TGGCGGGGTGTGCCTCGACGGCTTGGATCAGGAAGGTCTCATAAGGCACCAGTTTGCCACCTCCCGGCGGACGGCCTTGGCGGGCGGGCGCCGGCGAGCCGAACCGCCGCTGGCGCTGCATCAGCTTGATGGCACAGCTGTCCCTGACGCCAAAGTGGCGGGCCGCCGTCCGGCAGGAATGGCCCGCCTCGACGAAGGCTGCAACCCGCATACGAAGATCGAGAGAATAGCAGTGACCCATGATCCACCTCCCGTCCGACGAAGTGAATCACAGATCACATCAACCCAGAACCCTAAGAGTCGAATTTCCAGTCCGATGCTTTAGGCCCCGAATGCCCCCCATGAGCAAACGACCTGTCGTGACCATGGATAGAGTTTCAGTCTGAACATGGCCGGGAGACGCTATCCGGGATGAGTGGAATGGCGGCCCTTAGGGCAATAGGCTCAGCCGCACCGAATGGCGGTATTATCATCCCGCTCGCGAGACCATCCACCGTCATGGGCTATTCCCCGATGGCGTTTCTGATCCGCATAGCCGCCTCATGTGGCTCAACCCCATCGGTGTACCAGTCCAAGACCGTCAGGTAGAGATCGCCTCGCACGAACCTGTGGTGCGTGGACGGAAGCCTGCTCTCAACAGCCTCAAGATACTGGGAAAATGGCTTGCTCATTGGATCAACCGCCAGAGTGCTGTGTTCCGGGGCATGGCTCTTGGTCGCTCACGCTGCCTTGGGTTGAGGTTAGCCCCTCGTTTGGCATCTATGTGGCAAACCCATGGTTGATGGTTGGGTGATCAGCCGCCGAAGCTGGTTAGCTTTCTAACCCGCTGGACCCGGCTTCAGTGCAGGGTCGCGACAAGGTTCAGTGAGTGGAGAAGACTGCCTTCAGGGCAAACAATGTCGAGCCGCCAGCCACTCCAGTTCTCCAGTGCGTCCTCATCGTCCTGGCGCAACTCAGCGATGGCTTTGCGTGCCTGAACCGTCGCCGTCTCAAGATCAGCGACCTCAACGCCGGTATCATCCAGGATCGTCTCCTGATCGTTCACAAGATAGAAAAAGCAGCGCATCGCAGGCCCGCGTTGAAGGGATGGTCGGGGTGCATTTCCCTGGAGAGCAGCAGGACGCCCCACATCACGATGGAAGTCACGGTTACTTGGTTGTCTATGTGTCCTGCCGGGAGCTTTGAGGTTCGACTGTGGGGGGCACGAGGTGCTCCAGGGACACCCAGCCAACATCGGACCCGGGACACGGGACCAAGTAGGCTTGGCTCTCTTCCATCCTCGTAATCCGGCAGGGCATTGCCCTTCGGTCACCCGGAGGACGGTACACAACCACAGCACCGACCTGGAGGTCATCTCCGGGTTCGGACGCTTGGCTTCCAGGGCCAACTGGGCTCGCTAAGGATGAGCCTTGCGACGCTGCTGTGCCCTCCTTACCGGCTTTCAGCCGCTCCAAGGCTGCAATGGCGACCCGTGCGCGGTCCCGGTATCGCTCGCTCACCGCCCGCAGGAGAGGACCACGGGTCCGTCCTGGATACCAGGACAGGCCCCCAATTTTGGCCAGTTCGCGCGCAACGGCCTCAATCTCGTCTTCGGTCATCACGCCCCCTCTGCATGATGTGGCTAAATGAAAGCAGTTTCATGCACAGGAAGGAACGGACGGGATAGTGCAAAGAAGCGACACACCGATGAGAGCTATGGGCGACCAGCGAGATATGTTGACGCACGTTCACAATTCCGGCCCATTCCCCTGAAGTCTGCGTTGGGGAGCCTCCAGAAGGTGCAAGCTCCGAGAGTGGCAGCATAACTAGGAGGATCGGCTGCCCTCAGGCTCGTCGCCTGAAGAGCGTACCAACCACTCTTCCTAATCCGCGCGAGCCTTGGTCTACCCGACTGGGCTCTGCCATGGGCGTGGGTTCTGATGCAGCCCCAGGTTCAGCGCTTGGCTCTGGTTCCGAGTGAGGCGCAGGGTCTGCCTCACGGGCGGGTTCTGGCTCCTGCTGCACCTGCGACAGCATCTCGACCCGATCCGGAAAGTCGTCCGGGCGCTCGTACAGCACGTAGTGCTGATATCGTGGCTTGACCGGCTGCTCTCGGCCAAGGACGACATCGTGCGTGATGTCGATGAGGAACCCGCGCCCGGCCTTAGTGGTCACGTCCAGTCGGCTCACCACCCCTTCGGCAAAGCTCGTTCGCTCGCCGGGAGGATGATAATGAACCCGGACCTTGTCTCCGATCCTGATCGTCATGGCTGACCCGTCAGGCATTCAGGGAGACACCATCGTTCCTCGGCAGATGCGTCGTGGCCCACATGGCCGCCTGCGTGCGATTGGCCGCGCCAATCTTGCGCAGGATTGCTTTGACATGAACCTTGACGGTCGCCTCAGCGACATCAAGCTGTCGGGCGATGACCTTGTTGGGCGCTCCACCCATGATGCAGCCCAAGATTTCTGCCTCTCGGGCCGAGAGGCGGCTCGCCCTTGAGCCTGACACGTTCGGCTCGGCCATCGCTCTGTTTGCTTGAAGCTGCGGTCCAGCGCTCGACCGCATCCCCTGCAGCAGCGAGCGCACCAGCGAAGCAGGGAGCATGGTCTCTCCCAGCATGACCAGTTCCAGGGATTTGATCAGAACGTCCCGACTGCTTGCCGTCAGACAGAAGCCATCCACCCCCGCATCATGGCCCTGCCGCACGAAGCTGAGATCAAAGTGATCTGCCGTCACAACGATCCGTGCATCAGGGTACTGAGACTTCAGGTGCCTGATGGTTTCGACCACGTCATCCGAGGAGTCGCTCGCGTCCACGATGAACAGAGAAAGCCCTGGATTGGAACAGCGGGGCGAGAGTGGGATTGGATCAACTACTGTCTCCGACACAGCAAAGCAGGTACTTGCCAGCAGGTGCTTGAGTCCTATGCGGAGCATCGCGCTCTTACAGATCAGGATGGTCACTACCTCCTGACCGGGGCTCCAGGAGGCACTGATAGCCTGAGCGCGTTCATCAGCGATAGGCTCGATCCTGGCTTCGGACATCAGTTCACCCCCTGTAGTAATCCAAATGAGCTTTAATATTGTTGCTCAGCAGACGAGAAAGCACAGAACAAGGCAAGCCAGAATTGAGCCCTTACCTCATAAGAGTTAGGAAATTGCAAGCAAAGACAGCTGAGAGGCAAGCTTATCTTAATCGGTTTATGCGCGAGAGCTTCGATGGGCTGGCCTTGCAAAGCCTACTCCTGAAGGAGATATCTATTCTTATCAATTGATAAGTATTCCTATTTACCTCTACGCTCAGCCGTAACGACAGGTTGATGTTAAGGGCGGGGCCTTGGTCAATAATGGCGACGATCCCAAAGACCAGACTGGCAATGGTGAAGCTGAAGCCGTCAAGGAGCACGTCAAAGCGATGCTGCGAAAGCTCGGGTCCAGGACAAATCCATCCTCGGATCAGGAGAAGCCTTAGTGCAGCCTGCCTGCGAGACTGACCGAAAAGGCCACGGCTCCGGCAGCATCGGAGACCTCCAGCCTCCAGTCATCCCACTCGGCGCTATCCTCGCCCTCAGCGCGCATCTCTTGAACCGCCTTGAGAGCTTGCGCATGAGCCTGCTCGGGGGTCGCCACCTCGATCCCGGTGTCATCCAGGATGCGTTCGGTATGATTGATCAGGTTGAAGTAGTATCGCATCGGCATTCTTCTATTCCTACCTCTCCACAACTGGAGCCCACTTCGGGTAGGACAACAGTCCAATCGCTAGAGCTGGCTCGGGAAATTTAGACAGTGGGATCAGTGGAGTTTCTGCCTGATTGCGGCCAGAATGGCTGCCGAACAG
>NZ_QOIO01000141.1 GCF_003332305.1 Microvirga aerophila | reverse complement strand
ACCTGCCATGAACCATCGCAGGACTGATTTGGGAATCCACTCACCCATTACTCATCTCGATCCGTCCACACGGCCTAGCTAAGTAAACGCTGCCGTGTTCTGCTCCGAAATACCGACGCTCATGGGTACTGCTCCTATCATGAACGCTAATGGAGCCTTACCGGGCTGTCACTTGTGTTCTAGTGGGAAATCAGGGTTAGCGTTGGTGACTTATGGAACTTCGGTGCTTCGGTGCCGAGAGGGAAGGTCCCGAAGGGCCGCACCTCTCGCTTAGGCTCCACCGTGTTATGCAATGAGTGCCCAATCAGCCTCGGTGAGATTATCAATCCCAAGAATTTCTACTGAGCCTCCGTTGCTGAGGAGCAGTTTGGTGTCGGCCTGTCCATCGCTGTCGAGGTCTTTTTTGACATTAGTGAAGAGGAGCGTAACCCCGGCCTCAAGGCGGATGTCGTCAATGCCCATCTTGAAGTCGTTGATCCTGCCGCCCCGTGTTGACAAACCTTCCATCGACTAGGCTGAAGTCGAGTACCGCAATAGGGTCTCCAATGGCACCAGTTCATGTGTTGTTTGTGCCCGCCGCAGGATCAGTTTTCGCCCGGCTCATACACGAGGTACACCATAATCCCTTCTGGCGTTCTGACTGGCTGTCGCGCGATAGTGTAATCCAAGGATTTATGAACTTGCCGCGTCGGGAGGCTCCTCAACCAAGGGGAGGACACGATCAGTGAGGATCGGCTCCGTTTCTGCCGCGATTAGTAACATTCAACTTGAAGCGTGTCGCTCTCATGAGCGCGGCTGATCTATAGGGCGCAGGCGGATGCTGCAAACTCTCACGAAGGGTAAACTTAAGGCCGTGCTCAACCGAGGACGAGAGCCACGTGAGGATACCGTTTTCGGAGCACTGCTCGGGTGCACTGCCTATCAGGACACACAAACCTCATGGTCGGTGGTGAGGATCCTCCTCGGGGAGGTGCTGTCCCCATGGACCGAACCTCCGGAATCCCTCAGAGTTGATCTTTGGCAGAGACGTAAACTTGAAGACCGTTTTGTCGAGCCGGATGCTGTCATCGACGTGATGTTCAAGGGCGGGCCTTTGAGGCTTATTCTTGAAGCGAAATGGGACGCGAGCTTTCACGAGAAGCAAGCAAGTCGGCAGTGGCTGTGCTTCTCTCAGAACCGGATCAACACCCTCCACGTTTTTATTGTTCGGTCTGCTGAGCAAGCGACGCGCCATTGGGAGGACGAGGATCAGTCATTAGACGTTGATGCACGCTTTGCTGGGTGGAAAGAATGCCGCCGCCTTGTAACTTGGAACGCGGTTGCAACTCGCCTCCAGCAGACTCCATATGGGCTTCCTTCACATATTGAACATTGGCGTCGCGACGCGCTCCGTGTCCTCAATATGTTTGGTGAAAAGACATTCGAGGGCTTCGACCACCTCCCTGCGTTCGACCGGCCACCGGCCATATCGCCAGTTAAGCCAGCATTCTTCAACTCAGCCGCGTTTGAGTGGCCACGTGTGATTATACCAGCGACAACAACTCCCGCCTTTTTCCAAGTAGCAACGCAGTAACGAGGGACGGCTCCAAGATGATATCAGAAGTTGGTAGGGGAATTCCTGCTGCAGCAGCTCTCCTGAGAGCCGTTGCGTCGGAGAGTGAAGCCATGATGCGGGTGTGCGGAGAGGATCTTGCGAAGGTCGGAACAACTCACAAAAAATATGCCTTCGATGATCTAGAGAATGCAGGCAAGGTCAAGGATCCAAACGGCTGGCTCACTACGGGCATTTTGATGTCATCAACCTGCAAGCGGAAGGGTACACGTGGCCGGAAACCGATCCATGGTTCCCTGCAGTACTTCCTTGATCTTGGAAGCGAGAATGGGCCGAACGAGGGCGTGGGCGAGGCGGCAATTGCAATCATTTGGGTTTCTAGCGAACTCTATTACCCATACGAGGCTAACGAGTTTCTCCACTGGCCGTATCTCGATGATCATGAGTTGCGCGACGATAGGTTGTTCTGCTGGTTTGACGCGGACTATCCTGTCGCACCGTTCGCCACAGGCTGCTGGTTCTATGTTGTGCCACTCGTAGCGGTCAAAACACGAGCAGATGTTACCCGCCTGCTAGTAAGCCCAATGCTTGCTCTCATTGATGGGCAGCCAGTTTCGACCGCATTTGCCGATGCGCCAGAGGTGTCTCGCTTCAATGCAAAGCGTGAATTGGAGGCATTGGGTCGAGACTTCAGCTTGCGTTTCGCGTCCTCCTCTTGAAATGAGCCGTGCGCATCATGTGGGTATAGATGCGCCATGTAGCGGTGGTGTTTTCAACGGTCATAGGTTCGGCGCGGCGACGCATTTCCATTCGATAGGTGAGTTGAACCCGCGGCGCTGTCGGTGAAGGCTTTGAGGATGAGCGGAAACGAGCGCCGCAACAGCGCGCCAGGAGTCTCGTTCATCCTCGCCGAACTTAGGATGCTGCCAAGCCAGTACCGGCTTACAGGTCGCTAGATGTATACGAACCAAATAGGGAGGATGACAATGAACTCGATCATCATGCCAGCAATGATAACTCCGATGATGGTCTCACGAAACCGCTGAAGAACGAACCAGTATAGGATCGTCATGAAGGCTATGACGGTGAAAACCACAGCCAACAAGGGACTAACCGCCACTTCGTAGCTCATTTCCAGTCTCCTCGTGGTCAGTCCGACCGATGTGAACCAGTCACAGCGACCAACAGAAAACGGTACGGCTACCGCTGTATTCCGCGATTATCTCTCACGAGAGGTTTATAATTAGGAGTAATCCAACACCGCTCCATGGCCTTCGTGGTGCTCGTAGATGATCCTCTGTCAGGCTCTTTCGTTGTTGATGACGGATGTATAAGAACTAGTCCTTAATTGCGCCTGATGTTCGGTGCTGTCATGGCTGATAATCCTGTTAGTCATGCCCCAGTATGCTCTTCACATCTGGAACGGTCGCGATCGCTACGGACATCCTAGAAAACTAGACCTTCCTAGTATCGAAGCTGCCCATGCCGTTGCCTTGCAGTTGGCACGAGTTTTGATCGCGGCTCGCTCGTCCTGGCGCGAGTTGCCTATCGAAGCGCGAAAGCAGTTCGTTATCGAGATTGTGGATGAGGCTGGTCAGACGGTGCTGACTGTTCCCTTCACCGAAGCGGAAGGGCCAATGTCGTGATTGCCTCGCCTGTCCCTTTGTATCTGGCACTTGCTTGAAGCTCGTGCCGAAGGGCTCCCAGAGGAACTGTCGGGAGGTAGAGGAAACACCAAGACATGAGCACTTTGCCCTGCGCAGGACGTGTTCCAAGGCGGGTTGTCTCAAGGAGTTATGGATCCAACGGTGCCTGAACCAACGACGGAGGTGGGGCCGAAACCCAACCCAATTGACCAGCCACATGCGCGTATAGCTGTGTTGTCAGGAAGCGGTTTTTAACTTCCACAACGATGTCGCGACGTCCTGAATATCTCCAGCAGGGAGGGCCTGCTTCGGCACTCGGAGCCAGGACTTCAGTGTCATAGGACACGAGGCCATGATGACTGTTTAGCTCAAAATTGACCCTGTACTCGTCAGAGCCTTTTTGATCGCTCTTTCCCACCTTCACGTGAGCGGTGACCAGAATATCGCTACGACCCCGCAACGGCGTGGCTGAGAGCTTTAGCGTATCCCATAGGATGTTTGGACTCGTTCCGGTATCGGCCATGGTCGTTCTCCAGACCGGTTGAGCAGACCCTATGGCAACTGGAAACACAAAGCGATGACCACGCTTGCTGCTGTCATCGCTGTAGCCATGAGCACCCCATCTACAGGGTTTAATGGTGTATGAGGACTGTCTCTGAGCCTAAGAAGCAGCTTGACCACGGCACTGCCTACAAGATGGGATTAACATATATTAACGTCATGGACCTCAAGTGGTTCGTAAGCGGTGTTCTCGCCGCACCTTACATTCGCATGTCTGAGCAGCGAGACTGACGATCTCTGATTGGGGATCGTTT
>NZ_QOIO01000140.1 GCF_003332305.1 Microvirga aerophila | reverse complement strand
AACCCGGACAACTTCCTGGCCGCCATCAAGCTCGCATCAGCCCGCATCTGGATCCGCAGTTATGAGTCCGCTGCCTAGTACTACAGCCCGGATTTACGGCGGCGTCGGGCGCGTTCGCGCCAGTGGCATTCGCGCGCCCGCTGCTGATGGCACCGACGCCAGATGGACCAGTGCTCGACTGCCTCGACTGAAGGCGGCTGCTCCCCCACCAAGTGCCAGAGCAGGCATCGCACCTCCGGCACTGTGAGCGGCAGCAGCCCCGCGGCCTGCCCGACGGAGGCCTCTCCCCCGATGGCGTGCTGGCGCACGACGGTCAGATACGCATGCGCCAGCATGGACAATGTGATGTGCCGGTGCCAGCCTGTCCACGAACGCACCTCGTACTCGTCCAATCCAGTCTCGCCCTTGGCTTCCTTAAAGCAGCTCTCGATCCGCCAGCGCTGAGCGGCCACCCGCACCAGATCGGGCAGCGCCGTCTCCTCGGGCGAACAGGTGAGGTAGAACGTGAACTGATGCGATCGGCCCTTCTTACGCCGGATCAGCAGGCCGGTTTTCCAGCCCGGCACCAGCGGTGGAAGGTACGACGCCAATTCTGCCGATGCGTCCAGGACAGGTTGAGCGCCGCAGCCACGACTACCGGCGGCATGGCACGGCACCACAGACTTCTTTGCAGCCTTGAACGTGAAGACCGGCAGTGTGATCGGCGCCTGCAAGAGGCGGCACCGCAGTGAAGAGTTCCTCGCCTTTCTGGATCAGGTCGAGGCATCTGTCCCGGCTGATCTCGATGTGCATCTGGAGCTCGACAATGCCTGCAGCCACAAGACACGCCTGGTGCATGACTGGTTGGTGAAGCGGCCGCGCTGGCATCTGCACTTTACTCCCACCAGCGCCTCCTGGCTCAATCTGGTGGAAGGCTGGTTCTCTCTTCTGACCCGACGCTGCCTCCAACGCGGGGTCTTTGTCAGCACTGACAGCCTGAAAGCCGCAATCCAGGCCTACATTGAGCAGACCAACCTGGATCCCAAACCGTTCATCTGGACCAAATCTGCCGACGAGATCCTCGCCAGTGTCAAACGCTTCTGCCAACGCACTTTGAACTCGCACCACTAGGATAACGCGCGACCTCTCAATTCAGTCCTGACGCCGCACTAGCTACGATTCAAATCCTGGTTCCGACGAGAAACCCGAGTCACTCCCAAAAGTGCACGTTTGACTACAATCTGCAGTGTCCGTAACTAATCTGACAGTTAAATTTCCTAGCAACTTCCACGCTGCTTGATGACTGCTGGTATCGTTCGGATTAAGATCGCGAAATCTTGAAACAGCCTCCATTCTCTTACGTAACGAGCATCCAGCTCCACCCGCTCATTATAACTGCAGTCGTTACGTCCGCTAACTTGCCACAAGCCTGTTAGGCCTGGCCTCATTGAAAGGTAATAGTCCAGTCTGTGCCCATATCGACTCATTTCTGCTGGAATTATTGGCCGGGGACCGACTAAACTCATCTCACCTACAATTATATTTACTAATTGAGGCAACTCGTCCAAACTTGTCCGTCTGAGGAAGCGGCCGAGCCATGTAATACGAGGATCATCTCTCAGCTTTTGACTGTGTTCCCACTCGCGACGAGCGGCCATATCATTTTTCAAATGTTCTTGGAGTACCTGATCTGCATTAACAATCATCGTGCGAAACTTGAGGCAGGAAAATCGTTGTCCCCCGCGTCCAACCCTCACCTGACGAAAAAAAATCGGTCCTCTGTCTGTGAGCTTTAAAATACAGGCGATGATCAATAACAAAGGTGCCAGCGCAACTAAGCCCATGACAGCGCCAAGGATATCAATAAATCGCTTCGCAACAAGCGATAGTGTCTGGGTAGATAATACTTGACCAGACTCGACCGGAGGAAGAGTTTCCTGAGACGCTCCGTATTCTATAAAAGGTACTCTCTTTTGATTTTCTTGCGCCATTTTCCCTTAGCCCGCTGTGTTAGCACCAGTGATACATAAACCTAGATACGCTTAGCATTACGCTTGAAATTCAGATTGTCTTTGGCACAGTTACAAGTACTCGGGCACATTTTGCACGCGGCGGACAAGTCGCCACTCGCCGCTCTACAAAGCACATTGCTTTCACTGACCTAGCTTAGATTGACCGGTTGGGACAAGTAAGCGAAAACTCCTGATGCGCGGCCGTATTAAGTGGCCAAACACCGGGTTGATCGACACAAGACCTCCCGGACTTAGGGCAACTAAACGATTGCACTAAACGACTAAACAGCGAAATTGTACTTGTTAATTTAGCATTTTACTGCGATTTTACTTTCGGTAAAACCACGATGATGCTTTTAAAGTAGATGTCAGATTGCTGAACTGGTCCAGTCACGCAAAAGTGGTAGTCCCAGTGTGAAAAGATACCTTTTCATCCGCTTGCGGATGGTCCGTGGATCTTCAGCTGCGTCGACCTTGATGGATCAGCGGCGAAAAATCGCGATGTGGGCGGAGCGCTCCGCAAAATACCATATGAGACTGCATCCCGATCAACCAACTCACTTTCCGTCAATGATATAGACCGATCCGTTTTGTGATGTCGGGTTGTACAACACCGTGTGTCCTCATTCAGCCTTGGAAGGGGTAACCCGGACGGACTTTGCCAATTACACCACCCAAAGAATCCAGCCAGAAGATATGATCCGTCCGGTTGCCATGACAGATAGCAACGGGCATCAATCAACCAACGGGCTTCACCCCTGAACAGAAGAAACCTGGAACTCAGTCAATTTCGCACTACAGCCGAGGTCTTTGCGTTGTCTTAGATACGGAGGCGTCGCACAATGACGCACAACTAGTGGATGGAATCTAACGCTTGGTGCCCACGCCTGACGGCAGCGATGATCTCATCCGGGTCGGCCGTCCAGGTGAAAGGCTTGGGACGGGTGTTGGTCTCGACAACGTACCGGTTGATCGCCTGCTGAAGATCGACCACCGAAGGGAAGACGCCGCGCTTGAGCCTCTGGCGCGTGAGCTTGGCAAAGAAGCCCTCCACCGCGTTCAGCCACGAGCACGAAGTCGGGGTGAAGTGGAAGGTGAAACGCTCATGGCGATCCAGCCAGGCACGCACTTTTGCATGCTTGTGAGCCCCATAGTTGTCGAGGATGACGTGGATGGTCTTGCCCGCCGGCACCTGGGCCTCAATGGTGTTCAGGAAGCGGATGAACTCCTGATGCCGGTGGCGCTGCATGTTGCGCCCGATGACGGTACCGTCCAGCACGTTCAGGGCGGCAAACAGCGTGGTGGTGCCATGGCGCTTGTAATCGTGCGTCATGGTCCCAAGCCGCCCCTTCTTGAGCGGCAGGCCGGGCTGAGTGCGGCCGAGCGCCTGGATCTGGGACTTCTCGTCGACCGAGAGCACGATGGCATGCGCCGGTGGATCGACATACAACCCGACCACGTCGCGCAGCTTCTCGGCGAACCTGGGATCGTTCGAGAGCTTGAACTGGCGATAGCGATGCGGCTGGAGACCATGGGCTCGCCAGATGCGGCGGACCGCACTGGCGCTGATGCCACTCTCCTTGGCCATCATGGCGGCCGTCCAGTGGGTCGCCTCGCCCAAGGGGTCGGAAAGCGTCAGGTTGACCACCCGCTCGGCCATGTCCGGGCCAAGCGGCTTGATCCGGGAGGGGCGCGTCTTGTCGGGCAGCAAGCCGTCGACGCCTTCCTGCATGAAGCGCTCCTGCCAGCGCCAAACGCAGGTTTTGGAGGTGCCGGTCCGACGCATGATGTCGGCGGTGCCCACGCCCTCGGCGCTCAGCAGCACGATGGCCGCCCGCCAGACGTGCTTCTGGGCCGTGTTCCGGTTGCTGATGACAGCCTCAAGGCGCTGCCGGTCCGAGGAGCTAGGGGTGAGGGCGATGCCAGTGCGCATGCCTCAGCCTCGCATACGCACAAGCCAAGGGGAATCCGCGAGCGGACTCTTCTGTTAGGCGCCAACCACTAGGTGTTTGGTAGCGGAACGTTGTTGGGATCAGGTGCGTTGCGCGATTGAGGAATATACTTGGCGCCTCGAGGGACTGCG
>NZ_QOIO01000014.1 GCF_003332305.1 Microvirga aerophila | reverse complement strand
CGATGGCGCTTGTCCTGGCCGGAGCCGCCCACGCTCAATCCTCTCCCCATTTCGCCGCGGCTATCACGGATAGCATGTCTCCGAATCAGTCCCCTGGAGAAGGCCTTGTAACCGTTGCTGCCGAAGGCCGAAATTCTACATCTGCCTGTTAGCGGTCGAGGATTTGACCTGCGAGATCTGTGGGCCCGGAATGTCGCCTTCTGGCACTGGGCGGACCTTAGCCGGACTTCCGTGTTCGGGCCGCAAGCAGACCTATACACGGCCACGCCTAAAGACGGCGTTGATCGAGTGTGTCAGAACGGGATCAAGCCCCGCCATGACGAATTGCTTATACGACCCTATCGACCTTTACCGGGGCCCCACCTACCGAGCTGTGCTAGGAATCTAATTCTGCCCACGGAGCGGCCCGTCCGTTTTTTTGCCACGGCCCATTGAGGTTCTTCAATCGGCAGGGCAGGTTTTGGTCTGGCTCGTGCCGGTCGAAGATCCCCAGCGCGAAATCTATGAAGCTGCGGAGCTTCGGCGTGACCCGCCTGTCCGGCGTATGGAGAGGGTGCATCGGCTAGGGTGTGGCGCTGAATTCTGGCAGCACCACCATGAGCCTGCCCGCTTCGAGGGTTATCTACTGACTCCAGAGGTTGGAGCGTGAAGCAAAGGCGGCCGGGAGCAGGGCCTCGCCGGTGGTGCTATGTGTGAGGCTGGCAAATCCGAGCATTCCGGACGATAATCTCGCGCGTAGGATGCAAGCCGTAACTGTCTTTCCAATTTATGACTGCCAAGGCTGGCACCCTTACCGGAGTATCGGGAACGGTCGAAACGAAAATTCGGCGCATGAAGTGTCTAGGTTTTTGTCCAGGTTGCCCAAAGCCAGCTTCCAAACAGTTGCAGATCCGATGACGAATGCACCGTGAGATACTGCTTCGCAAGCAGTCGGTCGTCTGCCTTCTAAGCAGTAGGTCGCAGGTTCGAGCCCTGCCGGGGTCGCCATTACCTCCACGTCCGAGGGCAGCCGATGGAATGCCCGACTGTTTCGCGACTATTTCCGAGGCCTCCCGAACCTTGCCCGTCCCGAGATTGGCCGGAACCTTGCCTCAGCTGAACCGTTAGCGAACGTTTATTGCTGGCTGCTGCACCATGCGACGAAGGTGACTTGGAGGCTATTCGCCTTGCCTGGTCAAACCGGCGGCAGCGCCCGACTGGCAGTTCGAGGGAGGTCTGATTTGAGTGCGCCCCAACGTGATTCATCAGCACTGCCCGAGCGAATCCCAGTCACTCTCACGATCAACGGCGAGACGAAGCGGCTGGAGGTTCTGCCGTGGACCGTTCTGCTCGACCTTCTGCGCGATCATCTCAACCTGACCGGCACGAAAAAGGGCTGCGATCACGGGCAGTGCGGAGCCTGTACGGTTCTCATCGACGGTAAGCGGATCAATTCGTGCATGGCCTTTGCGGTGATGAAAGACGGATCCAGCATCACAACCATCGAAGGCCTTGCGACGGATGGTGGGCTGCATCCCCTGCAGCAGGCATTCATCGACCACGATGCCTTCCAGTGTGGCTACTGCACTCCGGGTCAGGTCTGTTCCGGCGTTGGTCTCATCCAGGAGGGCAGGGCGCAAACCCGGGACGAGATCCGCGAGCTCATGAGCGGCAACATCTGCCGCTGTGGCGCCTATACCAACATCGTCGATGCAATCGAGCAGGTGATCGGCTCAAACGCCCGGGAGGCAAAGCCATGAACCGCTTCTCCTACGTGCGGGCGGAAAGCATCGACGAGGCTGTTCGCGAGGTCGTGACCGATCCCACTGCGCGTTTCATCGCGGGCGGCACCAACCTCATCGACCTGATGAAATACAACGTGGAGCGTCCGGAGCGGCTCATCGACATCACCCGTCTACCGCTCAACGAGATTGAGGAGACCGACGGAGGTGGTCTTCGTGTCGGGGCTTTGGTGACGAATGACGCTGCCGCTCATGATCCTCGTATCCAGGCGCGATACCCGTTGCTGTCCAGCGCAATCATGGCCGGCGCCTCGCCACAGCTTCGCAACGCCGCCACCACCGGCGGCAACCTTCTTCAGCGGACCCGCTGCTACTATTTCTACGACTCTGGAACCCCATGCAACAAGCGTGAGCCCGGCACAGGGTGCCCCGCATCCTTCGGGCGCAACCGCATTCACGCGATCCTGGGCACGAGCAACCATTGCATCGCGACGCATCCGTCCGACATGTGCGTTGCTCTGGCTGCGCTGGAAGCAGTTGTTCACGTTGCGGGTCCCGATGGAACGCGAGCAATCTCCATGGCGGATTTCCACCGTCTGCCTGGAGACACACCCGAGATCGACACCAACCTGCGGCATGGTGAGATGATCCTTGCGGTAGAACTCCCGCCAGCGGATTTCGGCACGAACTACACCTATTTGAAGTTACGCGACCGTCTGTCCTACGCATTCGCGCTCGTGTCGGTTGCGGCCGCGTTGCGGATAGACGGGAGGACGATCGCGGAGGCACGGCTCGCCCTCGGAGGCGTTGCCCATAAGCCCTGGCGCGACTCTGAGGCCGAGAACATGCTTCGTGGCCAGGCCGCATCCGCTGAGCGCTTTGCAGATGTGGCTGATTACATCCTCAGGGACGCGAAAGCCTTTGACGACAACGCCTTCAAGATTGACCTCGCCCGGCGCGCGATCGTCACAGCGCTCTCTCAGGCCGCCGCGGGAACCCCTCAGTCGCAGACCGACAAGCGAATTCAGTAAGGACAAGGCCAATGTTGCAGGCGAACGGTTATATCGGCGTTCCCCAGAACCGGGTCGACGGACGGGCCAAGGTCACTGGCGCGGCTCAATACGCTGCTGAATTCGATGCGCCGAACCTTGCTTACGGCATCGTTGTATCGAGCGCGATTGCGAAAGGGCGGATAACGTCCATCGACGCGTCGGCGGCCTTGGCGGTGCCAGGCGTGATACAGGTCTTCACGCACGAGAACCGCTCGCGTACGGCTTGGTTTGATCGCAGTTATCGAGACGAAACCGCTCCTCCGGGATCTCCGTTTCGGCCGCTTTATGACGACGCGGTCGTCTACAGCGGCCAGCCGGTGGCTCTCGTCGTCGCCGAAGAATACGAGATCGCCGCTTGTGCGGCGTCCCTCGTGCAGATCGAGTATGAAACCGACACGCACCTGACGGACATCGATCTCGCTAAGAACGAAGCCTATGCGCCGCCCCGCAAGCGGTCGGGCGTCAAGGAGCCCCCGAGCCCCCGCGGAGATGCGGAGGAGGCTTTCGTTCAGGCTCCCGTGAAGATTCATCATGAGTACCGGGTCGCTATCGAGCATCACAACCCGATGGAGCCCCATGCCTCAACGGTCATCTATCAGGAGGGAGGCAAGCTCGTCATCCACGACAAGACCCAGGGCGCGCAGAATAGTCAGAGCTATGTCGCAAGCGTCTTCGGTCTGTCCAGCGATGACGTGCAGGTCGTTGCGCCCTTTGTCGGCGGAGCATTCGGCTCGGGCCTGCGCCCGCAATATCAGCTGTTTCTCGCTGTCATGGCTGCGCTTGAACTCAAGCGGTCCATCCGGGTCGTGCTGACCCGCGACCAGATGTTTACCTTCGGCTATCGGCCTTTGACGATACAGACCATTTCATTAGGCGCGGGACCCGATGGCAAGTTGCAATCGATCATGCACGACGCCATCCAAACAACCTCACCCTGGGAGGATTACCAGGAGGTGGTAGTGAACTGGTCGAACCTGCTCTACCACTGCGACAACGTCAAGCTGACGTACAAGCTGGCGCAGGTCGATACCTATACGCCCATCGACATGCGGGCGCCCGGAGCGGCCATCGGCGTCACGGCGATCGAAACCGCTATGGACGAGCTTGCCTATGCAACCGGCATCGATCCCATCGAACTTCGCTTGCGGAATTATACCGAGACGGACGAAGCTAACAAGAAGGGCTTTACCAGCAAGGAGCTCAGGGCCTGCTACCAGATCGGCGCGGAGCGCTTCGGCTGGAGCAAACGCAATCCTGAGCCCCGCTCCATGCGCGACGGACGAGAACTGGTCGGATGGGGAATGGCGACGGGCGTCTGGGAAGCGATCATGCAGAAGACGGCAGCCCGCGCTGTTCTCACGCAAGATGGAAAACTTGAGGTTTCCTCTGCAACTGCAGATATCGGAACCGGCACATATACGATCCTGACCCAGATCGCCGCCGACACGCTTGGCGTCAACATGGAGGATGTCACCGCACGGATCGGGGATTCAAGCTTGCCGAAATCGCCTGTGCAGGGCGGTTCCTGGACCGCTGCCTCGGCCGGTTCCGCCGTACAGACGGCCTGTCAGACCGTTCGGGAGAAGCTCTTTAAATATGCCCGCCAGATGGACGATTCACCTCTGGCCAATGCAAGCATCGAACAGGTGACCTTCGCGAATGGAAAGATCCTGCTAACGAACGATCCAAGCTCCAGCGTCACCTTTGCTCAAGCAATGCAGGCTGGCGGCGTTGACCGAATCGAAGCCGAAGAAAAGGCAAGTCCCAGCCTACAGACGAGCATGAGCTATTCGGGCTACTCGCATTCGGCTGTTTTCGCGGAGGTGAGGGTGGACGAGGGACTCGGCATCGTTCGCGTCACACGGATCGTGAACGCGGTCGCGGCGGGTACCATTCTCAATCCCAAGACGGCACGCAGTCAGATCCTGGGCGGCGTCGTTTTCGGCATCGGGATGGCGCTTGAGGAAGAGTCGATGCTCGACCACAACCTTGGGCGCTTCATGAACCATAGTCTGGCTGAATATCATGTGCCGGTGAATGCCGACATCTACGATATCGACGTGATCTTCGTGTCGGAGCATGAAGACAAGCTGAACCCGATGGGTGTCAAAGGGGTCGGTGAGATCGGCGTTGTGGGAACCGCAGCGGCGATCGGAAATGCGATCTATCACGCAACAGGCAAACGCATCCGCGACTACCCGATCACCATCGACAAGCTGCTCAAGTAGTAAGCTTGCCCATTCTATCGAAGCCCAGCCCCACGACCTCGAAGGACCGAGCTCAGTTCAAGCCGCCGCTCGAACGATCACGGCGGTCGAAACACTTCGATCCTTGATCTAATGCCTCGCCGGCTATTGGACTGGAACCCGCCAGATTTCTTCGGCATATTCACGGATCGTGCGATCCGAGGAGAACCACGCGACCCTGGCTGTGTTCAATATGCTTGCGCGCCACCAAGCCGAAGGCGACTGCCATAGATCGTCCACTTGGCGCTGAGCCGCCCAATATGCATCGAAATCGGCTGTGACCATGAAGAGGTCATCGACCGCGAGGGCATGGAGCAAGGGATCGAAGCGGTGCGGCTCATCAGGCGAGAAAGTGCCGACCCTTATCAGTTCCAGTGCTCCTCGAAGCCGCGCCGACCATGCATCAGGCTCCTGATGCGCCGTGCTCCTGCGACGAGCTTCTACTTCCTGAGCCGTCAGGCCGAAGATGAAGATGTTCTCGGCGCCAACGCACTCGCGGATTTCCACGTTGGCTCCATCGAGCGTGCCGATGGTGAGCGCGCCGTTGAGCGCAAGTTTCATATTGCCTGTCCCGGACGCTTCCATGCCGGCGGTCGAGATCTGCTCGGATAGATCCGCGGCGGGTACAATGGCCTCGGCGAGGCTGACATTGTAGTTTGGAAGGAAGACGACTTTCAGCCTTCCCGCTACGAGTGGGTCGCTGTTGATGACCTTCGCTACATCGTTGGCAAGCTTGATGATCAGCTTCGCCTGGTGATAGCTCGCGGCGGCTTTGCCGGCAAGGATCTTCACGCGGGGAACCCAGTGCCGCTCGGGCTCGGCGCGAATGGCGCTATAGAGTGCAATCGCTTCCAAGATATTCAAAAGCTGCCGCTTGTATTCGTGGATGCGCTTGATTTGCACATCGAACAGAGCGTCCGGACTGATTGTCTCACCGAGGAGCTCGGCCACGACCTTCGCGAGGTCTGCTTTGGCGGCAGCCCGCTGTTTCCTGAACAGATTCTGGAAAGCTTGATCGTCCGCGAGCTTTTCTAGGCCGAGGAGGGCATCAGGCTGGTCGAGGACCTCTTCGCCAAGCTCATCGACCAGGAGTGCGCTTAAGCGTGGGTTCGCCTGATGGAGCCAGCGCCTGAAGGTGATCCCGTTCGTCTTGTTGACAATCCGCGTCGGATAGACGGCGTGGAGGTCGCGGAACACGGTCTGGCGCATGAGCTGAGTATGGAGCGCAGACACCCCATTGACCTTGTTGGCTCCGATGAACGCAAGATGGCCCATGCGAACATAACGCCCGCCGCTCTCGTCGATTACCGACAGCGACTTGACAAGATCGACGTCGATCTCACCGCGGGTGAGGGGTTCAAGGTGCAGCCAATTGATCTGGTAAATGATCTGAAGGTGGCGCGGAAGGACGCGCTCCAGCAACGATACGGGCCACCGCTCGAGAGCCTCCGGCAATAGAGTATGGTTCGTGTAGTTCAGGGTCTTGGTCGTAATGGCCCACGCGTCCTCCCAGTGGAAGCGATGCTCGTCGATGAGGAGCCGCATCAGCTCGGCGACGGCGATGGCCGGATGCGTGTCGTTGAGCTGGAGAGCAGCGTAATCGGGCAGAGTGGCGAGATCGCCATGGAGACGGATGTGGCGGGCCAGCAAATCCTGCAAGGACGCGGAGGTGAAGAAGAATTCTTGGCGCAGGCGCAGCTCCCGCCCGGCATCCGTCGTGTCTCCCGGGTAGAGCACGCGGGAGATCGCTTCGACTCGCGTCCGGCTCGCGAGCGCGCCCACATGGTCGCCCATGTTGAACGCATCAAGCAACAGGCATTCGGTTGCCCGCGCTGACCAGAGCCGCAGAGCATTCACGTGACGCCCTCGCCAGCCGACAATCGGCGTGTCGTATGCGACGGCTTGCACCGTCTCGGCCGGGATCCAGACGAAGGCTCGTGATCCGTCAGGAGCCTGAACCTCCTCGGACGTGCCCCCGAAACCGACAGGGTGGATCACGTCCGACCGCTCGAACTCCCACGGGTTGCCCTGGCACAGCCAATCCTCAGGCTGCTCGTATTGCCGCCCATCGAGAATGATTTGGCGGAAAAGACCGTGCTCGTAGCGGATACCGTACCCGTAAGCCGGCACCTCAAGGCTCGCCATGCTTTCCATGAAGCAGGCCGCAAGACGGCCCAGACCGCCATTTCCAAGAGCGGCATCGGGCTCGATGGAGCGAAGCTCGTCCAAGTCGACGCCAAGACCTGCAAGAGCTTCCCGTACGGGCTCGGTTAGGCGGAGGTTGTGCAGGGTATCGGACAGGAGCCGTCCGATCAGAAACTCGAGAGAAAGATAGTAAACGTGCTTGCGGCCGGCCTGACCGTCAGCCCCATGGGAGGACGCCCACCGATCGACGATACGATCCCGTACCGCCAGAGCTGTGGCCACGAACCAGTCTCGGTCCTTCGCATGGGCGGGGGTTGTCCCGACGGCATAGGTCAGCTTGGCCAGAATGGCGTTTCGGAGAACGAGCACGGCGCTTTCATCTATGGGAAGCGCGGCTGTGACGATGTCCTTGGGAACTACTGACGAGGACCTGTCGTCGAATTCCAGCGTGGCCAATGAATTCTGATCTAAGCCTTGCACGAGTAACCTATAATCTTTCTACGTCAGACGAAATAAACAATCTGAACGTATAATCATCAATACTCCCTGTTCGGGGAGTGAGCATCGACTTGACAATAACATTCACCGACAATGCTTAAAACGGTGCTAAACCGTGGCGGCCCGCCGCACTCGAATGAATCTAGCGGATCGCTCGTTTGACCCTAACAGAGCCTCTGAAGAAGTAACCTCATCTTTGACGGCCGTGACGACGCAGCGTACAGGCTCAACGTCCAGCCTTCGCAACCCGCAGCCTATATACCCAAACAACAGCTTTGGTCTCCTGACCGGATGTGTCGAGGACGATCGAATTGGGTCCCTCGTGGATTTGCTATCGCTTCCAAACCTGCGACACGGAGGCGCGAAATTGCATAACATTGCTTTCGGTTGATAGCAGGAACGGCCTGCGCGCCTGAAGTGGCTCTTGAGAGAGTTTCATTCACTTGTTGCGTGTCCGCTGCGTCGCGGATAGGCGCGCTCCATCTTCCGATGATGTTGGTTTTGCCAGGAACAAAGGCGTCCAGGTGCTGTTTTTCTGACGGGGAACTCTACCGGTCTAGGTCGGCTTGCGACTGTTTGCCGGCTGCGAGGTCGCCACCGATTGATCAGACCGAACAGCAACGGGCGAAATCGTGTCATCAGAAGAAGGCCACCTCACAGATCATTCGTTGCAGTCGGGGGAATCCAGATCCGCGGCGCCGCGGATCTATTATGTCCATCCACTGCTCGCAGGTCAGGTCGATGCATGGGACAAGACGTTCGACCACGCGGCCGAGTTAGGATTTGACACCGTACTGACAGCCCCGCTATTCGCGCCAGGTCGCGGCGGTAGCGTTTTTCTGACTGGTGACGCGGACAGAATTCATCCTGCACTTGGCGGAGGGGATGCATCAACAGAGATCGCACGACTTGTCGAGAAGGCACGCGCGCGGGGCCTGTCTCTTATGCTCGACCTGGTTGCGGACCGTGTCGCAGCTGACAGCCGGATTGCTCGCGATCTCGGTTTAGACGCCTCGGATATGGATATCCTTGATCCACGCCTTGATCCGGCTGACCGCGACGCGGTGGTCATACCGTTCGACAGCGGGGCGCCTGTTCATGCTGATTATATAACCTTGCTGAACGATCGAACACGGCGGCTCATTGAGGCGGGCATCTCTGGATTCCGCTGCCTTCACGTCGACAATGTGCCGCCTGCCGTTTGGGCGCAGTTGATCGAAGCCGCGCGGGACAAGTCGTCAAACGTGCGTTTTCTTGCCTGGACGCCGGGGACGCGCTCTGAAACGCGAGGCGAGCTGCGCGAAGCTGGATTTGACGGTGTATTCTCGTCACTCTGCTGGTGGGACTTCCGAGAGAGCTGGATCGTCGATGAACACGATCTCCACCGCAGCATCGGCCATGAGATTGCGTTCCCGGAAGCGCCTTTTGACAAGCGCCTGGCGCGCCAGGTCGAAACGCAAGAAATTCTGGAGCGTCGGGCCATCCGTGCTTTGTGGCTTGCCGCCGCGGCCGGAGACGGACTTCTCGTGCCCATGGGGTTCGAGTTCGGATGCCGGGACCGGTACGAGCCAGACCACGGCGATGGCATGGGCATCGCCGGGCTGCGGGATAAGGGGAATATCGACATCTCCCGAGATGTAAAGGCCGCGAATGAGTATCTCGCACGAGATGATGGACGGTTCTCGCGCAAGCCTACAAGAGCCCTCATCGACCAGGCTTCACCCGTGACTGCAGTCATAAGAGTCGACGCGGAAGACGTTCGTCATGCGAACGCGGCTCGGCTTATCCTGGTGAACGCGGACCTTCGACGCAGCACCGAGGCGGCGGGATCCTTTTTGGTGTCCGAGGTTGGATCTCGTTTCGTCACGTTCCGCGATGTCCGGGAGGATGGGCTCGAACTGACGCCAGCCAGCACTGTCAGGCTCCGGCCCGGCGAGATCACGATTCTTGAGGGGCACCCTCTGACGAGCATCAAGTCGGCTGTTCCCGCTGTGTCGGTTGACGATGCAATCGTCGCGCCACGGCTTATCATCGAGAATATCACGCCGGCAGTGGGTGGCGGCGAGTTTCCGGTCAAGAGGATCGTCGGCGAGCTTGTTCGTGTCGAAGCGGACATCTTCGGCGATGGACACGATCCGCTGGCGGCCTCGCTGCTCTGGCGTGCGGCCGATGAGTCGCAGTGGCGCGAGGCTCCTATGACGCTCGTGGTCAACGACCGGTGGCGTGGGAGCTTTCCGCTGGAACGGATGGGACGGTACGAATTCGCCGTTGAAACGTGGCGCAACCCGTTCGCCATCTTCCACTCGGAACTGGTCAAGAAAAACGACGCGGGCCTCGACGTGACCCTCGAACTGGAGGAGGGACGCCTCCTGATCGAGGAGATCCTTTCGCAGACGCACGGCGATGTTGCGGACCGGGTCCGCCCGATTGCTGAAAGGCTCGCGGGGGCTGATTACACGGTCCGTCTGGATATATTGTTGGCCTCCGACACATTGGACGTGATGACGTCGGCGGACCCCCGGCCTTATCGTTTGCGATCGACGCCGATTCCTCTTGATGCCGAGCGCACGGCGGCAGGCTTCGCGAGCTGGTACGAGCTATTTCCACGCTCGCAAAGCGGTGATCCCAACAGGCATGGTACCTTCGACGACGTGATCCGCCGGCTCCCGGCCATTCGCGACATGGGTTTCGACGTCCTTTACCTGACCCCGATTCATCCGATCGGCCGCACGCACCGGAAAGGGAAGAACAACAGCCTCACAGCGGGGCCTGACGATCCTGGCAGTCCCTATGCGATCGGCTCTGAGGCCGGCGGTCATGACGCCATTCATCCGGAGCTCGGTACTTTCGAGGATTTCAGGCGACTTGTCTCGGCTGCCGCTGAGCATGGGCTGGAATTGGCGCTTGATATTGCCGTACAGGCCTCACCTGATCACCCCTGGCTGAAAGAGCACCCGGGCTGGTTCGATTGGCGGCCTGATGGCAGCATCAAATACGCCGAAAATCCTCCGAAAAAGTACGAGGACATCGTCAACGTCGACTTCTATGCCAAGGGAGCGATGCCGTCCCTGTGGGTGGAATTGAGGGACATGATCCTGCTTTGGGTAGAGCAGGGCGTTAAGCTCTTTCGCATCGACAATCCGCACACGAAGCCGTTCCCGTTCTGGGAGTGGCTCATCGCCGATGTCCGTCGCGACCACCCGGACGTGGCCTTCCTGTCCGAGGCCTTCACACGCCCGAAGGTCATGTACCGCCTCGCCAAGATTGGATTCTCGCAGTCGTATACCTACTTCACTTGGCGCAACACGAAATCGGAACTGACGGAATATCTGACGGAACTCACCCAGACGGCCCCGAAGGATTTCTTCCGCCCGCATTTCTTCGTGAATACGCCCGATATCAATCCCGACTTCCTGCAGAACGCACCGCGGTCGGCTTATCTGATCCGCACGGCACTTGCGACGACACTCTCAGGGTTGTGGGGCATGTATAGCGGCTTCGAGCTTTGCGAGGGCAGGCCGGACGCGAAGAAAAAGGAATATGCCGACAGCGAGAAATACGAGATAAGGGCCTGGGATTGGAACCGCGCCGGCAACATCATCGGCGAGATCTCAAGTCTGAACCGGATCCGGCGCGACAATCCGGCGCTTCACTCGCATCATGGCGTCACGTTCCTCAACGCCTGGAACGACAACATTCTGTTCTTCGAGAAGGCGACCCCCGGCCGGGAGAACGTTCTGCTCGTGGCGATCAGCCTCGACCCCCACAACGTTCAGGAAGCCGACGTGGAGATCCCGCTCTGGCATTTTGGCCTGCCCGATCATGGATCCCTCGCTGTGGAGGATCTCATGCGGCATCAGCGCTTTACCTGGACTGGCAAGACTCAGCGCGTGCGGTGCGATCCGGGGGAACTTCCTTTCTCGATTTGGCGTGTTGCTCCGAAGGACTAGAGAATGCTCAAGAAGAACGATACGTCGACCAAAGCCGCCAGTTCGTCGCTCGGCAACGATCCGCTCTGGTACAAAGATGCGATCATCTACCAGCTGCACGTGAAGTCATTTTTCGATGCCAATAATGACGGCATCGGAGATTTCGCGGGCCTGCTGGCCAAGCTGGATTATATTGCGTCTCTTGGCGTCAACACGGTCTGGCTGTTGCCCTTCTATCCTTCGCCGCGCCTTGATGACGGCTACGACATCGCCGAATACCGGGATGTGAGCTCGGACTATGGAACCCTGAAGGAGTTCAAGGCCTTCGTGCGCGAAGCTCATGCGCGGGGATTGCGGGTGATTACGGAACTCGTGATCAACCACACATCCGATCAGCATCCCTGGTTTCAGCGCGCCCGACGCGCGAAGCCTGGTTCAAGTGATCGCGACTTTTATGTCTGGTCGGATACGGATCACAAATACCCCGAGACGCGCATCATCTTTCTCGACACGGAGAAATCGAACTGGACCTGGGACTCGACCGCTGGAGCCTATTTCTGGCACCGCTTCTACTCCCACCAGCCCGATCTCAACTTCGACAATCCGCGCGTTCTCAAGGAAGTCTTGAGCGTCATGCGCTTCTGGCTCGATATGGGAATCGACGGCCTGCGCTTGGATGCGATTCCCTATCTGGTGGAGCGCGAGGGAACCAATAACGAGAACCTTCCGGAAACCCATGTGGTCCTGAAGAAGATCCGTGCGGCTCTCGATGCGACCTACCCGGACCGAATGCTGCTGGCCGAAGCCAACCAATGGCCCGAGGACACGCAGGAATATTTCGGCGATGGCGATGAGTGCCATATGGCATTCCACTTCCCACTCATGCCGCGCATGTACATGGCCATTGCCAGGGAAGACCGCTTCCCGATTACGGACATTCTCCGTCAGACGCCGGAAATTCCAGAGAATTGCCAGTGGGCGGTGTTCCTCCGCAACCATGACGAGCTGACTCTCGAAATGGTGACGGACGAGGAGCGCGACTATCTCTGGGATACCTATGCGGCTGACAAGAGAGCCCGCATCAACCTCGGGATTCGCCGCAGGCTGGCCCCCTTGATGCAGCGCGACCGCCGTCGCATCGAGCTGATGAATGCGCTTCTCCTGTCCATGCCCGGAACGCCCGTCATCTATTATGGCGATGAGATCGGCATGGGCGACAACATCCATCTGGGCGATCGGGATGGGGTCAGAACGCCCATGCAATGGTCGCCGGATCGAAACGGCGGCTTCTCGCGGGCAGACCCCGCGAGCCAGGTCTTGCCGCCGATCATGGATCCTCTCTACGGCTTCGAGGCCGTCAATGTGGAGGCGCAGAGCCGCGATCAGCACTCGCTCCTCAACTGGATGCGCCGCATGTTGTCGCTTCGAGGAAGCCACCACGCCTTCGGCCGGGGAACGTTCCGACTTCTTTATCCGTCGAACCGCAAGGTCCTGGCTTACCTGCGCGAGCATGAAGGTGAAACGATCCTCTGCGTCGCAAACCTTTCGCGTACCCCTCAGGCGGTCGAGCTTGATCTGTCCGCCTTCGCAGGCCAGGTGCCGATCGAGATGACGGGACCGTCGCCGTTTCCACCTATCGGGCAGCTGACCTACATGCTGACGCTGCCGCCATACGGGTTCTATTGGTTCCAGCTGATTTCGGAAGCCGACAGCCCCAAATGGAGAACGTCGCCTCCGGAGCAGTTGCCGGAGTTCACTACCTTGGTTCTGCGCGGGAAACTTCAGGAAATCCTGGAAGACCGGCATTCCCAGGTGATCGCGCGGGATATCCTGCCAACCTATCTTCCGATCCGGCGCTGGTTCGCGTCGAAGAACGAGGACCTGTCAGAGACCCGGATTTCCTGGGCCGTGCCGATGCCGTTTGCCGAAGACGTGCTGATCGCGGAGATCGAGGCCACCGTAGGTGACCGCACCGAGTGCTATTCCATGCCGCTCGGGATTGCGTGGGAAAAGGACAGCACGTCGCCCCTGCCGCAGCAGCTTGCCCTGGCGCGCGTTCGAAGAGGGGCCCGGGTCGGCTTCTTGACGGATGGTTTCGCGTTGGAGCGCTGGGCCCACGGGGTTCTTCGCGCCCTGTGCGAGCGCGCGAGCGTCTCGACTCCCGACGGTCAGATCCAGTTTTTAGGGACCTCCCAGCTGGATTGCATGGAGGTCACACCGGACGCTTCCATTCGCTGGCTCTCCGCCGAACAGTCGAACAGCTCCCTGATCGTCGGCGATCTCGCCATGATCAAGCTCGTGCGACGGGTATTCGCCGGCATTCATCCGGAAGCGGAGATGACGCAGTATCTGACGAAGGTTGGGTACGAGAACACCGCGCCCCTGCTGGGCCAAATCGTGCGCACGTCGGAGGATGGAACGCCACATACTCTCGCGATCGTACAAGGCGCAATCCGCAACCAGGGCGATGCCTGGAACTGGATGCTTGAGAACCTCAAGCGTACGGTAGAAGAATACGTTTTGATCGAAAATGAGGGGGCACGGGAAGAAGGCATCTTCATCACCCTGGAGAATTTTGCCTCGGTGGTCGGGCGCAGGCTCGGCGAGCTCCATGTGGCGCTGGCCGGCTCGTCCGATGATCCTGCCTTCGCTCCGGTCGAGGCTGATTCGGACGCGATCGCAGGCTGGAAGACCCGGGCGCGCGATCAACTCCTGTCGGCTTTCGATCTGCTGGAGGGAATGGATCAGGATCTTGATCCGGAGGCTAGCCGTCTGGCCGGGAGGCTTCTCGCGCAGCGCGATCAGCTCGTCTCGGCCGTCGACCGTCTGGCGGACAGCGGTCGCGGCACCCTTCTGACGCGAATCCACGGGGACTTTCATCTCGGGCAGGTTCTCGTTGCCCAAGGGGATGCTTACATCATCGACTTCGAGGGCGAACCTCTTCGAGGCCTCGAGGAGCGGCGGGCGAAGACAAGCCCTCTCCGCGATGTCGCCGGCCTGTTGCGGTCTCTCGATTATGTGGCAGTTTCCGTTGCGACACCGGATGAGGAGATGTCATCGCAGCAGTTCCGTGATGTTCGCGCCGCGCTCCTCAAGCGCTTCCACGCGGAAGCCCAGAAGGCTTTTCTGGACGGTTATTGGGAGGTCGTCGCCGAGGCTCCCCACCTGGGATACTTTGACGGGAAGCGCGATTTGCTGCTTGACCTGTTCCTGCTCGAAAAAGCCGCGTATGAGATCCATTACGAAGCGGCCAACCGCCCGAAATGGCTGGCGATCCCGCTTCAGGGCTTGGCCAGGATCGCGGACCGTCTCGTAGAGATCGGCAATGGAGAAGATGCATGACGGCAAGACCCGACATATTCCTCGCCGGTCTTGACGAACCACAGATCCAGGCCCTGGTGGAAGGCCGCCACGGCGATCCTTTCTCGGTTCTCGGCCAGCACTCGGCTGGGCCGGGCAGCATCACGCGGGTGTTCCTGCCGGGTGCAATGGCCGTCGAACTCCTGAACCGTGAAACGGGGGCGAGCCTCGGGAAGCTCGAACTCGTTCATCCGGACGGGCTGTTCGCCGGTTATGGCGAGCACTCGGGCACCCACCGGTTGCGGATCTTCTGGCCGGACGCCGTCCAAGAAACGGAAGATCCATATAGCTTTGGGTTGCTGCTCGGCGACCTCGATCTCCATCTGATCGGGCAGGGGACACATTACGAACTCAGCCATGTTCTCGGCGCCCAGCCGATGACGATCGACGGCGTACGAGGCGTCCGCTTCGCCGTTTGGGCCCCCAACGCCCAGCGCGTATCCGTGGTGGGAGATTTCAACAGCTGGGATGGACGACGCAACCCAATGCGCCTGCGCCCGGGCGTTGGAATCTGGGAGCTGTTCATCCCGCGCCTTGGCCCTGGAGAGCGCTACAAATACGAGCTGATCGGACCCTATGGCCAACTGCTTCCCCAGAAAGCCGATCCCGTGGCACGCTCCAGCGAAGCCGCGCCCGGAAGCGCGTCCATCGTTGCGCGGTCCGACCCGTTCCGCTGGACCGACGCCGAATGGATGGCTTCCCGGAGTGAGCGCCAGTCCGAAAGCGCTCCAATTTCCGTATACGAGGTCCATGTCGGGTCATGGTTGCGCATCCCCGAGGATGAAAACCGGAGCCTCGACTGGGGAGAATTATCTAACCGCCTGATTCCTTACGTAAAAGGGCTGGGCTTCACTCACATCGAACTGCTTCCGATCATGGAGCACCCGTTCGGCGGCTCATGGGGCTATCAGCCGCTCGGGCTCTTTGCTCCCACAGGGCGTTACGGGACGCCCGAGGACTTTGCCGGATTCATCGACCGCTGCCACGAAGCTGGCATCGGCGTCATCTTGGACTGGGTCCCGGCTCACTTCCCAACGGACGTTTTCGGCCTGGCTCAGTTCGACGGGACGGCTCTCTATGAGCATCAGGATCCCCGCGAGGGTTTCCACCAGGACTGGAATACGCTCATCTACAACCTGGGCCGCAACGAGGTGAAAGGCTTTCTGATCGCCAGCGCCCTCGACTGGCTGGAGCGCTACCACATCGACGCACTTCGTGTGGATGCGGTCGCTTCCATGCTCTATCGCGACTATAGCCGCCAGGCTGGCGAGTGGATTCCCAACAAATATGGCGGACGGGAAAACCTGGAGGCCATCGAGTTCTTCAAGCACCTCAACAGCATCATCACCCATCGCTGCCATGGCGCGATTACCATCGCGGAGGAATCCACCGCGTGGCCCGGAGTGACTAAGCCCACCGAAGAGGGGGGGCTCGGTTTTGCGTTTAAATGGAACATGGGATGGATGCACGACACGCTCCACTACATGGAGCAAAATCCGATCTACCGCAGCTACAACCACGGCTCCTTCGCGTTCGGCATGGTCTATGCCTATTCGGAGCGGTTCATCCTTCCCTTGTCCCACGATGAGGTCGTGCACGGAAAAGGCTCGTTGATCCGGAAGATGCCCGGGGATGAATGGCAGCGTTTTGCAAACTTGCGCGCCTATTTCGGATACATGTGGGCGCATCCTGGAAAGAAGCTGCTTTTCATGGGAGCCGAAATCGCGCAGGAGCGGGAATGGAACCACGATGCCTCGCTCTCGTGGGAACTTCTGGATCATCCCCTGCACGCGGGCGTCCAAAAACTCGTGCGCGATCTCAACAGGGTCTATGCGGACGAACCAGCGCTCCATGGCACGGACAGCAATCCAAATGGTTTTGCCTGGGCGGTCGTGGACGATCACGCTAACTCGGTGTTCGCCATGTTGAGGTTTTCAAAGGATAAAAGCTCCGTCATCCTGGCCGTGAGCAACATGACCCCTGTTCCGCGGAATCAGTACCGGATTGGCGTTCCCGAACGTGGCGAGTGGCGCGAGATCATGAATACGGATGCGGCTGTTTACGGAGGAAGCAACATGGGGAACGGCAGCGTGGTCTGGAGCGAGGATGCTCCTTCCCACGGACATCCCGCCTCCTTGGCGCTCACCCTGCCGCCGCTCAGCACCATTCTGCTGAAAAAGTTTTAGCGGTCCCTTCGTCCGGGCTTAAGAAGTGCAGCCCGTTCTGTGGCCGAAGCCCGGCTAGCACCAGACGACCTGAGCAGGATTCTCCCTCTCCATTTGGTGCATGGGAGACATCGCATTTCCGGACAACAATCGGCTTGAGCTGATTTGGGTCTCACAGACGACGCATTCGACCCCACTCGACACGCCCTTGACCCGATATTGCGGTTCGTAGGAGGTCTCAGGCAGGACCTGCACGATCAGGTATGTATCGGGATTATTGACCCGAGATTTCGCAGGATAGACAGACTGGCCAACGTTAAACTTGTGCCTCATAGGACACTCCGCTTGGGAAGGTGGCAGCCCCCGTGATTTCATTTGCCAAACTTACAGCATGAATTGGGACCGATTTTGGGACGTCGGGGTGATAATCGTGCGAGACGGCGTCGATTTTCCACGAGAATTTTTTCCAGTTCGGCCGGTCCCGCTCATCCCCTTTCGGCCCATGGTCGAAAACCACGTTTAGATCCCTCGGCCCATGAAAAATACGCACCAGGGAAACGACAGAATGGAGCTTCTGCGAAGCTTGTGCGTTGACCGGTGATCTCCGGCGCAGTGGGCGTCCGAACATCCTGATTTGAGTAATCCATGAAGCTTGAGAACCACCAGACCGAAACAGCCGCAGCCCGCTCCGAAGCGCCAACTATTATGCGTCGGTCGCGTATCCGCGAGGGGCGACCTTTTCCGCTCGGCGCTACCTGGGATGGTCTGGGCGTGAACTTCGCCTTGTTTTCGGCTAATGCCACCAAGGTGGAGCTCTGTCTGTTCGACCCATCCGGAGAGCGGGAGATCGAGCGGATCGAGCTGCCTGAATATACGGACGAGGTCTGGCATGGTTACCTGCCGGACGCGCGCCCCGGCACCACATACGGCTACCGCGTTCACGGCCCCTATGAGCCGACGCAAGGGCACCGGTTCAATCACAATAAGCTTCTCCTCGATCCATACGCAAAGCAGATCGTCGGACGAGTAGAATGGAATCCGGCCCTGTTTGGCTACCAGATGGAGTCAGGGGATGATCTTACGTTCGATGAACGCGACAGCGCGCCCTTCATGATGAAATGCCGCGTCATTGACCCGGCCTTCACTTGGGGCAAGGACCGCCGTCTGCTGACCGCATGGGAAAAGACGGTCATCTACGAGACCCATGTTCGCGGCTTCACGAAGCGTCATCCCGGCCTGCCGGAAGAGTTGCGCGGCACCTATGCGGGCCTCGTTGCGAAGGAAACCCTCGACTATCTTCAGAGTCTCGGCGTTACCGCCGTGGAGCTTCTACCCGTTCACACATTTGTCGACGACAGCTATCTGACGGAAAAGGGCCTGAGCAACTATTGGGGCTACAGCACCATCGGGTTTTTCGCTCCCGCTCGCCGCTATGCCTCCAATGCGGATTTCGCTTTCGCGGAATTCAAGGAGATGGTGGCTCATCTCCATGAAGCGGAAATCGAGGTCATTCTCGATGTGGTTTACAACCACACCGCAGAAGGAAACGAGCTGGGGCCGACGCTTTCCTTCAAGGGCATCGACAACGCTTCCTATTACCGGCTTGCGCCGGACCGGCGCTACTACATCAATGACACGGGCACCGGGAACACCGTCAACCTGAGCAATTCGCGCGTCCTGCAGATGGTCACGGACAGCCTTCGCTACTGGGCGCAGGAGATGCATGTGGACGGCTTCCGGTTCGACCTCGCGACGATCCTGGGTCGGGAGCCCCATGGGTTCGATGAGGACGGGCGATTCCTGGATGCGTGCCGGCAGGATCCGGTTTTAAGCCAGGTCAAGCTGATTGCCGAACCATGGGATTGCGGCCCGGGAGGGTATCAGGTTGGCCGCTTTTCACCCGGCTGGGCCGAATGGAACGATCGCTATCGCGACACCGTCCGGGCCTATTGGAAGGGCGAGGAAGGAAAACTGCCGGACCTGGCCTCGCGCTTTACCGCATCGGCGGACCTGTTCAACAAACGCGGCCGCAAGCCTTGGGCTTCGGTGAACTTCATCACCGCTCATGATGGCTTCACGTTGAACGATCTCGTTTCCTATGACGAGAAGCACAACGAGGCCAATGGGGAGGACAACCGCGACGGACACTCCCATAATCTCTCCAGCAATTATGGGGTCGAGGGGCCGACTGACGACCCGGACATCCAGGCGCTGCGCTTCCGCCAGATGCGCAACATGCTGGCGACGCTGCTTCTATCGCGCGGGACGCCGATGCTGCTCGCCGGCGACGAGTTCGCCCGGACTCAGAATGGTAACAACAATGCCTATTGCCAGGACAATGAGATCTCCTGGGTCGATTGGGAGGGTATTGGCGAGGATCAGAGGAACTTGGCCGAATTCGTCCAGAAACTGCTGGCAATTAGGCGGTCGCTTCCGATGCTGCGTCGCGGTCGCTTCCTGACCGGATCTTACGACGAGGAACTCGGGGTCAAGGACGTAACGTGGCTCACCCCTGCGGGGGACGAGATGACGCCGGAGCACTGGACTGAACCACATGCCCATTGCATGGGGGTTCTTCTCGACGGGCGGGCTCAGGAAACCGGCATCCGTCGTGTGGGTTCGGACTCAACGCTGCTCCTGATCCTCAATTCCTACCATGACGTCGTATCGTTCAAGCTTCCCGAAGCGGCGGGTGGAAGGCGCTGGGTGCGTTTGCTCGATACGAACGACGAGAAGAACAACCAACTCCCGAATTTCGAGTTCGATCACGAATACGAAGTCACCGGACACTCGCTCCTGCTATTCATCCTTGAGCCGACGCGGACGAGGGGGCAGCATACGGACGCGGAACGCTCGTACAAACATGTCGTTCAGGCATTCGAGAGCGCCACAATCTCTCCGGTCGTATTTCCGACGAAGGCCGAAGCGTGGAGTGTGGAGGACGCGCTCAATCAGACTGGCTCAGGTCGATGACGGCGAGGGATCTCGGTCGTACGAGGGAAGGCGGCGCCATTGCAGTCAGTTTCCCATTCGCTGCCTTCGCCGGTTTTCTCCGGCGAGGCAATGGACGCTTGGTTCGGCTTGGACGGGCTGGACCAACGCCCTTTGCGGCATCTCCTCGGCAATCTCCCGAACGATCTTTGCCTTGATGGCCTCGGCAAAGTGGTGCTTCTCCCGGACCGGGACCATGAAGGCTCCTAGTCCGCCGATGACGCAGTCCCGAAAATAGAGATCGAGGTCTTCGATATCCCAAAAGCTGTCCGGCCGCTTGAGCATGATCGGGAGGCCATTGACGGTGATCCCTTGCGCCACCGCGTCGTCACGGGCCGACGTCACGTTGCGGCCCTGGTTATTGGCCCCGTCCCCTGAGATGTCGATGACCTGTCGAAGGGATCGAATGGCGCCGTCACGAAACTGGCCGCGGCCGAAGTCGATAGCCCCGGAGATGGACGTATAGCCTACCCGGCGTGTCGGACTTCGCGAAAGCCGCGCGGCGAAATCGACGCCATCACGAGGCTGTTCGATCACTGTCCAAGGGACGACCACCTCCTGATGGGCGGCTCCCGCCCACTCGATGTACAGGACGGCAATGCGGCCGAGCACCCCTTTCCGGATCGCGTCATGGACCTCGGGCGATTGGAACGCCTCGACAAAACCTTGCCGCTGCAAGTCCTGCTCTTCAGGTTCCATTGATAGGGAAACGTCGACCGCGAGGACGAGGGCCACATCGACCTCCGTCTCGCTCCAAGCATCACTTGGTCCCCCCGCCAGAAATCCCGCTCCCAGCAACAGGGCCGCAAGGCCACGCATAATCCCGCGCATTCCCAAACTCCCGTCCAGGAGCCATGTTACGGGTCGAGATGGGGCAGAACATGGGCAAGACGTTCGTAGGTCACCGAAATCGTGCTGGGTTCGGCATCAATGAGGTGGAGCAGCGCGACGGTTAGGCGTCGTCCCTCGGAGAGGGGGATGATGATCCGGGCAGGAAACGCGTGATAAGCCACATCACCGACACGATCAGGACCGCGAAGATCAAACCCGCGACAGCAATTTGGTACATGCCGGCTCCTGCCGCCATCCCGATGGAGCTTGTCATCCATAGGGTCGCCGCGGTGGTGACTCCGAAGACACTGCCTCGGGCAACGAAGATGACCCCGGCGCAGAGGAACCCGATGGCCTGGGCCAAACCCTGGATGGCGCGGGTAGGGTCTGGATCGCCTTCGCCGCGGGCCGAGACCTCCTCGTAGAGCTCAAGCGAAATCAGCATCGTCATGGCTGAACTGAGCGCGACGAGCATGTGGGTGCGAACGCCGGCCGAGATTCCGCGCACCTCCCGGTCCAATCCTAGCAAAAGTCCGCATGCGCATGCGAGGCCGAAACGCCAGATCATCTCGTTGAACGGGATAATCGACATCCCCAGGAACTGCTCCACCTTCTCTCCTCCTCGTCGTCATCAGCGCCTTAGCCGGCTAGGGGTCCGTGCAGATACAAACTTGGCTGTTGTCAGGTATGTTCCTTGAGGAGGCAGGCCTTTGGAACAAATTCTGCCCGCTCCCATCTAACCCCAGGGTCGTTCGGGAGCGATCTCCACAGGGATACCGGGGCCGGCTCGTCCATGATCGGATCAAAGTGTTGGTCGAGGCCGGGACAGTTCCATATAGGTGCCCCTGGAGAGCCCATCGCAGCGGCAGTTCAACAGGAGAACCCATGAGCATTGGCCTGATCGCATTGCTGGACGACATCGCGGGCTTGGCTAAAGTCGCCGCTGCCTCGCTGGACGATGTGACGGCCCAGGCAGCGCGAGCTGGCGTCAAAGCCGCGGGCGTCGTCATCGACGACGCCGCCGTCACGCCCCGTTACGTGGTGGGTTTCGCGGCGGCCAGAGAGCTTCCCATCGTGGGGCGGATCGCTCTGGGATCGATGAAGAATAAGCTTCTGTACCTCCTGCCGGCCGCCCTTGCGCTAAGCCTCTTCGCCCCATGGGCGATCACTCCGCTGCTCATGATCGGCGGGGCCTACCTGTGCTACGAGGGGACCGAAAAGGTGTATGAAGCTCTGTGGCCACACCACGCCCACGAGCATGAGAGAGCCATCGGAGCCGCGAGCCAGAGCGCCGAGAGTTTCGAGACCGAAAAGGTAAACGGCGCAATCAAGACGGACTTCATCCTCTCGGCAGAAATTATGGCCATTACCCTGGCGACGGTTCCGAACGCGTCGTTCTGGACTCAGGCCCTGGTGCTGGCGACCGTCGGCGTCGGTATTACCGCCCTGGTTTATGGGGGCGTTGCCTTGATCGTGAAGGCGGACGACGTGGGCGTGGCCCTTGCGGCCAGCGACCGACCTATCTCCCGCTTGGGCCGTATTTTCGGAGGCGACGCAACAGGCGCGCCACCAAGCGGCCCTGATCGTCTGGTGCGACCGCTGACGAAGGCGGTCGGCCGCGGTCTGGTGTTGGGCATGCCGATACTGCTGAAGCTCCTCAGCATCGTCGGAACCGCCGCCATGGTCTGGGTGGGCGGCGGCATCATCATCCATGGCCTTGAAGGCTACGGTCTTCCTGCGCTCGGACATGCCATCCATGCGGCGGGCGAAACCATCGGCCATGCCTTGCCGGCAGTGGCGGGGCTGGCCGAGTGGGCAGTCTCCGCAGCCGCCTCCGGCCTGTTCGGACTGCTCCTCGGAGCAGCTGTCATTCCATTCGCGCAATATGTGGTGTCGCCTGTGCTGGCCAAGCTGAGGAAAGACCCGAACAAGAGCATCCAGCACCACTCATAGGACCGTCTAGCCAGCTCTATCAAATAGCGACGAGGAGAATCCCAGTGGGCCAGGAGGCGGAACCATCCTTCGAAGCAGCCACACAGGCTTATGTGGACTGGATGGGCCGCTACTTCACGCCAGAGGAGCAGGGGCTCAAACTCAAGCGCATGAAGATGCGGGAGAGCCCTTTCGCTTTCCTGCGTGGCTCTTTCTACCGATGGCCTTTTCATGTCGCGACGGCGCCGGCTCCGGTCCGTTCGGCTCCGTCATTTCTGATCGTCGGGGACATCCATCTCGAAAATTTCGGAACCTGGCGGGACGTTGAAGGCCGCCTTGTCTGGGGCATCAACGATTTCGACGAGGCCGCGGAGCTGCCTTTTACGAGCGATCTCGTCCGGCTTGCTGCGAGCGCCGCGCTGGAGGCTGGCCGGCAGGAGTTTCAGCTCTCGGCCTTCGAGGCTGCCGACACCATCCTCGAAGGCTACTGGGCGCACCTGAAGTTCGGGCCAGACCCCTTCATCCTGGAGGACCGCCATGCCTGGCTCCGCGACTTGGCGGCCGCAAGCGGCGAGAACGCCCGAAAGCATTGGCGCAAGCTCCTGAGCCAGGAGGAGGTCGACGAGTTTGCAA
The DNA here is from genome assembly GCF_003332305.1 of Microvirga aerophila. Classification (GTDB taxonomy): domain Bacteria; phylum Pseudomonadota; class Alphaproteobacteria; order Rhizobiales; family Beijerinckiaceae; genus Microvirga; species Microvirga aerophila. Next base: position 96,808 of record NZ_QOIO01000014.1, on the reverse strand, counting down.
TTCCGGAAGAAGCCCGCGACCTGCTACGCTCCAGCCTGCCCAAGAAGGCCGCCTCCATCCGCTTTTTTCGCCGGAAGGCCGGACTTGGGAGCCTCGGGCGACCCCGGTTCATGGGGGTGGTTGAATGGAACGGCGGTCTTGTGGCGCGCGAGGTGAAAGCCGCCATTCCGTCTGCCGTATCCATGACACAGGCCGCAATCGACGATCCGGCCCGTCACAGCCGCAGGGCGGTCCAGGCCGCCTGCCGGGCGCCGGATCCGGCCCTGCACATCGCCGAGCGCTGGGTGGTGCGGCGTCTATCCCCCGAGGCACGGAAAGTCGAGATCGACGAGATCGAGCATGCTCCCGACCAGAAACACCTCCTGCACGCGATGGGGCGAGAGCTTGCCAATGTTCACATCGGGTCTGCAGGCGGCTCCGGCCGCCTTCGGTCATATCTCGAAAGGCTTCCGGACGATTGGCTCCGGGTAGCGTCATCCCTGGCGGCGGAACGCGTCTGGGATGATTTCAAAGCCTTCCTGCGCAGTTGATGAAGGAAGGCTTGTCATTGCTCAAGCTGCGATCTCGCGAGAGATCAATCGTCTCCGAACAGGTCTCTCGGCCCTGCCTTGCAACGGAATCCCACGAAGCATTGCGGCGTATCGAGGCTCGGTACGTATGCAGGGGTCGTATATTCGTTGAACTCGCAAAAGCTCTGATCGCGAACGAAGCGATCATAAGTGTATCCGCCTGTTCCAAGAACTAGCGCCCCATGGGAATAGACCAGCTGCTGGCTGGCCGCGCACGGTCGATTGACGGAGGACGGCCGCGACTGGGCGAGGGCAATCGTTGCGACCAGGGTGAAAGCCAGCATGACCGCGATCCGGTTCATCAGATGCTCCTATCCTCGGCGTGATCGATCCGGGCGTTCTCGGTCCGATCAGGAGGCTCTAAAAGAATTGTAACCGCTTTCGAATTCCACCCTCATTCAAATAGTTGAGGGGCCACCAAAGGCGATACCCCGCGTCCTTTTCGCCTTGGTCGGCCCCATCTTCGGTCGGATGACGGACCAATGGTGGCGGTTCCTTGGATATCTCCTACATGTGCCTGTACCGGCAGCCAGGAAGGGCCGCTGTCTTGAAATAAGCAGAGGGACTCCATGGACGCGGCGCAGGCAACCAAGCTTGTCGGATGGGTGACGGAAGCCGGTTTGGCCGGGGTCTCGGAACCTGATCTCCTCCGGAATTTCTGCGATCGCCTTGTGGAGATGGGCTTTCCTCTCACTCGCGTGAACATGGCGATCGATACCCTGCACCCGGTCTATGAGGGTAGGGTCTTTCGATGGCGGCGCGACCAGGGAGGTGTCCAGCCCGTTGCCGAGTACGGACGAACCAACGAAGGCGGCGAGGCCGCCGCGCACTGGCTTCGCAGTCCTTATCATCATCTCAACCAGACGGGCGAGGACATGCTGCGACGCCGGGTGGGCGAAGATCACCATGCCGACTTTCCAGTCCTCGAGGATTTGAGACTTGAGGGGCAAACCGACTACGTCGCCCTGATCAACCGCTTCTCGGCTGACGGGGTGATCGGCGAGATGGACTGTGTCTACTCGTCCTGGACCACTGATGCGGTTGAGGGATTTACCGACGGGCAGCTGTCGGTTCTTCGCGACCTTGTTCCCACCCTGGCGCTTGCCATGAAATGTGCCTCCCTTGCGCGGATCGCCGAGACCCTTGTCGAGACCTATCTCGGTCGAGACGCAGGCCGCCGGGTCCTGAGCGGCGGGATCGCGCGGGGCGTGACAGACCGCATTCAGGCCGTGTTGTGGTTCAGCGACCTGCGCGGCTTCACGCATATCACTGAGACGGCTGACCCCGAGCAGATCATCCCATTCCTGAACGATTATTCCGAGGCGATTATTTCAGCCATCCACGAGGCGGGCGGAGACGTTCTGAAGCTGATCGGCGACGGGACCCTGGCGATCTTCAAGGCGCAGGATCCGGCCGAGGCCTGCCGGTGCGCGCTGGCCGCCGAAGCGCATGCCCGCTCTCAACTCCACGCGCTCAACGAGGACCGACGCGCCCGTGGACTTCCGGTGACGAACGCGTATCTCGGGCTCCATATCGGCGAGGTCTTTTATGGGAATATCGGTAGCCAAAACCGTCTCGACTTTACCGTTGTGGGGCCGGCCGTAAACGAAGTGAGTCGGATCGCAGCCCTCTGCCGATCCGCCGAGAGAGACGTCCTGATCTCCTCCGCCTTCCTGTCCGCTGCCTCGGATGCGGACCGGTCGCGCCTCGTTTCGGTCGGACGCTATGCCCTGCGGGGAATTCAACGGCCGCAGGAATTGTTCACGCTGGAACCTCCGGCCGAAGAGGACGCTGGCCTATAGGCTTCACATCTCGATCGGGCTGCCAAAGCGGCCTATCTCAGGAGCGGCTGGACTTCACTGAGGATGTTGCCTGCACATCGACGGGATCTGCATCAGGCACAGGATCGGACATGGGCGCGTCGAGCCCGTAGACGTCGTTGCGGAAATGGGCCGTACCATCCGGCATTCCATACCCAGTAAGGTAGACCCACGCCACCGGAATGGGCTTGTCCAGGCGGAGGTCTTGCCTGTTCGTCGTCGCGATTGCGGTGTCGATTGCATCTTGGTTCCAAGCCCCGCCGGGCCCGTTGGTGCCTCTGAGCAGCCACTCGGCGAAGCTGCGCACATCCGCGACCCGCACGCAGCCTGACGAGTGGAAGCGGACATCTTGCGCGAAGAGTCGCTTCGTAGGAGTGTCGTGCATGTAGACCGCATCCCTGTTCGGCATATCGATCCGAATCTGGCCAAGGGAATTGGCCTCCCCGGGATCCTGGCGCAGGGTGTAGTTGACTGCATTATTCGTGGACCAGTCGAGGGTCTGCGGGTCGACCTCCTGGCCTTTGCCATCGAGAATGCGAATTTTCATCTTCGCCAAATAGGCCGGATCCTTGCGCACATGCGGAATGATGTCCTTTTTGATCAAGGACACCGGAACGGTCCAGGTCGGATTGAGATTGACCGCCGTGATCCGAGTTTCCACCGTAGGCGAGGGCCGATCGACCTTTCCCACGACTGCCACGTAACGGCGCGCCACCTGGCCGCCTTCGACGGCTTCAACGGTGGCGGACGGAATGTTCACAACCACGTAACGCTCGCCGAAAGGAAACGCCGAACTCATGAGCCGCTTGGCGGACGCGGCGAGCTGGCGGTGCCGTGTCTGCGCGGGGACATTCAGTGCCTCCAGAGTTTTTGCGCGAACCGCACCGGATTCCGGCAAACCATGGCGAGCCTGAAAACGTTTCACGGCAGTGGTAAGCGCTTGGTCGAATACTTGGCCTGCCCTCATGTCGCCTGGCAGATCGCCCTCAGTGGCGAGCCGTTCGCGCAGAGCCGTGACGAGAGGGCCCTTATCGCCTGCCTTCAGGATTGTGTCGGCCGGCAAGCTAGCCCAACCGCCGGCTTCAGCAAGGTGCTTATAGATCCCAGCTGCGCGAACCGTATGAATGAAGGTGTCGCTGCTGAGCGTCGGCCGAGGATCTTGAGAAACTGCTACCGCTGTGGGAGGGGCCGGAACAACAGGTTTGCCATCCGCCTTCGGTGCAGGCGATGCGACAGGGGCAACGAGGCCGGGTGCCGCCTGAGCACTTGCACCGGCTGTAGAGGAGAGGAGGGCAAGCCAAAGACCGAGATGGAAGCGCATTATATTCCCTTGCGTCATATCCCGACTATCGGTGACAAGGGTTTACAAAGCCCTGCCGACCGGCAAAGCCGATTTTAGGTCTGTGCTAAGAGTTGGGAATGCGCCTCATCCTCAGGGTCCGGCTAGTGTCCGTCCGGAGATTGATCCACGAGGCGTTTGATTTCGAAGATCATCAGGATCAGAAACGTCCCGAGCACCGTGCCCTGCAGAACGGTTGTGAAAATTCGCACCTCAGCGCCGGCTGCCGAGGAGACGACCGCGAACAGGATCAGGAAGGGCAGGCCGATCGTGAGGGCGAGCAGGGCGATGATCGGACGCGGAAGCACGATGTTTTCCTTGCTAAGTGAAACTGTGATTTTGGCTGCCGGAAGTGGCGCAATCTTCCGGCCATACCGTTTGAAATAATCCGTATGGCGTTTCTCCATGACGCAAAGCCGCACCAGAGATCAACGGACGGGAGAACGCCATGGAGAATACAGCATGGTGTACAGGACACTGTGTCAATTTATGGAGCCACCGGCCTATCGTTCACGGTCACGCCAAGTTTCTTTCGAGACTAAACCAATTTCTGCTGAAGACCGCGGACACCAGTCTCCAATGTTGGCCCGAAAATGCGATCCTGCACCAGTGCGAAATTCCGGTGACGGCGATGTTCCAAGTCAAGACAAACCGAATAAAGTTACACGGCATTGTACGTAGGGACGTACCGAACAGACAGAGGTGGGCCGGCCAAGTATATCAGACTTATTCGGCTTCGATATTTGCCCCTTCGAGCCGAAACCTGGGCGCCGGTTGCGGGGCCCTTTCTTTTTACGAGAATCGGGACGTCCGAGCCGGTTCTTGTCTCGCCGCCGAGCGGTTGAATGCAAGAGCATTCCCGATGCGCAGCGTACAATGGGTGCGTTACTACGTATATATCACTAACCGCAGGTTCACGATGTACCATAACAGGAACATGGATCATTACTGGTGCGTGCTTGCCGCAAGCGGCGCTCTGGCCTTCGTTGCGTCTATTATCGCAGCGCCCCTCTGGCCGTGAGGCAGTCGGACTGTGTTCGCGGTTCGGCCGCGGACACCCTCGACGGGCGGAAATGGTGCCGCATCCCTGTCACAAAAATCCTATAGCTGGTTTCACTGAAGTATGTTGTGGAGGCGCCGATGCTGCCGTTCGAAGAGCCAACCTTGGATGAATTGCTCAACGAGCCGATCGTCCGGAAAATGATGGCGCGAGACCGTGTTACGGAGCGCCAGGTTTGCGCCATTGCCATTGCGGCTCGTGCTCGGATCGAGAGATCGTTGCACTCGGACCTTCCGATTGCGCTTGCACGCGCGGCGCATCCTGCCGCGCCGGGAGGCATACGACAGATTCGCGTTGAACAAAGGGTCTAACGCGAAGAGCAACCTCCTCAAGAAGAGGCGTGGCGCGACGCTTCAACAGACAGCGCCACAGCCCTATTCCGTCGATCTTCCTCACCCCTAGCCTCCCGGCATCCTTGTCGTTGAACCACCGAGCGAGCGGATATGCTTGCTCCCCCGTTGCTATTCGAGGGCCTCCCTCTGTCGTAACGCCGAAAGCCACCTACCTAATAAGAAGCGTCATGTGGCGATCTTTGGTTCGGAGGCCTCAATGCAATCACCGGACGACTGGCAGATCCCGCTTCAGTTCCAGCCTGACCCGAGTGCTTACGCCTATGACCTCGACAGAGCACTGGAGGCCGTCGTTTCCTTGCGCGCGAGGGTTCCTGAGACTGCGTTCACGGCTGAAACTCTAGGGGTCGATAGGGCGGGCCAGGGCGTTGTCATCCGCGGCGACGGTTTGATCGTAACCATCGGTTACCTCATCACCGAGGCCGAGGAGGTTTGGCTCACCACAAATGCAGGTCGTGTCGTTCAAGGCCATGTGCTGGCCTATGATTACGGCACCGGCTTTGGTCTTGTGCAGGCGCTCGCGCCCCTGAGCGTGAAGGAATTACCCCTTGGAGGATCAGGCCGCCTTGCGGCCGATACTCCAGTGGTGGTCGGAGGAGCGGGAGGACGTTCGCACTCGCTCGCCTCCCGCGTCGTCGCCAGGCAGGAATTCGCCGGCTACTGGGAATACCTCCTCGACGAGGCAATCTTTACGGCGCCGGCCCATCCCAACTGGGGCGGCACTGCCCTGATCGGGCCCAGGGGCGATCTTGTTGGCATCGGGTCCCTCCAACTGCAGCATCAGGCACCCGGAGAACAGGTTGTGCCGCTCAACATGAGCGTCCCCATCGATCTCCTGAAGCCGATTCTCGACGATCTGTTGACGCTCGGCCGGGTGAACCTGCCGCCCCGACCATGGCTCGGCCTCTACGCCACTGAACTTGAGGGCGCCGGTGTCATGATCATCGGGCTTGCGGGTGATGCCCCGGCGCAGCGGGCAGGCCTTCGGGCCGGCGATATCGTGCATGGCGTAGCAGGCAACCCAGTCACTTCGCTGGCGGATTTCTACCGCGCCATCTGGGCGTTGGGGCCGGCGGGCGTCGATATTCCGCTCAGTCTGGAGCGGGAAGGTGACCGGTTCGATGTCAGCATTACGTCCGCGGACCGGGACAGATTCATCAAACCCGTTCGTCTCCACTAAGGCGGGTGGTTTGCTCCCCGACATTAGTCCGAGTTGACGTGAACGCCGGACGGCGTCTTTTCCCCAACCGGTTCGAGAAGTGCAATCGCGTCCCGCGCATATCGGCGAAAGGGTTCTCTAAGGGCCTCAGGCTCACGGTCCCACCCACGCGCTTCCTCTTGCAGCTCGTAGAAAGCCTTTGCGACGAACTCCACGGCGGCAACGTGATTGATCATTCGGGCACCCTCAGGAGCAGCTCGGCGCGACATCTTCAACCCGTGCGGCCGACGGCCAATTTCTACATGGCGAGCTTGCACAGAGCTTGCATCGACCGCATGAAACGGTTGCCGGCTGCTCCGCTAAACCGAGACGGTACCGTGTCAATCGAGCCAGACAGGCTGCGAAGGCACGCTTGTCCCTTCAGGAGGCCTGCGCATCCAACTGCGCTTCATTCACCTGCTCGGGTGGCGTGATCCTCACCCAGATCTCGTCCGCCACGCAGTTGATTTCAGCCTGGAGCGTCGTCAGCCGCGAAAGCAATTCGCCAGTTGGCAGCGTAGCTAGGCGATGACTTGTTCCCCTGGGTGACACACGATTAGGTGCGCCCGTCGCAAGATATCGGATCTTCGCCAGGTTTGTTGGGCCGACGCCGGGGACCGCCAGCCACGTCGAATCAGGAATATTCCTGACGTCCCGGATTGTGGGACAGCGCCCGGCAAACTCGCTTAGAATGGCGTGTTTTAGACGCCCATCGCACAGGTTGATGGGAAATAGCTGATCCGGATCCATTGCGCGCCTTTGATGCACGGAGGTGAGGCAAGAACAGTCGGTCTCGAACTTGGCCATCCTGGGGCGCTCCTGCCGGGTCCTCCCAATGAGCCATCAGCGTCCCCCATAAGAAGAAGTGCAAAACCGTGTTTGCTACCTCCTGTAGAACAAGCCTGCTCAAAAAATAGGCATTTAGTGGTGTATGGACTGGTGGAGTAGACGCTGGAATGACCGGAATTACCTGTATTTCGTGGGCCAAGCTCGGCCTTAGACGCAGTCACCGGGTTGGTCCGGATCCCGACGTGCCATTTCGCCGTACTGCATTCTGCGCTGAAACCTATTACCCCTGACACCTGCAAATAGAATCTATGTTTGCGCTATGGGGGCGCGGCCTGTGACTAATTTTTTCAAGCAAACCAGAGAACTCCTCAGAAGGAGAAAGGCCATCGCCGCTGCTGCGGTCTTGGTCTTGATTGCGGCAATCGGGGCAATTACAGGATCGCAACTGTTGGCCGAGCCTGTGGTGGAGATCTCCTATTCCCAATTCTCCAAGGATCTCGCTGCCGGTAAAGTTCAAAGGGTTCTCGTGGACGAGGGCGGATTCTCGGTTGAGACTGCCGAGGGGCAAAAAGCGTTCGTGCGTCTCCCCAGCGGCCTGTTGAACGCGGACTATCTTGACCGCGCAGCCGCCGCAGGCGCCCATGTGGATTTCGTCAAGCCGGGGATCGACCCTACCGGCGTTGCAAGCCTGCTCGTTCCGCTGGTGCTGATCGGCGTCGTGCTTGCGCTATTGGCGGTTCAGACCGATTTCAATCCGGTTTCCCGGTGGCCTCGCGTAGTCCGTGCGCTTCCGGATCGCTTCGAGCACGTGGCGGGCCAGGATGAACCGAAGGCGGAATTACAGGAAGTCATCGCGTTCCTGCGTGACTCCGAGGCCTTCACGAAGGTCGGTGCGCGCATTCCTCGCGGTCTCCTGATGGTAGGGCCGCCGGGCACGGGCAAGACCCTCATTGCCAAGGCGCTTGCCGGTGAGGCCGGGGTTTCGTTCCTTGCGGTTTCGGGAAGCGATTTCTCGGCGCCCCTGATCGGGATTGCCAAAAGCCGGGTCTCCAAGCTGTTTCAGCAAGCCCGGAAGCGCGCCCCTTGCCTCATCTTCATCGACGAGATCGACGCCATCGGGCGCAAGCGGGGAGGTGGCGGTTCAGCGGCGGACCGCGAGTTCGAGGGGACCTTGAACCAGCTCCTCGTGGAAATGGACGGCTTCAACACGACGGCTGGCGTGATCGTGATCGGAGCTACGAACCGGGTGGATGTGCTCGACCCGGCGTTGCTGCGCCCAGGCCGGTTTGACCGCCAGGTTCACATCGGGTTGCCGGACATCAGCGGCCGCGAGGCAATCCTGAACGTTCATTCCAGGAACGTAAGGCTCTCGACCGGCGCCGACCTGCGGTCGATCGCCCAGGGAACCCCTGGCTTCTCCGGTGCGGATCTCGGCAACCTGCTGAACGAGGCCGCGATTTTCGCGGCTCGCGAGGGAGCAGATGAAATCTCGCCCGATCATCTAGAGGCTGCTCGCAACAAGATCATCATGGGCCTTGAGCGGCGTTCCCTCGTCATCACGAGCGAGGAGCGCCGCCTCGTCGCCGTGCACGAGGCGGGGCATGCGGTCTGCGCTTGCCTGACGCCCGGGTCCGACAAGGTCCACAGCGCTACCATTATTCCTCATGGCCAAGCGCTCGGTCTCGTCATGCGGCTGCCGGAGAACGACCGCCACTGCATTCCGGTGGAGAAGCTCGAAGCAGATCTCATCGTCGCCATGGGCGGAAGGGCAGCCGAGGAGGTCGTGTTCGGGCCCAAGAAGGTCACTACGGGCGCCGCGAGCGATATTGCCCATGCGACAGATCTCGTCAGGCGGATGGTCACCGAGTGGGGGATGAGTCCAGCAATCGGCATGGTCCGGGTGGTTCGCTCGAGCGAAGGGCTCCCGCCCGAGGTCGAACGCGAGATCCGGCGGATCATCGACGAGATGTACGAAGCAGCGAAAGCCTGCATCCAGCAGAATCGGCATGCGCTGGACAGCCTTGTCGAAGCCTTGCTCGAACGGGAAACGATCGACGGCGAAGAGGTTCGCCGCATCGTCACGATCAAGGAAGCAAGAATGGCGGCCTGAGGCAGGCGCTTGCCGCCTGCTCTAGATAACGGGTAAGTGGCCTCCCGAAACGTTTTCCGGGAGATAGCCAGTGGCCGAGCAGTCGATCATCTTCTACCCCGACCCTCGGCTGCGCCAAAAAGCAGAAGCTGTCGTCGAGTTCGATGACAGCCTGCGTGCTTTTGCAGGTGAGCTGAGGATCGCTATGGCCAAGGCGCCTGGGGTCGGCATCACGGCCCCACATGTCGGCGTTCTCAAGCGACTGGTTGTGATCCAGATCGAGCCTGCTTCGGAGCCGCTCTATTATGTGAATCCAAAGGTTGTCTGGGCGTCCGAGGACACGATCCGCCACACGGAGGGGAGCGTTTCCATGCCTGGCGTCACTGAGGAGATTGTGCGTCCGGCACGGGTACGGGTCGAGTATCAGAGCTTGGATGGAGCTCGGCACGTCGAAGAGGCCGATGGCTATCTGGCGGTTTGCCTGCAGCACGAAATCGATCAGCTCGATGGAATCTTCTGGATCGAAAGACTCTCGAGGCTCAAGCGCGACCGGGTCCTCAAACGGTACGAAAAGCTTCGGCGAGCTATATCCTAGAGCCTCCGGTCACTCGACCGCTTGCGGAGGCTGGCAGACATCGACCCAGTCCGCCTCGACAAGCTCGGCGATTCGCAGCGGGTCGATGCGCACCGCCGCATGGATAGAACCAGCCGCAGGCACGACCTGATCGTAGGCCTTGAGCGAGATATCGCAGTAAACCGGCAATGGCGTCGCCAGCCCAAACGGACATACCCCGCCAACAGGATGACCCGTGACCGCCTGCACCTGCTCCGCATCCAACATCGAGGCCTTGCCGCCAAAGGTAGCCCTAACCTTGCGGTTGTCGAGTCTGGCATCGCCGCGCGTCACGACAAGCAACGTGCGCTCGCCGACACGTAAAGAGAGGGTCTTGGCAATTCGCCCAGGTTCAACCCCATGAGCTTCGGCCGCCAAGGCCACGGTGGCGGTGCTGGTGTCCATCTCGATGATGTCGATATCCGGAGCCTTGGTGGCAAAAAAAGCGCGAACGGACTCAAGACTCATCTCTTCGGACTCCGGAACAGGCAGAAGGCTGATTTGCCCTCGCAGTGATAGAGGATGCCTCCAGAGGTTGGGAAGAGGCATCCCCTTTCGTGCTAACGTCACATGGTTGCGCCGATTTGCCAGGGGAGGAACTCGGCATCACCGTATCCGAGCACTTCGGACTTCGTATGCTGCCCCGAAGCGACCCGTAGAACCGCGTCGAAGATCTCCTGGCCTTTTTCCTCGATCGAAACGCCGTCGAGGATGTCGCCGCAATTGATGTCCATGTCGTCGATCATCCGACGATAGATTTCGCTGTTCGTCGCGAGCTTCATCGACGGGGTCGGCTTGCAGCCATAAGCGGAGCCGCGCCCTGTGGTGAAGCACAAGACATTCGCGCCGCCGGCCACTTGGCCCGTGGCGGAAACCGGATCGTAGCCTGGAGTGTCCATGAACACGAAGCCCTTCGCCGTCACAGGCTCGGCATAGCGGTAAACTCCGGTCAGCGTGGTCGTGCCGCCCTTGGCCGCAGCGCCCAGCGACTTCTCGAGAATCGTGGTCAGTCCGCCCGCCTTGTTGCCCGGGGATGGGTTGTTGTTCATCTCGCCCCTGTTGCGAGAGGTATAGTCCTCCCACCAGTCGATGAGTTCGACGAGCTTTTCACCCACCTCGCGGGTTGCCGCGCGCCGGGTCAGCAGGTGCTCAGCGCCGTAGATCTCCGGCGTTTCGGACAGGATTGCCGTGCCGCCATGCTTGACCAGGAGGTCGACGGCCGCGCCCAGGGCCGGGTTGGCGGTGATCCCGGAATAACCGTCAGAGCCTCCGCATTGCAAGGCCAGCATCAGCTCCGAGGCCGGAACGGTCTCGCGTTTTGCACGGTTGGCGATGGGAAGCATGTCCCGGATCGCTGCTGCGCCGGCCTCGACGGCCTTTTGTGTGCCACCCACGTCTTGGATTGTCATCGTGCGGAAGGTGTCGCTCTCCTGCAGGCCATAGAGCTCCTTCCACTTTCCGATCTGGAATACCTCACAGCCCAGACCCACCATCAGCACGGCGGCCATGTTGGGATTGGACGCATAGCCCCACTGGGTGCGCTTGAGGACCTCGGAGCCTTCGCCCTTCAGGTCCATGCCGCAGCCTGTCCCGTGCACGAGCGGAATGACCCCGTCGATGTTGGGATAATCAGCCAGAATGCCGGAACGCTCGACCTCGCGGGCAATAAAGCGGGCAGCGGAAGCCGAGCAATTCACGCTCGTGAGGATGGCGACGTAGTTGCGGGTGCCGACCTTGCCGTTCTGGCGCCGAAAGCCCTCGAAGGTGGCCTGAGCTTCTAAAGGAAGAACCTCCTCCGCCTTTGCATCCTCGGCAAAGTGATACTCGCGCGCGAAAGCGTGCATTTCCACGTTGTGCTCGTGCAGCCATTCGCCCGGCTCTACCGGCTTCGAGGCAAAACCGATGATCTGGCCGAACTTGAGAACCGGCTCTCCCTGGGCAATCGCCGAGATCGCCATCTTATGGCCGCGGGGTACGCGATTCTGAGCAGTAACCCCATTCAGGATCGATCCTGGATTGATCGGGTCGACCGCGACGACAAGATTGTCGCTCTCATGGAGACGAACGGTGCGGGGGGCAATGACTGGTTTGTCCAACATATCGTTTTCCTCAATGCGTCGCTTCTGATGCGAGCGGGCAGGGCAGGCTCACGCACTCAGTGCAGCGGGCGGGTTCTCTGGTTCCCATTCGAAAAGATCAGGATGCTCTGTGGCAAGTTCCAGCAGTGATCGCAGAATCTCGCTCAGATGATGGCGCATCGCCTTTTCTGCTGCGGCAGGATCCTGCGCCTTGATGGCGTCCACGATCGTGCCGTGTTGTGCGACCACGATGTGCCGTGGGGTGGCTTGGGCCATGTCGAGAAAACGCACCCGGTCCATCTGGGGTTTGACGTCCTCGATCATCTGCCAAGCTGCAGGACGCCCGGCGGCTTCAGCCAGCAGGCGATGAAATTCCTCATCAAGCTCGAGGAATTCCTCCGGCGTTATGGAGCGCTGCGCGCGCCGCTGTCTTGCCAAGCTTTCGTTCAAGCCAGCGATCATGGTCGGATTCGCCCGGGCTGCCGCTTCGCGCACAACCGCTGTTTCGACCGCTTCGCGGATGAAGCGGGCATCCTCGACGCCAGCGCGCGAAATCTTGACCACCTGAGTGCCCCGTTGGGGCAGCACGCGCACGAGACCCGCCTCGCTCAGCTTGATCAGGGCCTCCCGCACGGGGGAACGACTGACGCCGAAGCGCCGCGCGAGGTCCTGCTCGGACAGCATTTCTCCTGGAGCCAGCTGCATGGTCACGATGGCTTGACGAAGCGCGCGAGTCACCTGGCGGGCCATGGGCTCGCGGCTGAGACCAAGATTTGGAAGCGTGCAATCCAACATAGGTGGCACACTACCATACTAGTAGACCATTGCAAAGAACCACATTGGGCCCTACAGTGGCGGTGTCAGGCCTTGAACCGAACGAAAAGCAAGTCGGAATAGGCCCTAGGGAGAACGCTATGCTGATCCATCCGGACCGGCTGTTTCCTGTCGAGCCCGCAGCGCGCGATGTGGCGCGAAAGCTCTATTCCGGGATTCAGGACCTGCCCATCGTCTCGCCGCACGGCCACACGGATCCCCGTTGGTACGCCGAGAACGAACCTTTTCCGGATCCGGCGACGCTGTTCGTCATTCCCGACCACTACATTTTCCGCATGCTCTACAGCCAGGGCATCCCCTTGGCGGATCTTGGCATCCCGACCAAGGACGGCGGGACGGTCGAGAAGGACCCGCGCACTATCTGGCGACGCTTCGCCGCCCACTACCACCTGTTCCGGGGAACTCCCACCAGGGCATGGCTCGACCACACCTTCGCAACGCTGTTCGGCTTCGAGGAGCGGCTATCGGAGGCGACTGCGGATCACTACTTTGACCGGATCGATGCGGCTTTGCGCACGCCGGAGTTCAGGCCTCGGGCCTTGTTCGAGCGCTTCCGGATCAAGGCGATCGCCACTACGGAAAGCCCGCTCGATCCGTTGAAGTACCACGAGATGATCCGCAAGTCAGGCTGGGAGGGAAGGGTCATCACCGCTTATCGCCCGGACCCGGTCGTCGACCCTGAATTCGAGGGTTTCCGACAGAACCTGACGAAGTTCGGCGAGATCACGGGCTGCGACACCTCGACTTGGGACGGCTACCTTGAGGCCCATAGGAAGCGCCGCGCCTTCTTCCGCGAGTATGGCGCGACCTCTACGGACCATGGACACCCGACGGCGCGAACCGCCGACCTGTCCCTCCCGGATGCCGATGCACTGTTCCGCCGTGTTTCCACCTCTGGAGCGAGCGCAGAGGATGCCGAGCTTTTCCGGGCCCAAATGCTCACCGAGATGGCCGCCATGAGCGTCGAGGACGGGATGGTGATGCAGATCCATCCGGGGTCGGTCCGAAACCACAACAACGCGATCTTCACACGGTTCGGCCGCGACATGGGCGCCGACATCCCGTCACAGACCGACTATGTAAGGGCGCTCAAGCCGCTCCTCGATCGTTTCGGCAACGAGCGCGATTTCACGCTGATTGTCTTTACCCTCGACGAGACGAGCTACTCCAGAGAGCTTGCTCCCCTGGCCGGACATTACCCGGCGCTGAAGCTCGGCCCAGCCTGGTGGTTCTTCGATGCGCCGGAAGGTATGCGCCGGTTCCGCGAGATGACGACCGAAACAGCGGGATTTTACAATACCGTCGGCTTCAACGACGATACGCGAGCTTACCTGTCCATCCCCGCGCGCCATGACGTTGCGCGCCGGGTCGACTGCGCCTTTCTGGCAAATCTCGTGACGACGCATCGCCTCGACGAGGACGAGGCGCACGAGGTGGCATACGATCTCGCTTATCGCCTCGCCAAAGAGGCTTACAGGCTGTGAGGCCGGACATGGTTCAACAGAGCCATGCCGAACAAAATGGGAGGAAGACAATGACAAATCCAATCACCAGACGGACCTTCGTTGGAGGTGTCGCCGGAGCTGCAGGCGTTGCCGCATTCGGAGGGCCGAGCTTCGGCCAAATGGCGCTGCCGACGAGCCCCGTGGCACTCAGCGTTATCGATGTCGCCGGCAATCTTGCCCTCACCCAGAAAGCTATCGAGAATTACCGGAAGGCCAAACCGAATCTCGTCTCGCGCATCACGTTCACCAAGGCGCCGGCTCCGGAGCTCGCAGGCAAGATCAAGGCGCAGCAGGATGCAGGCCGGGTCGACATCGATCTGGTTCTGACCGGGACTGACGCGCTCTCCGCCGGCATCGACCAGAAACTCTGGGTGGATCTACTGCCGGCCCATGCGGGCGCGCTGCCGAAGCTCGACGACATCTACCTGCCGGCGGCAGCCAAGATGCAGACCCTCGCCAAGGGACAAGGCGTCGTCGTCACCTATTATCCCTCCGGACCTTTGCTCGAGTATATGCCGGACAAGGTGAAGAATGTGCCGACCACGGCCGAGGAACTTTTGGCGTGGGCGAAGGCCAACCCGAACCGGCTCATCTATGCCCGGCCGGCAAATTCCGGACCCGGCCGCACCTTCATCATGGGTCTGCCGTATATTCTCGGGGACAGCAACCCGCAGGATCCGGCCAAGGGTTGGGACAAGACTTGGGCGTATCTCAAGGAACTCGGTCAATACATCGAATACTACCCCTCCGGCACGGGTGCGGTGATGAAGGAGCTGGGAGAAGGCTCCCGCGACATGACCGTGTCCACCACCGGTTGGGACATTAACCCGCGCGTCCTCGGCGTCGTGCCGAAGGAGGCCAAGGTTGCGGCCCTAAAAGGCTTCCACTGGGTGGCGGACGCTCACTACATGTGCGTGCCCAAGGGCCTCCCCAACGAGAAGTTCGCCGTTCTTCTCGATCTAATGAACTTCCTGCTCACCAAGGAGCAGCAGGCCTACACCTACGACGAGGGCTACTTCTATCCGGGCCCCGCCGTGAAGGGGGTGACCCTCGACATGGCTCCGCCGGAAAGCCAGGAAGCCCTGAAGGAATTCGGACGTCCTGAATACGAGAAGTGGATTGCCGAAAATCCGATCGAACTGCCGCTCCAGCCCGAACAGATGGTCGTCGCATTCCGCATGTGGGACGAGCAGGTCGGCGGCGCGAAGCGCAAGTAACTCCAGGGGACCCGCGATGACCATTGCCTTGTCACAGTTCGAAGAAGTCCGGCTCGATCGCGTGAGCCGCGATTTCGGGACACTCAACGCCTTGCGCGACATTTCTCTGACGATCCGGCGGCGCGAGTTCATCGCGCTCCTCGGGCCTTCAGGATGCGGCAAGTCGACGACCCTGAACTGCATCGCGGGCCTCCTTCCCGTTACAGGTGGGGCGATCTGGCTCGACAAACACCGGGTCGACACGCTTCGCCCGGAGGAGCGCGGGTTCGGGATGGTTTTCCAGAATTACGCGCTCTTTCCCCATCTCAACGTGCGCCAAAACATCGGTTTCGGCCTCAAGATGCGTGGCACGCTGAAGGCCGAGATGGACCGAAAGGTCGACGAGGCGCTCAGCCTCGTTCGCCTCCAGGGGCAGGAGCATAAGCTGCCCGGTCAGCTCTCGGGTGGGCAGCAGCAGCGCGTAGCGATTGCCCGCGCCATTGTGATCGAGCCGCCGCTCGTTCTCATGGACGAGCCGCTGTCGAACCTGGACGCCAAGCTGCGGCTTGAGATGCGGGCGGAGATCCGGCGCATTCACAATGAACTTGGCGCCACGACCATCTACGTGACCCATGATCAAGACGAAGCTCTCTCGCTCGCCGACCGTATCGTCGTTCTGCGCGACGGCGTCATCCGCCAGGTGGGAACGCCGAAGGAGCTTTACGAACAACCTGCTCATCTCGACGTGGCGGATTTCATGGGCTTCCGCAACAAGCTCAAGGGGCGCGTCCTGTCCTCGACGAACGATCGGGCCGTCATCGACGTGAACGGGGCCCAGATCCACGGCATCGCGAGGGAGAAGCTTTCTTCCGGCTCGTCGGCCTATGCGGCCATCAGGCCCGATGATCTCGTCGTCGGAGAACCCGGACCCAACTCACTCGCGGTCACGGTGGATACCATCGAGTATCGTGGGCGCGAATTTGTCGGCACGGCCCATTCGCACGGCGGACATGATTTCGTTTTCCGGTCCCACGTGAGCGTGGAGCCTGGATCGCAGATTCACCTACACGCTGGCGACGAGCGAATTCTCGTCTTCGCGGAGCCGATACAGGGGAGGGCATGATGGACGCGCTCGCTCCAACCCCCACGATCCTAGAGGGCCCCAGCCTGCGCCAGCGGTTGGCGGCCTACGGGTTCGACGCGGTGACATTACTCGTCGTACCCGCCGCCATCTTCAGCCTTCTTCTCTTCGTCTACCCCTTCGCATTCGGCTTCATCCTGTCCTTCGAGCCAAAAGCCGGCGGAGACTGGCTTGCCAATTACAAGCGCTTCTTCTCCGATCCCTTTCTCTACGAGACGATTGGCAAGACGCTCGGGCTGGCAGTCCCGGTCACGCTCCTCAATCTGTTGATTGCGGTCCCAATCGCGTTTCGCGTTCGGCTGATGCGCCGCCAACGTCTTCTCACCACGATCCTGGTTCTGCCCATCACGCTAGGCACCGTTCTGGTGGCCGAAGGACTGCTGAATTACCTTGGACCCCAGGGCTGGTTCAACCGAACCCTGATGACCTTCGGGCTGATCTCCCAGCCCCTGAAGCTCGTTCATAACTACTGGGGCGTTTTCGCGTCCCTGGTGATCACCGGGTTCCCGTTCACGTTCCTCCTGACTCTGTCCTACGTCACCGGCATTGATCCTGCGCTCGAGCAGGCGGCCGCGACGCTCGGGGCCAGCGCTTGGCAGCGATTCCGGCATATTTATCTGCCTCTGCTCATGCCGGGCTTCGCCATCACGTTCTGCCTGTCCTTCGTTCAAGCCTTTTCGGTCTTTCCGTCGGCGGTCTTGCTTGGAGAGCCTGCAGGTCTGACACGTGTGATCTCGATTGCGGCCTATCAGGCGGCGTTCGAAGAGTATGATTATCCGATGGCTTCGGCGGTCGCGATGATCATGGGGTTCGTCCAACTCGCCATCGTGGTGGCGGTCCTGGCTTCCCGCGGCTTGTTCTATCGAGGCCCTGCCTCGGGTGCGAAAGGGTGATCCGATGATCCGCGACACAACAATCGGCTCGAAGCTCTGGGCGGCGGCCGTCTGGACCGTGGTGGGCTTCTTTGTGGTGAATCTGCTGGCCATGATCGCCACGGTGGTCACCAGCTCATTTGCCACCCGCTGGCTCGGGACCTGGCTGCCGATCGGCTGGACGACCCGCTGGTACTCGTCGGCTTGGAGCGAGTTCCAACTGGGCGATGTGCTTCTCGTGACGTTCCAGGTAGTGGGCGCCGTGGTGCTGATTTCCGGCGTGCTCGGGGTCACGGCCGCCTATGCGCTTGCCCGCCGCGACTTTGCCGGCAAGCGCCTCCTTGTGCTTCTCTTTCTGCTGCCGCTCCTCATCCCGCCGATCACCTTCGGCATTCCGCTGGCGACGGTTCTCTATCGCACCGGCCTTGCCGGAACCTTCTGGGGCGTGGTGGCCGCCAACCTTGTGCCGACGGTCCCCTTCGTGATCCTCGTGATGATCCCCTTCATCGAACAGATCGATCCAAAGATCGAGGCGGCCGCAAGGGTGTTCGGAGCCAACACCTTCAAGCTCTTCATCCATGTGCTTCTGCCGCTGCTCCTTCCCGGTATTCTTGCGGCGCTGCTGCTGGTGCTGGTGCGCACGATCGCCATGTTCGAGCTGACCTTCCTGGTGGCGGGACCAACGAGCCAAACCCTCGTGGTGGCGCTCTACTACGCCGTCTTCGCCGCCGGCGTGCGCGCCGTCCAGTCCATCGACGCCATGGCCGTGGTGTATATGGTCACAACTCTTATCTGGTTGATCATTGCCCTGCGGTTCGTCAACCCGACACAGATCGTCACGCGGGCCAAACAGCAGCCTGCTCATTGAGGACGCGAGGCAAAGGCTGGGGGGAGGGGATCTCCTCTCCTCCCGGCTCATACGCGTTGTAGGGGACGTCAGGAGGCCCAGTTCGTTCTGAAATCGTTGAACAAGGTCAGGCCCCCGCAGGCATAGAGCGTCTGGCCTGTCACGTAGGACGCGTCGTCCGACGCCAAGAAGGCGAAAATAGCCGCCATTTCGTCCGGGGTGCCGGCGCGCGCCATGGGGATATGATCTTCGACATTCGCGCGGGCTTCCTGATCATCCTTCCAGGCCGAGTTGATGTCAGTCAGAATCGCCCCCGGAGCAACGGCGTTCACCCTGATGCCGCGATCCGCGTATTCCAGCGCAAGGGTGCGGGTCAGATTGCCAAGGCCGCCCTTGCTAATCGAATAGGCGACATAGCCCGGCTTCGGGATGATCTGGTGTACGCTCGAGCAGTTGATGATGACCCCGCCGCCAGGCCGCCCCAAGTAATGGCGGATCGCTGCCTGGGAACAGACCAGCGCACCTGTCAAATTGACGTTCAAAATACGCTGATATTCTTCAATCGAGTAGTTGTGGCTTTCCGCCTCGGATTGGATGCCGGCGTTATTGACAAGGATATCGAGCCGCCCCCATTTGCCGATCACTTGATCGCACATGGCATTTGCCGCCCCTGCGTCTCCGACATCGGCCTTCACGATCAAGTGACGATCTGCTGGGCCGCCCACTTGGCGGGATGCTTCCCGCGCCTGTTCAAGCGTCTCCTTTGCGGCGCTCTCTGATCCGCTGTAATTGATGGCGACGGTTGCGCCTTCCTGGGCAAAGCGAATCGCTATGGCGCGGCCGATCCCGCGTGAGGCGCCCGTCACCAGAGCATGACGGCCTTCGAGTCTGGTTGCCGCAGTCATGGCTTCTCCTTCGTCCGGTTGTGATCGTTCCGAGCTACATAAGATAAAGCGAATGCAAAAGAGAACCTGTCAGGAGGCATCCGGTTCGACGACCTCTCCCGCGAAATCTATGATAAATTTCCTAAGTTTCTCAACTTGGTGATTGCTGCCAATCGGCAAAAGCGCGCGCCGACAATCACGATACTGGAGGCGGCTGGATGGTCCCGCTTGCCTAAGCTGTACGGAGCAATAGTTCGAACGAAAGCCCGGGAGCCCGAGTCTTCAGATTGAACCGAAGGAGTATCAAGATCGTACCCGACTGTGTTCTCACATATGCTTCGGGAGGAGAAAATGCTGACGAAGAACAACGAGGTCGCGAATCCCAATCTTCGGCCTATGATCACGACGCCGGTCTTTCCCACCACATCCACCGAGTTCATCAATCTCGTGGCGCATTACCATCGCGCCGAGATCGCCCGCATGGCGGGCTGGCGGGACCGGATCGACCGTACGACGAACTGGGCCATTACCGTCGTGGCCGCCATGCTGTCGCTCTCCCTCTCGACTCCCACCGCTCACCATGGAGTGTTGGTCTTCGCCATGCTTCTGGTCCTGCTGTTGCTGGTGATCGAGGCGCGGCGGTATCGCTTCTTCGATGTTTATCGGAGCCGTGTGCGTCGGTTGGAACGTAACTATTTCGCTCAGGTCTTCGCTCCGGAGGACGGGACGACGGATAACTGGGTTCAGGTGCTGGGCGGGGATCTCAGGCGCCCCTTGTTCCTAATCAGCAGTCAACAGGCGCTCACCCGCCGCCTGCGGCGCAACTATTGCTGGCTGTTCCTGATCCTGTTGCTGGCCTGGTTGCTCAAGACCACTTTCATCCGGCTCGAGCCGAGCGCCGTCGAGGTGCAGCTCGTGCGGTCTCTCGACGAATGGGTCCGAAACGCCGCCATTGGCCCTGCACCTGGCTGGCTTGTTGTCAGTGTGGTGGCGCTTTTCTACGGGTGGATTCTCTATTCGGCATTCCGCAAGCCACAGGGAGAGGGTGAGCTCGCCTTCGGCGACGTGCATGTATGAGGAGCCGTCGCCCTTCGGCCGTGTGGTGAGGATAGAGGAGGGCACCGCAATGCAACACACTCCAAGTTTCGAGCCAAATCGCGCTGATGCGGTTGTAAAATTTGAAACAGGACCCAATAATCCCGGTTCAGGTTCAAGCCTCAGGGCGGTGTGGCCCTGGGGTAGCAATATTGGCTCCGATACGGCGCATAGGACCGGGTCGCGCGGCCGACGTAGATTGGCAAAGGGAAGTCATGGACAGTCAGATTGAACAGAAAATCCGGGAGCGCGCTTACGAGCTTTGGGTGCGGGACGGGCATATCCCTGGCAAGGCCGACGATTATTGGTACGAAGCTGAGCAACAGATCCGAAGCGAAGAAGGCGTAGCCTTCGACGAGGGAAGCGAAACTCAATCAGGCTCCGGGCTGTCCGACACGTCAGCGATGCCGGACGACGTCGCGATGCCCTCCGTCAATGCAGTTGGTCTTTCAGAGAACGTGCTGGCAGACGTTGGTATGGTCAAAACTCGCAAAAAACGGGCTCCCGCTTCTCCGAAACCGGACGATGCAGGCCTCGAGCCCGCAACGACGCCAAGGCGGAAACGGTCAGTCCAGACTCCCTAACAGGGTCCTGGGCATAGACGTTGCAGAAGACGCTCGGCAAGGAGTTCGCGCGGGCGCGGCGAGACCGTGACGCCCGCGCTCGCTATCGACTGGATCGGGCCTCGGAAAATTGTCAGGCTATGAGATGAGGCCGCTCAACGTTCTCTCCGTCGCATCGGAAATCTATCCGATCATCAAGACGGGTGGTCTTGCTGACGTCGCCGGAGCGCTGCCCCGAGCTCTTGCCAGTCAGAACGTCAGGATGATGGCCCTCATCCCAGGCTATCCGGCGGCCATGCGGTCCGTCGAGAGTGCGGAGGTCGTCCATCGCTATGACGGCCTTTACGGGGGTACGGCCCGGATTCTCTCCGCCAAAGCCGGAGGCCTTGAGCTTTTCGTGCTCGATGCGCCTCACCTGTATGATCGGCCGGGCTCTCCCTATGTGACGCCTGAGGGGTGGGATTGGCCGGACAATGCCCAGCGGTTTGCCGCGCTTAGCGAGGTTGCGGCGATGATCGGGCTTGGCGGCCTACCGGAATTTCAGCCGGACGTCGTCCATGCGCACGATTGGCAAGCGGGCCTTGCGCCTGCCTATCTGCACTATGCCGGCGGGCGTCGGCCCGGAACCGTTCTCACAGTGCACAACATCGCCTTCCAGGGTGGATTTCCGGCATATCTTCTTTCCTACCTCAACCTACCTGCTGGTTCCTTTACCATCGACGGGGTCGAATATTACGGTCAGATAGGGTTTTTGAAAGCGGGTCTGCATTTCGCCGACCGCATCACAACCGTGTCCCCGACCTACGCAGTTGAAATCCAGACCCCAGAGGGCGGAATGGGGCTCGACGGCCTGCTGCGGACCCGGTCCGGTATCGTGTCCGGAATTCTGAACGGGATCGACGAGACTGTTTGGGATCCGGCAACGGATCCGCATCTTGCCGCCCGCTTCGACAGGGCCGGTCTGGAAGCCCGATCAGTGAATAAGGCAGCGCTCCAGGAACGATTGGGTCTTAGCCCTGATCCCGACGCGCTTGTCTTTGGCGTCGTGAGTCGGTTATCGGAGCAGAAGGGCCTCGACCTCCTTCTCGGAGAATTACCCAGCCTACTAGCTGATGGAGCCCAGCTTGCATTGCTCGGAGCCGGCGACAGGGGGCTCGAAGCAGCCTTTCGAGCATCCATGTCGGTTTATCCGGGTCAAGTCGGCTGCTTCTTCGGCTATGATGAAGCTCTCGCCCATCAGATACAGGGCGGAAGCGATGCGTTGCTGGTGCCCTCCAGGTTCGAGCCCTGTGGCCTGACGCAGCTTTGCGCCATGCGGTATGGAACCATACCGCTCGTGGCACGGGTCGGCGGGCTCGCTGATACGATCATCGACGCGAACGAGATGGCGGTCGCAGCCGGTGTCGCGACCGGTATTCAATTCTCTCCGGTCACTCCTGCGGCATTCGGTGGAGCCGTTGCGCGAGCAAAGACGCTATGGCGCGACAGGGATAGTTGGAAACGCCTGCAACGCAACGGTATGGGGACCGACGTGGGCTGGACCCAGCCGGCGAAACGCTACGCCGAACTTTATCGCACCTGCGCCGCATCGGCGTCTTCTGCAACGAGTTGAAACAGCAGCAGCGAGCGTCCGGCCACGTCGTACTTTGAGCCAAACTTACAGAGGGGCGGCGCCTCCAGGTCAGGCAGGTTAGTATCGACATGGCAGAGCCATACTCGTCCCCCGACGACCTCCGGCAACCTGCACGGTACGGTCTCGTGGTGGGCGTTCAGGATGAGCAGGAGGGTCACGTCGGTGCCACGCTTGCGGATGCCCGTGGCTTGCGCCCGTCCATCGAGAAGAATGCTTATGCAACGCGCATTTGCGTCGTTCCAGTGCCCCGGCTCCATCTCCTCGCCGCTTGGCGTCAGCCACGTCACATCCTTGACGTCGAGTTCCTCATTGTAGGTCCCGGCCAGGAAGCGTCCGCGTCTCAGGATCGGTTGGCTGTGACGCAGGTGAATAAGCTTGCGGGTGAAGTTGAGCAGCTTCGTGCGATCCTGGTCGATCGACTCCCAGTCGATCCAGGAGATCTCATTGTCCTGCGCATAGGCATTGTTGTTGCCTTTCTGGGTCCGGGCGAACTCGTCGCCGGCCAGAAGCATGGGCGTTCCCTGGGAGAAGAGCAGCGTCGCCAGCATGTTACGCATCTGGCGGAAGCGCAGCGCTTTGATGTCCGGGTCGCTGGCCGGGCCTTCGACGCCATGATTCAAAGAAAGATTGTGGTCGTGTCCGTCCTGATTGGCCTCTCCGTTGGCCTCATTGTGCTTTTTCTCGTAGGAGACGAGGTCATTGAGCGTAAACCCGTCATGAGCCGTCACGAAATTCACGGAAGCCCATGGCTTGCGTCCGCGTTTGTTGAAGATATCCGCCGAGGCGGTGAGCCGTGACGCCAGTTCAGGAACTTTTCCCTCCTCACCTTTCCAGAACGCCCGAATAGTGTCCCTGTATCGATCGTTCCACTCGGCCCACCCGGGTGAAAAGCGACCGACCTGATAGCCGCCTGGACCGCAATCCCAGGGCTCCGCAATGAGCTTCACCTGACTCAGCGCGGGATCCTGCCGGACCGTATCGAGGAAGCGACCGTCTTCCTCGAAACCATGCGGTTCACGTCCCAAGATGGTTGCAAGATCAAAGCGAAATCCGTCGATGTGAACCCCCTGGGCCCAGTACCGGAGACTGTCGGTGACGAGTTGCAACACCCGCGTGTGGCTGAGATTGACGGTATTCCCGGTTCCGGTGTCATTCACATAATATCGCCGGTCATGCTCGAGCCTGTAATAGGAGGCGTTATCAATGCCCCTGAACGACAGGGTAGGACCGGTTTCATTGCCTTCCGCGGTGTGATTGTACACAACGTCGAGGATCACTTCGATGCCCGCGTCATGGAAGTGGCTGACCATTTGTTTCAGTTCATTGACAAATGGGGTGGCGAGATAGTTCGGCTGAGGGGCAAAGAAACTTATCGAATTATAGCCCCAGTAATTTCGCAGCCCCTTTTCCACGAGGTGCGTTTCGTCCGCGAAAGCATGGATTGGAAGAAGCTCTATCGCCGTAACACCGAGGCTCTTGATGTAGGTGATCACGTCATGATGCATGAGGCCCGAAAAGGTCCCTCGCAAATCCTTTGGAACCGACGGGTGTTTCATGGTGAACCCGCGCAAATGCATCTCGTAGATGATGGTCCGTTCCCACGGGATCTGCGGCCGACGCTCATGACCCCATGTGAAGGCTGATTCTACAACACGGCACTTGGGCATGAAGGCGGCGCTGTCTCGATGGTCAAAGGACAGGTCCCCATCGGGTGCGCCGATCCTGTAGCCGAACAAGGCCGGGTTCCACGTGACGCCGCCGATCAGTTGCTTGGCGTAGGGATCGATCAGAAGCTTGTGGGGGTTGAACCGGTGTCCTTCAGAGGGCTGATAGGGCCCGTAGACGCGGTAGCCGTATGTGGTGCCGGGACGCGCATCCGGCAGGTAACCGTGCCAGACCTCATCGGTATACTCGGGCAGATCGACGCGCTCCAGTTCGTGCTTCCCATCCCCGTCGAAGAGGCAAAGCTCCACCCGTGTGGCATTCGCCGAGAACAGAGCGAAATTGACCCCAAGCCCGTCCCAGGTTGCTCCCAGGGGGTAGGGCAAGCCCTCCCGCATCCTGGATTTGCGGATCAGGGGCGACGCGGTTTCCCTTATAGGGCGTCTGCGCGTCTTGAATTGCTCATTCATATGGATTCCAGGGCGAACGATAGACATAAGAGACCATCGAAACATTAATCGTAAGACAATCACGCCAAGAATCTGCCAGAGATTCTAGCGGGCCGGCCTGACAGCAGCGAGTAGTAAAACGTTTGAAGGGAGCGAAGTGCCCGTGTAATGGCGTGGATTTCGCTCCACAGAGCCAGTTTTTAGCTGATCTTCCTCAGTACGGCGAAAGGCGTAGAAGCAAACAGAGATGCAACCGGGCAATCTTCCGTCCCAGTTTCCACCTCGTGACCGCTGATGACGTCCTGCCAGCGGCCGCCGGGCAGGTTGATTGCCGTGTCCCGCCATTCCGTATTCACTTGAAGCTGTGCTCCGCCCGACGTGAGGTCAGACCAGTGTCGCGGCACGATAACCGCTAGAGTTTCATCGCCATGGCTCCGGGTGAAGGCGATCAGGTGATCGGAGCGGGAGCCGGAAATAACCGTGGGCCGATAATCACCCTCTGCGTAGAAAGCGGGGTGTCGCGCCCGGTCTTCGAGCAGCTTGGAGAGAAAATGCTGCTTGATGCGCCCATCCTTCCACTCCGAAATCAATCCTTCGAGCCCGATCTTGCCTCCAAGCGCTTGAACCCTGGCTTCGTACTCCACGGGCCGCCTGTTGTCCGGATCGACAAGGGAGAAATCCCAGAACTCCGTCCCCTGATAGATGTCCGGGACGCCCGGGATCGTCATCTTGAGGATTGTGCGCGAAAGACCGTTCAGCATCCCCAGGAGCGAGAGGCGCTTGGCAAGGGGGCGGAAACTCGCGAGGAACTCGCTTCGCGGCTCAAGGAGCGCCCGCAACAAGTGTAGAGCTGCATCCTCATAGGCCTCGTTCGTATCAATCCAACTCGTATGCCGCTTCGCCTCCCGAAGCGCCTTGAGGACAAATCCCTCCATTCTTTCCCGGAAAGTGCTCAGGATCGCAGGGTCATCCTCGTCCAGAAGCTCCAGGGGCCATGCGCCGAGCAGAGCCTGCAGAAGAATGACCTGATCGTTTCCATCGGGCGACGGGAGATCATCTACGAGCGACAGGTGAGGCGACGCAATCCCACGCCAGCGATCCAGCGCATCTCTCCACTCGTCAGGTATCTCCGAGAGCGCCAGAAGACGAGCGCGGGCGTCCTCACCACGTTTCGTGTCATGAGTTGCGGTGGCAATCATTGCATGGGGCCATTCCCGCGCCCGAACCGCGTTGCCCTCGTGGAACTCGGCAAGAGAGATGCCAAAATGGCCGGGGTCCCCGCCAACCTCGTTGAGAGCGATAAGCCGCCCATAGCGATAGAACAGGGTGTCCTCGAGGCTCTTGGCCATGACCGGCCCGGTCAGTTGTTGAAAGCACCGGCGGAAACGTTCGTCATCGTCGGGACGTGGTGAAGCACCGTCGGCATTTCCGTTTCCAAGAAGGACCGCCTTTATGAACTCGTGCACATTGTGATCGGACAGGCCGCTGAAGCGTTTGGCCGCCTCGATGGTCGACTCGATCAGAGACACGTCCTCGGCCGAGGGCTCGACGCCGTCAAGATAGGTTCGATAAACCGGAAAGGCTGCAATGATGTCGACTATCGCCTTGCGAATCGCGAAGGCCGTGTAGTCGCGGGTTCGATAATTCGTATCAGCGATCGTTTTGGCATCGGAGACCAGCGCAGCAAGCTCGCTTGCAAAATTGTTCTGCGTAATCTCCGTCTTCGCCTGCCTCAGGAGACTATCATAGCTGCCGTCGAGGTCAGATGCATCGCGATAAGCGCTCTCGAACGCACCGCGAGCCTGCGTTTCGAGAAGGACTCCGTCTATGACGTTCAAGACATCGTAGCCGGTGGTTCCCGCCACGGGCCAGGGGCGCAGCTCTTCGCCCGGTTCAAGGATTTTCTCGACGAGAACATAAAAGCCTGGACCGACCTTGCTTTGAAGGGCGCGAACATAACCCTTGGGATCAGCCAAACCGTCGATGTGGTCGATCCGAAGCCCATCGACCCGCTTCTCGTCCACGAGACGGAACAACAATTCATGGGAACGCTCGAAGATCTCCGGCACCTCGACCCGCAGACCGGCAAGGCTGTTAATATCGAAGAAGCGACGGTAATTGATGTCGCTGGACGCAACCCGCCAATAGGCCAGACGGTAGACCTGTTCCTCCAGCAGACGATGAAGAATGCCGAAACTCTCCGGGACTCCCGGGGTGCCGCTGATCATCTCGACGGCCTGATCGATCGCGCTTTTCATTCCAGGAGACGCACTGGCGAGTTTCGCCAATTCCGCCTTCAGTTGATCTGCTGCGGCAATACGATGACTAGGAGCGCCCTCGCTCAAAACCCCAAACTGCGCGCTGAGCCTGGCCAGTTCCCTTGATCCCGGAGCATCACCGAGGGCTGTGAGCGCATGCTCAAGCACGACAGGGTAGGTCAGCGGACAGAGTGGAAAACGATGTTCCCAGTGCCAGACGCTGAAACTTCCCTCAGCTGGATCGAAGGTCAGCTTGAGATCGCCGTTCTCGATAACGCGTCCGTAAAGGTCGCCGAGATTGGGAAGAATGAGCTTTCCATCCGCTCCAGGACGGGTCCAATCGATGTCGAAGGCGTCGATGAATGGGGACAGCTTTCCCCACTCCAGGACGGAAAGCCACCATGGATTATCGGCCCCACCCACGCCCATGTGGTTAGGCACGATATCCAGCAATAGCTTCAGCCCATGCTGCTTTAAGATATCCGAAAACCTGCGGAAGGCGTCCTCGCCCCCGAGTTCGGGATTGATGACGGAGTGGTCGACAATATCGTAGCCGTGTGTCGAGCCCGGGCGGGCAGCTTGGATCGGAGACGAGTAGACATGGCTGATCCCGAGTTTCGCAAGGTAGGGAATGACCTCGATCGCATCGTCGAAGGTGAAATCCTTATGGAACTGGAGACGATAAGTCGCCCTGGGCGGCGGAGAGGCAAGCATGTTGCGCCGCCGGTGCATGTCCCGCCCTTCCTCGGCCATGGCGGAGGCAAGTTTGGCCAACAGGCTGTTCGACGCCGTGATCTCTTCGATGGAGGTTGAGAGGCGTCGGCGCCAGTTGGGATGACCAGCGTCGAGCCCAGGCATGTTTGCTTGATTCAATTCCCCCGACACGTCTTCGAGTTGCAGCGCCGCAAGAGCCGATGCGGTTCGGGCAAGATAGCGCACGGCTCCTTCGAGGGGCGGCTCCTCAGGAGCGTCCGGCGAGGGCAGGAGCTTCTGCTCCGCCAGAGCCTGCGCAAAGTGCTGGCGGTCGGCGCGACGCCCAGCCTGTTCTCTCCGACCTGTTGCCGGATCGAACACGCCGAAAGTTTGGCGCAGATCGATGTCGAGGCCGCGCCACCAGCCAGCAAAGGTCGGAAGATCATGAGTCGTGAGAACCGCGAGCGCGGATCGCGGATACTCGGCTGGACGCGTGAATGCCTCCCCCTCGCGCTCGAAGGGCTGAACACGGTAGCTCAGCACTCCGGATTCCATGATGGCTTTGGAAAAGCCCTCCGGCGCGGTGCCGAGGTCTTCCGCAATCACCAGACATTGAGCGCGATGGCTCTCAATCCGCAGTACGGCCAACATCGCCTCGAACGGGAAACCAACGTAGGCGCCTTGCGATGCTGGCGCTCCCGGCGGAATGAGGAATAGACGGCTGAGCTGGAACGCATGGTCGATGCGGATCGCGCCTGCATGGCGCATGTTGGCTGATACGAGGTCACGGAACGCCGAGAGACCATCCGCTTCAAGCGTTAGTGGATTGAACGGCGGCAGGCCCCAATCCTGCCCTTGTGGGCCTAGGGGATCGGGCGGGGCCCCAATCGACAGGCCAGCTGCGTAGCGTTGCGGGGTGGCCCACACCTCCGACCCGCCGCGGTCGGCTCCTACCGCGAGATCCCTGTAGAGCCCGATCGGCATTCCGGCATCCCGAGCCCTCGCGGCCGCGTCGGCGAGTTGCTGGTCGGCTACCCACTGGAGCCATGCATAAAAAGCGACCCGTTGGGCCTCCTCGGTCCGGAAGCGCCGAACAGCATCCGACTCAATGGACTGAAATTCCACCGGCCATTCTCCGAGCCACCACCGCCCCTGCTCCTTGAAGTGCTCCGACAACGCTTCGAACGTTGCATGCGCCTCAAGAGCTTCTCCGCCCGCCCGCCGAAACGCCTCGAATGTACGTTGGTCGCCATGCGCTTGGTGATACTCCCAGAGCAAATCGAAGAGCGGACGCACGGTCGACCATATCGCTGCGTGATTGAGCAACGCTGCCTCTCGAAGCTGCGAAAGGCGCTCTTCGATATCCGATTGCCCTAAGAGAGCCGCGGCGCGGGATTCGCGGAAGCCTTGAACCGATGTCGGGTCGATATGGATCGTCTCGAGGAACAG
Organism: Microvirga aerophila; assembly: GCF_003332305.1. Taxonomy (GTDB): domain Bacteria; phylum Pseudomonadota; class Alphaproteobacteria; order Rhizobiales; family Beijerinckiaceae; genus Microvirga; species Microvirga aerophila. The sequence goes on along the minus strand of NZ_QOIO01000014.1, from coordinate 67,822 downwards.
GCGCGAGGATGGCGAGTAGGGAGAAATCTTCGAACGGTCGGACGCGAACAGGGCATGGACCGGGCTGAGACCCAGGAAGGCTCCACCGAACCTAGCCACACCCTGCGCGACAACCGCCACGTCCGTGTAGGTGCCGATCCCGAAATTGCTCTCGGATCGCAGCGAATAAATCTGTGCGGCGGCCCCCCATAGGCGTACATCGCCGCCTAGCACATTCGGCTGCCAGCACTTGGGCGGGGCTGCCATGACAGTGGCTCGCGCGTCCCCAATCTGCAGGCGGTGATACCCGGCGGGCAGGGCAGGGAGCTGCAAAACGCCACCCGTCTTCGGCGTCTGTCCCTCGTGGACCGTGCCGGTCTCTTCCTCGAGACGCCACTGAAGCTCCTGAGCCGATCCGCGCAGGGTTATGGTCGCAGCGCGATCGGGCGCGACAACCACGAGAGCCGGGATGATACCGGTCTTCAGGCGCTCCAGCTGAGCGAGACGTTCTCGCGCCTCCGCCTCATTTTGAACCGCGAGCCCGAGTCCCGTCAGAAGAGCCTTTCTGGTTTCAGGAGTGGTCTCGACGCTGCGGCCGAAAGCATCTTTATACTGTGGAGAAATCCCGACAAGCGTCGCCATCCGCCCGAGCAGCGTTTCCAGTCCGTTCATTCCGGAAGACCTTTTAGTACAATGCCGGACCAAGGCGCGAGGCTGATGTCTTGGCTCGTGGCTGTAGTGCTTGAAGTGGACCAGATCGGGCGAGCGTCTCTGGTGTTCTGATGCCTGCTGTCGGTATCGCCGAAATTCGCAAGCAGCCTGAGCGTCCCCGCTGCGAAGTGCCATGTGATGTCGACGGTCTGTGCAGGACCAAGGCTGTAACGAGATCCCTTGAACGGGCTCTTTATCAACGGGGTGATTTCCGACTGACGGACTTGCAGCAACCCTCGTATGTCGGCCCGCACGTCACAGTGGGGCGAGCGGCTCACCTCCGCCCAATCGAGCTTTGAGCGCTCGAAGGTGGCGCGATCCGTGGGATCTGGAATTTGAAGAGCGGCTTCCGGATCGGCGAAAGCCTTGAAGTGCTTGAACTCGCCCCGTCGGCCTTCGCGCACAGCCTTGGCCAGATCAGGATCATTCTCGAAATCGACGAAGAACATGAATGGTGTCGATGCAGACCATTCCTCGCCCATGAACAGGAGTGGGATCTGCGGCGCAAGAAGATGGAGCGCCCGCGCGAGGGCAAGCTTCTCTGGAGGTATGAGGTGAGAAAGCCTTTCGCCGAAAGCGCGATTTCCGACCTGATCATGGTTCTGGAGGAACGATACGAAGGCCGTAGGCGATAGATGCCCGGAAGGCTCCCCGCGAGTCGCGCCGCCTTTGTGCGGGGACGGATCTCCCTGATAGGCGAACCCTTCCGCCAGAGCCCTTGCAAGCCTTTCTAACGGCTGGTCGGCGTAATCTTCGTAATACCCTTCGCTCTCACCAGTCAGGAGGGCATGCCACGCGTTGTGAATGTCGTCGGCCCATTGGGCCGTATGGAGCGGCGGCCGGCCAGCCTCGTCGCGGCCAAGCCAGCGGGCCTCGTTGGCCTCATTTTCGAGAACCAGGTGGATCTCTCGGCCAGGAATGGTTTCGCGGATGCGCCTTGCCAATTCCTCGATGAAATGAGGCTGGCTGTCATCGGAGATCGCGTGGACGGCATCGAAGCGCAGGCCGTCGATATGAAATTCCTCAAGCCAGTAGAGTGCGTTGTGGAAAAAGAACTCGCGTACGGGGCGGCTGCTCTCGCCATCGATATTGATCCCCGCGCCCCAGGGGGTCTCGTGCCGGTCAGTGAAGAACGACTTTGCATAGACGTGCAGATAATTTCCCGAGGGGCCGAAGTGATTGTAGACCACATCCAGGAACACCATCATGCCAAGCGAGTGAGCGCGCTCCACGAGCCGTTTTAGATCGTCCGGCGTTCCATATGCGGCATCGGGTGCGAAAGGAAGAACCCCGTCATAGCCCCAATTGCGACGACCTGGAAATTCCGCGACCGGCATAAGTTCAATCGCTGTGATGCCTAGATCGCGGAGTTCCTCTAGCTTCGCCATCAGGCCCACATAGGTGCCCTCTGGGGTGGCGGTGCCGACATGGACCTCATAAAGGACAGTCTCCTCCCACGGCCGACCGACCCAATCGGTATCGGACCACTCAAAGGAGGCGGGCCGAACCACAAGACTGCGGCCATGCACGTCGTCGGGTTGGAACCGTGATCCCGGATCAGGCACCACGATATCGCCGTCGATCCTGTATCCGTATCGAGCGCCGTCCCTCGCCTGAGGGGCGACCAGCTCGTACCAGCCATCCTGTCCAGCGGGCATCGGGAAATCTGTCTCATCCAGAACGAGACGCACGTCGCGTGCGGTCGGTGCCCAGATGACAAAGCGAACACCTTCGGTCGTGATTTCGGCGCCGAATGGCATCGTGTGAACTCGCCGCATCGGGTCTCCGTGGGATGGGATATAGGAAGGGTACTTGCGAACGACGGCGCCGGGCCATTGTTCCAGAGCTTTTTGGAAAAACGGCCAAGTTTGTGTTTGGTGTTTCGCGCTGCGGCCTCCTGGCCGGAACTTACTCCTATCCCCACATCGGAACCGGCTTGTCCTGCCCGGATGGAGTTTGTAGGAGTTCTCGCTGAAAAAGTTTTCTAATAGGTGGAACTTTCACATCGTGAGAAAGTTGACGGGCGCCCCCTGCCTCCGGCGCGGGAAGGGGCATGGGGATCGCGCCACTGTGTCGAAATGTCGGAATCAAGCAATCTGGAAGCCAGAACGGCTTTCCCGAATGCGTCTGCTTGCGCGTCGCACAACTATACCTCTCAGGTCCTTTCTCTTAAGCGACGCCAGTCCATTCTGTATGTGACCTCGGAGATCGCGGATTACGTGAAGGCGGGCGGCCTTGGTGAGGTCTCTGCCGCTCTGCCGAGAGCGCTTCGGAGCCATTACGATGTCCGGATTCTCGTTCCCGGTTATCGCCAGCTTCTATCCAAAATCGGAAACGTCGAACAGATCGGGCAGCCTCCGGGATTCCGGCCTGTGGGCTCGGGCGCGCGATCACTGCGGACGGTCTGACCATTTATATTCTTCTCTGCCCGGAACTCTATGATCGGGAGGGCACCCCTTACGGGGACGATTGCGGTGTTGACTGGAGCGACAACGACATCCGCTTTGCGCGCCTCGGTTTGGCGGCTGCGGATATCGCCTGCGGGTCCGGCGATCCCCTGTGGCGAGCTGATCTCCTACACCTCAATGACTGGCCATCCGGCCTTGCTGCCGCGTATCTCGCGTGGCGTGGACGGCAGATTCCGACCATCCTGACCGTTCACAACTTGGCCTACCAAGGGCTCTTCGATCGTAGCCGCCTGCCGCATCTCGGCATTCCTGACGCAGCCTTTCAGATCAACGGTGTAGAATTTCACGGCAAGCTTTCCTTCCTCAAGGCCGGCATCTTCTACTCGTCGCACATCACGACAGTCAGCTCGACCTACGCGGAGGAGATCACGAGGCCGGAATTCGGATGCGGCCTCGACGGGCTCCTCAGAACCCGGGCGGGGGAAGGGCGGCTTGATGGGATCGTCAATGGCATCGACGAAAGCTGGGACCCGAGCAAGGACCCCTATCTCGTCAGCCCCTTCTCGGCGAACAACTGGCGTGGCAAGCGCGCCAACGCCAACGATGTCCGAAAGAGTTTCGGGCTTGCGGTCTCTCGCGGGCCGCTCTTTGCCGTCGTATCCCGGCTGGTTCATCAAAAGGGCGTCGATCTCACCATTGCGGCTGCCGAGAGCATCGTTTCACAGGGAGGGCAGGTGGCCGTCACCGGGCGAGGCGAGGCGAGGCTGGAGTATGCCTCGCAAGCGCTGGCAGAACGGCACTCGGGATCGATCGGGGTCAAGATCGGATATGATGAGGCGGATGCTCGCCGCATGTACGCGGGCAGCGATTTTCTTCTCATGCCATCACGTTTTGAGCCATGCGGCTTGAGCCAAATGTATGCCCAGAGATTCGGGTCCCTGCCAATCGCCCATAGGACAGGTGGGCTCGCCGATACGATCGAGGACGGAATCAACGGTTTCCTGTTCGGTGAACACTCGCTGCATCGATTTTTAGACGCAATCCGGCGGGGACTTGAAACATTTGGATCCAAGTCGCGACTGACGGCCATGCGCTGGGCCGCGATGAGCCGACCTGAAGGGTGGGATCGTTCTGCGGCCAAGTATCAGGATGTTTATAGCCGCGCTTGCCAGACGGCAGCAATTGCAGCCTGAGAAGGGTTGATACACGCTTGGTTCAGGTACTAGTGACCGCTAGGTGCATAAGAGACATGCGCCTAGCGGGCTCCGCCTGGGTTGAATTCCAGACAATCGTTAATAACCTCAGTTATTGCACTGAATAAGACTGCGGAATCGTAATCCGCGGCACTCGATGGAAACGCCAAAGGAGGTTCGATTTCAGGAATATTAAGGAAATATATGATGAAATTTCTATCTTTTTTCGACGGCAAGATTGCCGACGCCTTCAGCAGCCTCCGCCGTACCCTCGGGCTTCTGTCTGAAAATGAGGCCGACCGCGCATATCTCGCGGAAGCTCAAGACCGAGTCGACCTCGAAAGGCGAATGCGCGAACTTGATCACCCGCGTCGGTCCTCGGGTTTGTCCTTCGGCTATAGCTGGAACGCCTGAAACCCGCCTCTTCGTAGAAGACGCAGAACTTGCCGTATCTTCATGCCGAACGAACGTGGATTCAAAGCCTCCGTCTCGACATAACGGCCGGACTTTGCGCAGCTGATCGGGTCAAAGTCGGTCAATCATCGATTGCGTAATGAGGCAGACGCCCTTGTCGGTTCGGCGAAACCGGCGGGCGTCCTCCTCCGGATCCTCTCCAACCACCAAACCTTCCGGTATCGCGACGCCTCGGTCGATCACCACCTTGCTGAGGCGGGCGTGACGGCCAATCGTGACATAGGGAAGAACCACCGCATGGGTAAGCAGCGAGTAGGAGCGCGCGTGGACTCCGGTAAACAGCAGAGACTTGTCGATCCGTGATCCGGACACGATACAGCCGCCGCTAACGAGAGAGCTTGTTGCCGAACCTCGCCGGTTTTCCTCATCGTGAATAAATTTCGCCGGCGGCGTCAGCTCACTATACGTCCAGATCGGCCAGTCACGATCATAAAGGTCGAGGGCAGGAACAAAGTCGGTCAAGTCGACATTGGCCTCCCAGAACGCGTCCACGGTTCCGACATCCCGCCAATAGGGCTCAACCTCAGCCCCTGAGCGTACGCAGCTATCAGAGAAGCGGTGCGCCACCGCCTTTCCGTCTCGAACGATTGCCGGGATGAGATCCTTGCCGAAGTCGTGGCTCGAATTGGGATCGTTCTCGTCCTTGCGCAACAGGTCGACCAGGAATCTCGTCTGGAAGACGTAGATTCCCATGCTGGCGAGCGCGAGGCCGGGATTGCCGGGCAGGGGCGGTGGATCAGCCGGTTTTTCGAGAAACGAAATGATGCGGCCGCTCTCGTCGACGCCCATGACGCCAAAGGCGCTCGCTTCATGGCGCGGTACATCAAGGCAGCCCACTGTTACGTCGGCCCCGCTTTGCACGTGCTGCTGCAGCATGAGCTCGTAATCCATTTTATACACGTGGTCTCCTGCCAGGATCACAATGTATTCCGGGCCATAACCTTCAATGATATCGATGTTCTGGGTAACGGCATCTGCCGTGCCTAGGTACCACTTGTCCTCGGCAATCCGCTGCGAGGCGGGCAGAATGTCAAAGCCCTCGTTGCGCTCGACACGAAGGAAGTTCCAGCCTCTGTTCAGATGCCGGATCAGACTGTGAGCTTTGTACTGCGTCGCAACGCAAATACGCCGGATTCCAGAATTGAGAGCATTGGAGAGGGCAAAGTCGATGATGCGGCATTTTCCGCCAAAATAGACCGCCGGTTTGGCGCGCCTGTCGGTCAGCTCCATCAGCCGACTGCCTCTGCCCCCGGCCAAGACGAACGCCATGGAGCAGCGCGCGAGGTTGCCTGAAGCTCTCTCTGCCTTGGTGAAAACTCTCTCTTCTCTTGTCATGATTCTCTCCCTCGGCAGCACGTGGCGCGGGCCTTCGGCTTGTGAACTCGCGCCAAGCGCACAGCAGGATTTCGTTCTTCTTTTAAGACAAGTCCTATCGGCAACTTTTGGTACCAGAACTATACTGATCGCCGCATCATAATTGCTGCGCCATCGCCAGGGCTATCGACCATGCAAGGCCTCGGGCTGCTTAGGATCAATCCGCCGAAACGCGAGAGGCGCCCGAGGAATGCCTCGGGCGCAATTATTCAACGAGGCGATGACCAGCCCTTATACTGCGCCACGTTATCACGTGTGATCAGGGTTGACGGCATGAGGATCATCGCGTTCTCAGGCTTCTTGCCATTCATGATGTCATAGCCGATTGCGACAGCCTGTTGCGCCATGGCCCATGGGTCCTGACTTGCCGAAGCAACAATGCTCGTATCGCTTTTCAGCGCCGACTCCATGTCGGGTGCGCCGTCGACGGACGTGATGACAAGGTTCTTGCGGTTGAGCTGCTTAGCCGCGAGATCCGAGCCGATGGCCTGCGGGTCATTGATCGTGAATACGCCCGCGATATCTTGGAAACGAGTCAGATGACCCTGCATGACTCTGAGCCCGCCTTCACGATCGCCTTTTCCGTCCTGGTCGTCGGACAGCACTTTGATGTTGGGGCTCTTTGCGAGAACTTCCTTACACCCTTTGACCCGATCGGTGACGGCTGAAACCTGAGGTCCGTTCTGGATAATGACGTTGCCTTTCCCGCCGATCTTGTCGGCCAAGTATTGGCATGCGATCTGACCTGCCTGCACATTATTGGTTTGAACAGTGGCATCGGCCCCGGCGGCCGCGACGTCAACAGCCACGACCACGATGCCCGCCTGTTGTGCGCGCTTCACCGCAGAAATGATGGCTTTCGGGTCGGTGGCGTTGAGCAGGATCATGTCCACGCCAGACGCAATGAAGTTGTCAATGTGACTGAACTGCTTGTTCAGGTCATAGTCGGCCGAGGTCGCCGTAACCTTCACGTTCGGGTTTATCTCCTTGGCCTTCGCCTCAGCTCCCTTGGAGAGGGCAACGAAGAAGGGATTGCCCAGAGAGCCGAGCGTGATCCCGATGGACTTGAGTTCTTTCGCCGACGCTGCGCTCGTTGCCAATGCCAACGCGGCTCCTGCAACCAACAACTTTCTCAACATTGGACGTAGCCTCCCTGACCCTCTGTCGAGCTCTTCCGGCGGTGGGCCAGCCTTCCGCCGGTAGCTGCCGTTACCCGGCCCGATGCCAAGATGGCGTGGCCGCGTTCTTACGTGCGGGCGCTGCCCTGAAGGCGATAGCGATCAAGCGTCACCGCACCGATGATTACCAAGCCCTTGATGATGAACTGCCAGATGTCGGAAACGCCAAGCAGGATCAGCCCATTGGACAGAACGGCGATGATGAGGGCGCCGATCAGGGTGCCCCATATGGTGCCGATGCCGCCCACGAAGCTCGTTCCTCCCAGGATGACCGCCGCAATCGCATCGAGTTCATAGGCCTGTCCCAGTTGAAGGCCGTTGGCAGCATATAGCCGCGCCACCGACATCACTCCGCCCAATCCGGAAAGGAAACCTGAGACGCAATAGACGAAAAGCAGGACCGACCAGACCTTGATGCCTGACAGCCGTGCTGCCGTCGGGTTTCCGCCGACCGCGTAGATCCTCACGCCAAGAACCGTCCGACGAAGGATCAACCAGGAGACCACCACGACCATGAGAGCGATCACGGCAAGCCAAGGCACGACACCGAAGAGGGACGCATTTCCAATGAAGTCAAAGGGCAGCTCAGGATTGAAGACTGTGGTGTCTCCACCCATGAGACGAGCTATCCCGCGCACAGCCGTAAGGGAGCCCAGTGTCACGATGAAAGGCGGTAGTTTGAGGAAAGCCACCAGCGCTCCGTTCAGGAAGCCGAAGAACAAACCCGCCAAGATCCCGGCAGGAATGCCCAGGAGGCCCCATCCGGGGATCAGGGACGCAGTGACGCTGGCCATGGCCGATGCGGCTAGGATAGAGCCGACGGAGAGGTCGATGCCGCCAGTGAGGATCACGAAGGTCATCCCAGCGGCGAGCACTGTGTTGATCGAGGCTTGCTGAGCGACGATCGAGATGTTCTGCGCCGTGAAGAAACGTCCGTCGGTCATGTAGTTGAAACCGATGCAGATGATGATCAGGACCGGCAGCATGCCGGCAGCTTGGACGATGCTCCGCCATTGGACTTGCCGCGCGGAGAGCCCGGAGCCTATTGCGGTACTCGGCGTATCCGGGGCACCTGATTCCAACGTCCTGTTGTCCGTCATCTAGGCTCTCCTCCGCGTTCTTTCCGCTTGATCAGGCTGCAGCTCCGGCCGCATATGTCATGATATTCTCCTGCGTGACCGCCCGCCCGCTCTGCCCGCCGACTTCTCCCTGAATCTGCCCCTCTCGCATGACCAGGACCCGGTCACATATGCCGATGATTTCAGGTAGTTCACTTGAAATAACCACAATGCCGATGCCCCGCGCGGCGAGCTCATCGATGATACGGTAGATCTCAGATTTTGCGCCGATATCGACCCCGCGAGTAGGCTCGTCGAGGATTAAAACCTTGGGACCGATCTCGAGCCAACGTGACAGGAGGACCTTCTGCTGATTGCCCCCGGATAGACTGCCGACCGTAACGATTGGGCTTGCAGCCCGAACACGAAGCGCCTTGAAGGCATTTTCGGCGCGTCGACGGGCGGCTGCGAGATTCAGGATACCGCCACGATGGGCGTCACGGTGAAGCACGCCCAGGTTGATATTCTCACCGCAGCTCATATCCAGAAACAAGCCGAGCGCCTTTCTGTCTTCAGTCAGATAGGCAATCCCCAGGTTCAAGGCGTCTTGCGGTTCGGTGATGCTGACCGGCCGTCCGTCAAGAAGGACCTCTCCCCCAGTCCGCCCATCCGCGCCGAAGATAAGGCGCGCCAACTCGGTCCGGCCGGAGCCCACAAGACCAGCGATGCCAAGCACCTCGCCCTGATGAACCTGAAAGCTGCATGGCTTTACCCGCCGTCCGCCGTCGGTGATGTCCCGGACTTCGAGGATCACGGGCCCACGGCTGAAATGTGGATCGTGTTCCTTTTTATAAAACGTGGACAGGTCACGTCCGACCATCATCTTGACCAGCGCCTCGGCGCTGATTTCCTCACGCTCGAGGGTGCCGACATACGTGCCGTCCCGCAGCACCGACACGCGGTCCGACAGGTCATACACCTCGGCCATGCGGTGACTGATGTAGATAAGAGCTATGCCTTCGGATCGGAGCTGCCGCACCAGCGTAAACAGGCGCTCCGACTCGCGCGAGGACAGCGCCGTTGTCGGCTCGTCCAGAACCAGGATCTTGGACTTGGCATGCAATGCGCGAGCAATCTCAACAAGTTGCTGCTCAGCGATCGAAAGAGTGCCCACGCGTGTTTCCGGACCAAACGGCGCGCCGAGGCGCTGCAGGACCGGACGGCATTGCTCATTCATGGACCTTCGGTCCACGAAGCCGCGGCGTTGAAGCTCGTCGCCCAAAAACATATTTTCGGCAACGGTCAGATTGGGCGCGAGAGACAGCTCCTGATAGATGATCGCTATGCCATGGCGTTTAGCCGCGATGGGATCGCTAATGTCGACATGCTGTCCGTTGATCAGGATCTCTGCTCCGGCATCGGGCTGGTACGCGCCTGACAGGATCTTCATAAGAGTCGACTTACCGGCGCCGTTTTCTCCCATCAACGCCAATACCTCGCCCCCCCATGCCTTGAGATGAACTCCGTCCAGCGCCTTTACGCCTGGAAAGGTCTTGGAAACGTTCCGCATCTCCAGGGTTGGCGTTGGCCTGGATTGGGGCTCCGGCATCATGTTTCCTCCATCTATATTCTCTGCACTTGGCGGCAGATTAAGCGTGGATTTGCAGTGCGTAGCTTTGCGATTTTGCGGTTTCGATCAGAAGGTCGAAGTCTCAAGCTTCCTATGAATTATTGCGCTCTCCCGCGGGATTGCCATAGTGAGTATGTTGTAACACTGGAAGCATCTAGCTGGCCTTCCGCCCTCGCGATGTTGGCACAAACGCTGATCGATGGAGTGAGTCCAGTCGATCGCCATTCCTCCGCTTGTCACGAAGCGCGAGCATAGCGTTGTTTGACTGGAAAGTACCTTCGCTGACCGGGCGGCGAAGGCCGCCTGCCTCTTAAGGTTAGTGTAGGCTTTTTAGCGGTACCTCCAATTAGCAAAGAACTCATTCGTCTTCAGAGAACCGGATTTCGTGTCGCTAGCTGAACGCGATATGCTAGAGCAACAGCCAGGATGCCGACTGTTGCTATATACTGTTCAACGTTACCCTTGGCGGGGCCTCCACCTGCGTCTGCCGAATAAAAGAGCCTTGGCTAAGGCGGCAGCCCGCTGGAGCGAATTCCAGCGTGAGTTGATTGATGAGCCCGCTGCTGCTTACGATCGCCGCAGGCCGGCCATGGACTCGAGCACGGTGCAGACGGACGCCGTGTCTTGTTTCTCCTGTCCGTTCGCAAGCGCCGCGCGGTAGACAGTTTCAGTAGCCGTAAAAATAGGAGTGGGGCATCCAATCTGACGTGCGAACTCGCCGATGACCTGCATGTCCTTTTGCCAAAGGCCGATTGACATGGTCGCGGGTTCATAGCGTCGTTGGGCCATGAGTGGGGCCCGCAGTTCGAAGATGCGGGAGTTGCCCGCCCCAGCTGACACCAAGTCGATGATCTGCTGAGGATCTAGGCCGGCTTTCATTCCGAGGACCATGGCTTCCGCACTGGCGACGTTGTTGATCGCGACAAGAAGATTGGCAACGAACTTTATCTTCATGCCATTGCCGAATTCGCCGACGTTATGTGCGAGACGGCTGAAGTCCGCGAAAATATCACGAAGGTCCTCGATACGCTCTGGGTCCCCGCTCGCATAGACCACGAGGTCTCGCGTGGCAGCTTGGGCGCCAGTACCACTCAAGGGACAGTCGAGCATCGTGTGCCCTGCTTCACGCAAGGCCGATTCCGCCTTCGACTTGTCTTCGAGCGTGAGCGTACTCATTTCCGCAACAAGTAGCTCTTTCGAATTGCTGTCGGCGATCTCCCGCACGACCGCATGCAGCGCCGCCGCGCTAGGCAGGCTTGTGAGAATCCTGTCTGTCTCCGCCGCCACTGCGGCCGGACTATCGACGATTTTGACCCCAGCTGCCCGCGCTTCATCAACACGTTGAGAGCTCGGGTCGTACCCGACGACCGCCCAGCCACGCTCTGCCAGATTTCGAGCGACCGCTCCGCCCATTGTTCCAAGCCCGACAACGCCAACCCGGCCCTTGTTTTCAGCCATGATGTTTCTCTAAAAGTTTTGAAAAGTTTCTGAGGAACGGAAGCAAGAACGAGAATCTGGTTCTTGCTTCCACATGTTCCGGCTTGTCAGCTTGCTTGGCGGGTCTCTTGCTCGGCAGCCCGGCGCGGCATTTTCACGACGACCTTGATGGCGTCGTCAACGCGGTCGCGGGCATAACGCAATGCGGTTGGAAGATCCTCCATCATGAAGGTGTGCGTGTGAATCTTCGTCGCGTCGAAGCGTTTGTCCGCCATGAAGGCTTGCGCCCGATGGGTGGCGCTGCGGCCTTCGCCTCGGATGCCGTAGATGTAGATGTTGTTGCGCACGAGGTGGGCCACGTCGATCAGAGCAGGATCGTGCGGGAACGCCGCCAAGCACATCTTGCCTCCACGGTTGAGCATGCGGCCCGCTTCGTTGATGGCGTTCGGGGCGCCGGAGCACTCAAGAACATAGTCAACGCCCTTTCCGCCGTTGAGCCTCCGTACAGCTTCGACCGGATCCTCACGTGTGACGTTGACCACATGGTCCGCACCTAACTCCAGGCCCGTCTTGAGGCGATTGTCGCGGGTGCCGGTGAGGATCACCCGGGACGCGCCAAGTGATTTGGCGACTGCTACGCCCAAAAGACCGATTGGCCCTGGTCCGATCACCACGATGCTCTCGCCGGCGATCAGCCCTCCAAGCTCGGTTAGGCCATACATCGAGGTTCCAGCCGTCACGACGAGGGTTGCCTCCTCATCGCTCATATCGTCCGCAAGCTTAGTTAGGGTATTGATATTGTTGATCGCGAATTCCGCGAAGCCGCCATCCGACGTGAAGCCGTTCGCGCGATGCCCCTTGTCGACATCACCGTAGTTGAGACCGTAGTTCAGGCACGATGTGTACATGCCCATTCGGCAGCGTTTGCATTGACCGCAACCGGCATGGATCTCGACCGTGACCCGTTCGCCAACCTTGAATTCATCGACGCCTGGTCCGAGCGCCGCGATAGTACCCATATACTCGTGGCCAGGGGTGAAGTCTTTATTGAAGGGCAGGCCCCCTTGTATCAGAGCCGGAGGACCGCTGCTGATCACGTCCAGGTCGGTCGCGCAGATCGCGATAGCATCGACCCGCACGAGAACCTCGGCTTTTTTGGGAACGGGCACCTTTTTCTCGATGAGACGAAGCTCACCAGGGTCGCCAAGAACCCACGCCTTCATGGTTTCGGGAACGAGCAGGATAGGGTCGGTCTTCACACCTGGGTGAGCGTACATGGACGGGTTCCAAATTTAAAAAGGAAAACGGGTCAGGCAGCCTTCTGCAGCCGAATTTCGTCAGGAACGGGCAGGGGAGCGTTGTCGCTCTGTTTGAACTCGACAGTCGTGAAGAGAAGCTCGGTATCGCCGATATTCTCGACGCTGTGCAGGAGATACTCTCCGGCCCCGTAATGCATATGTTTCGTGTCGCCTGGAAAATGCTTCACGTCGACGATACGGCCGTCCTCGAAGTATCCCCGTGCGGTCCCATGGGTATGGCAAGTCCAGAAATAATCGAGGACATGCCGGTGAAAATTGCAACGTTTTCCAGGGGGCAGGCGAAGGTGCCAGACGCGGACGCGATCCGTCTCAGACACGAGGACGCTCCCGACGCAGGCGTTGAACCGGTTGGCCTCGATGTCGTCTTGAAGCTCCTTCGGCCAGTGCGCGCGCGGGCTTTCCATCTTGGTCATTCTCTCCTCCCTTCAAAAGATGATGATCGTGTTGTCAGGGTATAAGGATCGTCGATCCGCTCGTATGGCCGCTTTCGAGATCCAGATGGGCTTTCCCCGCGTCGGCGAGAGCATACCTCTGACCGATCGTGGGTTTCAGAACCCCCTTCCCAACGAGGTCGAAAACAGCCCCGGCGGAAGCCGCGTAGTCCTCCGGCGCACTGCAATAGTGCACGAGCGTCGGACGAGTGAAGTAGAGGGAGCCCTTCTTCTGCAGGAGCGAGGCCTCGACTGCAGGAGGAGGGCCAGATGTTGCGCCAAAAGATACGAAAACGCCGCGGACTGCCAGGCATTCGATGGTCGTGTCGAACGTTGCCTTTCCGACAGAGTCGAAGGCCACCGAGGCGCCTCTTCCGCCCGTTATTTCTTTAACCTGCGAGACGATATCGTCGCGATTCCGGTCAAGCACAGCGAAATAGCCGCTGCTGCGGGCCCGCCGGCACTTCTCCTCGCCTGCAGCGACGCCGATAAGGTTGACGCCGAGGTGCTGAGCCCATTGGCCAGCCAGGAGGCCGATGCCACCGGCCGCGGCATACATGAGTGCGAAGTCGCCCGGGCGCAGCTGCACAGATCTGTTGAGGAGGTACTCGACCGTCATTCCCTTGAGAAGAACTGCGGCCGCATCCTCGTCCGAAACCCCATCCGGAATTCCGACGAGGCGCGTTGCGGGAACAATCCGTAGATCCGCATAGGCTCCAGGCTCGCCGCCCTGGTAGGCAACCCGATCTCCCGGACGAAGAGATGTCACGCCTTCTCCGACAGCTTCGATCACGCCGGCAGCCTCGCTGCCGCAGCCGCTGGGCATTGCCAGCGGATAGGCGCCGGACCGGTGGTAGACGTCAAGGAAGTTCAAGCCACAAGCGGTTTGCCGGAGGAGAACTTGCCCCGGCCCGGGAGCGCCGATATCGACCTCCTGGAGTTTAAGGACGTCAGGACCGCCTTGGGTTTCCATGCGTATTGCGTGAGCTATCACTCTTCGGTCTCCTGGAATCAGGCTATAACGGACAAATTTTCGAGGGCGTTGAGCACACGACGTCGGGAGCTTTCGATGTGGTCGCGGGCCAAAGCCACGGCTTGGCGCTTATCGCGCTTCTGTATCGCATCGATAATAGTACTATGTTCTGCAACGAAGTCCGCGAGACTGAGTTCGTCGCTGCTCGTCACGCTGACATAGGTCAGGCGCTCGTAAAGCTCTATCGTCTCACATGCAGAACGGGCCAGCCGAGAGTTTCCACAGTTCGTAGCAATGGAAGCGTGAAAGGCGGTGTTGTACTCGATCCACTCTGAGAGCTCGATCGGCGAAGGCACGGTTCGGAACTCGTCGAGCGCCGAAAGCGTCTGGTCCGAGGCCGCATCGATCAGTCTGACGATGCACTCCCGCTCGAGAATCTGCCGCATTTCGTACAGCTCGCGGGAATCGGCGAGTGAGATGCGCCTCACACGGTATCCCTTGCGCGGCATCACCTCGACCAAATTCTGTTCTTCCAGCTTCAGCAATGCGTCTCGTACAGGCGATTTGCTGACCTGAAACTGCTCGGCAAGCTGGCGTTCCTGGAGCTGTACGCCTGGGCGCAGGCTGCACGACAGGATCGCTGCCCGGAGCTGCTGATAAACACTCGTCCGTGCAAGGAGAGGGGATTCTTCAGCCCTGTCGAGCACTCGTTCAGCCTTCCTTGTAGAAATCCTTTAGCGAGGACCTTGTATGCGACTGATATTTCAGATGGCTATAAACCGTCAATAAGTAACAGAGGTTCATTAGTCTTTTATCGCCAGAAAGAACAGTTTTGGCCCTAGTTGACTTCACACCTCTTCCTCGTGAAATATCAGTTGGCCACCTGCAGGAGGCTGGCATGACCTGGCGACAAAGAATTTCGGCTACGGTGGGGGGAACCCTGGCTGGAACGATATCGGCGGACGCTGATGGACTGAGCTGCTTACGTCCCTTTTGGCAACGCGGAGACGGGCCAAGACGGTGTGAGTTTGTACCGGCCTTTTGCGACGCTGCTGACACGAGCAGCGGGTTGATTAGAAATTATGATGAAAAGGATCAGGAATGATCATTTCTTCATAAAAACGACCCTGCATAATCTGCCCCTGAAAAGGGACCGAGGAATTCTGCCCTATGCTATCCAGGGCGTTTTTCGGAATCGATCGACTAAACTTCGGCGGGTCGTCGGAGACATCCCAACAAATAGAATGAATTCGGTTTCTGGGAGGAGATCGGGATATGAAAAAGACTCTTCTGGCGTCAGCCGTTGCATTAGCAGCTCTCTCTGTTGGCGCTGCAAGTTCGGCTCAAGCCGACAATATCCGGTTGCGGATTGCCTCGGGGCACCCTGCCGTCAACACATACGTCAATCTCATGCAGACTTTCTTTGTGCCCGAGGTCACGAAAAGAGTTGCTGAACGGACCAGCCACAAGATCGAATTCATCGAGGGTTACGGTGGCTCGATGGTGAAGGTGGCCGACACCCTTGAGGGCGTTCAGTCTGGCATCATCGATATCGGTGGTTTCTGCCTCTGCTTCGAGCCGTCAAACCTGCCTCTTCACGCGTTCCAAGTCATGCTGCCTTTCGGCACCATGAGCGCCCAGTCCAGCGTCAAGCTCGCCCGGGCGGTCTATGATCAAGTTCCGTATATGACCAAGGTCTTCGAGGACAAGTTCGCCCAGAAGCACCTCGCTCTGATTGCTGACAATGGATACAACCTTACGACGACGTTCGAGTGGAATACGGTCGCGGATCTCAAGGGGCGCAAGCTCGCCGGCGCGGGTCTGAACCTGAAATGGCTGGAATTTGCTGGCGCCGTGCCGGTTCAGTCATCATTGCCCGAAGCCTATACGGCGATGCAAACCGGCGTCTACAACGGCTGGATCATGTTCCCGTCCGGAGTCGTGAACTTCAAGATGTACGAAGTCTCGCCGTACTATACCGAGATCGGGTTCGGGTCGATCACCTGGCATGCCCTCACCATTAATCGCAATCGGTTCAATCGCCTGCCGAAGGAAGTTCAGGACATCATCGTCGAGGTCGCTCGCGAATACGAGGCAAAGACCGGGACAGTCAACGACGAGAACTATCCCAAGCAGATCGAGCAGCTGAAAGAACTTGGCGCAAAGGTGAAGACCCTGCCTGAGAGCGTACGGGCCGACTGGGCGAACTCCCTCAAGGATTGGCCCAAGGAGAAGGCTGCGGAGCTGGACAAGGCAGGCCTGCCCGGTACGCAGGTGCTGGAACTCACATTGGGCGAAGCCGAGAAGCTCGGCCACAAATGGCCTATCCGTTATCAACTGAAGTAGAAACCCGAACATCGACCTCTTGCCCGGGGCCACGTGGCCCCGGGCTCACTCTGAGCACGCGGTCAAAAGGTTCATGCCAATGATAGGAAGAGGTCTCGACTGGATTTCCAAGGCGCTGCTGGTGCTGGCGTCGATCCTCGCCTTTCTGCTCTGCTTCGTCGTGGTTGGCGACGTCATCGGCAGAGTTGTGTTCAACCGGCCGCTCCAAGGCACACCTGAACTCGTATCGAGTTCAATCGTCATTATCTGCTACCTGACCGGCGTCTACGCGATCTTGAGCAATGGGATGATGCACGTCGATGCGCTGACAGTTCACCTTCCCGTCCGCGTGCAAGCGGCGCTCGCCGTAATCTCCTGCCTTCTCGGGGTTTTGCTGTTTGGCCTTATTTTCTGGGGCAGCATCGATGGTTTCATGCATGCCTTTGAAACCAGTGAATACGAAGGGGAGGGCGCACTACGGGTTCCGGTATGGCCAGTTCGATTTGCGGTTCTGGCTGGAAGCGGGCTCGCGATGCTCGCCTACCTCCTGCTCGCCGCACGTCAGATCAACGCGGCCCGGCACAATGAAGTTATCGCGATCGGCTCCTCGCACTGAACGGATCATTATTTATGTTCGACCCATCACAAATGATGATCATCGTCGGGGTGCTGCTGGCCCTGGTGCTATTTGGCACTCATATCGCAGTTGCGCTCGGGATCACTTCGGCGCTCGGCATCTATCTCATGCAGGAAGATATCGAGGTCGTACGAAGCTTCATTTCGAATACGGCTTATGAGGGAATTCGCGACTACATCTTTGCGGTCATCCCGCTCTTCATTCTTATGGGTGAGTTTCTCGCAAAGTCGGGAGCAGCGCGCGACCTCTTTAACCTTGTAAATCGTCTCACGAAATGGCTCCCTGGCCGCCTCGGCGTTGCGACTGTGCTAGCCAATGCTGTTTTCGCATTCGTGTCCGGGGTCAGCATTGCGGCAGCGGCTACATTCTCCCGCATTGCCTACCCTGAGATGAAACGGTTCGGCTATAATCGTCAGTTTTCGCTTGCCTGCATCGCTGGCAGCGCCTGTCTCGGCATGCTCATTCCCCCGTCCGTCCTGATGATCGTGTGGGGCGTCTTGACCGAGCAGTCGATCGGAAGCCTTTTCATGGCAGGCGTCGTGCCAGGAATGGTGGTGGTGGTCGTCTATAGCGCCTACATAATCGGAACGGCAATCCTGCGGCCGGAAATCGTGGGCGAGCGCAAGGTACCGCTCGCGACTTTGACGGCAAATCCTGGTGTTAGCCATGAAGATGAAGGGCTTGGCGAAACTCTCTTCGGCACGCTTCTGGTGGTTGCCCTCGTGTGTGGCGTTCTTGGAGGCATCTGGTTCGGATTCTTCACGCCAACGGAAGGAGCGGGTGTCGGCGCGGTTGCAGCCCTTGGGATCGCGTTGATCAGAGGAATGAGGCTTCGGGAGATCTTCGACGTCATCCTTTCGGCCGGGCGTTCCTCTGCCCCGCTTCTCCTGCTGCTGGTCATGGCGCAGCTTTATTCCCGCGTGCTGTCGATGACCGGCATCACCGGAGCCGTACAGGCGGCTTTGCTTGACACGGGTCTCCCACCGATCGCCATTCTCGGAATCATGATCCTGATCTGGTTCGTTCTCGGTTGTATCATTGACTCGATTTCGATCATCCTTCTGACCGTGCCGGTTTTTGCGCCTGTCGCCGCAAGCCTTGGATATGATCCGCTTGCCTTTGCGATTATCGGCATTCTCGCCATCGAGACGGGTCTCCTGACGCCGCCATTTGGAATCCTAGTATTCACGGTGAAGGCAGCATTGCCTCAGGAGAACGTGTCGGTCGGCGAAATTTTTCGTGGGTCGGTTCCGTTCTGGATCTGCCTGTTGGCCGTCATTGGCGCGATCATCGCTTTCCCGCAACTAGCCACTTGGCTTCCTAACCTTGGTAAGGTCTGAGGAGAATTTCATGCCTGCTTATTGGGTAGCGCGTTCGCGTATCAATGACCCGGTCGAGTACAAAAAGTATACGGACAGAGTTCCGGGCATCATTTCTCAATACGGTGGCAAGGTGCTTGCCCGGGGTGGCCCGTTCAAGATCCTCGAGGGCCCCGAAACCTTCCATCGCTTCGTGGTAATCGAATTTCCGTCTCTTGCAGCGGCAGAGGAGTGCCATCGCTCGGATGCCTATCAGGAAGCTTCGGCGTTCCGGAAAGGCGGCGCAGGACAGGTTGAGTTGATTATCGTGGAAGGTGGCGACGCCACGACCTGAGCATCCATATATCTCGGCGGTATAGCTAACTCTCGAAAGTACCACGCATGCCTAAGACGAACTTTTCAGGGGTTCTTGTCCCCGCCATCACACCCTTCGACGCCCAACTGGAGCCGGACGGGACGCTGTTCCACGCCCTGTGCCGATGGCTGCTCGCTCAAGGGGCAAACGGCCTCGCAGTTTTTGGCACCACCAGCGAAGCAAACTCGTTGTCCCTGGGCGAACGCAAGCGCTTGCTCGAGGGGCTCGTCGAGAGCGGCATCGATCCTTCCGTGCTCCTGCCGGGTACCGGACAGCCCGCGCTCCCGGATGCGGTGGAGTTGACGAGGCACGCTGTGTCCCTCGGATGCGGCGGTGTGCTGATGCTGCCCCCATACTACTACAAGCCTGTATCGGTCGATGGTCTGTTCGCTTTCTATTCCGAGGTCATCGAACGGGTGGGGTCCTCCGACTTGGGCCTTTGGCTCTACCACATCCCTCAGATGACTGGCGTTGGGATCCCGCTCGACCTCATCGAGCGCCTGATCAAACGCTACCCGGACACGGTGCTCGGCATCAAGGACAGCTCAGGCGACTGGTCCAACACCGAGGCGATGCTCACGCATTTTCCCGGCTTCCGTATCTTCCCCAGTTCCGAGGGCGTCCTGCTGAAGGCTCTCCGCCTGGGAGCCGCCGGTTGCATCACTGCATCGGGCAACATCAACGCATCGGCGATCCGTAAGCTGATCGATAACTGGACGTCTCCGGAAGCCGAGGAAATGCAGAAGTCCGTTGCGGCCATTCGCAACATCTTTTCGTCCTATCCGCTCATTCCAGCCGCCAAGGCAGTTCTCTCCACGGCTCTTTTTGAGCCGGGTCTCGCGACATTGCGGCCTCCATTAACAGCCCTGACCGAGGCTCAGACCGCGGAGCTGATGAGAAGGCTCACAGACGCAGGGCATGCCTTTGCACCCGGCCACCTCAAGGACTCGGTTCCACCCGCCATTGCGGCGGCGCAATAACTATCCCGCGGGACGGACGAGCCGCAATCAATCTGTTCAAGGAGAGGAGCACGCTATGGCGCTTAGCGACCGCATTCCCTATCAAGCCTCCGTCGACCGCCCTTTGCTTCAGCTGCCCAACGGGACCCGTCTGGCCGTATGGGTTTGCCTGAACGTAGAGGAATGGCGGATTGAAGGTTCCATGCCACGCACCGTGCTGTCGCCGCCGATGGGACAACCGCTGCTTCCGGACGTTCCCAATTGGTCTTGGCATGAATACGGAATGCGGGCCGGCTTTTGGCGGCATTTCGAGGCGCTGACCAAACGCAATATTCCCACCACCCTCGCCATTAATGGCAACGTCTGCAATTCGTATCCCCGGGTGGCGGCCGCCGCGCGAGACGCGGGGTTTGAGTTCATGGGCCACGGTTTCCTGCAGGGGCCTATGCATAGAGTTGAAAATCAGCGGGACGCGATCCGGCGCACCGTCGATTCCATCGCCTCCTTTACCGGGCGTCCGCCGCGCTCATGGGAAAGCCCAGGTCTTACAGAAACCGAGGAAACCCTCGACGCGTTGCGCGAGAACGGGATCGAATACGTGGCGGATTGGGTGATCGACGACCTGCCGCAGGAAATCGCCACTCCACACGGCACCATCACGACCGTTCCCTATACGGTCGAGACCAACGACATCGTGGTTTATGCCCTCCAGCACCATGCCTCGGAGCAGTTCCTGAGAACCGGCAAGGACCAGTTCGACCGACTTTATCAGGAGGGCGCCGATAACGCCCGCGTCATGGCGATTTCGCTCCACCCTTACATCACCGGTGTTCCACATCGAATCCGCTACGTCGAGGAGTTACTCGACTACGTGGTCTCGCACGAGGGGGTGGCGCTGATGACCGCGAGTGAAATCGGCGACTGGTACACGGCCGAGATGGCCCGGCATAAACGGTCGGCTGCGTAATACATGAGGCTCTGGGGCAGGGCGACCTCCGTCAACGTCCAGAAAGTTCTCTGGGCTTTGGCTGAGCTGGAACTTGATATCGAGCGCATTGATGCAGGGGGCGCGTATGGCGGCCTCGACACCGATAGCTACGGGGCCAAGAACCCCAACCGTCGTGTTCCAACGCTCGAGGACGATGACCTGGTCTTGTGGGAGTCGAACGTCATCGTACGCTATCTCTCCTCTGCCTACGGCCGGAGAGTCCTGCAGCCGAACGAGCCCAAACAGGCAGCGGTAGCGGACCAGTGGATGGAGTGGATGCAGACCACACTCTCTCCCGTGTTCATCGCGTTGTTCTGGGAGGCGGTCCGCAAGCCGCCGTCACAGCGCAGTGCTGAACGGGTCGCACAGCTAGCCGACGAGGCCGGACGTGCTTACGCCATCCTGGATGCCCGGCTCGCAGACACGCCGTGGCTTGGTGGAGCATCTTTCTCCATGGGCGATATTCCAGCGGGAGCGACCCTCTACCGCTGGTTCACGATGGACATTTCAAGGCCGGATCTTCCGAGGCTCGCGGAGTGGTATGACCGGCTGAGCCGCCGTCCAGCCTACCAGGCCACGGTGATGACAAGCTACGACGCTCTCCGCGGCTTTGATTGACACACCTTCCGGACGACGGAGGTTAGTCCGCCGTCCATCCGCCGTCCACCAGTAGCGAGGAACCTGTCATCAGGCTCGAGGCATCGCTCGCCAGGAACACGATGGCCCCTGTCAGATCCTCTACCTGACCAAGACGCCCGAGCTTGATTTTGGACAGCACGCTGTTCCGAAAATTCGGATCAGCCAGAAACGGACGCGTCATAGGCGTCTCGATGAAGGTCGGGCAAAGGGTATTGACTCGGATGTTGTGCGGTCCAAGCTCGACCGCCATGGCTTTCGTCATACCTTCGATCGCAAACTTCGAGGTGCAGTAGACCGTGCGATTGGCTCCCCCCACGTGCCCCATCTGCGATGACACGTTGATGATGGAACCAGGCTTTCCGGCAGCCATGAGGCGGCGCACCACGGCCTGCGCGGCGAAATAGGCGGAGCGAACGTTGAGGTTCATGACCGTGTCGAAATCATCAATCGATACCTCCACGAATGGCTTTGGACGGTTTGTGCCCGCATTATTGACGAAGATATCGAACGGCTCTGTGGCCTCCATGGCCTGTGAAACCGCCACGAGGTCGTTCATGTTGAGGGAAAGCGCATCGGCCGAATGACCCTGCTCACGAATGGCCGCCGCGGCGGCCTCGATTTCCTCGACCGTGCGGGCCGCCAGCGTGACGTGAGCCCCAGCGGCGGCAAGAGCTGCCGCCGCTGCTAGGCCGATACCTCGGCCCGCGCCCGTGACCAGGGCGCGCTTGCCATCGAGACGAAAGCTTGGTGCTTGGGGAAGGGGGGACGCAGCCATTATTCCGCAGCCGTGGCGTAAGGAATGTTGCGTCCGCCGTAGCGGCGTACCCTGATGTTGGCCTGCTCCGCATGGCCGGCGAAGCCTTCCAGCATGCAGAGCCTCGAGCAATATTCGCCGATCATGGTCGATGCCTCGTCGGTCAGAACCTTTTGATAGGTTACAGTTTTGAGGAACTTTCCGACCCAAAGGCCGCCTGTGTAACGCGCCGCTTTTTTGGTGGGCAGGGTGTGGTTCGTTCCAATCACCTTGTCGCCATAGGATACATTGGTGCGTGGACCGAGGAAGAGCGCGCCATAGTTGGTCATATTGGCAAGGAAGTAATCGGGATCCTGCGTCATCACCTGGACGTGCTCGGACGCAAGCGCATTCGCTTCCCGAACCATTTCCTCGTCGCTGTCGCAAACGATCACGGCACCGTAGTCAGCCCAGGCCTGACGGGCAATCGCGGCGGTCGGGAGGATTTCCAGCAGGCGCTCCACCTCTGCCATGGTTTCCCGCGCGAGGGTCTCGGACGTGGTCAAGAGGATCGCGGGCGAGTTCGGCCCATGCTCGGCTTGACCGAGCAGATCGGTGGCGCACATCTCCGCATCGACTGTCTCGTCGGCGATGACCAACGTTTCAGTCGGACCCGCGAACAGGTCTATTCCAACCCGCCCATAGAGCTGGCGCTTGGCTTCCGCCACGAAAGCGTTGCCTGGGCCGACCAGCATATCGACAGGCTCGATACTCTCCGTCCCGAGTGCCATGGCGCCGACGGCCTGGACGCCGCCCAGACAGTAAATGACTTCAGCTCCCGCGAGATGCTGAGCCGCCACGATCGCCGGGGCCGGCTTGCCTTGATAGGGCGGGGCGCAGGTTACGACACGAGGAACTCCCGCAACACGAGCCGTGATGACCGACATATGCGCCGAGGCGAGAAGTGGGTACTTGCCGCCCGGCACGTAGCAGCCGACAGAGTTTACCGGGATGTTCTTGTGTCCGAGAACGATGCCCGGCAGCGTTTCCACCTCGATGTCCTTCATCGATTCACGCTGATGCTGGGCGAAGTTCCTGACCTGCTCCTGGGCGAAGCGGATGTCGTCGAGATCGCGCTGCGACAGCTGTGACAGGCAATCCCTGATCTCCTGGTCCGTCAGCCGGTAATCCTCGCGATCCCAGCGATCGAATTTATTCGAGAGTTCGCGAACCGCCGCGTCGCCGCGCTTGCCGATGTCGGCCAAGATTCCTTCCACCGTGCTGCGGATCTTCGCATCGTCCTCTGCAATCGCTTCCGCGTCTCGTCCGCGTTTGAGCCAGCGAGCCATCGGCATCCTCCCAATCTTCGAGCCGTCTTTGCAGCGCGGGGCGCTGTGGAAGCACGGCAGTTATCACTTGATCAATACGATGCGCATCGGGGCGGCGGCCTGTCAAGACGCATGTCGGCCGCCACGTCACTCACGGAGGAAATTCAACAAAGCTGTTTCGCTCATCACAGCCTCAGGGGTCTGGTGCCGCTCGGCCAAAGCCCGTTCCTCGGCTGTGTTGAACCGCGTTCGCATGTATGAGCCGAGTCGCCGCGCCCGATCGACGATCCTCCGCCCAACCGCGATCCTCTCAGCCTCGAAGCGTCGAAGCGCTGCATCCAGATCCGCCTCAACCGTTAAGGCGCGAACAAGGGTCATGGCGTCCTGCGCGGCCTTTGCGACGCCGCCACCCACATGCGGCCGGGCTACGAACGCCGCATCTCCCACAAGAGCAATGCGGGGAAACGCCATCCGTGGACTTTCCAAATCATAAATGGGCTGTAGAAACGGCTGTTCCGTCACACGCACCAGTTCCTGGAATTGCGGAGCCAGCACCCTTTCGCTCTCCGAGAGCATTTCGGCAATGGTGCTGCGAGCAATAAGGGGTGGCGGAATCGAGACCGAGTGAATGTGCCCTGTCTCGTCGGTCAAGAGCCGCTGAAGGGTGCTGTCTTCGTCTGCCGGACGGTACCAGACGAAGTTGTAACGCCGATGTCCCGGCCGCAGATCGTCGTTTGGGCCGGCAACGGGGTAGCCGAGCATCTGCTCGCCCGGCGGCAGGCAAAATGCAAAATAAGGGAAAAGGTCACGATGTGCGATGGGCGGTAGAGCACTCTCCTCAACCAGTCCGCGCCAAGCTACATAGCCCGCGTAAATCGGCTTTACGTCAGGAAGGAATTGGTTTCGAACCGTTGAGCGGAATCCATCTGCGCCAACGATCAGTTCAGCTTCGGCGCTGCTTCCGTCTGCAAAGCGCGCGACAGCGATCTCCTGAGTCGTTTCAATCGCCACAAGCTCCTTTCCCCGGTGATAATGATCCGCAGGGAATGAATCCCGGAGCATCTGGAGCAGGCGGTTCCATGATGTGGCCGTTTGAGGACAATGATATTCCTCAATGACGTTGCCATGCCTGTCCAGGGTGCGGCGGTCTTGGATGAAGACGCCCAGATCATCGCCCGGATTCGCACCTGCGGCCTTGAGAGCCTCCACCATCTCTGGGTGGGTGACGATTCCGGCGCCCCTGCCGGATAAGTCGACGCCAACGCGCTCATACACATGAGTATCCCAACCCGCGCGCCTCAACAGCGCGGCTGCGAACAGCCCACCGATAGAGCCGCCGATGACGATTGCGCGACGGGTTTGGATGGGCATTGCCGAAGCTCCCTCAGGTTAAATGTCCGCACGCCTTATGGGCATGCCGAGGCTCGCCATTTCAAACGGCTTCGATCCGACCAGTGGTCGCCGACCGGGTAATGGCCTCGAACGTCCGGACATTCGCCACCATTTCATCGAGCGTTACCGGGTAAGGGCTTTCACCTGAGACGGCTCTTGCGAAACTCTCAAGATTGTCGCGAACGGCCGGATGGGGCGGAGCAAACTGCGTCACCGGCTCTTCGCCCCGACGAACCACGGTCACGTCCCAGCCGGTCGGATTCTCTGGGTGCGTCCGATCTCGAATTTCTACCCAACCCTGTGAGCCGTAAACGGCCAGGCGCCCGACAAAAGGCGTGGCGAGAATCGCGGAGAGTAGGGCGGTTGCCCCGTTCTCGAATGCAAGCGTGATCGCCAAAGTGTCGCCATTGGCGAAGGAGCTGCCTCGGGTCGACAGCCGCGCCCAAACTTCCTTAGGCCGTCCAAAGAACGCAATAGAAAGGTCGACCAAGTGGATGCCTGTCGCCGACAACGGGCCGACCGGCGATTCCGTGGGGGAGAGACGCCAGTTGTCTGGCGGAAGCGCGAGGAATTTGTCCTGGCTGAAATTGGCCTCGATCTGCAGCGCAGTCCCAAACTCTCCGGCAGCGAACCGTTTGCGCACATCGATGACCGACGGCTCGAAGCGCCGTTCGTGCCCGATGCCGAGGTGGACGCCCGCGTCTTTTACGGCCGTAACAGCCCGCTCCACCTCAGCACCGGTCGTGCAGAGCGGCTTTTCGCAAAATACGTGCTTGCCGGCCTTTGCAGCTGCCACAATCTGATCCGCATGAAAGCGATGCGGCGAGCAAAGAATAACTGCTTCAACGTCGGGATCCTCGAGAGCATCCTCGAAGCGGGATGACGTTCTCATACCAAGTTGGGTGGCCACGGTTTGGCCACTCTCGAGCGGATCGATGCCGAGAACCGGGCGTATGAGGCTGCTCTGACTGAGGTCGCGCGCGATGGTTCGTCCCCACCACCCCAAGCCGACGATTGCAGCGTTGATCATTGTGTTTTTCCTCCGCTTTTTGTGATTGTCTCAACCGTCGTGAGGCAGCGCCAAATCGCACGCGGCCGCTTGGCCAACTCTGTTCCCAGAGGCGCAAATCGCTGCAGCTCAGCTGGCACAACACACTCCCATAGATCGGCCTTCATGATCCTAAGACGAAGATGAAGCCGTTATTGACCGCGATACCAAGTATAAGGCATTTATCAACTGAAAAATAAAGACCCATCCGGCTCCCGGATTGCGTGTCTGCAACAGGAACTGGAACTCGTTGATGGACGGACTTCATACTAGAATCCCTCTCATTCTCATTTGCGTCGTTTTGGGTGTCTTCCTGACCTGGCAAGGGCCGGTGAATGCCGAAGCCGCCCGCCGCCTCGGTTCGCCCGCGCTGGCGGCCGTGCTGTCCCTCTCCATGAGTGTCGTTCTCGTGGTTCTTTTTGCGCTTTTGACCGCGCGAACGAAGCCGGACTGGGCCGAGGTTGCGGCAGCGCCCTGGTGGACCTGGATCGGTGGAATCACGGGAGCAGTTTTTGTCGTCGGAAGCCTCCTCGTCGTACCGAAAACCGGCAGTGTCCTGTTTCTGCTCTCCGTCATTCTCGGCCAGATGATCGGTGCGGTCACGGCGGATGGCTTTGGACTTTGGGGCCTGCGGGAAACAACCATCAGCCCCATGAAACTCGTGGCGATGGCCTTGGTGCTCGCAGGCGCGGTCACGTTCCATCTGGGAGATTAGGTGCCAGATGGCAGCGGCGTCTGTCTCGCCTCGACTAAGCAGGGCGAGACAGGCGAAATCAGGCGCTACTTGATGGCTTGGGGGTTGACCGGCGACCCCGCGCCACCGGGAAGATGCAGGGGAGGGGCTACGAAGAAGAACTCGTATACGCCGTCAGTAGCGCAATCCTCGGCCAATTCTTTCAGGTAGAAGATCTCGCCCATCGATATTCCGATTGCCGGAATCACTACCCAGTGCCAGGGCTGGTTGGCCTCGTTGGTCTCATTGGGGCGCACCTCGCAGCCCCACGTATCCGAGCAGATCCCCGCGATGTCATGCTCGCGAATCCAATAGCAGGTCTCGAAGGCATAACCGGGCGCATCACCGCCCGCATAACCGCTCCAGTCGCCTTTGGCGAGGCATCGCTCCTGATGGCCGGTGCGAATGATGACGAAATCACCCTTGCGGATCTCAACACCCTGGGCTTTCGCGCAGCCATCAAGATCTTCGTTGGTGACGGCATAGCCGTCGTCGAGGGAGTCGACACCCTTCCAGCGCGCCACGTCTAGAAGCACGCCGCGTCCAACCATCTTGTTCCGCACATGCTCGATGCCGAGCTTTTTTGCCCCTCGAGCATCCACGAGCTTCGCGTCGTAGCCGTTGTACATCTTGTCATCGAGGAAGATGTGACACAGGGCGTCCCACTGGGTGGAGGCTTGGCACGGCATGTTGATCGCGTCGTCCGCGTAGCGCAGGTAGGGCGCCGGATCGTCCTGGTTTCCAGATGCGGCGTCTGTTCCGGTGGCGAGCATCGTGTGAATCGGGTTCCAGCGGCCACCAAACAGGCCTGACTGGATAGGCTCCTTCAGGGACAGGCCAAGAGCGAAAACCTTGCCCTGGCGGATCAACCCGGCGGCCGAAATGATATCCTGCGGCGATATGTTGTTGAGGGTTCCGATCTGATCGTCCTCGCCCCACCGGCCCCAGTTCGAAAGCTTCTCGGCGGCCTTGTGGATGGCCGCGCGGTTTACCGGTTTCGTCATATACGTCCTCCCTATGTGGCGTTAATTATCACTTGAAAACTATTTCGCCGGGATGTCAATTCTGCGCCTTTAGGGATCGCGCCTGCTACACAAGGCCAACCGACGAGTCTGTTGGGGCACATTCTACTCGATTGGTTGACCAAATTGGTGGCAAGCATTATGTTTGATCCGTGACGGGAGAGTTTTCGACCTAATGCGGGCGAACAATGAGGTTTTGGAGCAATTGCGGTCTTGGGTGACGAGTGCCGAGTTGCGCGAGGACGGCCGACTGCCCCCTGAGAGGGAGCTGGCCGAGCGCTTCGGCATAAGTCGGGCTGAGCTCCGAAAGGCATTAGCGGTCATGGAGGCCGAGGGTGGGGTCAAGCGACATGTGGGAAGAGGCACATTTCTGCTGAGGAACGAGCTCGTTCAGGCGCTTCCTCTAGCCGTCGATATCGCCAGTCGCACGAGCCCTCCCGAGGCCATGCAGGTGCGGCTCATCGTCGAGCCTGAAATCGCGCGCCTCGCGGCGCTCAAGGCAACGTCTGCGCAGATCGCCCATATGAAGGAACTGTGCGCGCAGATGCGGGCGTCGAGGACCTGGAGCGAGTACGAGGATCTTGACTGGCGTTTCCA
This sequence comes from Microvirga aerophila, assembly GCF_003332305.1. Taxonomy (GTDB): domain Bacteria; phylum Pseudomonadota; class Alphaproteobacteria; order Rhizobiales; family Beijerinckiaceae; genus Microvirga; species Microvirga aerophila. Next base: position 39,582 of record NZ_QOIO01000014.1, on the reverse strand, counting down.
CAACCTTCTGGCCGAGGCCAGCGGCAACAACCTGCTGGTGGAGCTCCAACGCCTCGTGAACGGTGTGCGGCGGGCGGTTGTCTGGGGACATCTGGCGAAGCGGCCAGTCGGACCCTCGCCCGACTATCATTCGTTTGCAGAACACGACGCTCTCACGGAAGCCATCGCCAATCGAGATCGTCGTGGAGCTGCGGAAGCGATGCGTCTCCACCTGAACAGCACTGCCTCCACCATGCTCGACGAGCATGCCTAACGTTCACCCAACGACAAGGGGATGCATATCCCCGAAATAAGCTTTGACGAGTTCGGGATCGAGTCGCGAGAGCGCCTCCTTCAATACGGGCATTGCAGCGCTCTTGAAGCTTCCCAGGTCGAGGTCGCCCTGCTCGACGACCTCGACGCCGGAGGCTCGAAACTGTTCAAGTCCGATCCGATCCTCCTCGATCGCCCAAGCCCGTTGAGCTTGGGTGCTCCGCGCAGTCGCCGCCTCAATCCCAGCAGCGATTTCAGCCGGCAGGGCGTGAAACCAGGCGGAACGGCAGAGGAGCAGGGCCACGCCGGCGATATGGCCTGTGAGGCTCAGATGCCGATGATGCTTGTGCAGGCCGAAGCTGAGCGTATTCGCGATGGGATTTTCCTGCGCATCGACCTTGCCGCTTGCAACGGCGTCGACTAGGTCTCGAACATCGGTGACGATAGGCTGGAAGCCAAAGGCCCGGAGGGCGTCCTGATAAAGCGTGTTGTCGAGGGTGCGAATAACCAGTCCTGAGCAGTCGCTCACGGACCGTATGGGCCGCGCCCGGTTCGAGATGTGACGCACACCGTTGTCCCAGAAACCCAGAACATGAAAATCCGTGGCTTGCTCAATGTGATCCGTGAGGATCCGGCCGGCCGATCCGTCCAATGCCTCATAGGCGCGCAACCTGTCGGGCGCAGCCATCGGAAGATCGAGAACCGCAAGGGCCGGCACACGCGCGGTTAGATATCCCGACGCCATGTAGCAGATATGGGCGTCCTCACGCTCAACCGTATCGAACAAGGCCTTGGCGGCCAATCCTGTGGTGGTGACATTGTCGGTGATTTCGGGATTTAAGCCCAGCGACGTCAGGCCTACAGAGAGATGATGAAGGCCTCTCGTATGGACGGACGCGGCACCTTGATAGCCGGATAGCCGGATGAGCATCCCTGAACCCCTTTGACGCTACGTGCGGCGCAACCAATCTACAACCAAATTGATGTGAGGCGCACCATGGTCGTTAGCACGTAAACACTCTCGTTTACATGGCAAATATACGAAAGCTCGGCTTTCTCCTCCTCCTTTCCAGGTGAGCTTGAGGCATTTGGCAGGAGCAAAATGTTCAACCAATTGACAACCGGTCAAATCCGTGACGCAATCTCGCGCCAGACGCCAGCGGCATCGACGTGCCTCCGCCATGCGGGGACAGAAGCTCGCTTACAATCATCATAAGGAGGAACGAATGAGACAGGGCCATAGATGGATGCTTGCCGGCATGTCGGCTCTTGCCTGCATGCTTGGTTGGGGGGGCGGACAGGCTCAAGAGTTTCCCACGAAACCCGTGACCCTGATCATCCCGTCGGGAGCCGGCGGATCCCACGACCTAACGGCGCGGGCCGTGACGAGTGTGGCAAATGAATACCTCGGCCACCCGGTCATCATCCAGCTGAAACCAGGTGGAGGCGGAGCCATCGGGTCCGATCAGGTGGCAAAGGCCAATCCGGACGGCTACACGATTCTCTTTGGCGGACCGAACTGGAGCACGACTCTTCCCGCCGTCGAAGGCCGCTCGAAAGGGCCGGACGATCTCGATCCCATCTGCCGGATCAACTACAGCCCGGTCATGGTCGCGACGAAGCCCGAGGCTCCCTACAAGACTTTCAAAGAGATGATTGCTTGGGCCAAGGCCAATCCGGGCAAGCTCGTCTTCGGCAATGCGGGTCCCTGGAGCCAAGCTGATCTAACCTGGAAGCAGATTTCGAGGATCACCGGGATCGAGAGCCGGAATGTCCCTCACGATGGTGGAGGCCCTTCGACAGTTGCGCTCCTGGGAGGGCATGTGGACGTCGCGATCAATCCGACGACCACATTCATCTCCTACATCCAAGCTGGAAAGCTGCGCCCGCTCGCGGTTCTCGACGACCAGCGCGACCCAAGCTTCCCGGATGTTCCGACCGCGAAGGAAGAAGGTGTGGACGTAGTTTATTATCTCTGGCGGGGAATGCTGGCCCCGAAGGGAACTCCACGTCCTTTCATCGAGAAGCTTGCAACCGCATGCAAGCAGATGACCGAGGATAAAACCGTTCAGGCGATGATCAAATCGTTTGGTGACCGCATCCAGTATCTCGGGCCGGATGAGTTCGGCAAAGTCTGGCGGGCGGAGTTCAATCTTCACAAGGAACTCGGCGCATCCCTGAAAAAATAACATCCAATGTGGAGAGGCCACGGCAGTGACCGCCAAACCAAAATCGGCTGACGCGATAGCCGGAGGGGCGTTCCTTCTGGTGGGAGCAGGCGCTGTGGTGGGAGCAATCCAGCTGCAGGTCGGAACTCCTGACGAGCCTCAGCCGGGATTTTTCCCATTCCTGGCTGGAATGATCCTCGTGATCCTGTCGGGCCTCCTTATCCTGCAGGGGCTGCGCGGCCGAAGTTCAGGGGGCGAGCCTTTCACGCACCTTAAACAGCCGGTCCTGGCCATGTTGGGGCTTGTTGGCTTCGTGCTTCTGCTCGAACCGCTTGGCTACATCCTCGCAACGGCCGCGCTGACGGCCGTCCTTTTGTTCGTTCTCAAGGTCAGGAGAGGGTTGAGCTTCGGGCTCACGATCGTCCTGCTGCCGGTGGGAAGCTACTTGCTCTTTGATCGATTGCTCGATGTCCCGCTGCCGGAGGGAATCCTGAGCGTCGTCCTTGGCACGTAAAGGCCACCCTTATGTTGGAAAACCTCGCCAGCGGATTTTCGATCGCGCTCACCCCGTGGAACCTGGCCTATGCGGGCTTCGGCGCCGTCTTGGGAACAGCCATCGGGGTACTGCCGGGCCTTGGGCCGCCAGCCACGATCGCCATGCTGCTGCCGCTGACTTACGGGATGGAGCCAGTTTCGGCCGTCATCATGCTGGCGGGAATTTTCTACGGAGCCATGTATGGAGGTTCCACCACGTCGATCCTTCTGAACATTCCAGGGGAGGCGGGATCGGTCGTCACGTGCCTCGACGGCTACAGGCTGACGCGAAAAGGAAGGGCTGGTGCAGCTCTGGGAATCGCCGCGATTGGATCGTTTATCGCCGGCACGCTTGGCGTGATCGGGCTTTCGCTCATAAGCCCTATCTTGGCGGATTTCGCGTTGCGGTTCGGGCCTGCGGAGTATTTCTCGCTCGTGCTTCTCGGCTTAACGATGGCAGTCTACCTATCGGGAGGCTCCGCCCTGAAGGGGCTCATCATGGGAGCCATCGGCCTTCTCATCGGGACTGTCGGACTCGATCCGGTCCTGGGAGCCGAGCGCTACACGTTCGGGATCTCCAATCTCACGGATGGGCTCGACTTCGTCGTGGTGGCGATGGGACTATTCGGCATTGCCGAGGTGCTCGACAATCTCGAGGCTCCCGAACAACCGGTGGCTCTCAAGACCGGCATCAAAGGCATCCTTCCCACTCTGGAGGATTGGAAGAAAAGCTGGGGGGCGATCACGCGCGGCTCCCTGTTCGGATTTTTCATCGGCATCCTGCCCGGCGGCGGCGCGGTCATCAGCTCCTTCGTCGCCTATGCGGTGGAAAAGCGGATTTCCAAGCATCCGGAACAGTTCGGACATGGCGCCATCGAAGGCGTCGCAGCGCCCGAGGCTGCCAACAATGCAGCTTCGGTTTCATCCTTCATCCCGCTCCTGACACTAGGCATTCCTGGAAACGCCTCCATCGCCATGATCCTTGTGGCGCTCATGATCCATGGCATCAGGCCCGGACCTCAACTCATCGAGAACCATCCGGACGTGTTCTGGGGAGCCGTCGCGTCGATGTATGTGGGGAACTTCATGCTTCTCGCCCTGAACCTGCCATTGGTCGGCCTTTGGGTGAAGCTGTTGCGCGTGCCCTACAACATATTGGCCCTTTTGGTCGTCGTTATTTGCATTGTCGGGGCGTACAGCGTGAACAATTCCACGTTCGACGTCGGCGTCATGATCGTGTTCGGCATCCTCGGCTATGTCCTGCGCAAGGGTGGTTTCCCGGCCGCGCCCTTGATCCTGGCAATGATCCTTGGCCCCATTCTTGAGCGATCGCTTCAGCAGGCGATGATCAGCTCAGCGGGCGACCCGCTAATCTTCCTTGAAAAGCCCATGTCGGCTGGATTGCTCTTGGTCGCTGCGCTCGTGGCGTTGACCCCGCTCGTCTCCTTGGCGCGCAGCGGTCGCGCCAAGGCGGCCTGACACGATGCGGGGCGCCAAATCACCGAAGCGACACAGGATTTCGCCATGGAAATGATTCGCGACGTTGGCGTCATCGGCCTCGGCCGCATGGGAGGCGGAATCGCAAAGCGAGTGGACAGAGCGAAGCGCTTGGGAGCTGCATGGGATTCGAACGAGACCGCCAGACAGGGCAAAGCCCTGTCTCAAAGCGTCAAGCTCATCTCACCACGCGATATGGCGCAAACCTGCACGTTCATCCTGTTCGCACTCCCGAGCAGTTTCGAAATCGAGGCCTGCCTGACGGGTCCTGACGGCATCCTTTCTGTCGACGCTCCCGGCCAAATACTCGTGGACCTCACCACTTCGCACCCATCTGCAACCAAGCGGCTCAGCGAGTTGGCGGCGGCTCGCGGCCGCGCATATTTGGATGCAGGGATGTCAGGCGGCGCTCAGGCGGCGGATACCGGAAAGCTGACCCTCATGGTGGGCAGCCCGGAAGAACCTTTCGCCCGCGCCTGGCCGGTCCTCAGCCTCATCGCCACGCGGATCTTTCATCTGGGCGACGTTGGAGCCGGGCACACGATGAAGCTCGTGCACAATATGATCTGTCACACGATTTTTCTGGCGACCAGCGAGGGCTGCCGTTTAGCGGAGCGCGCGGGAATCGACCTATCCGACGCCGTTGCCGTGCTGAACGCGGGTAACGCCCGGAGCTTCATCAGCGAAGCACGGTTCCCGAACCACATCCTCTCAGGTACCTACGACGGCCGCTCGGCTATTTCGAATCTGGCAAAGGATCTTGCCATGGCGGTCGCTCTGGAACGCGAGCTCGACATGCCGGCTGCGTATGGCCCCTTGACGTCAAGGCTGCTCACGCGCGCCCTCTCCGAGGGGCAGGGTGGTCAGGATTTCACCACTCTTTACACCATGGTCGAGCAGCTCATGGAAGCAGAGCTCGCGGGCAGGCCTACAACACCTTGATGAATCTTCAAGCGGAGCGGTCGATGGGGACGAATGTCGGGCTAATTGGAATCGGCCTGATGGGCACAGCACTCGCGCACCGTCTGATCGGCGCCGGCTTCGATGTCGTGGGATTCGACCTCGACTCATCGAAGCGCGACGCCCTGAAAACAGCGGGCGGGCACGCAGCCGCCTCGATCGCCGAGGTTGGCCAGCGATGCGACCGCGTTCTGATCGCTGTTCTGACCGTCGCGCAGGTCGAAGAGGTCACCGAAGGCGCGGATGGTCTCGCGGCGACTGAAAGACCCATCACGGCCATATGTGCGGCCACTTGTGATCCGGAACGCATCGCCACCTTGGCGTCCCGACTTGTATCACGAGGCATGATCCTTCTCGACGCGCCAGTCTCCGGCAGCAGCGCGCAAGTAGCAAAAGGCGAGGGACTTGGCTTGGTCGCTGGGGACCGCTCTGAGGTCAACTGCTGCGACGACATCCTCGGGGCGATCTATCCTCGCCGGGTATTCGTGGGTCCGGCAGGCGACGGCAGCAAGGCGAAGCTGGCCGTCAACTTGGCGCTTGGGTTGAACCGACTGGCTCTCGCCGAGTCACTTGTGTTCGCCGAGCGCATGGGTCTCAACCCTTCGACATTCCTGGACATCGCGCGCCAGTCCGCGGCCTATTCGCAGATCATGGACGTGAAGGGCATGAAGATGATCGAGGGCGACTTCGCGCCCCAAGGCCGCATCGTCCAGAGCCGAAAAGATTTTGGGCTTATTCTTGGCGAGGCAGAACGGGTCGGTCAGCGGCTGCCGCTGGCCGAGGTGCTCATGGATATCCTCAAGGGCTGCGTCGAAAGCGGCGAGGGGGATTGGGACAATTCCGCCGTCATACAGGAAGTGCGGAGACGCAAGGTCTAGCCCATGAGTGCTGCGGAACGGATGAGCGCGAAATGAGAAAAAGCAAATTGCTCATTCCCGTTTTGGGCGCATGCGCCTTCGCAAGCGGCTTCGGCATCAGGATCGTTGATCCCATCGTTCCTCTCCTGTCTGCGGAGTTCACAGTATCCCTCGGCGCGACATCATTCCTGGTAACGGCCTTCTCCATCTCCTATGCGCTCGGTCAGCCCGTGCTGGGACCTCTTGGAGACGTAATGGGCAAGGTCCGTCTCATCGTGCTGTGCGGGGCCGCCGTGGCGGCGCTGCTCGTTGTCTGCGCCTTTGCTCCGGGCTTCGCGCCTCTTGCGTTCGTGCGGGGCGTCTCCGGGTTCGTTGCGGGAGGAATCATTCCGCTTGCTATCGCGTTGATCGGGGACAGCGTCGATTTCGAGGAGCGCCAAGTGGCCCTTGGGCGCTTTCTCATAGCCTCCATTCTCGGACAAACCCTGGGCGCAGCCGCGTCCGGCCTCGTGTCCGAAATCTGGGGATGGCGCGCGATCTTTCTGCTCACAAGCATACTGATGGCCGTCGCCACGGCTATCGCCTTTCTGACCCTGCCGTTCGAACCGAGGCGTCAGGAGAAGTTCGGTCGAAGCGCGGTTTTCAGCCGTCACGGAAAAATCCTGGCGGACCGGCGGGCCCGCCGACTGTTCGGCTTGGTCATCGTCGGTGGAATAGCGGTCTACGGCATCTTCCCCTTCGTGGCGATGATCCTTGCGTTGCGCTTCGGAACCGGTGCCGCTGAAGCAGGGCTCGTACTCGGCGGGTTTGGAATGGGCGGCGTGCTTTACGCTTTAGGCGTGAGGCAAATCATCAACCTGCTGGGCACGGCCCGGATGAGCGTCATCGGTGGAATCAGCAGCGGCCTATCCCTTGCGCTCTTTGCCATGCCGCTGCCTTGGGTGTGGGATGTGGGACTGTTCATGGTGCTGGGCCTTTCCTACTTCATGATCCACAACACCTTGCAAACCCGCGCAACCGAGCTCGCCCCAGGAGCACGTGGTTCGGCCGTGTCTCTGTTCGCGTTCTCCCTGTTCGCCGCTCAGGGAATAGGGCCTTTGGCCATAGGGAGCGCCATTTCGGTCATTCCCGTCACCGCTGTCCTTCTTCTTTTGGGCCTCACTATCGCGACCGTTGGAATCCTTGCGCCTCTCATGCTGGCTGAACCGCCAAGCTCAGATTCGAAGCCGTAAGACCAGCCCCGCCTTTGACCCGGGCAACGTGTCCGTGCGAGGTATCTTCCCTAAGGAAATCCGGCCGCATGATGCGGCTTTTCCATGAAAATCTGCTCTGCGCCGGCATAATTAGCCGGCAACCTGATTGCCGGAGCGACCCAGGAGGACTAAGCAGGACGTTTGAGCCCCGACTGCCGAACTGAGGAATGAATGTCCGCGACCTCCGTCCTGATCCACCTTCTCGGTGAGATTGCTTTGCTCCTGTGGGGCATCAACATGGTCAATAGCGGGGTTCAGCGCGCTTTCGGCAGCGATCTGCGGTGGATTTTGGGCGTCGGCCTGAGGACGCGTCTGCGCGCATTCCTGGCTGGGGTTGGCGTTACGACCGTTCTGCAGAGCAGCACAGCGACCGCCCTCATGGTTGCGTCCTTCACGGCTGGCGGCGCGGTCGGGGTGGTTCCGGCCCTGGCAGTGATGCTGGGCGCTAATGTCGGGACGACCTTGATCGTCCAGGTGCTGTCATTCGACATCACGCTGATCTTCCCGGCCTTGATCTTCGGCGGCTTCATGGCCTACCGGCGCGGAGCGTCGAGCCGTGTGCGGGATCTCGGCCGGGTCACGATCGGTCTGGGCCTGATGCTGCTTTCGCTGCATCTCCTGTCCGAAACGATCCACCCGATCGAGTCCTCTCGGGTGCTGAAGGACCTGCTTGCCACCATAGCCCTCGACCCATTGATCCTAGTGCTGCTTGCCGCAGCGCTGGCATGGGCGGCCCATTCCAGCGTGGCCGCCCTGCTGTTCATCATGTCGCTCGCCACGGCAGGCGTCATTGATCCCCATTCGGCGCTCGCCATGGTGCTCGGCGCCAATCTCGGCAGCTCGCTCAACCCACTCCTCGAAGGCACCGGAGGAGATCCGGTCAAACTCCGCGTACCGTTCGGAAATCTCGCTATGCGGTTCATCGGCTGCGTCGTAGCGCTGCCGATGCTCGATTTCGTCCTGAAATACATGACGATGTTCGACGCCAATCCGGCCCGCCTAGCGGCAAACTTCCATACTGTTTTCAATGTTGTCTTGGCGGCAGTTTTCATTCTGCCGCTGCCCTGGATCGGCAAGCTGCTGCTCAAGTTCTTTCCCGAACGAGCTCGTTCATCGGATCCCGGCATGCCGCAATATCTCGACGCGGACGCCCTCGATACGCCGTCCGTCGCCCTGTCGAATGCGGCGCGCGAGGTTTTGCGCATGGCGGACACGGTCGAAGGGATGCTTCGCGGATCGCAGAACCTTTTTCACGAGGACGATATCGGCCACGTGGACAAGATCAGCCAAACCGACGACGTGGTCGACCGACTCTACAGCGCGATTCGCCGGTATCTCAGCTCCATCAACCACGACGCCTTGAGCGAGACCGAAGCCAAGCGCCTCTCCGATATTCTGGCCTTCGCGATCAACCTCGAGCACGTGGGCGACATCATCGATAAGAACCTGATGGAGCTTGCCGCCAAGCGCATCAAGAATCACCTTCGCCTGCCAAAAGACAGCCTGGCGGACATCGACAACATGCACGCCAAGCTGCTGGAGCATCTCCAGCTGGCAGCCTCAGTCCTCATGTTCCAGGATATCACCTCCGCTCGCCGGCTCGTCTCGGAGAAGGAACGTTTCCGGGACTTGGAGCGGGCCATAACCCAGAGGAACCTCGATCAGCTCCGCTCCGGAAAGGCCATCGGGGACACGAGTGCTCTTCAGCTCGACATCGTCCGAGATCTGAAGCGGATCGAGGCTCACATCGCCGCGACCGGGCATTCCCTGTTGGAGCAGAGCGGCGACCTGAAGCCCAGCCGTCTGACATCATGACCGGCTACCGCCAGCAGTCTCCTCGCAGTGAACGCCAGTCCATATATTGAACCTCATCCGGCAGACCGATATCGCGGCGCACAGAGTCGGATAAATGACTAAGATCGCCGACGATCAGCTTGTTCGGACAGGGAGCGGACAAGAGCCAGCACTTGAAGCGGAACCAAAAGCTCTCCACGCCGCGCAAGCGGCGGACATCTTCGTACCTCATGACAGCCTACCGATATGTTTGGCCGATGGCGTTCTTGCCTCGGGGATGCTTTCGAGGATGCGCTCGAGACCGAATCTTGACAAAGCGAATGACGGATGGCTGCCATAAGGCAGCCTTATGGATCAGCCATGTCCAAACTTCCCCCCATGAGCGCCATCCGGGCCTTCGAGGCGGCGGCGCGCCATCAAAGCTTCACCCGCGCGGCCGAGGAACTCGGCATGACTCAGGCGGCTGTCAGCTATCAGATTAGACTGCTGGAGGATCGTATCGGCGCGCCCCTGTTCGTACGCCTGCCGCGGCACGTGGAGCTCACGTCCCGGGGACGGCAGCTCGCGCCGGCCGTCACGGAGGCCTTCGAGGCCTTGCGAATTGCCTTTGCGGGGATCGAAAACGCGGTCCGGACGGTCCTTTCGATCACCACCTTGACGACTTTCGCTTCCAACTGGCTGATCGCTCGACTCGGACGTTTTCAGCAACTGCATCCCAACATCGCCGTACAGATCGAAGTGTCGCAACAGATCGTTGATTTCGCCCACGACGATTTCGATATCGGCATCCGGAGTGGGACGGGCGACTGGCCCGGTCTTGAGGCGCACCGCCTGTTTCCAAACCAGTTCACGCCGGTCTGCAGCCCGGATCTCATTCGGGGCATGGAGCTGCGCGAGCCGTCGGACCTTTTGAAGCTGCCCATCCTCACTCCAAGCGACCCATGGTGGCGCGACTGGTTCACGGCCGCGGGCGTTAAGGACATCGATCTTTCCGATCGCCCCGACAACTCGCTCGGAGCCCAGCAGTTCGAAGGCATGGCCGCAATGGCGGGGCAGGGGGTCGCGATGATCAACCCGTTCTTCTTTCCTGCCGATCTTGCGGCAGGTCGGCTGGTGCAGCCCTTCGATCTGGTTGTCGAGGCTGATCGGAGCTACTGGCTCGTCTACCCTAAGGCACGCAAGCGCTCCCCCAAGATCCAGGCTTTCCGCGACTGGGTCTTGAGCGAGATCGCTGGCGATGTCGAGACAACCGCTCCGCGGGTCAATCGGGCCGAAGCCTGACGCAACGGCTATTCGGCGGCCTGAGCTTCCGCCGGCCTGTCCTTCTTCAGGTGCATCAGGATGTTCAGAAGCGCCCGGTCGTGCATCACCACCATGCGTTCCTTATGCTTGAGCCAGTGCAGCGCCTCGTCGATGGTTTCCGCGTCCACGAGCTTGGCTTCCGCAAGGGCGCGGTCCGTCTCGATCTCACCACGCTTGCGCGCCGCCACCGGCGGAAGCATCTCCATATGCCGCTCGCGAAGGTTGGCATCCTCATAAAGGGCCTTGATGCCGTCATCGTCATCGAACCCGAACGCGGCATTGCGCGCCTGCAGCTCGTTCGCCCGGGTGGCGATCGCCGGCGGACGGAATTCTTCCGGTGTGCGAAGAAGTCCCCACCGCTTCAAGGCAAGGCCCGCTCCGAGCTGGCCGCTGAGCCAAGACAGGGGAATGGCCAGCAGGAGACCCACGATCGTCGGCGACATCCACAGGAACAGCGAGGTGGAGATGCTGAAGGCCGAGATCCCAGCCAACGCTCCGAGAACCGTGTGCGACCGGTGACGGCGCACGATGTCCTTCCAGGGGATCGAGCCATCGTCGCGCCGCTGAGGCTGCCACCCCGTGTCACGTCCGAGCAGGATCTGAAACACGGAACCGGACTGGATCAACATCATGATCGGTGCCAGAAGGGCCGAGAGGATGATCTCCAGCACCGCCGAAACCGTCAGACGGATGGCGCCCCCTGAAGCGCGGCGCTCCTTCCTGCGCAGCAGCATCAGGAGCAGCCCGAAAACCTTCGGGGCCAGCAGGATCCCCATGGTCAACGCGAACAGCGCCAAGGCGCGCTCCGGGTCGAATCGCGGCCAGATAGGATAGAGGCGGAAGTCGCGGGCAAAATATTCCGGCCGGATATAGGTCGTCTGCAGCACGAGCGCGATACCGACGATCAGCTGGAAGAGCCAGAAAGGCGAGGCAAGATAGGACATGATGCCGGTCGCGAAATGCTGTCGCGTCGGCAACTTGAGGCCTTTTGCGGTGATCACCCGCATGTGCTGAAGATTGCCCTGGCACCAACGCCGGTCGCGCGCCGAGAGGTCGATCAGGGACGGAGGGCTTTCCTCATAGGACCCGCCGAGATCCGGCAGCATGTAGACATCCCACCCGGCGCGCCGCATCAGGGCCGCTTCGACGAAATCGTGACTCAGGATATGGCCGCCGAGCGGTGGCTTGCCCCTGAGGTCCGGCAGTCCTGCCTGCTCGGCAAAAGCCCTTGTGCGGATGATCGCGTTATGGCCCCAGTAGTTGCCGTCGCGGCCCATCCAGACGGACAAGCCGGTAGCGATCACCGGTCCGGTGACCCGGGCGGCGAATTGTTGGACCCGCGCGAAGAGCGTGTTGCGGTTGATGATCAGGGGCAGGGTCTGGATAATGCCCGCGTCCGGATCAGCTTCCATTGCGGCGGCGAGCTGCGTGATGCACTCGCCTGTCATGAGGCTGTCGGCGTCGAGAACGAGCATGTGCTCGTATGCCCCGCCCCAGCGCATCACGAAATCGGCGATGTTGCCTGCCTTGCGATGATAATTCTTGGGTCGGTGGCGATAATAAAAGCGCGCGTTCGGCCCAAGGCGCTCCCGCAGGGCCAGGAAGGCCCTCTCCTCGGCGATCCATGCGTCCGAATTGGTCGTGTCCGAGAGGATAAAATAGTCGAAATGGGATCCCAGACCCGTTGCCTCGATCTCCTCGTAGATCGCCTCAAGTGCCGCATAGGTGCGCGCGGTCTGCTCGTTGTACACGGGCATGACGATCGCAGTTCGCTGATCGAGCGAGGACGGAACGGGCGGGGCGGTGCGGGGCTGCCTGAGAAGCGCCAGGAAACCTAGGAGCGCGCTCGTGAAGGCAACTGCGATCCAGGAGAAGTTGACGGTGAAGAGTGCAACGAGGGCCCACTGGAGGATGGTGGTACGGCTGACCGACACCACCTGATACATCTCATAGGTGCCGTAACCCGTCAGCAGGAGCGCTCCGCCGAAAACGAAGAGCCGTGCCAGCCGCGTGGCGGCCTTCGAGCGCTCCACGATAGGGCGACGCTCCTGTGATGCAGACCAACGCCGCAGGTGCTGCGTCGGCATATCCAGGTGCTTTTCGGGCGGCATGATGGGTTCAGTCGGCCTGCGGTCGCCTGTCGTAGAATCAGGACCTATGGTGTCCAACGATAAAGCCATGTCTCGCTAATCGGTTTCCCGCCTGCTTCGAGGATGAGACGCATCTCACACGCGTTTTCGTTGCCCGGGTCAAGCTCGAATGCAACGCGCAAGGTCTTACGTTCCGGATACGACCAGATTTTGAGATTCTGGAACGTTCCTGGGCCAACGGTCAGAACGGATTTAAGGTCCGCCGGCAGATTGTCACCCAGCATATCGCCGGAAAAGTCGACGGCAAAGCGCCGCCGCCGCCCCGTGGAGCCGCGTCCGACCCTGGTCGAGGTCACGGTTGCCAGGGGAGGGCGCTCGGGCGGAGACCAGCACCAGTATTGCCGGTACGCGAAGGCGACCTCCGATCCGGCGGTCATGGGCGCCTTAGGCCGCCAATACGTCAGGATGTTGTCGTTGATCTCCGCATCGGTCGGGATCTCCAGCAACTGGACGCTTCCCTGCCCCCAATCGCCGAGAGGCTCATTCCAAAGGCTGGGACGGCGCTCGAATCGCTGGTCGTCGTCCTGAAAGGTCTCGTAGGTGCGCTCCCGCTGAAGCAATCCGAAGCCGCGGGGCGACGCGTCCACGAAGGCGGAGATCTGAAGGGTCTCAGGGTTGTGGAGGGGGCGCCAGAGCCATTCCCCTTGGCCGTTCAGCATCTGAAGACCCGAGGATTCATAGACTGCCGAGCGGATGTCATCCGCGTCACGGCGATCATTAGCGCCATAGAAATAGGTCGAGCCGATGCCGCCCAATCCCACATGTTCCAGGTTCACGCGAGGAAACAGAGTCGTTTCCACGTCGACGATGGTCATATCGCCGGGGCGGAAGGTCATTCGCACGGCGCCGGCGGTCGATTCCGAATCGATCACCCCATGCACCGTAATGCTGTTGCTGCCGACGGCGGGACGCTCGAGCCAGAACGCTCGGAAGATCGGGAATTCCTCTCCCTTCGGATCTGCCGGCTTCAGCGTAAGGGCCCGGGCGATGGCGCCGTAGTTCTGCCCTCTCGCGATAGCGCGAAAAAAGGTCGCTCCCTGAACGATGGCGAAGTCGAACGGTTTTCCGTTGCCGGAGGTCGATATAAGCCTGAATCCGGAAAACCCGATATCGCCGATGTCGTTGGGAAGATTCGGGCGGCCATAATCGAAGCTGGCGGATTCATACCCGACCCGGCGCACCCCCCCGTCCTCGACCACATAGAGATCCACGGCGTTCGTGAACACGAAGCCGCGGTGAAGCGGCTCAAAGGCGATCCCACGCCCTTCGGAACCCCAAATGGGGGCTTGGCGCGACTTGATCGCAACATATTGCTCGTAGGTCAGATTCGAAAAGAAGTCCGGCAGGTTGTTCTGCGGCTGCACGAAGGGCTTGCTGGCGAGTTGGCGCGCAAGGGCAGCCACGATGGATGGGTCGAAGCGCTGGTTGTCGCCCAACCTTGTATAGATCTGGGCCTGGGGAGTTTGAGCTCGAAGTTCTGGCGCGTATGCGAGGCCAGCGACGGATACGCCGATATAGGCCAGCATATCGCGCCGGCGGGGATGAGACGGGGATGACGCCCACAACGAAGCCGGCACGGTGATACTCTTGTCTGAACGAGGCTAGTGAGCCAGGAAACGGGACGCCCTATACATATCGGCAATCGTGAGCGTGAAGTAAATGATATGGTGGCGCAATCTGCCTCTTTGCCGATGAACGATTGCTGAAATAACCACTCTGGGTTAGCTGCTCTGCAAATTTCCATTGGAATGAAATGGTATGACCTCGTCTCCCATGAAGGCCCCTACCCGTAGCTGCCTCGCCGTCGTTCTAGCCGCCGGGGAAGGAACGCGGATGAAATCGAACAGGCCCAAGGTCCTGCATGAGATTGCCGGCCGGTCGGTGCTCGGCCATGTCATGGCCGCCGTGACAAAGGTCGGCGCCGCCGAGGTATCCGTTGTGGTCGGGCCCGATCGGGACGACGTTGCACGAGAGGCGCGCAATATTGTTCCGAGCGCGCACATCTTCGTCCAGCGGGAGCGGCTGGGAACGGGCCACGCGGTCTTGAGCGCGCGGGAAGCCCTGGAGCGACGACCCGACGACGTGATCGTGGTCTATGCCGATACCCCGCTCGTCACCGCCGAGACCCTCGCACGGCTGCGCGAGCCTTTAGCAAAGGGAGCCGCCGTGGTGGGCCTTGGGTTCGAGGCGCGGGACCCGACCGGCTATGGGCGTTTCATCATGTTAGGCGACGAACTCCTCGATATCCGGGAGCACAAGGACGCCAGTGAGGAGGAGCGCAGGATCACCCTCTGCAACGGCGGCCTGATGGCGCTCAGAGGCGACGTCGCGCTGGACATCCTGGACCAGCTCGAAACTAAGAATGCTCAGAAAGAATACTATCTTACCGACGCAGTCAGCATTGCCCGCCGCCTCGGGCATCGCTCCGCCGTGGTGATTGCGTCCGAGGAGGAGGTGCACGGCATCAATGATCGGGCCCAGCTCGCGGCGGCCGAGCGTATGATCCAGGAGCGCCTGCGGCAGGAGGCCATGGTGTCGGGCGTGACCCTGGTTGCGCCCGAAACGGTCTTCCTAAGCCACGACACCCAGTTGGGACGGGATGTGGTGGTGGAGCCGCACGTGGTCTTCGGACCCGGCGTCACGATCGAAGACGGGGTGATCATCCATAGTTTCAGTCATCTGGAGGGCACCCACGTGGCGTCCGGAGCCGGCATCGGCCCCTATGCGCGCCTGAGGCCGGGAGCGTCGATCGGTCCGAGGGCCAAGGTTGGCAACTTCGTCGAGATCAAGAACACCGAACTCGGGGCGGGCGCGAAGGTAAGCCACTTGACCTACCTCGGCGACGCGAGCGTGGGCGCCGACGCCAATATCGGCGCCGGTACGATCACGTGCAATTATGACGGCTTCGGTAAATATCGCACCGAGATCCAAGACGGCGCCTTTGTGGGATCCAACTCGTCCCTGGTGGCGCCTATCACCATCGGAAAGGGCGCTTTCGTGGGATCGGGATCGGTCATCACCGAAAATGTGCCCGACAACGCGCTGAGCCTCGGACGCGGTCGCCAGGTCATCAAGGAGGACTGGGCCACCGAGTTCCGGGACAAGGCCAAGGCGGCCAAACACCAATCGGCCAAGAAGGTGTGACTGCTGTCACATTCGGTCACGCAACTTGATTTGAGAAGTCCTTGCCGCATCTGTAGCAGGGCTGAAACTTAGCAGTTTTTGAAGGATTGGGGCGTCTCGCACATGTGCGGAATCGTTGGAATCATTGGCAAGACATCGGTCGCTCCGCAAATCGTCGAGGCCCTCCGGCGGCTTGAATACCGAGGGTACGATTCCGCTGGGGTCGCAACGCTGGAAAACGGCCATCTCGACCGCCGCCGGGCGGAGGGCAAGCTTCGCAACCTTGAGACAAAGCTGTCGCAGGCTCCTTTGTCGGGCGCAATCGGTATCGGACACACCCGCTGGGCCACCCACGGCAAACCCAATGAAACCAACGCCCATCCGCATGCGACCGAAAAGCTCGCGGTCGTCCATAACGGCATCATCGAGAACTTCCGTGAACTGAAGACCGGCCTCGAGGCCAAGGGCATCAAGTTCGAAACCGAAACCGACACAGAGGTGGTCGCCCAGCTCGTCACCTACGAGATGCGGCAGGGCCGTCCGCCCATCGAGGCGATTGCGGTCACCTTGCCGCGCCTGCGCGGCGCGTTCGCTCTCGGGTTCCTGTTCTCGGGTGAGGACGACCTGCTGATCGGCGCGCGCCATGGGGCTCCGTTGGCCCTCGGGTTCGGCGATGGCGAGATGTATCTCGGATCAGATGCTCTCGCTCTCGCGCCCTTTACGGATGACATCACCTATCTGGAGGACGGCGACTGGGCGATCCTGCACCGCACCGGCGTGGATATCCGCGACGAGTCTGGGCAAAGCGTGCGGCGGCCCCGCCACAAGATCGTCACGGGGTCGTTCATGGCGGACAAGGGCAACCACCGCCACTTCATGGCCAAGGAAATCCACGAGCAGCCCGAGGTTGTCGGCCGCACCCTGGCGCATTACGTGGATTTCAGCGCCGGCCGGGTCGCGCTCCCATTCGACCTGCCGTTCGATTTCAAGGATCTTAAACGCCTGTCGATCTCCGCTTGCGGAACGGCATATCTGGCAGGGCTTATTTCGAAATACTGGTTCGAACGTCTTGCGCGAATCCCGGTCGAGATCGATGTCGCGTCCGAATTCCGTTACCGGGAAGCGCCCCTTGAGCCGGGAAGCCTTGCGCTGTTCGTGTCGCAGTCCGGCGAGACCGCCGACACGCTGGCCTCTCTGCGCTATGCCACGTCCGAGCAGCAGCACACCGTCTCGGTGGTGAACGTGCCGACTTCTACCATGGCCCGTGAGAGCGCCGTTGTGGCGTCGACCCTTGCGGGGGTCGAAGTTGGTGTGGCTTCCACGAAAGCGTTCACGTGCCAGCTTGCCGTCCTGCTGTCCCTCGCCATTGCGGCGGGCAGGGCCCGTGGCACGTTGAGCGCCGAGGACGAGAAGGAGTTGGTGGATGCGCTGATCGGCGTACCGGGTCTGATGAGCGAAGCCATCAAGCGCGAACACCAGATCGAGGTGCTCGCTCGTGAGCTCTCAAAAGCGAAGGACGTGCTCTATCTCGGCCGCGGAACCTCCTATCCGCTGGCCCTAGAAGGGGCGCTGAAGCTCAAGGAAATCTCCTATATCCACGCGGAGGGCTACGCGGCCGGCGAGCTGAAGCACGGACCCATCGCCCTCATCGACGAGACCATGCCGGTCATCGTCATCGCGCCCCATGACGCGGTTTTCGAGAAGACCGTCTCGAACATGCAGGAAGTAGCAGCGCGAGGCGGGCGGATCATTCTCATCACGGACGAGAAGGGGGCTCTGGACACCGGTCTCGACACGATGGCGACCATCGTTATGCCAGCGGCGCATCCCATCGTCGCGCCCATCGTCCATTCGATCCCGATCCAGCTCCTCGCCTACCACACCGCCGTTTTCATGGGCAAAGACGTGGACCAGCCCCGCAACTTGGCGAAGTCCGTCACCGTGGAGTGACGGGCGTTAACCTGCCCGAAGCAGCCGGATCGCGGAGTCGCGTTCGAACATGTAGAGCAGCACGCGAAGCGCCTCGCCGCGCTCGCTTGTGAGGTCCGGGTCTCGGTCCACGATCAGGCGCGCGTCGTCCCGTGCTGCGGCCAGTAGATCGCCGTCCACTTCCAGGCGGGCGAGTTTGAAGCCCGGCAGGCCAGACTGCCGAGTGCCCAGAACCTCGCCCTCTCCGCGGAGGCGCAGGTCTTCCTCGGCAATGCGGAATCCGTCTTCGGTCTGGCGCATCATCTCCAGCCGCGCCTGGGCGGTCTGGCCGAGCGGGCCCTTAAAGACAAGCAGACATGTGGACGAGCGCGAGCCGCGTCCCACGCGCCCTCGGAGTTGGTGCAACTGGGCCAAGCCGAACCGCTCCGCATGTTCGATCACCATGATGGTGGCGTTCGGCACATCCACGCCGACCTCGATGACGGTGGTCGATACGAGGATCTTCGTTTCGCCACGGGAAAACCGCTCCATGGCGGCGTCCTTATCGCGCCCGGCCATCTTGCCGTGGACGAGCCCGACCACGCCGCCAAAGACGCTCTTCAGCTGTTCGTGGCGCTCCTCGGCGGCGGCAAGGTCGATGGTCTCGGATTCCCCCACGAGCGGACACACCCAATAGACCTGATCGCCGTTGGCGATGGCGCGCCCCATGGCTCCGACCACTTCGTCGAGCCGCTCGATCGAGATCAGCTTCGTGGCAATGGGCTTACGACCCGCAGGTTTCTCGCTCAAAACCGACACGTCCATGTCGCCGAAATAGGTGAGGGCGAGGGTGCGGGGAATTGGGGTCGCGGTCATGACGAGGATATCCACTGCTTCACCCTTCGACCCGAGGGCAAGGCGCTGGTGCACCCCGAAGCGATGCTGCTCGTCGACGACGGCGATCCCAAGGTCCTGGAATGCGACGCCCTCTTGGAACAGGGCGTGGGTGCCGACGGCGATGTGAACGCTGCCATCCGCAAGGCCTGCCAAAACCGCTTTTCGGGCCGATCCCTTGTCGCGGCCGGTGAGGAGGGAAATGGACAAGCCCGCCTGTTCGGCGAGCGGAGCAATGCGCTCATAGTGCTGGCGGGCCAGGATTTCAGTGGGGGCCATCAGGGCCGCCTGACGTCCCGCCTCGATGGCGCTCGCCATGGCGAGCAGCCCCACCACGGTCTTGCCGGATCCCACGTCGCCCTGGAGGAGGCGCAGCATCTTCTTGTCAGCCACGAGATCGTGGCGGATGTCCTCGACGGCCTGCGTCTGCGAGGCGGTCAGCCCGAAGGGCAGGGCCTGCTGCAGCTTCTCGACAAGATGACCATCTCCGGCATTCACTCTGCCAGGCAGGCGGCGCATGCGGCTTCTGACGAGCGCGAGGGCAAGCTGGGAGGCGAGCAGTTCATCATAGGCAAGACGTTTTCTCGCCGGCGACTTAGCGAGCGCCTCCTCGGAGAGCTGGGAGGCGCTTCCGGGCTTGTGGATCGCCGCGAGGGCCTGATCGAAGGGCGGCAGAGCATTCCGATCAAGCCAGGCGCTATCCTGCCATTCCGGCATGGACGGCACCCGCTCAAGGGCCGCCCCCACATAGCGCCCGACCATCCGGGACGAGAGCCCTTCCGTCAGGCCATAGACCGCCTCGACGGCCGGCAGGCTCTCGATTCCCTTGTCATCGAGGATCCGGTCGGGATGGACCATCTGGCGGGTGGTATCCCACAACTCGATCTTGCCGGAGACATAGCGCCGCTCCCCCACTGGCAGCAGCTTTTCAAGCCGAGCCCTCTGACCGTTGAAGAACACCAGCACGACGTCGCCGGTCTCATCCTCGACGAGAATCCGATAGGGCGCACGTCGGCCGAGAGGCGGGGGGCGGTGAGCGGCGACTGTCACCGAGAGGGTGACCGGCTCGCCGATCGGGGCATCGGCGATGGAGCCTTTTATCTCGCGGGCGATCCCTCCGCTCGGCAGATGGAACAGGAGGTCCATGACGCGGGTTGGCCTCCCCGGCTCGCCGACGAGGCGGTCCAGGAGAGGCGCGATCTTGGGTCCGACCCCGGGCAAGGTGGAGGCTGGAGCGAAAAGCGGATCGAGAATGGAAGGGCGCAATGACATTGTGATGGGTGGCAAGTCAGGTTGAGATGGCTATATAGCGGCCAAGCCGCCTTGAGGCGACGCCATTCCTGAACAAATGGAGAATCTTCATGAGCGGTACAACGCGCACCAGCGCCGGCCTCGACGTCCGCAGACGCCAGATCCTCTTCCGCGCCTGGCACAGGGGTATGCGCGAGATGGACCTCATCATGGGCCGCTTCGCGGATGCGGCGATCGGCGACCTGTCGGAGGAAGATCTCACAGAGTTCGAACGGCTGATCGAGGTTCAGGACCGAGATCTGCTCGGCTGGATTACGGGTGAAATCGCCACGCCGGAAAATTATGACACCGATCTGTTCCGGCGCCTGAAGGGGTTTCATACCCACACCTCGCCCATCCATACCTGACACGATCGCCACTTCCGTATTGTGCCGGTCGAACCGGGCCATGCGGCCGACGTTTCATTCCATTGATCCGACAAATCGTTATGAAATCTGCATTGAAGCCCGCTTTGAACCGCGCCCTGGATGCTCTCAAGAAGGGCCAGAACCTGACGCTTTCCAGCGTTCCGGATGGGTTCGACGCGCTCGCGGTCGCGGACCTCGCCCGCGGGTTGTCGGGTCTGGTGGAGGGACCTGCGGTCCTGGTGCATGTGGCCCGGGACGGGCAGCGGCAACAGAACTTCGCCAACAGCCTCGGGTTCATCGCGCCGGAAATCGAGATCCTGCCGTTCCCGGCTTGGGACTGTCAGCCCTATGACCGGGTATCGCCCAATGCCGCGATCACGGCTCAGCGCATGACGACCCTGGCGCGGCTTGCCCGATCGAAGACCTCCGAGGACAAGCCGAGGATCCTCTCGACCACGGTGAACGCCCTCGTTCAGAGGGTGCCGCCCCGCTCCAAGATCGCAGCCGAGACGTTTTCAGCCGCGCCCGGCAACGTGGTCGACACCACGTTGTTGATCAACTGGCTTGAGACCAATGGCTTCCTGCGCACCGGCACGGTTCGGGACACCGGCGAGTACGCGGTTCGCGGCGGCATCATCGACCTCTATCCCGCGGGACTGCCGAACCCGGTCAGGCTCGATTTCTTCGGCGACGCTCTTGAGTCGATCCGCTCCTTCGATCCGGAAACCCAGCGCACCGTCGGCACCCTGCGCTCCCTCGATCTCGTGCCCATGAGCGAGGTTCAGCTCACGACGGAAAGCATCAAGCGCTTCCGCCAGACCTATGTGGCGGCCTTCGGTGCGCCGAAGCGCGACGACCGGCTCTATGAGGCGATCAGCGAGGGGCGGCGCTACCCGGGCCTCGAGCACTGGCTGCCGCTGTTCCATGATCATCTCGATACGCTGTTCGACTATGTGCCGGGCATCCCGGTTGTTTTTGACTCCCTCGCTGACGACGCAGCGGCCGAGCGCCTTTCCCAGGTTCAGGACTATTTCGACGCCCGGCACAAAGGCCTTGGGCAGAACCAGCCAGGCGTCGCGCCATACCGACCGCTGCCGCCGGAAGCGCTCTATTTCAAGCCGGAGGAATGGGCCGAGCGGGCGGCGTCCCTTCCGCTTGCGCGCCTCACGCCCTTCGCTGTCCCGGAATCTGAAGGACGTCCGGTCGTCGATTGTGGTGTCCGCCAGGGCCGGAACTTCATCGCCGAGCGGGCCGACGAGAACGCCAATGTGTTCGAGGCGGTTATCCGTCATATCCGTGACCTCCAGGCCTCCGGCCGCCGCGTCGTCCTCGGCGCCTGGTCGGATGGGTCGCGGGAGCGTCTCTGCCATGTTCTGCACGACCACGACCTGAGGCAGACCAAGCCGATTGCCCGCTTTTCCGACGCTATGGCCTATCCGCGGAACGAGGTTCCCGTGGGAATCTGGCCACTCGAATCCGGTTTCGAGACAGGCGACCTCGCGGTCATCAGCGAGCAGGACATCCTGGGGGACCGGCTGGTGCGCCAGAAGCGCAAGTCGAAGCGGCCGCAGGACTTCCTGACTGAGGTTGCGGCGCTCACGCCCGGCGACCTCGTGGTGCACGTGGACCACGGCATCGGCCGGTTCGAAGGCCTCAAGACCATCGAGGCGGCCGGCGCTCCGCATGATTGCCTGGAGCTTCACTATGCCGGTGGGGACCGCCTGTTCCTGCCGGTTGAGAACATCGAACTCCTGACCCGATATGGGTCCGAGGAAAGCGAAGTTCAGCTCGACAAGCTGGGCGGAGGCGGCTGGCAGGCCCGCAAGGCCCGCATGAAGCAGCGCATCCGCGAGATGGCGGGTGCGCTCATGAAGATCGCGGCGGCCCGAATCCTGAAGGACGCGCCCCGCCTCACCCCGCCGGAAGGGCTCTACGACGAGTTCGCGGCCCGCTTTCCCTATGACGAGACCGAAGACCAGCAGACCGCCATCGACGCGGTTCTGGACGATCTCGCGACGGGCCGTCCCATGGACCGCCTCGTTTGCGGGGACGTGGGCTTCGGCAAGACCGAGGTTGCCCTGCGGGCCGCCTTCGTGTCCGCAATGAACGGCAAGCAGGTAGCGGTCGTTGTACCGACCACGCTGCTCGCCCGCCAGCACCACAAGACCTTCTGCGACCGTTTCCGTGGCCTGCCGCTCAACATCGCCCAGGCGTCCCGCTTCGTGCCGGCCGCCGAGATGAAGAAGACCAAGGAGGGCCTGGCCGACGGGTCCGTCGATATTGTGGTGGGAACCCATGCGCTGCTTGGCAAGTCCATCAATTTCAAGGATCTCGGCCTCATCATCGTGGACGAGGAGCAGCATTTCGGCGTCAGCCACAAGGAGCGCCTGAAGGAGCTTCGCGCCGAGGTGCATGTGCTCACCCTCTCGGCCACGCCCATCCCGCGCACCCTGCAGCTCGCCCTGACCGGGGTGCGCGAGCTTTCCCTGATCACCACGCCGCCCGTGGACCGGCTGGCGGTCAGAACGTTCATCACGCCGTTCGATCCGCTCCTCATCCGCGAGGCGCTTCTGCGCGAGCGCTACCGGAGCGGGCAGGCGTTCTACGTGGTGCCGCGCCTCGACGACCTGGCGGACGTCAAAGCCTTCCTCGACCGGGAAGTGCCAGAGGCGAAGGTTGCTGTCGCCCACGGACAGATGGCGGCGGGCCAGCTTGAGGACGTCATGACGGCGTTCTACGAGGGCAAGTACGACATTCTTCTGTCTACGACCATCGTGGAGTCCGGCCTCGATATCCCCACCGCCAACACCCTGATCGTCCACCGGGCCGATATGTTCGGCCTCTCGCAGCTCTACCAGCTGCGCGGGCGGGTCGGGCGCTCGAAAACACGTGCCTATGCGCTGTTCTCCGTGCCGGCCAACAAGTCCCTGACGGTGCAGGCCGAGCGTCGCCTCAAAGTGCTTCAGACCCTGGACACCTTGGGGGCTGGCTTCCAGCTCGCCTCACACGACCTCGACATCCGCGGCGCGGGCAACCTTCTGGGCGAGGAGCAGTCCGGCCATATCAAGGAGGTCGGGTACGAGCTCTATCAGCAGATGCTGGAAGAGGCCGTCGCCCAACTCAAAGCGGGCATCGAGGAGCCGGCGGAGGATCAGTGGTCGCCCACCATCCAGGTCGGCGCACCAGTGATGATCCCGGAATCCTACGTGTCCGACCTGCAGCTGCGCCTCGGCCTCTATCGACGCCTCTCGACCCTGGAGACCGACGCCGAGATCGACGCCTTCGGGGCGGAAATGATCGACAGGTTCGGGCCGCTGCCGTCCGAGGTCGGCCAGCTCCTCAAGATCATGGCGATCAAGGTGCTGTGCCGCCGTGCCAATGTGGAGAAGGTGGACGCCGGACCCAAGGGCATCATCGTATCGTTCCGCGACAATGCCTTCGCCAATCCGACGGGGCTCGTGTCTTATGTGGCGGAGCAGGCTTCTTTCGCGAAGGTGCGGCCCGACATGAAGATCGTCTTCATCCGGGAAGTCGAATCGCCCGACGAGCGGATCAAGACCTCGACCACGATCCTGCGCAATCTCGTTCGCATCGCGGAGAAGAAGGCCGCCTGATGGGAGACGCCTGGGCCGTCGTCGAATCCAGCGTTGTGATCGAGAGCCACGATGCAGGCGAACTCGTCCCCTGGTGGAGTTTTACCAAGACGGTGCTGGCGGCAGCGGCACTGGTTCTGGTTCAGGACCAGGTGACCGAGCTGGATGCGCCCTTGCCGCGCCAGCCCTTCACATTGCGCCAACTGCTCCAGCACCGGTCCGGGCTGGTCAATTATGGCGGGTTCGCGGCTTATCACGACGCCGTCGCAAGGGACGAAAAGCCTTGGCCCGTCCCCTTTCTCCTGCAACGGCTCGAAGCCGGACGGCTTCGCTACACAGCAGGCGGGGGGTGGGATTATTCCAATCTCGGGTATCTGTTCGTCAGGCAGCTGATCGAGACGCTGACGGGGGAGAGCCTCGATTCGGCCCTGCGCAGCCTCGTCCTCGCTCCTTTGGGAATTATGGGTCCCAGAATCGCCGAGAGCCCGTCGGACCTCGATCAGGTCGTCATGGGCCGGGCGAAGACCTACGATCCCGGGTGGGTCTACCATGGTCCCATGGTGGGATCGGTGGGGGATGCAGCAAGGCTGCTCGATCACCTCATGCGGCCCGGTTTGCTGCCGCCCGATCTTCTCGCCGAGATGCGACGCCCTCACGTCTTGCCAGGCCTGGTTCCAGAACGGCCCTGGATTGTCCCCGGCTACGGATTAGGGCTTATGATCGGCGAAACCTCCTTCGCGGAAGAGGTTCTTGGCCATACGGGCGGCGGCCCCGGAAGTACGATTGCCGTTTATCACGCGCCAAAGGCTAGGCCGCCGAGGACGGTAGCCTTCTTCGCGCCAAACGAGGATCGGTCCAGAACTGAGGAGAACGCTTTCCGGCGGTCAGGCAGCAGGGTTTCAGCACTCGGGGGCTGAGACGGGCCGAACCCCAAGCTCGTTCTGCAGCATGGTGGCCGCGCCACTGAGCCCCCCGGTGACGATGACCGGCACATTGGCCGGCGAGAGAGACTTCCTGAGCCGGCTCGCAAGATCAAGGAAGCGCCGGCGCTCGGCCCAATCGGCGTGGCGGGGCAGTTGCAACACGACTGCGACAGGATTTGGCATCAAGGCGAGCACCTCGTCCGTCGCCTCGAACGGGGCGGTCACGCTCGCGTATCCCATACCAGCAAGTTCAGCCGAAAGAGCACTCTCGGGCGCGCGCTCACCGTTATCGACAACGAGAACGTGCTGGAAACCTGTCATGGCGAACCCTTGCGAAAAACTTAACGGTATGTTGGGACGTGCACACTAACGCTTGTAGGAGGCTTTTGTTTCACCCCCAAGATGAACACAAGCTCAACAATTGGCTTGGCTTTGTGTCAGAATTTCGCCTCAGGGGCGCTGACGCCACCAAAGATCAACGTTCGTTCCGAAAAGAGGCGCAGAGGCGGGCCCTTGGAGGCCGCCTGCGTAGGCAAGCCATTGATCCGGCAAATAAAATAAAGGAACTGCGTAGAAGCCTGAAAGGAGTACCCGGTCGAGGGCGCGAACCGTCGAGACGAAATCCTCGCGGCTTTTCGCCTCCAGCAGGGCATCAATCATCCGGTCAATGGCGGGTGAGGCCGCGCCGGAGTAGTTGAGGGACCCGCTTCTCTGGGCCGCCACCGATCCCCAGCGATTCCGCTGTTCGTTACCGGGCGATGGGGAGGCGGGCCAGAACCATTGCAGCATGTCGAAGTCGAACTGGGCGGCCCGACGCCAGTATTGCACATCATCCACCAGACGAACCCGGGCCTGAATTCCAATCCGCTTCAGGGATTGGGAGTAGTTCAAGGCCAGCCGCTCCTGTTGGCGGGAATTAACCAGCATCTCGAACGCGAACGGCTCGCCGGATTCCTGTTTGCGCAGGACGTCATTCTCGATCACCCAGCCTGCCTCGGCAAGGCGGGAAAGGGCGTGCCGCGCCACCTCCCGGTCCCGACCTGAACCGTCGGTGGAGGAGGGTGACCATTGGCCCTCAAGAATGTCCTTCCGCACCGCATCCGGGAAGGAACTCAAGAGAGCCCGCTCCCGATCATTTGCTGGACGCCCCGCAGAGGACAGTTCAGAGCCTGCGAAATAGCTGTCGGAGCGTTGCAACAAACCGAAGAAGAGGTTTCGATTCACCCAATCGAAGTCGAACATGAAACCGAGGGCTTCCCGCACCCGCACATCCGCGAAGAGTGTTCGGCGGGTGTTGAACACGAAGCCGTTCATGCCCTTCGGCAATCGGATCGGTACGGTCTCGCGCATGATGCGGCCGCTCCTCACAGACGGAATGTCGTATCCGGTGGCCCAGCGGCCCGGATCGCCCTCCAGCCTGAAATCATAAAGCCCCGCTTTAAACGCCTCGAATAAGGTATTGGCGTCGCGGTAAAAATCGTAACGAATCTCGTCGAAGTTGAAGAGGCCGCGGGTAACTGGGAGGTCCTTCCCCCAGAAATCCTCCCTGCGGGTGAGAACGATGCGTTCTCCAGGCCTGACTTCCGTGATCGCATAGGGACCCGAGCCGATGGGCGGCTTCAGGCTCGTGCGCTCGAACGTGTCGGCATTGGTCGCGTGGGCCGCGAGAATCGGCATCGTCGCGATGATCAGCGGCAGTTCGCGGTCATTGGATCCGGAGAGATCGAAACGGATACGGTGCGGGTCCGATACCTCGACAGCCTTCACCTGCCCGAAGCTCGACCGGTGAAAGGGTTTCCCGTGCTGTCTCAAGACCTCGAAGGTGAAGCGCACGTCCTCCGCCGTCACAGGCTTCCCATCCGAAAACCGGGCCCGGGGATCGAGGTTGAACGTGATGGAACTCCGGTCATCGGGCATTTCAGCGGAGCGGGCGATCAGCCCGTAGACGGTGAACGGCTCGTCGGCCGAACGCATCATCAGGCTCTGGAGGACATATCGGGGAACAGCATCCGGCGCGACCCCGATGACAACCAGCGGATTCAGGCTGTCGAACGACCCCTGGAGCGCCAGAACGATTCGCCCGCCCTTGGGAGCTTCAGGATTCACGTAAGGCAGGTGGTCGAACCCCGGCTCAAGCTCCGGCTCTCCGTGCATGGCAATGCCATGTCGCGCGCTCTCGGCCCGTGCCGGGGACTGCAACGAAAGGGCCGCGACCGCTGCGATAGCAATAAGTTGAACGTATCGGGCGAGCTTAGGGCCCATGACTCTCCTGGCCTTCTCAGGCGCTTTTGGCACTGAATATCATAAAGAAATTTCGCTTGAGCGACTGGAAACCTACTGCGTGAAAGGTTAAAGGAGCGCGAAACGTCACGTCTTCGCCTCAATTGGCAAAGATTCACCACTGCCTACAAGGTATGAACCACGCCGAGCTAAACGGCCAATTCAAAAACTGACCTTTCGACTGAAGAGGAACTAACACATGTCATTCGCGACCCGCCTCGCGAGCCTGGGGGGAACCTGCGGTCTGGCGACAGCCATCGCCCTGTTCGTGAGCGCGCCCGTTCTGGCGCAGACCGCGCCTGCACAGACTCCCGCCCGTCCCGCCGCTCCGGCCCAGCGTCCGGCGGCTCCTGCAGCTCCCGCGGCTCCTGCTCCCGGACAGCCGGCCCAGGCGCCGCAGCAGGGTTCGGGCCCGATGATCGTACAGGTCAAGGCCGAGCCTTCTCAGCCAGAATGGACGAAAGTCTGTGGCAAGGACCAAGGCACGAACGCCGAAATCTGCTACACGACCCGCGACTTCGTGTCGGACCAGGGCCAGCCGGTCCTCGCCGTCGCCCTCTATGATGTTAAGGGCCAGCAGGCGCAGAAGATCGTCCGCTTCCTGATGCCGCTCGGCCTGCTCCTGCAGCCCGGCATCCGCTTCACGGTCGACCAGGGTCAGCCGACGCCCGGCCGCTATGCGGTTTGCTTCCCCAACGGCTGCTTTGCCGAGGCACAGGTGAAGGACGACTTCGTCGCCGCTCTCAAGAAGGGCACCAACCTGAACGTCAGCGTGCAGAATCAGGCTGGCCGCGAAGTCACCTTCGCAGTCCCGGCGGCCGGTTTCGGCAAGGCTTTCGACGGCCCGGCGATCGACCCGAAGGTTCTGGAAGAGCAGCAGAAGAAGCTGCAGGAAGAGCTGGAGAAGCGCAGCGAAGAGCTTCGCAAGCAGCTCGGACAGAGCGGCGGCGCGGCTCCTGCCCCAGGCGCGGCGGCTCCCGCAGCCCCGAAGCCGTAAGGCCGGTCTTCCAAAACATAAAAACGCCGGGTCTTTGGCCCGGCGTTTTTATTTGCTCAGTTGGCGAGAATTGGATGGGCCCGATAAATTCCGTTCTGATCCCGGATGAACATTTCTTCGATCATCGGATTGCGCAGAGGTTCTTCGGAATGATCCGGCAGCAGGTTTTGCTCGGAAACATAGGCAATGTATTCGGTTTCCGCGTTTTCGGCGAAGAGATGGTAGAAAGGCTGGTCCTTTTGAGGCCTGATATCCTCAGGGATCGAAAGCCACCATTCTTCGGTGTTGTCGAACTCGGGATCGACATCGAAAATCAGCCCTCGAAAATCAAAGAGCCGATGCCGCACCACTTGGCCGATCGCGAATTTTGCTGAACTCGCTTTCATTGGTCTTAACTCCTTGATCTGCAATATAGAGATGCAGGCTGGAATGTCCAAACCAGGCGACGTCACAAAGGAGAGAATAGACTCTCCAGGCTTTCCGAACCCTGAACAAGGCGGACTACCCCTGCCGTTGGGGTAGGGTTGCGTTTTCGGACTACGGGCCTGCCCCAGCATGGGATTGCCGCCCGAAGCGAACCTTGTCAGAAGCAATTTCCACGTTTGCGCCCACCGGAGCCCGCGATGTCCGAACTGATCGGGCTTTTCAATCTGCTCGCCCCCTTTTTCGGCTTGATTGGACTTGGTTTCTTCTGCGGAAAAGTGGTGAAGCAGCCGGAAGCAGGCCTCGCCTGGATGCAGTTTTTCATCATCTATGTGGCGCTGCCTTGCCTGTTTTACCGGCTCATCGCCGACAAGCCTCTCGACCAGCTGACGAACTGGTCCTTCGTGACAGCCACGACCTTGGCGACATTTTCGGCGTTCGTGCTTTCGCTTACGGCCGGATGGAAATTCACTAAGGATCTTGGCCAATCGGTCATGCAGGGAGTTGCCGGCTCGTATTCCAACGTCGGCTACATGGGGCCTCCACTGATCCTCGCGGCTTTGGGCGAGGCGGCAACACCTCCGGTTATCCTGATTTTCGTCTTTGATACGCTTCTTCTATTTTCCCTCGTGCCGCTCCTGATGTCCGTGTCCGGCGTCGAGAAGCTGAGCCTTGGGGCCACGATCAGAAAGATTGTTTGGCGGGTTGTCACGCACCCGTTCAACATCGCGACTGCCTTGGCCGTAACGGCGAGCTATCTCCATGTCGAACTGCCATCCGCACCCAACCAAATCGTCACATGGCTGTCGGGAGCGGCTGCCCCCTGCGCGCTCTTCATCCTCGGCGTCACGGTCGCCATGCGACCGCTCCTTCGGATCCCGAGAGAGGTGCCGGTTCTCGTCATCATCAAGCTGATGCTTCATCCCGTGATCGCCTGGGTTCTGCTGTCGGCTATCGGGGACTTCGGCGAAACATGGACCTATGCGGCGATCGTTATGGCCGCCCTGCCGCCAGCGTTGAACATTTTCGTCATCTCGACGCAGTACAATGTCGGCGTGGAGCGCGCTTCCGCATGCGTTTTGATCGGAACCGTGGCGTCGATGCTCACCCTGACCGCGCTGCTCTACTTCATTCAAACCAGCGCTCTGCCGTTCGATCTTTTTCCTTGAAACCTAGCCCTGCATGAGGCGGGGCGCTCCGATGCGTGGAAGGACGCCCTCCCGCATGATCGCCCGGCGCAGCGGCCCGATATTGCTGATGGCCAACAGCCCGGCCCCCCGCAGAAGATCCGCAGGGAGCAGGCCCGTCAGCAGGGTCCGGTTCAAGCTATCGACGGCGGCCGTCCGCAGGCGAACGTCGAGGTCCCGGCCGCCCTGGTACCGGCGCAGGACAAGATCCGCTCCCGGATCGTTGTCTGCGTCCATGACCTCATCCCGCAGGGCCGCAACGTCGCGGAAGCCCAGATTGAGGCCTTGAGCCCCGATCGGCGGAAACACGTGGGCCGCCTCGCCCACGAGAGCGAGGCGGGAGGACCAATAGCGAGAGACAGACATTCCGGTCATGGGCACCAATCCACGCGGCCCTTCTATGCGCATGCCGCCAAGGAGAGACTGCGCCTGCCGCTCGATAGCCAGGGCAAAGGCGGCATCATCGAGGGAGGCGAGGCGCTGCGCGTCCTCCGAACTCGTCACCCACACGAGGCTCGACCGCTGGCCGGGCAGGGGAACCAGGGTGAAAGGGCCGTGCCGCGTATGAAATTCCGTCGAGGCGTCCCGGTGATCGCGATCGTGCGATAGAATCGCCGTTACGGCCGATTGAGGGTAGGACCAGTTTTTCGCATCGATGCGGGCGATCTCGCGCAGCTTAGATCTCCGGCCGTCCGCCGCCACGACAAGACGGCCCCTCACGTCGGGCTGCCCCTCGAGATGCAAGACGGCGGCGCTGTCGGTGGCTTGAAATCCCACGGCCTGCGCCGACAGAACGGTCAGACGGTCATGGCCCCCGGCCGCCTGCGCCAGCTTCTCGACCAACGTGGCATTCTCGACATTCCAGCCGAACGCGTCGAGACCGATTTCGCTGGCCCTGAATGCGACCGGGGGCGGCCGGAAGAGGCTGCCCGTGTCATCGATGATCCTCAGGGTCTCCAACGGCGTGGCTTCCACCTTCACTGCCGGCCAGACCTCGAGCGCCTCCAGAAACCGAACCGAGCCGTCGAGAAGCGCGACGGTGCGCCCGTCCCGGCGCGTATCAAGACTGCCGACGAGCGCTGTCTTGAGCCCGTCGCGGGCGAAGGCGAGGGCAGCGCTCAATCCGACCGCGCCGGCTCCCACGATTGCAACGTCATAGGTCTCTTCGGTCAAAGGGTTCCCTCGCGGCCTTAAAGTTGCGAAGCGGTTGCAGACTCACAATAAACGATGCATTCGGCATTGCCGACCGGTGCAGCCCATCCCTATGATCGTTCGCAAGGGCTGTCACCCACGGCTCTGTCGCGAGAGCTGTTTTCAACCCTTTTAGTCAGAGCGCAGTGCGTGAAGCCAGACGTTTCATCATCGGGACCGCCCCTCGTCGAGCTGAAAGGGATCAGCAAGCGCTATGGCGAACTTCTTGCGAATGACGGCATCGATCTGACGATCGCGCCCGGCGAGATCCACGCCCTGCTGGGCGAGAATGGCGCCGGCAAGTCGACCCTGGTGAAGATTCTCTATGGAGTCATCGAGCCAACCGCGGGGGAAATCCTGTGGGAAGGCCGGCCTGTCTCCATCGCGTCTCCGGTCGAGGCGAGGGCGCTCGGCATCGGCATGGTGTTCCAGCACTTCTCCCTCTTCGATGAGCTGACGGTTGCCGAGAACATCGCCGTCGCCCTCTCGGATGAATGGACCCTTTCAACCGTCAGGAGCAGGCTCGGCGAGATCAGTCATGCTTACGGTCTTGCCCTGGAACCGGACCGGGCGGTCTGGACTCTTTCGGCTGGGGAGCGGCAGCGCATCGAAATCGTTCGCTGCCTCCTCCAGAATCCGAGGCTGCTCATCCTTGACGAGCCAACCTCCGTCCTGACGCCGCAGGAGGCCGAGCACCTGTTCATCACCCTCAACAAGCTGTCGGCGGATGGCTGCTCGATCCTCTATATCTCCCACAAGCTCGAAGAGGTTCGGCGGCTCTGCCGCAACGCCACGATCCTGAGAGGCGGCCGGGTCGTGGCGACCATCGATCCTCGGGAGAGCAGCGCCCGCGAAATCGCCGCCCTCATGGTCGGCAACGAGGTCGGTGAGGTCCGCACCAGCGCGCGTCAAGGAACCAAGGGAGAAATGCTGCGGGTCGAGCATCTCTCGATGGCGCCCGGCAGCCTCCATGGCCAAGCCCTCGCCGACATCAATCTCGTCGCCCGGGCAGGCGAGATCGTCGGCATTGCGGGGGTTGCGGGAAACGGCCAGACGGAGTTGTTCGCCGCCCTGTCGGGTGAACGTCTGTCGGATCAGGCAGGAGCGGTGATAATTTCAGGCAAGGCGTGCGGGAGCGCGGGGGTCGACGATCGCCGCAGGCTCGGCGCGGCTTTCGTACCGGAGGAGCGGCTGGGGCATGCGGCCGCGCCGACGCATCGCCTGAGTGAAAACACCCTCATTTCCCACGCGACGACCGAGGTCAGCCGGACCGGATTCATTGTTTTGAGCGCTGCAAAGCGCCTCGCCCGCTCGATCGTCAAGACCTTCGACGTCCGCACCCCGGAGACCGACCCGCAGGCCCGCAAGCTTTCCGGCGGCAATCTCCAGAAATTCGTGATCGGACGCGAGATCATCCGCAAGCCGAAGCTCCTCATCGTCGATCAGCCGACCTGGGGCGTCGATGCGGGAGCCGCGCGCCTGATCCGTCAGGCCCTGGTTGATCTTGCGGGCGAGGGAAGCGCCGTCGTGGTCATCAGCCAGGATCTCGACGAGCTGTTCGAAGTGGCGGACCGGATGGCGGTCATTCACCACGGCCGCCTCAGCTCTCTCAAGCCGATCAACGAATGGACCAAGGAAGCGATTGGCCTCGAAATGCTTGGCGTTGCACAAACTCAAGGGACGGTTCATGCGCTTTGAGTTGACGCCGCGGGCCAGCGTCTCGCCGGTCGTCCGCGCTCTTGCGCCGGTCGCGGCCTTCATAACGGCTTTTCTGATCGCCGGTCTCGTCATCTGGCTGATGGGTCGCTCACCCGTTGCAGCCTTCCAGGTCTATGTCAGCCAACCGTTGAGCGATCCCTGGGCATTGCAGGAGCTCCTGGTGAAGGCCACGCCGCTCGCGCTGATCGCCATCGGCCTCGCCTATTGTTTCCGGGCCAATTTCTGGAACATCGGGGCAGAAGGCCAGTATGTGGTCGGCGCTGTGCTCGGCAGTTGGCTTGCGTTGAAGACCCATGGGACCGAGGCCGGCTTCTGGGTATTGCCGGTCATGCTGCTCCTTGGGATTT
This sequence comes from Microvirga aerophila, assembly GCF_003332305.1. Classification (GTDB taxonomy): domain Bacteria; phylum Pseudomonadota; class Alphaproteobacteria; order Rhizobiales; family Beijerinckiaceae; genus Microvirga; species Microvirga aerophila. Next base: position 6,572 of record NZ_QOIO01000014.1, on the reverse strand, counting down.
TAGGGGGCGCGCTCTATGGGCTCATTCCTGCCTTCCTGAAAACCCGCTTCGGCGTCAACGAGATCCTGACCAGCCTCATGCTGGTCTACGTGGCGCAGTTGACGCTCGATTATCTGGTCCGCGGGCCTTGGCGCGATCCGAAGGGCTTCAACTTTCCGCAATCTGTGACCTTCGATCCGTCTGCCACTCTGCCGCCGGTCCTGGAAGCAGGCCGCGTCCATTACGGCGCGGTTTTCGCCGCTGTCGCCGTACTGGTCACCGCCGTGGTTCTGGGGCGCACGCTGTTTGGTTACCGCCTACGCCTGACCGGCGATGCGCCCCGCGCCGCCCGATTCGCGGGCTTCAGCACGAAGGCCACGACGCTTGCCGTCTTCGCAATTTCGGGCGGACTCGCAGGCCTTGCCGGGATTGCTGAAGTCTCGGGCCAGATCGGCCAACTTCAGCCGTCAATCTCCCCCGGCTATGGCTTTACGGCGATCACCGTCGCGTTCCTGGGACGCTTGAATCCCATTGGGATCCTGGTGGCCGCTTTGGTGGTGGCGTTGACCTTCATCGGCGGCGAGAGCGCCCAGATCATGCTGAAACTGCCTCTCGACCTCACCCAGGCCTTCCAGGGCATTCTTCTGCTTTGCGTGCTCGCAGCCGATGCGTTGGTGAGCTACCGCGTTCGTCTCATCAGCCGGGGAGTGGCCAAGTGACCACGTTCGAAGCCATCCTGCTGACCATCGTCACGGCATCCACACCGCTTCTCATTGCCGCCATGGGCGAATTGGTGACTGAACGCTCCGGGGTCCTGAACCTTGGCGTCGAAGGCATGATGGCCATGGGCGCGGCTTGCAGCTTCGCGGCCGCCGTCACCTTCGATTCCACGTTGCTTGGAGTAGCGGCCGGCATCCTGGCCGGAGCGCTCATGTCCGCGCTGTTCGCTCTTGTAGTGCTCGGCTTTGCGGCGAACCAAGTGGGATCGGGACTTGCCCTGACCATCCTGGGCCTTGGCCTGGCGGGACTGATCGGAGCGCCCTTCGTAGGATCGCGCCGCGACCCTATCGCGGTGGTCGACGTTCCCGGCTTGAGCGACATGCCCCTCATCGGTCGCCTGTTTTTTGAGCAGGATCTGTTCGTCTACGGGTCGATCGCCCTCACGGTCCTCGTGGCCTTCTACCTTACCCGAACCCGCTCCGGGCTTATGCTTCGCTCCGTCGGCGAAAACCATACTTCGGCGCACGGCCTCGGGCTGCCGGTCTGGCGCATTCGTTTCCTGGCCATTCTCTTCGGGGGAGCCTGTTCCGGATTGGCCGGAGCCTATCTGGCCCTTGTGTACACTCGCTTCTGGTCGCCGGGCATGACTGCGGGACGCGGATGGATCGCGCTGGCACTGGTCGTCTTTGCGGCCTGGCGGCCGGGCTGGGCCTTGGTCGGAGCCTACATTTTCGGGGCAGCGACCGTGCTGCAGCTTCACGCCCAGGCGGCTCAGTTCGGGGTCCCGTCCCAGGTTCTTTCAGCGGTGCCCTATCTGGCGACAATCCTCGCTCTGCTGGCTCTTTCGATCCGTCGCGGCCGGGCTATCGGTGCTCCAGGATCGCTGGGCATGCCTTTCGTGCCTGACCGATAGGCACAGTGGTGATATTGTGAGCGGAGCCCCCGTTGCCAGGAGCGCAGGAACCTGCAACGGATGATCGGAAAGTAACCCTAGGGAGCAGACATGGTTTCTCGGAGTCTCATCGGCATTTTGGCGGGGGCTGCGGCCCTGGCGTTGTCGGCTGGCGGTGCAGCCGCTCAACAGAAGTTGAAGGTTGGCTTTATCTATGTGGGCCCGGTGGGCGACCACGGCTGGAGCTACCAGCATGACGTGGGCCGCAAGGCCATCGAGAAGGCGTTCGGCGACAAGGTCGAGACCACCTATGTGGAGAGCGTGCCGGAGGCCGATTCCGAACGCGCCATCGAGCAGCTCGCCCGGACCGGGCATGGCCTGATCTTCACCACCTCGTTCGGCTTCATGGAGCCGACCCTCAAGGTCGCCAAGAAGTACCCCAACATCAAGTTCGAGCACGCCACCGGCTTCAAGCGCGCTCCGAACCTTTCGACCTATGCGGCCAAGTTCCACGAGGGCCGCTACATCATCGGCCAGATCGCCGGCAAGATGTCGAAATCCGGCACCATCGGCTATGTGGGCGCCTTCCCGATCCCGGAAGTGGTGGCCGGCATCAACTCCTACTTCCTGGGCGCCCAGTCGGTGAACCCGAACATCAAGATCAAGGTAGTCTGGGCGAATTCCTGGTACGACCCGGCCAAGGAAGCGGACGCCGCCAAGGCTCTCCTCGACCAAGGCGTCGACATCATCGCCCAACACACGGACAGCCCGGCTCCAATCCAAGCGGCGGAAGCCCGTGGCAAGTTCGGCTTCGGCCAGGCCTCCGACATGGAGCGCTTCGCCCCGAAGGCGCAGCTGACGGCCATCGTCGACGATTGGTCGAAGTATTATGTCGATCGCACGAAGGCCGTTCTCGATGGCAATTGGAAGTCCCAGGACGTCTGGGGTGGCATAGACTCCGGCATGGTCGTTATGTCTCCTTACAAGAACATGCCCGACGACGTGAAGAAGATGGCCGAGGAAACCGAGGCCGCCATCAAGTCCGGCAAGCTCAACCCGTTCAAGTGCCCGATCGCGAAGCAGGATGGCTCCCAGGTCGAGTGCAAGGGCAATGGCGCGCTCTCGGACGAGCAGGTTCTCGGTATGAACTTCTACGTGAAGGGCATCGACGACAAGCTGCCGCAATAAGCGGTGCGTCCGAAGTTTCAGGAAGGCAGCCGAGTGATCGGCTGCTTTTTTATTGTCTTGAAGCCACAAATCCTGAAGCTATTCGAGCAGCAAATCGATGATGGGTGACTGAGTGAATGACAGAGCCGATTGCCGTTACTCCGGACGAGACCGACATCCTTATCGTCACTGACGTTCAGTACGATTTCCTGCCGGGAGGCGCTCTCGCGGTGCCGGAGGGTGATGCGGTCATCGAACCCATCAACCGTTTGGCGCGGGTCTTTCGCCATGTTGTGCTGACACAGGACTGGCACCCGGCCGGCCACGCGTCGTTTGCGTCGGCCCACGCCGGTAAAAAGCCGTTTGAGCAGACCAAGCTGGACTACGGACCGCAGATCCTTTGGCCGGACCATTGCGTGCAGGGAACCCAAGGCGCTGAGATTTCGCGCGACCTCCATATACCTCACGCGCAGCTCGTCATTCGCAAGGGCTACAACCCCGGTATCGACAGCTATTCCGGCTTCGTCGGGGCGGACCGGAAAACGTCGACGGGTCTGGCCGGATATTTGCGCGAGCGGGGATTTAGGCGGGTCTTCTGCACCGGCCTCGCGCTCGATTTCTGCGTCGCCTGGACAGCCATCGACGCGAAGGCCGCCGGTTTCGAAACCTACCTGGTCGAGGATGCCTCACGGGCCATCGACAACGGCGGATCGCTTGCACGCGCGCGGCAAGACCTGAACGCTGCCGGCGTTGCCAGGATCAGCAGTCCCCAACTCGCCGGGATTTGAAGTGAGGGTGGCCTTAGACAGCCACCCCGTGCAGATCGTACTCGTCGGAACGCTCGATCTTGACGTTCACGATATCGCCCGCCCGCAGGGGACGGCGTGAGGCCACATAGACGACACCGTCGATCTCGGGGGCATCATATTTGGTGCGGCCCTTGGCGACCGTTGCACCCGACTCATCGATGATGACCGGAAGACGCTTGCCGACCTTGGCCTTGAGAAGCTTCACACTCACATCTCGTTGCGTCTTCATGAAACGGTGCCAACGCTCGTCCTTGGCTTCGGGCGGAACCGGATTGCCGACCTCGTTGGCAGGCGCGCCCTGCACGGGCTCGTAGCGGAAGCAGCCGACACGATCGAGCTTGGCTTCCTTCAGCCAGTCCATCAGGAAGTTAACATCCTCCTCGGTCTCACCCGGGAAGCCGACGATGAAGGTCGAACGGACCGCCAGGTCGGGGCAGATTTCCCGCCACTTACGGATCCGATCCAGGGTCTTCTCCTGGTGCGCTGGGCGACGCATCGCTTTCAACACGCTGGGGGCGGCGTGCTGGAACGGGATGTCCAGGTACGGCAGGATCTTGCCCTCGGCCATGAGCGGGATGACCTCGTCCACGTGAGGGTAGGGGTAGACATAATGCATGCGGACCCACATCCCGAGGTCGCCAAGTTCCTTGGCGAGATCGAAGAAGCGGGTGCGGACCTCCCGATCTTTCCAAAGGCTGGGCTGGTATTTTACGTCGAGGCCGTAGGCGCTGGTATCTTGGGAAATGACCAGCAACTCCTTCACGCCGGCTTTCGCGAGCTTCTCGGCCTCGCGCAGCACATCGCCGACCGGACGGCTGACGAGATCGCCGCGGAGTTTCGGGATGATGCAGAACGAGCAGCGGTTGCTGCATCCCTCGGAGATCTTGAGGTAAGCATAGTGCCGCGGCGTCAGCTTCACGCCGTGCGGCGGCACGAGATCGAGGAAGGGATCATGGGCCGGTGGGACAGCCTCGTGAACCGCGGAGACCACCGTCTCGTATTGCTGTGGCCCCGTGATCGCCAGAACGTTGGGAAAGCGATCTCGAATCTGTTCCGGCTCCGCGCCCATGCAGCCGGTAACGATGACCTTGCCGTTTTCGGCCATGGCCTCGCCGATCGCGTCGAGCGATTCAGCCTTCGCGCTGTCCACGAAGCCGCAGGTGTTGACGATGACCACATCGGCCCCGTCATGCTTCTTGGTCAGCTCATAACCTTGAGCACGCAGCTGCGTGATGATGCGCTCGGAATCGACCAGGGCCTTTGGGCAGCCCAGGGACACAAACGAGACTTTGGGCGCGGGAGCATTCATCCGCAAAATCCATTCTCAAAAACTTGACTAACAGCCGAAAAGCCCCGCCCGGGGCAACGTCGGCCTTCGGACGGCAGAGGAGGGGCCCATCCGGGCTTGGTCCGCAACGGCCGTTATCCTGCAACAATTTGGTCGACTTAGCTGGGCGGTTCGCTCTGCCGTCTTCAAGCGTCGGTCGACCGGTCGGCAGCGCAATATCACAAACTAACTCGAAAAAGCCAGCTTGCAGGGTCGCGACACAGTGGATTGCCGGTTGAACCGGCTTGAGGAATAAATTGTCACGTGATTAATAGTTAAGCTTCTATTAACCCACCTCATCGGGTATCCGCATGACTCCGGTTGGACCCAAGGCTCCTGGCACCGAAAGACTGAACCTGCGCAGGGCGCGCCGTCTTCGCGTGCTTCAACAGGCAAAGATCGTCATTGGGGCAGATACCATGATCCATTGCGAGGTCAGGGATATCTCGCCCGGAGGCGCGAAGATTGCGATCCGAGGGCACGTGGCTTTGCCGGAAACATTCGAGTTGTTCGTCTGTGCCCATGATCTCCGGGTCTATCCAGCCCGGCTTCGCTGGCGCCCAGGAAACTTCGCCGGTGTGTCCTTCGGGATCGACGACGTCGTCGATGTGCAAGCCGAACCCGCTCCAGTTCTTGACGCCGACGCCACCTCGTTCCCGGTTCTCATCCGCTCGAATAGGATGATTGCGGGTCCGCCTGAACCGCGCCTGCTGGGTCATTGGCCGCGGACAAATGGGCTGTCCGCGATGACGGAAGAGCGGATGCTGGTCAATGCGAAGCCCGCGAGGGCGTCGGTCCAGGTAGGGCGCTGTGGCTGGGAGCGTAGACGCCGGACCGCCCGTCGTAGCGCTTTCTAGGTCCCGTGGCTTGTAAAGTTTTCGAACGTGAGTTCAGCAGCGAGCTTGATGTGACGCTGATATCCCGCATGCAGGGCGCATGCCGGTACCTCTTTTGAGCCATCAGGCAAGCTAGGCATTTACCCCCTGATCTGGCACTTTTTCCTCTGGGGAACGTCCATGGGTGCAGGCACATCAAGCCTGCCATCAACCCCAAGGAGAAAGCTTTCATGATGCGTACGATTGTCGCCGCTGGGATCTTAGCGCTCGGCGTTTCCGCCGCCATCGCTCAGGCCAACGTCATCGAGCAACGGCAGGACCTGATGAAGCAGTTCGGTTCAGCGACCCGAACAACCTCCGGCATGTTGCGTGGCGAGGCGCCATTCGACTTGGCGAAAGTGCAGGGGGCCCTGCGTACCTACTCAAACGCCAAGGAGCTGCCGCATCTTTTTCCGGAGAACTCCAAGTCCGGCAAAACCGCGGCTCTGCCGGCCGTGTGGGAAAACAAGGCGGAATTCGATGCGCTTGCGGTCAAGATGAACAGTGATGTCCAGGCCGCTCTTGCGTCGATCAAAGACGAGGCGACCTTCAAGGCCGAGGCTCCGAAGATCCTTCAGAATTGCGGCGCGTGCCACAACAAGTTCAGGCAGAAGCAAAGCTGACTTTTAGTCGCGAGCAGGCGTTTGAGCTATCCTGGGCTGGTGGGATGGCTTGATGATTTTGCCGCACGGGTGCCGGCCTTTGCCGCCACCGCAGTCGCCGCCTAACAAAAAGGCCCGGGTTGCCCCGGGCCTTTGCACTGGCGCAAGCCAGACGTCTTAGTACGTGCCGAACTTGAAGTT
>NZ_QOIO01000139.1 GCF_003332305.1 Microvirga aerophila | reverse complement strand
GGCGGGAAGGCCGTGACCGGCGATGTGCGCTCGTAACCATCGAGCCGCGTATTCTGGAATGGAAAGGCGCCCTGCCACGTGTTGGCCATCTGACGGCCTTCCGGCGTGGGCTCGGCCCCCAGGCGAACTCGGTCCCGTCGAGTCCACCGCGAGCCGCGAACTCCCATTCGGCCTCGGTCGGCAGGTCCTTGCCGGCCCAATGGGCAAAGGCGAGCGCGTCCGCGTACGTCACGTGCACGACGGGATGGTTGTCGAGACCGTGGATGGTGCTCTTCGGGCCATAGGGATGGCGCCAGTCGGCACCCTTGAGCAGGGTCCACCACTGACTCCAGTTCTGGAGATCGACCGGATGGTTTGGCGGCGCGAAGACGAGCGAGCCGGCAAAGAGCATGTGCGGCAGGGCGCCGGGATAGTCCTTCGGATCGGGCCGCTTCTCGGCAAAGGTGACATGCCCGCTCGCCCGAACGAAATCGCGAAACTGCCGGTTGGTGACCGGCGCCCGGTCGATCCAGAACGCATTCACTGTCACGCGGTGGACCGGCGCCTCCTCGGGATAGTGCCGGTCCGAGCCCATCCGGAAGGTGCCGCCGGGAATTCGGATCATGTCGACGACGGGATGGTCTAGTTGCCCGTGGCTGTGACGACGGTGGAGTGTGGCCTGCGGCATGGGCGTTGCTCCGCTCCTGGCATGCTTGCAGTATTATCCGGCGCCCGGCCACCCGCCTATCAGGGTCCGTCCTGAAACTGATGGAGGCAAACCCTGATTTGGGCCTTCCACCGGCAACGGTGGCTGGAATCCAGCCCGAATGCGTCGGTCGGGTGCTAGGCTCGCAGCTTCATGTCAATCTCAGTCGACATAGTACCGGCTCAGGGTTTAATGTACGTTTTTGGACCGACGGTCCTCGTCGCGACCTCCGGTCTCGTTGCGTTGCCCTTGCGGCCGGAGGTCGCCGTCATGAGCGATGGCATCGTCCCGATGGTAGCGCGTTCCCTTCCAGGCCTGCCGCTCCGCCTGCGGCGCCGGGTTGCCCTGACCTTCACAGCCGTCATCCTCGTCACCTGCGTCGTCGCGGCGGCGCTGCTGCTCTCGCACGCTCTGCATGAGCGCCAGCACATCCGGGAGCGCGTCCTGGAGACGGCGATTGCGCTGTCCTTCAGGTTCGACCAGGAGGTGGCGGCAGGCAACTCCCTGCTGAAGGGCCTGTCCTCATCGCCTGCCCTGAAGTCTGGCGACGCCAAGGGCTTCTACGACCAGCTCAAGGCGACGCCCATCCCTGACGGCTCCTGGTTGATCCTTCAGGATCTGGAGGGGCAGGTTGCCAACACACTCCGGCCGTTCGGGGCAGTGCTTCCCCGACACCGGGACTTCCCAACCTATCCTGAGGCCATCAACCGGGTGCGCGAGCGCGGGTGGACGGTGTCGGGCCGCATGGCGAGCCTCGCGAAGCCCGGGACGACGATCATCGCGCTCAGCCTGCGGATCAACCACGACGACGGAACGATGAAAGGCTTCATCACCACCATCCTGTCGCAGGACCGCCTCGGGGCCATCCTGGGTGGTCAGGACACTCCCGAAGGGTCGACGCGAGGCCTCTATGACCGCAAGCTCCAGCCGATCGTGACCACGAGAGGGGCCGAGACGTCGTCGCGGATCCCCATGCCACACGCCCTCGCGGCGCGCCTCGCCGCCAACGGGAGCGAGACGGTCGAAGGCTTGATCGAGGATGTGGACGAGCGCGGAGTGCCAGTCCTGGTAGCATACCGCGGTTCCGGGGCAACGAACTGGACGACCGTGGTCGCGGTCCCGATCTCCCTCGTCAATGCACCGGTCACCGGCGTCCTGCGGCAAATGGCGGGAATGGCGACCTTCCTTGTTCTGGCCGGCGGCCTCGCCGCGCTGTTCACGGCCCGCCAGGTGGAGCAGCCGCTCCGAGCGCTGTCGGATCAGGTCACGGGAGCGAACAAGAAGGTCAGAGAACTGTCCGGGCAGTTGCTCGCCCTCCAGGAGGAGGAGCGGCAACGCATCGCCCGCGAGCTGCATGACTCAACGGCGCAGCATCTCGTGGCGGCACACCTCGGACTATCATCACTTGAGGCGGAGGTGCGGCAGAGCCCAGCGGGCCGCAAGATCTTGGCGGAGGTCGAGCGCCTGCTCACTGAGGCGCTCCGGGAGCTACGCATCTTCGCCTACCTGCTGCATCCGCCGAACCTGGCGAAGGATGGACTCCAGGCCACGTTGCGGGACTTCGCCGAAGGCTTCGCCGGGCGGACGGGGCTCGCCGCACGGATCCGGATTCCGGAGGAGGTTGACGAGCTGCCGCCGGACATGCAGCGGGCGGTCCTGCGCGTGGTGCAGGAGGCCCTCACCAACGTGCATCGGCACGCAAGCGCCTCGCACGTGTCAGTCGATGCCCGGATCACGTCCCGATACCTGGTCGTCCGCATCCGCGACAACGGACATGGCATGGCAGGCCCAGATGGGCCGATCCGGCTCGGCGTCGGTGTTGCAGGCATGCGGGCCCGCCTGGAGCACTTCGGTGGCGACCTGCGGATCCGGACGGGCCGGGGCGGCACTGTCATCGTCGCAATGGTCCCCGTCCCCAGTGCCGGCCGGGCGCCGCTCCCTGCCGGACGCCTGCGGATGACGTGGCTCTCAGGTCCAGCCAAGGCGGACGGCGAGGCCCTCTCCTGAAGATTCAGGGTCTGGCTCCCGTAGATTCAGGGTTTTGCGCAGGTGGGGTTGGCTGCCGGGAGGTGTATCCTGCCCTGGACTCGGGCTCACCGGAACGGCCGCAGGCACTGGGTCGCCGGAAGGAAGTCTCGTGATGACGCGTATTCTGATCGCCGACGATCACGACGTAGTCCGCTCTGGCGTCCGGGCCATCCTGGAAGGGCATGAGGGCTGGGAGGTGGTCGGCGAGGCCCGGGACGGCAAGGAGGCCATCGACCAGGCCCTGGCCACCCGGCCCGACATCGTGGTCCTCGACTATGCCCTGCCACTGGTGAACGGGGTCGAGGCCGCCCGGCAGATCCGGGGGCGTGTTCCAGGCGTGGAAATTCTCATCTTCACCATGCATGACACGGACAGCCTGGTGCGGGACGTTCTCGAAGCAGGTGCCCGGGGGTTCCTGCTCAAATCCGATGCCAGGCAGTTCCTGATCTCGGCGGTGGAGAGCCTAGCCATCCACAAGCCGTTCTTCACGGGCAAGGTCTCCGAGGCCTTGCTGGAAACCTACCTGTCGAAAGGCATTGCAGACCCATCGGCCCTCAGCTCCCGCGAGAAGGCCGTGGTGCAGCTCATCGCTGAGGGCAAGACGAACAAGCAGATCGCAGACATCCTCAGCATCAGCACCAAGACAGTCGAAACTCATCGGGCCACGGCTATGGGCAAGCTCAACCTCGACACGACTGCGGCGCTGATCCGCTATGCAATCCGCAACAAGCTGGTGGAGTGCTGATCGTGGTCAGCGATTGCACCATGCCCTTGATCATCGTCCGGACGGACAGGTCAGTGGGCGAGGTACGGTCCACCGGACGAAGATCATGGTGGCGTGCTGATGGTATCTCGTCGCTGTGCGCCGCCTTGGACTGCTACCACTCGCAGAGGAGGTTATCATGAGGGCATACCGGTTGGGGATTGCGTTGCTGGTTTCAGGAGCTTGTCTCAGCCCCGCCGCGGCTCAGCAGGTTCCGCGGCTTGACATCGACGCGACCTGCCGGGCCGCGCCGCGTCTGCTCGCGGAAGATGCCAACCCCTATGACGGCTGCGTGCAGGACGAGACGGACGCCGAGCGCAAGCTCAAGGCGATGTGGGGCAGCGCGGCGGCGGCCCACCGCGAGACCTGCGGGGGGAAGCCCAGATCGGCGGCTCGCCCAGCTACGTCGACATGCTGACCTGCCTGGAGATGGCCCAGGGCGCCGCGCCGACGAAGCCGCGCCGACAGCGCTCGCCTTGATGGGATCTCGCCCGATCCCGGTTCGGGCCGAAGGGAAAGCTATGGCCACGACGGCCCACCATAGCCCCTGAGGAGCTGCAACTCGTCAAACCGGCGGGCGCGGCGGAGTAGGCCATGAAGAACCGTGACACCCTCTCTCGCATGCCGAAGGAGCGGACCGATGCTTGAGCTTCTTCTCTGCTCGCTTTTGACCATTCTTCCTGATT
>NZ_QOIO01000138.1 GCF_003332305.1 Microvirga aerophila | reverse complement strand
TATGACAAGTCGATCGAGCATGGGCTGCGGGCGGTTCGCCTCAGCCCGCTCGATCCGATGAACTATCACCCGTATTTAGGAATGGGCTTTGCCTACCTGTTCAGCGGGAAGAGTGAGGAAGCGGTTGCCGCCGCTAACCTCGCAGTCCAGTCAAACCCGTCCTTTATGGTGTCCCGTGCGCTCCTCGTTGCGAGTTATGTCCAAGTTGGAAGGTTGGACGCGGCCAGGACGGCGGCGCAAAGGCTTCTCGAAGCTACCCCCAGCCTCACGGTCACCATGATGGAGCAGATGGAGTTTACCGCGCCTGAGAGAGTAGCACAGTTCGCAGCAGCCCTACGTCAGGCTGGTTTGCCAGACAGATAGATGTCGCGGCTTCTCACTTGCACTCGTATCTCTGTTTCAACTCTCCATTACCAAATCCAGACTGGACACCTTACCCAGGCACAAGCAGAATCAGATCTCAAACAGCACCGAGGGTCCAATGGGTCCACAGGAGCACAAGGTCGCGCGGCGGCTGACAGCCATCTTCGCGGCTGACGTGGCAGGCTATTCGCGCCTCATGGAACAGGATGAGGTCGGCACTCTGGAGGCACTGACTGCCCATCGCGAGGTGATGGACCAGTTGATTGCCGAGCACGGTGGACGGATCGCCAACACGGCTGGGGACAGCATTCTCGTTGAGTTTTCTAGTGCTGTTGATGCCGTCCAATGTGCCGTAGCTGTGCAAGAGACTCTGGCTCAAGCAGCCCATGACACCCCCGACGAGCGTTGCCTCCAGTTCCGGATTGGAGTTCATGTCGGTGACGTGATGGTGCGCGGGAGCGACCTATTGGGCGACGGAGTGAACATCGCGGCCCGACTGCAAAGCATTGCTGAACCGGGTGGCGTCTGCCTCTCCGACGCTGCCTACGGGTATGTGCGCAGGGTTGTGCCCTTCACCTTTTCCGACCTCGGGCCGCAAAAGGTGAAGAACATCGAAGAGCCGGTACGAGCATTCGCACTGAAGGCGACCTTGCCCACTCCAGCAGGAAAAGGGAAGGCTAAATCGCTCCCCCTGCCCGACAAGCCCTCCATTGCGGTGCTTCCGTTCAGAAACATGAGCGGCGACCCCGAACAGGACTACTTGGCCGATGGAATCGTTGAGGAGATTATTGCGGCGCTGTCGCGCTTTCGGTCGCTGTTCGTCATCGCCCACAGTTCGACCTTCACCTACAAGGGCAAAGCGGTTGATGTGCGCCAAGTCAGCCAAGAACTTGGCGTGCGGTATGTGCTGGAGGGCAGCGTCCGGAGGGCGGGAAACCGGCTTCGCATCATTGCCCAACTGATTGATGCCACCACCGGCAGCCACATCTGGACTGAGCGGTACGATGGGAACGTTACGGACCTCTTCGATCTTCAGGATCGGGTGACCGAGGCCATTGTCGGAGCCCTTGAGCCGACTATTACCCTCTCCGAAATTGAGTGGGCCAAGCGTAAGCGGCCTGACAGCCTCGATGCATATGACTGTGTGATGCGGGCACTACCCGCCGTTTGGTCACACGATGCAGAAGTCACCGCCGAGGGGCTTAGGCTGGCTGAGCAGGCAATGGTGCTCGATCCGACCTATGCCCTGCCCAAGGCCCTCGCCGCGTGGTGCTATGCCCAGCGTGTCACATACATGCGGACCCCCGATCCAGCGGCGGACAGAGCCAAGGCCCTTCGACTGGCCCGAGAGGCTGCGTCTCTCGACAGCAGTGATACCCTAGTGCTGACGGTGCTGAGTGCCGCGTATAACCTTGTTGGTCAGTTTGACCTCGGGCTCACCGTTGTCTAGAAGGCGCTGACGCTAGACCCCAACTCGGCCTGGGCTTGGCTGCGCAGTGGCTGGTCGAATACCTACATGCGAAGACACGACACTGCCATTGAGCATTTTCAGCGGGCCATGCGCCTCAGTCCGCTCGATCCGATGCGTTTCAGCGCCTTGATCGGGATCGGAGCCGCATATTTCGCGAAAGGCCAATGTGATGAGGCGGCGCAATGGATCGAGAAAGGTCTTCGTGAGAGACCAGATGCGACCTGGGGCTACCGGCTCCTGACCGCAGCATACGCCGAAGCTGACCGCCTAGAAGAGGCTAAGCAAGCGGTGGCCCGCTTCTTGGACGCGTACCCAGATATGACTGTTTCGAAGGCCATTGACGCGGCTCCTCCCTCGTCTCCACTGAGGGGTCGTATGGCGGAAGGGCTTCGGAAAGCAGGACTACCAGAATAGATCGAGTTGGGCTCCCGACCATCTGCCCTCGCGTAAACTCCGGTTCCAATTCTCCCGCGACTGTCCGCGCCTGACTGATGCTCCTGTTAGGGCATGATCTTGAGCAGATCCTCAACGCAGAGCGCCGAGTTGTGGGCGACGATGGCCAATCTCGGTATAGGAGAGATGGCTGTCGTCCCCTGCTCCATCCGAGATGGTGCGGACGATGTAGGCTCCCTTGCCAAAACGGCTGGCCACTTCGAGGACTGCCGTGGATTCCATATCCACTATGTCCCCTCCCATGCCTTGAAGGCGTGTTCGGGCCTCTTGGCAGTTGATGAAGACATCTCCCGACAGCACCGCCCCGAGCCGGATCGCAAGGTTGTCGGCCATTCGATCCCGGAGAAGCTCCAAGGCGCGTTGAACTTCGGATGGGACGGACGGAAGATCCTGCAACGGCTGGGCAATTCCTGGCAACGCGAGGTCTCCGACCGGGACACAGGTGAAGACGCCGTTGCTCACCAGTCCATAATCATGGGTAGCTCCCTTGGTTACCAGCACCACTGAGCCAACCTCAAGATCGGTCAGGGCTCCTGCGACACCCGAGAAGATCAGGTCGTCGCACCCGAAGGTCGTGAACAGGATCGTGGCCAGCGTGGCGGCATTGACCTTCCCGATACCCGACTGGGCTAGGACAATGGATCGAGCACGGTCTGGGACATATCCTTTCCAGAACTGGAAACCAGCAAGGGCGGTAGGCCCCGGGTCGAACTGGAACCGGTGGTGAAGAGTGTCGAACTCCTCAGGCGTCGCACAGAGAATGCCTGTCGTCATCGCAACTGCCATCCCTCACGGAGTTCTAGAATCAAACTTTTTCACACTCCAGCGTCTTTGCCTCAGCCGCCGCCCACAGCCACAAGATCACGTCCGGATCGGTGATCCTCATTAGATCTTCAATGGTCATGCCGATGGAGGTCCCATAGCGAAGCATTTTCTCCCGGTCGGCCTCGAACGTGTCCTGATCAGCCCATTCGGGGCGGGCGTCGATCAGGGTGCTCATCATCCTCCAGACTCTATGAGAATGTGATTGGCCGAACATTGTCGTCCTTCCTGTTTCGCGCTGCTGTTCTCCACTGGATGCCAGAGAAAGCCAAACAGATGATGATACGGAACACCATACCGGCACCGATGCCTACTATGAGGCATGCTGCTATTGCTTTCTGGGGAGAAGACATCTGCCTCATTGGACTCTGATCAATTTTTGTTGTGGTGTGCGTCGGAATCCGCCCGAGTGCCTTATGACACCCAAGAACACCTTGCAGAAATGGGAAGTAGCCATTGTGAAGGCGATGATCGCCTCCAAGCGGTTCACCAACCAGGAGATGCTATCCTACTTTAGCAGACCGGGTCGTTCCTTGAACCAGGCTCGAATTGTAGACATCAAACAAGAACGCATCCATAAAGCCGTCAAAGCGGCGAGTGATACGGAACTCGAAGGCTTCCTGAGTAGCTGGCCCAATCTGGACCCAAAAACAGGTCTTCACATCAAGTCTGATGAGCTAATCATAAAATCCAGAGAAGCAATGCTTCTCGCAGTTCAGGCGTATAACAGCCCGACATGCTATTTCCGTTCTGAGGTGTTCATCGTAACGGCCATCATCGCACGGACATATTTGATGCACGCCTTCTACAAGTCTCAAGGCCTAAAGCATCGGACTGGAAATTCGACTCTTAGGGTTCTGGGTTGATGTGATCTGTGATTCACTTCGTCGGACGGGAGGTGGATCATGGGTCACTGCTATTCTCTCGATCTTCGTATGCGGGTTGCAGCCTTCGTCGAGGCGGGCCATTCCTGCCGGACGGCGGCCCGCCACTTTGGCGTCAGTGACAGCTGTGCCATCAAGCTGATGCAGCGCCAGCGGCGGTTCGGCTCGCCGGCGCCCGCCCGCCAAGGCCGTCCGCCGGGAGGTGGCAAACTGGTGCCTTATGAGACCTTCCTGATCCAAGCCGTCGAGGCACACCCCGCCA
>NZ_QOIO01000137.1 GCF_003332305.1 Microvirga aerophila | reverse complement strand
AGCACGGATCATCTGGGCTGTGCTGCGAACGGGCGAGCCGTACCGCGTCGCCGCCTGAGGACGTCACCAGCCTTGCGAGCATGAGAGGCAAATGAAAGGCACAGGTCGGACCGGCGCGCAACGAGCCTGATTTTTACCGCGGCCTGTGAGGCCGACCAGCTATAGAGGCGTGCGCGAGCGGATTCCCCATTTGGGCGCCCCAGTCACGGGTGACGCCGGATAGATGTTTGCAACTGACCCACGCCGATCAGAGCCAATTCTGCTTGCAACGGGAGAGCCGTCCAAAGAGGTAGAATGAGCGATGGCCCAAGACTGCACGGTCGTGTCGACGCGAATCCGCTCCAGGCTTGAGGGTCGCACGGCGCCAGTGCGGAGTCCGGCTTTGATGGTGGCGGCCAAGAGCTTCTCCAGCCCCTCGCGTCCGAGCCGCTTGCGCCAGCGGGTCAGCGAGCTCGGATCGCACGGCAGCTGATGCTGGAAGAACTCTCAGCCGTAGAACCATTGCTATACGGGTTCTCAATCCAGCGCTGCACCACCGCCTCATCGGATAGATCGAAGGGGTGTTGAAGAGTAGGACAGCCCAATCATCAACCGCGTGGTTTGGCAGGTCGTCCGACGGAGATAGAAGCAGCCTAACTCCTGATTGAAGCTCTCCCAATCGACGAGAGCCGCCAGGCGGGACATTTCATGACGCTGATCGAGACGGCTGCGGTAGAGATCGCAGGAGCTCGATATCGTCAACTTGGGGCCCATGGCAAAACACCAGAGGTTGGCAGGCCGACACCCAGGAATCGGCATTCTACAATGCCTGGCGAAGACGAAAACTTTCTAAATTCAATAAGTTGTGGGTCGTTCAAGGACGACTAAGGAGAAGCTGCCCGCGATCCGGCGGCCGTCTGCAGACGTGCGAACAGAAGGCGTGCAGATTAAAGGCTTGCATGGAGCAGCTCCTGCACACCTATGTAGATACCCAGATTTAGTACACGAAGCGTATATATTACTGTTTGGCTTTGAGGTATACGAGCATTGAAGATGGGGCAGTACCATCGCTGGGCTTTAGCATTCGATATAAACCCGCTCCGGCTCGCCCCATGGTGGCGTCCAATGTATCGCCATCATAGATAGGGATTGCCCTCTGGTACTTTGGACGCGAGCACGATCCCTTCTCGGTACGCCTCCGCGACCTTAGAGCGGAACTCGTGCGGCCGATGAACAAAGCCAACTTGGGATGCCGCTGTCTTGATGCATCATCGGAATGACATCGATAGTTGCAGTTTCACGTCGATCATCAGGTAGTGTACCAGAGCTGCTCGGAATCTGTTCGGGCGCAACTACTTCTTTCTTTCTGCACGTGTCCACGTGGATTGCTCACCGACTATATAGGAGATGAAAATTCGCCCAACGGTCCGCAAGTGCTGCGGGGCTACCATCAATTCCCGCCATCCTATGAGTCCTCTTCCGCAATAAAACCAAGCTATTGTGAGGAAACACGCTAGAACGATATTGTCAAAAATACTTAAAAGAAATGGAGTGACCACTCCAGTAGAGATATACCACAGCAGCGATGCCCCTAGCGCAACACCGCAACACATAATTAGAATACTTAGCGGGGGCACGACGAGATCGCACGCGAGAGCGAATATAGATACATCACCCCGGCGGAAAGCTTCTCTAAATAATTTTGGAATGTATACTCGCGCTGTAGAGAGATACCCGTGGATCCATCGCTTCCTTTGGTCATGGCGCCCCTTCATACTTGGAGGCATCTCACTGGTTACTACTGCCTGCGGACAGAACCGAGCCGGGCTCCCCAAAAGGGCTAAGTCAACACTTAGCTTTATATCTTCAGTAATATGGCCTGTAGCCAAGCTTTGACAAACTAATAGGTTCCAAGGGAATGCCATCCCTGTCCCCATGAGTTGGCAAGGAAGGCCGAGGCGCATGTAACCTATTTTGCGTAGCGAGCATTGTATCCGCCACGCAAATTCGATTACGCGCGCGTTCCGACCCTCAGAAGAGACAGCGATGACCTTAGCGATCTGGAGATTGAGGGCTTGAATGGGTACCTGATACCGTTTACAGGCTGATGTCAAAATCGCTAGAGCATCTGGTCCAAAGAGGCAGTCCGCATCCAATATAATAACCACCCCCCGAGGGCCTGTTTGGGCGAGGTGGCGGATACCAGCGTCTAATGCATATCCCTTGCCGATATTGTTTGGATCTTCTCGAATCACTACTTCCGCACCAGAATTTCTTGCAATGGCAGCGGTATCATCCAAACAATTATCTGCAACAACAATAATACGGTCGCAGCCGGACATCTGCTCCCGAACATTAGAGACTGTTTCAGCAATCGATAATGCCTCGTCGTGCGCAGGTATGATGACGGCTACGCTCGCCCTCGTAGTTCCTACAACTGTTTCCTCCTGCTGAAAGGGAAGGATAGCTGCTATTGCTTGACCAAGTAATATCAGCAACGGGATCATGACCACAATTGCTAAAACTGTAAGACCTAGGCTAATCAAGTTATACATCTGTTGAACCCTGGCCTTTGAGATCGGGAAGCAAATCAGTGTTTATTCCTAGCGGTATTGTAGGATCGGCCAACTGCCTCGGAGAGCTGTGATTTTGACATAAGCTACTCTCAGCCCGCATCTAGATCCAAAGTTATACGTCCGCTGCTAAATAGCTTCGACACTTGTTTTTCTTTGGATGTACCAACAAGTGATCATCGTCCCGCTTCCCTTGCGATTTCAAGCGCTGGACCGACGTCATAGCCGTTGAACTTCTTGACGTAGCTCGAAACCGTGGTCCCGGCTTGGTCACTCGCAACGTTCGTGCCGCCGGACTTCAGGTAATCTGCCACTCGCGGGGCGCCGACCAGATGAGCGCCGCCGAGAATGCCAGACTCGGTGAGTGTGACCCCGTCGATGGTCTTCCCGACGTACTGATGCCGTCCTTTCCGGTCCAGCCGCCGTTCCAGTCATTCGGGAGGCTATTGGTGCCATCCAGCTTGTAGTAGCCGACCATGCGTAGGGCAGCCTCGCCGAACTGGTAGGCCCCGGCAAACCCCAGGCTGTTGACGAAGTTGTAGCGGTTGCTGGACTCGCTCAACGCAAGTGCAGAAAGGAATTCCTTATAGGTTCCCGTCATATTAATATGCCCCTATGAGACTTGTTGTGAGTAGATATCTATTCTTGGTGCCGTTTAGAAGAGACGTTCCTGGTACAGTTGAATATTTTCACAATTTTCTCTTCATTTGTTTTGGCTATACATCAATTATGAATACAATATGGCAGGCTCCCGTATGCCACTAAAAGCTGGAGCGTCGACGTGGTCGTTAGGATTGGGCGATTGAGCAATACGTCTGGCGCTTTGAGGGGACGAGACCATCCGCCCATAGCGTGATTAGGGAGCTGAGGGATACCAGGACCACTCGAACCGGCAGCACAAGCTGCCCTTGAAAGCCACAGACGAGGAATGCGCCATAGTCTGTCCCTTGCGCCGATCGGATTTCACGTATCCTCAAAGCCGAAGGGCTGGAGCGCCTGCAGCCGCCGGCCCACCGCTCCAAGTGGGAGAGCGGCACCTTCAAGAGGATGATCTCGGCTCCGTGCTTATGAACATCCAATACCTGCTAGAGTTACAGGCTACCAATGGGATGAGCTGAAAACGCCTCCTCTATATGACCATCGACCGCTGCTCGCGCTTTTTAGGTGGCATTGAAAAAGACGCGTCTGGAGTGCCGCACGCTTCTGCTCTGGGATGACGCGGTGTGAAAGCTCCAATGAACCCGGCCTTGACGAACTATTTTCCGACCTAGCTGGGTCCACAAGACATAGGATTGCTCCAAGGAGTGGCCCGTCAGCGTTTTAACACAACCTCGTTCGAGACCGGCCACAGCTTCCGTGCCCGGCCGCGCATGGCTTGAGTGCGGCGCGATATAACCTCGCTGCGCCGGCGAGTGAGCAAGCGGCGGGAGGTGTCGACTAGATGCTGATAGATCGCGGCTGACCACGCTCGGGAGAGCCTCTGCGCCGAGGCACACGACATCAGCCGGAATACCCATCCTGCTCGGTCGATCGCCGCGCAGGTTAATCCGGGTGAGTAGAGCCGTGACCTCGATCACGGCATAATGCCGAACCCGCAGTTCGGCTCATCCATGAAGTAGTCGGCCCTGAACAACCCACAATCAATTGAACCTAGAGGGTTAGTCATATTCGCGAAACATAACAATATTCCGATTCCTGGAGACTGACCTGCCAAAAGCTGGTGTTTTGCCTC
>NZ_QOIO01000136.1 GCF_003332305.1 Microvirga aerophila | reverse complement strand
GGCGTCTGGCCGTTCCTGCTGGCGCAGCTCGTGGTGCTCTTTCTGATGGTCCTGTTCCCGCAACTCGTGATGTGGCCGGCCAAACTCATCGGAGGCTAAGTCCCGAAACGAGAAGATCTGCTGTCTCCCGCCAGGCTGGAGGCAGCATCCCGATACCAAGCGCTAGAAGCGGAATACGAAGCCATGCAGACCGCCATCGCCACTGTCTCACTGAGCGGCACCCTGGACGAGAAGCTCCAAGCCATCGCGGCCGCCCAGTTCAAGGGGGTCGAGATCTTCGAGAATGACCTCCTGTCCTTCAATGGCACTCCTGCCGATGTGCGCCGCATTGTTGCGGATCTTGGCCTGGAGACGATCACGTTCCAGCCGTTCCGCGACTTCGAAGGCATGCCCGAGCCGCAACGGGCGAAAGTGTTCGATCGGGCCGAGCGCAAGTTCGACCTGATGCAGGAGCTTGGATGTAACCTCCTGCTGGTGTGCAGCAATGTCTCACCGCATGCCCTCGGCGGCATCGACCGGGCGGCTGCCGATTTTCACGAACTTGGGGAACGCGCAGCCAAGCGCGGCATCCGGGTGGGCTTCGAGGCGCTGGCCTGGGGTCGCCATATCAATGACTACCGTGATGCGTGGGAGGTCGTGCGTCGCGCCAACCATCCCTCCATCGGCCTTGTGCTGGATTCCTTCCATGCTTTGGTCTGTGGGACGCCGCTCGATGCAATCCGGTCGATTCAAAGCGATCGGATCTTCCTCGTCCAGGTGGCCGATGCTCCGCTGCTCGACATGGACTATCTTTCCTGGAGCCGGCACTACCGGTGCTTCCCAGGGCAGGGGGATCTCGCCGTCGATGACTTCATGGATGCACTCCAGGCCACAGGCTTCGACGGTCTGATCTCGCTGGAGATCTTCAACGACCGCTTTCGCGCAGGGTCGGCCCGCAGCGTCGCGGTCGACGGACAACGCTCGCTGCTCTTCATGCTTGACCAGCTTCAGAGGCGGACCGGCAGTCCCGTGTCGGGCCTGCCCGATCTTCCGCCCCGGGCGGCCTGCCATGGCGTGGAGTTCGTCGAGTTCGCCATGGACGAGCGAAGCGCAAAAGCGTTTGAGCACTCCTTAAGTGGTCTTGGTTTCGGTAAGGTTGGCAAGCATCGCTCGAAGGAGGTGACGCACTGGCGGCAGGGGGACATCAACATCGTCGTGAACTGTGACAAGGAGGGTTTCGCTCACTCGTTCAACATCACACATGGGCCGTCGGTCTGCGCCATCGCCCTGCGGGTGGATGACGCACCAGCCACCCTCGAGCGGGCCGTCAGGCTCCTGGATCATCCCTTCCGGCAGGCTGTAGGGCCCGGAGAACTCGACATCCCGGCCGTCCGCGGCCTTGGTGGGAGTCTGATCTATTTCGTCGACCAAAAGACCGGCTTTAATCGTCTGTGGGATGCGGATTTCGAGCCTGTGATCGAACACCATGGCGATTTCTCCGGTGCCGGCCTCACGGCCTACGATCACCTGTCGCAGGCGATGCACTATGAGGAGATGCTGACCTGGCTTCTCTTCTATATCTCGCTGCTTGATGTGAGGAAGACCCCCACGCAGAACGTCATCGACCCTGGCGGCGTCGTGCAGAGCCAGGTGGTGGAGACCGAGGATGGGACCTTCCGGCTTGCCCTCAATGCCTCCCAGAGCCGGCACACCCAGGCGTCACGCTTCCTGACCGACATCTTCGGCTCTGGCGTCCAACACATCGCATTGACCACCTCCGACATCTTCGCCACCGTCGAGCGGCTGCGGGCCAACGGCATCGAGCTTCTGCCGATTCCTGAGAACTATTACGACGATCTGGAAGCACGCACGGACCTGTCTGCCGATGAAATCGATCGGTTGCGGGACGCCAACATCTTGTACGATCGCGAGGGCGCGGCCGAGTTCTTCCAGGTTTATACGAAAACCCTGGAGGGAGGCTTCTTCTTCGAGATCGTCGAGCGTCGTGGCTATCAGGGCTTCGGCGCGGTCAACGCCTCAATCCGGCTCGCGGCCCAAACGCGATTGGCGCCCCACCCGACCATGCCAAGACCTTGAGGCGTTTTCAACATCTCATTCAGCATCAAAGGACCCCTGCCATGAACCCCGTCGTCATTGCCGTCGCCATCACGGGCTCAGTGCCCCGCAAGAAGGACAACCCAGCGGTCCCGATCCTGCCGGCCGAGCAGGTGGAGAGCACGCGGGAGGCCTATGAAGCCGGAGCCAGTCTGGTGCACATCCACGTCCGCAACGATGACGAGACGTCCTCGTCCGATCCGGAACGCTTCCGGCAGGTGCAGGAGGGGATAAGCCGTCTGTGCCCGGGGATGATCGTCCAGTTCTCCACAGGCGGGCGGGGGCGTGATCCGTCCCAGCGCGGCACTGCGCTGAACCTGTCGCCCGATATGGGCTCCCTTTCGACCGGTTCGGTGAACTTTCCAACGATCGTGTACGAGAACCACACAACCCTGGTAGAGGATCTCGCCGGCCGGATGAAAAAGTTCAGTGTGCGGCCAGAGATCGAGATCTTCGATCTCTCCCATCTGCACGGCGCACGCCGTCTCGCTGACAAAGGGCTGCTGGATGAGCGCCCGCACATCCAGTTTGTTATGGGCGTGCAGAATGCCCTGCCGCCAGAGGAGCGACTGCTCGACATCCTGCTCACGGAAGCCAAACACCTGTTCCCGGCCTGCACTTGGACCGCGGCCGGCATTGGGCGCCACCAGGCTCAAGTGATGGACTGGGCGCTGGCTCGCGGGGCTGATGCGGTCCGCACCGGATTGGAGGACAACATCCGGGTCACCAAGGACCGGCTGGCGGCCTCCAATGCCGAGCTGGTGTCTCTGGCGGCCAACGCCGTGCACCGCCACGGCCGTAGTGTCGCTACCCCGGACGAGGCCCGTGCGATCCTGGGATTGAAGCCGTCCCACGGCGTCCGAGCCGCCTGATGGAAGCATCGATGCCCTCTCTGTTCTCGATCGGACCTGATCCATGCCATTGATCCAGGCAAATAGTGTCGATCTCTTCTACGAGGTTAGCGGGCCCACTCGCGCTCCGGTGGTGGTGTTCTCGAACTCGCTCGGCACAACGCTGGCGATGTGGGATGCCCTCGTTCCGGCCCTGCGGGGGCGCTATCGTATCCTGAGGTATGACACGCGCGGGCACGGGCGCTCGCAAGTCGTCGATGCTCCTCTCACGATCGACGATCTGGCCGCCGATCTCGTCGGCCTCCTCGATGCTCTCGGGATCGCTCGGGCTCATGCAGTCGGCCTGTCCCTCGGCGGCATGACGGGACAGGCGTTGGCCAGCCGCTATCCGGATCGAGTAATCAGCCTGACGCTGATGGCGACGACAGCCTACATGCCAACGCAGGCCTCCTGGGACGAACGGGCCTCTCTGGTGCGAGCACAAGGAACAGCTGCAATCGTCCAGGCCACGATGGACCGCTGGTTCACGCCGGACTATCCCGCCCAAGCACCGGAGCGGGTGTCTCCGGTCCGCGAGGCTTTCATCGGCATTGACCCGGTGGGCTATGCAGTCTGTTGCACCGCCATCGGACGTATGGATCTGCGATCAGTCGTTCAGCGGATCGCGGCCCCCACGCTGGTGATCGCGGGAGCCAATGATCCCGCCACACCGGTGGCCATGGCCGAGGAGATCCGATCCCACGTTTCAGACGCCGAACTGATTGTTCTGCCGCATGCGGCACATCTGCTGGCGGTTGAGCAGGCCGAGAGGGTCGGCGCTTACCTGATCTCGTTCCTGGACCGACATCATGAGGCCGGCAGCGATATGGCGCCAGGTCCGGTGCCGTTCGAGATCGGTCTGCTCAACCGCAAGAGCGTGCTGGGCGAGGAGCACGTGGAGCGCTCGCTGGCTAAAGCCGGCGCGTTCGCTCAGCCTTGGCAGGACTTCATCACCCGCACGGCCTGGGGCGAGGTGTGGGGCGACCCACACTTGCCGTGGAAGACGCGCTCGCTGGTGACGCTGGCCATGATGGTGGCACTGCACCGGGAGGAGGAGTTCAAGCTCCATGTCCGTCCCGCCCTGAGGAACGGAGTGACAGATGGCGAACTTCAATCGTTGCTGCTGCAGAGCGCCATCTATGCCGGCGTGCCGGCTGCGAATGCGGCGTTCCGCTGGGTGAGGGACGTGCTTGGTGACGAGCTTGCATGAGACGGAAGGCCAAGGGAAGGAAAGACAATGGACAAGGTTTACAAGGATGCAGGTTCGGCCATGGCCGGGCTCGTCAAGGACGGGATGACCATCATGGCCGGCG
>NZ_QOIO01000135.1 GCF_003332305.1 Microvirga aerophila | reverse complement strand
GGGCCAAAAGGCGGCCCGGCGCTCCCCCTTTCAAGGCGCAGACGTCAGACATGCCCTGACACCTGTGAAGGTCTACACTGGGTCAGGTACGGTCTCTAAGCGTGGCCTTGTAGAGGTCCACTCATCCCGGAGGTGCGGACGTACGGCTAAGGTCAGCCATGTGCCAGAAGCTGCCATTACGCAGGACGGCGTTGTCCTCGTGAAGTCATCCTGCGGCGACGGTAGCATGCGGTCGCAATCCCGAACCCGTCGCTGGCTGTAGATGATGGCTGACCTGCGGCGCCCGCCGCAGGGTGATGCGCGTCAATTCGGACGGACGCCCAAGCCTCAGCGCGAAGCCGGGCCAGAGTGCGGTGCCATTGTTGACGTAGAGTGTCATGCCGCCAACCGTGTATTGGCCCGACACGAAACCGTTGTTGGCGCGTGCGACCAGTCGATCCAGTCCAAGGATCATGCCGCCATGGGTATGCCCGGACAGTTGCAGCGCCACACCCCGTGCAGCCGCCTGTGCGGCGTTCCTCGGCTGGTGATCGAGCAGCACCACCGGAGCGTTGGGCGGCGCCCCCGCAAGAGCAGCCGACAGATCCGGTGCCGAGTGGCGGGTCCTGGACGCGGACAGGTCAGTGAGGCCGGCCAGCACGAGTGACCCGCCATCGCGGGTCAGAACCACGTGATCGTTGGCAAGCACGCGCATCCCCAGGCTGGCGTAATGGCGCATCCACGCCTCGTAGCCGAAAAAGTACTCGTGGTTGCCGGGAATGACCCAGACGCCGTCCTTCGCACGCAGATCGCGGAGCGGCTCCACGTCGGCACGTCGGGCGTCAAATGAGCCGTCGATTAGGTCACCCGTGACCACGGCCAAGTCGACTCCGAGCGCATTGGACCTCTCGACCACCGCTTGGGTCCACTCCTTGGGAAACAGGCGGCTGATGTGAAGGTCGGTCAGTTGCAGAAGCCTGTAACCATCGAACTGCGGCGGCAGCCCGGGGATGGCGATCACGACATCCTTGAGCGGCGGCACGCGTGTTCCCTGATAGACGCCCAGGGCCGAGAGCAGCATGGCTGCCACTGCGGCCGCGTAGCGCACGCCGTCCGGTGTGGCCCAGCCGCCAGGTCGAGACAGCCTCGCCACCAGCCCGATCAGGTCCAGCGCGATCTGCATCACCGCCAGCAGCACGATCGCCCCGAACGCCCAGTTGAACAGAAACACTAGAACGCGCGGGAACTCGGGCGAGAAGACCGAGCCGGACGAAAGGCGGCTCCAGAGATGGTATTGTGATGCCATGAGCAGGACGACGGCAAGGACAATCTTCCCGCCCGGTACCCAGGGCAGCGGCCACACGAACCGTGCCAGGACATAGAGGCTCGGCAGGGCGAATGTCAGGTGGAACATGGA
This sequence comes from Microvirga aerophila, assembly GCF_003332305.1. Classification (GTDB taxonomy): domain Bacteria; phylum Pseudomonadota; class Alphaproteobacteria; order Rhizobiales; family Beijerinckiaceae; genus Microvirga; species Microvirga aerophila. The sequence goes on along the minus strand of NZ_QOIO01000135.1, from coordinate 3,098 downwards.
CGTCCTTGGATAGGAGAGGCACAGGACCGGAACGGTCGGGCGGCTTGAAGTTCGCTTACCTAGGTCGGTCAATGGCCTCGGTACAGAGCCTCTCGCTCAATACCCAAGGATCCGCCGCAGGATCGCAGTGCTGCGCAGGATCGGCACAGAGGTAGACTACAGGAAGTACAGGGACCTCGGTCACGCCTTCGGGCTCGGCACCGGCAGGAGCGCCGAAGATAGGGCATCAACGCTAATGGTTCTGGAAACCAAAGAGTGATCGGCGTCTCTAGGGTGTTGAGGCCATCTAGAGCCAGCTCTGCGTCAGACTGAGAAATCTCCTGCCCATTCAGGAGGTCTGGTGTCCCTCATTTAGGCGGACCATTGGCCCACTTCCGCCTCGTGCCAAACTCAGACATTCGCAGGTCGGCACGCAAGAGGAACAGGGGCCGCACACGCTTGAAGTGACCTTACCCTGATCCACATGGCTCGCATCCAGTGGAGGCGGGAACATGCGTGCGATGGTGATCACACGGTTCGGCGGTCCAGACGTGTTCGAGCATCAGGAGATCGAACGGCCAGCGCCTAGTCCAGGCGAAGTTCTCGTGCGGGTGATCGCCTCCGGCACCAATCCCGTCGATGCCAAGATCCGTCAGGCGGGGACCTGGGCGCAGATCCCGTTTCCTGCCGTGCTCGGCTACGATGTCTCTGGTATCGTCGAGGGGCTCGGACCGGGTGTGGCCGGGTTCAAAGTAGGCGACGAGGTGTTCTACACGCCCGAGATCTTCGGCAATCCGCACGGAAGCTATGCGGAGTACACAATCGCCTCGGCAAGCATCGTGGCGCCGAAGCCGGCCAATCTCAGCCATGTCGAAGCGGCCGGCATTCCCCTCGCCGGCGGCACGGCCTGGGAGGCGATCGTCCGTCGCCTGAATGTCCGTCCGGGTGAGACGGCGCTGATCCACGGCGGTGCCGGCGGTGTCGGCTCCTTCGCCATCCAGTTTGCCAAGGCGGCAGGTGCGCGGGTCATCGCAACGGCCAGCAAGGCCAACCACTCAGCCGTGCAGGAGCTAGGAGCGGACGTGGCGGTGGATTACCGTGATGCCGACATGGCTGAACGGATCCTGGGAGCCACGAGCGGACATGGCGTCGATGCGTCGTTCGATACAGCGGGCGGAAATGTCTCTCTCAGCACGCTGGTGACGCGGCCCTTTGGCCGCATCGCCACCATTCTCCCACCTGATGGCGATCTGAGCGCCCTCTACACCAAGAACCAAACCTTGTTTGGGACCTTCCTGACCCGTGAGGGCGCACGGCTGCGTGAAATGACCCCGGTATTCGAGCGTGGTCGGGCCAAGGTCGTGATCGATACCGTGCTGCGACTCGAGGAGGTCGGCAAGGCTCACGAGCGGCTCGATTCAGGCCATGGCCGGGGCAAGGTCATCCTTCAGGTGGAGCAATAATCGAGGCCGGTTCGGCTGTTCGTGCTCGGAAGACAGGCCATGGGTGACTGGGGTGAGAAAGTCCGGGTAAGAGCTTACCACACCTGGCTCTGCGGACACCACGGATCCGCCGGGCTCATAAGGCCCACACCCGGCTGGATTGCTGCGCGGTGCGGTCAATCGCGTCCGCAACAGCGTCCGGAGCCAGGTGATGGATCATATGGCCGAGTCCTGGAAGGGCGATGAACTCACTCCCGGGTAGCTCGTCGTGCAGCCGCGCGGACTGGCGGCCCACATCCGCAATCTGATCGTCCGCACCAGTGATGATGGTGACCGGCATCGTCAACTGGCGGTAGTGCCCTTCCAGTCCCATCGCTGAGGGCGTCATGAGCGCTGCATCCTCCGCCGCCGCGCGAAGCTGCAACGGCCGCAGCATCAGCGCCTTCGGGAACTCTCGCTCGAAGCGCTCCGGCACCGGAGCCGGCTGGAACACCCGCTTGATCATGCCGGGCAGGATCGCACGGGCTACGAGCGGGGAGACGGTGTAGCGCATGGCATCGCCGATCACGGGAATGGCTGGCGGCGAGAGCAGGAACGTATCTGCCCGCAGCGTTGGGTAAAAATAACCTGAGCCCAGGATGAGGCCGCGCACGAGCGATGGAGCCTCCAATGCGAGGGCCACCGCCACTAGGGTGCCCCAGGAGTGGCCGTAGACCGTGGCCTGCTCGACTCCAAGCTGCTCCAGAGCCCTTCGGAACAGACCGGCATGAGCCCGCGGCGTCCAGACCTGGCGCGGCCGCGAGCTGTAGCCGTAGCCGGGGCGGTCGATCACGATCACCCGGTACCGCTCCGCCAATTTGTCCACGAGGCCGCTGACGGTGAAGTCCTGGATCATGGTGCCGTTGCCGTGGACCAGCACCAGGGGATCACCGCGGCCGCGCTCGATGTAGTGCAGGCGTACCCCATCTACGCTCAGGAACTGGCCGATGGGCGGGTACCTGCGCTCGGCATCTTGGGACTGCTTGCGGCTGTACAGGGCTGCCGCACCCAACGCGGCGGCTGCTGCGCCCATCAGAACGGGCGCGAGCCATCGGCGCGAACCGGAACGGCTGGCTCCTCCAGGTCTCCGGAGGTTCGCGGGACTCCAATCACGCTCCTCGCCGGCCGCATGATCTCGCGTGACACCACCGGCTCCTGCCGCACCAACAGCCGGAGACAGTCTCGGACTGGCGTCTGTTGCCATGTTGCGCATGCATCGTCTCCGTTCGGGGTCCAAGACTCCGGTTCCAGGACGAACAACGCCTGGAACCCCGACGGGTTGCTGCATTGCACAAAGACAGGTTGCCGCTCTTGAGCGACAATTAGTTACGATAAAGGGGGTGCAGCCGGAGCAGTTCCAAGCGTCTCATCCGACAGTCTTCTCCGGATGCTGAAGGTCCGGAACGGGTCAATTGGCGATGTTCCCACATTTCAGCGAAGGTCAGCTTTGACCACTTGAGCTGACCAAGCGATCACGAACAAGCCACCATTACAAGACATGCAGTCGAGAGGCAGCAGTTGCGGCTTTTCCGGCTTCATAGAACGCTCAGCACCTATTACCTAGGTCGTGAACCCATAAAAGATCTTTTCTTTGCAGTGAGTTGATGATTCACCTCCCGGTCACGGGAGGATGTGATG
>NZ_QOIO01000134.1 GCF_003332305.1 Microvirga aerophila | reverse complement strand
ACGGATCGACCCTGGACGATCATGTCCCTCGGCCTGCGGGAGTGGGCGCACCGGTTCTGATCAGCGGGACTTGGTATAAGTCGAAAATGCTCTAGACGCTATCCAGACAGATCAAGCCCCACACCTTCTTCCCAAAATATTTGATATCAGTAGATGATTTGCGATCTCGACAACGGATTGAAGGAATGCGTTCTCAAGCCGGCAGAACTACGTGATCCAGCTTCTGGGATCCGAATTCAGGATGTAGGTCATGACAAACACTCAACGTGTCGCTGCTTTGTTATTCAGACATCCCCGCATATACATCCTTGGATAGCTTCCCGATAGAGCAACTGGCTTGTGGTTAATTTGACCGTCCCGCCCGAACCAGAATCCATTAATTAGATAGGGGGGCTCACCACGCGCGAGCCGCTGAGTTTGCATGACTTCCCGCCAAACAATGGCTGACAGAACGATGAGGAGTGACACAAGTGCGATACTCATAGGCGTAGTTATTGCGCGAACTCCTTCCAGAACATCTGCCAAGCTGAGAAGATAAAGAACACCACTGATCACCATTCCCATTATTCCGATAGCAAGGAGAAGCTGGGTAATCCTCTTCGATCGCGCAAGGAAGTCTAGATTATAGGAGATGAAAGCATTTAGATCCCACTTGCTTGTCCCGTGAGGACGATGTTGCTGAGTGATAGGTATTTCTATACAAGAGCGAGCGTTGATGTAAAGAGCTGGTGTATTATAATGAACATGGCCCGCCATATCTGTGAGCATATCAAGAAGGCAAGAATCAAACAGGCGGTAAGAGCTCCCAAAGTCACCAATGTCCACACCGGTAAGAAAACGATTGATGTGGTTCCCGATCCAAGTCACAGCTAATCGTGAGAAGGGTTCTTCTCGACGTTCACGATAGGTGGCAACAAGGTCATGGCCTTCGTTTGCGGCCGCAATAAGCCGACAGATATCTCCGGGGTCGTGCTGTAGGTCTCCATCAATCATGAGTATCCACCGACCCCGAGCAACTGACATGCCAGCGCCGAGTGCGGCCACTTGCCCATAGTTGCGATAGAGCTCGAGAACTCTCAGGCTGGGGTAGGCCAGCATAGCATCTTTAAGTATCGCGAGCGTTGCGTCAGTCGAACCATCATCGACGGCAACGATTTCATAAGAGAGATCCGGAGTTGCAAGCGCTTCTGTAATACGTCTCAGCAATTCAGCTACGGCCGGCGCCTCATTAAACAAGGGACACACAATGCTTAGGACTGGTCTCTGCTCACCTGCAGTGGGCAGGCTTTCGAACAAAGGTTCTAGCGACACATCATGAGCATTAATGAAGGCAGCCATTGGTCTTGAGATCCCTGATGCGGCGGTCGCGGCCGAGGAGTGAGCGGTACCATCGGAGTGCAAAGCCATAATGGTCGGCGTTCGAGACAAAGGTGAGACCGTTATTGAAGACGTCAGTCCTGCGCCGCCTTTGGCGACCGAGGATGCCATACATTGCGGTCTTCATCGCCATTCCCATCCCCTCGCAGACGAAGTGCGCTAATAGGGTATTTAGGCAAACTAAGACGCAGGACGGGGTCGAAAACAATGCTCCGCGGTCGACTGTCCAAAGAGCCCGGCACGTAAGCTAACTTTTTCTAGAGAACCTGGCGTAGAATTGGGGTAAAATGATGTCGGGACGGAGCACGTCTTAGATCTTACTTTAACATAGGCGGATTGCGGACATAAGCCGAAAGCAAAAGCCTGCGATACCTAGTGCCACTATTGGGTTAGAGTAGAATATAGCTCCGTCACCTCAAATATCCGGCGCCTGCACGAGTTCCCGCCGGTTGGCTTCTTGGTAGACGTCGTCGATGTCGAAGTTCGCGGTTAGCTGGCGCAGCGAGCACTCGCTGCTGGCGGCCAACACGGATGGGAAACTCACCCCCGCACGATTGCTGCAGTGATGTAGTCGTTGGTTGAGGTCGCATCGTGACGGCAGAAGCGGCCGTTAACATTCGGTATCGCAGCGCTTAGCGTAAGTCAGCAAGAGTAATCTTGCTTTTTCTCTCGATAAGCTTACTTGTCGTGTAAGGCAGCCAAGGGTCACCTGCGGTGGTTTGCGGCTAGTTGTGGGTGTCGAGAGACTTCGAGCAATAGGCCAGACCGCACGTGCCATGAAGCGAGGCAATTTTCATTAGGATCGCAGGGCCACGTTCGCGGATGGCCCGAGATTGTGATCCGATGCAGAAGGAGGCCGGTGTGAAGATCCTGACGCACGCTCGCCATACTACATTGGTCTCAATTGAATGCTCTCACAGCATAGGACAGCTGTACGCTGCAGTGATTCATTCGCGCATCACCCCATTGCTCCGTGCCGCGAGGTCTAGGAACCTTTTAGCATCAATACTCACATGGGTAACATTGCTTGCCACTCATCCAAGTTTGGCTCAGCATCTTGCACCAGAGGCGGCCCAGTCTGCCATCTCCTTGGCATCAGATCCTCAGATCCTTCTCAAACAGGACCAGCTTACTTTGCAGCTGGATCACTCAGCCGACACAGTCGCTCTACGAGGAAGATGCGCCGACGGCACGCCCGTTGTTGTCTCGGGACGATCTCTTGCAATACCAATCACTGCCGAATGTCGTGAGGGGCAATATCTTCTTCAGTCGAAAAAGGCACTTTCCTCATGGACTGAGATTCTTGCTACGCAACTGATGCCAGATATGATGCTGGTCGCGCGATCCCAGCCATCTGCCTCGGTGTTGTCGGACGAACGAAGTTCGCTGTCGCCAGATGTAATATCCCAGGTAATTGTCAACATGCATACTGCCGGCACACTTGTACTCAAGCCAGGATACTATGACGATGCACTGATTGAGATAGCTGGGGGGTCGAGGAATCCGTTGCTTCTTGACGGACAAGGGCGAGTTACGTTCACTGGGAATACACGGATCAACGTCCGCAGAGGCAACGTCGCCTTGCGTGGGCTAAAGTTCGAAAGGACCGGACCTGGAACAATCAACGTGGCTGCGCCTGGATTCCGCCTGTCGGACTCTCATTTCGAGAGTTGTGGTGATTCGAATAGTACGTTCGGGCACTGCATTATTTTACACTCCTCGGCTCGTGACGCAGAAATCGACTTCAACATATTTGCTCACTCGCCATCAATGACGATCAAGGTTCGCGCTGGGGTCGACACTGCCGACGAGCAGCCCGTTAGTGCCTATATACACCACAACCGTTTTGCGTTCATTGAGCGACGTGCCGATAACGGGCAGGAGCCAATACAGATCGCAGGCCCTAACGGCGGAGGCGCCGGTATCGATATGCATGCTCGTATCGAACATAACGTTTTCTTTCGAGCTGGCGGAGATCGAGAAGCCATTTCTCTCAAAGCGCATGCAAACATCATACGTTGGAACATCTTCAAAGACATGGATGCAGCACCAACAATTAGGGGAGGTAATAGAAATTCCGTTTCGGATAATATTCTTATTCATACCCGACCAATCCGCGTAGCAGGCCCGGGTCATGTGGTATCCAGCAATACTATTTTATGTCCAAGATCAGGGCCGGGGATAATCCTGTCTAACGGATCGCCAGCTTATGGAGCAGCGATTGGTACACGGGTGTCAGACAACTTCATTGTGACTAAAAGGACTGGTGTTGCGTTCATGTCGCAAGAGTCGAATATTTTGAGGCGGGCGGAAAATAACATCATAACGCGCAATAGAATCATATTCTATCAGCGCGACGGCAATTCTGCTGTTGGGCGCGCAGGTAATGATGACTTTCAATATTTGCTCGTAAATACAGTGCAGGATAACACGACTGAGGTCGATCAGCAGTGGTTTCGGGTCTGTGCACGCTAGGACGCTCACGTCAGCCTACCACTACAGTTGCACCTTTTGAATATGGGCTCATAATCTCCTGATCTGACCCAGGAGGCTGCCATGACGGGTGTGGCCATCGAGCAGATGCTCGAACTCTGGTGTGCGGAGTGGACCTGACGCACAAAAAAAGACACTCCGGGCGGCCGAGCAGGACCGGATGGATGTAGCCCAGGAGCGCCGGTGCTTTCGCGTGTGGCAACGCTTCATGGATGCCAGCCGCTTCGTGTTCCTGGACGAGACGGGCACGGCCACCAACATGACCCGCCGGTACGGCAGGGCACCACGCGGACACAGGGTGGTCGATGCTGTGCCGCACGGGCACTGGCTCACCACCACCTTTGTGGCGGGCCCGCGCGAGGACGGGATCGTGGCAACGCTCGTCGTGGACAGCCCCATGAGAGGCGAGATCTTCCGGGCCCATGTCGAGCAGATGCTGGCGCCGGCTCTCTCACCGGGCGATGTCATCGTGCTCGATAACCTTGCCGCTCACAAGGTGGCGGGCGTCGAAGAGGCGATCCGAGGCGTCGGAGCGAGCCTGCTGTATCTGCCGCCCTACAGCCCCGATTTTAATCCGATCGAACAGCTCTTTGCCAAGCTCAAGGCGCTCCTGCGCAAAGCAGGAGCACGCACCAGGGAGGCGCTCTGGGCCACCATCGGTGAACTGCTCGATGCGTTCTCGCCCGAGGAGTGTCGGAATCATCTCACGAACAGCGGATATGAGCCCGTCTAATACCAAGCGGCACGAAGGCGGACTCATTCGGGGTTTTCAGCCGGGCGCATGTCTGATTCCATGCTGGCGATCAGGA
>NZ_QOIO01000133.1 GCF_003332305.1 Microvirga aerophila | reverse complement strand
CCGCATCGATGATCTGCTGCCGTGGGCCTACGCCACCGCGCCAGACCTCAAGGCCGTGGCCTGAGAACACCGCTAACGATGAGGCGCGCATCGGCCAGAAGAACAAGATCACGCGGCGGTGGGCCAAGCGCGGCACCCGTCCCTCGGCGCCACGGGATCTGAGGACGGCCTCGACCTACATCTTCGGGGCGATCTGCCCAGCCCTGGGCAAAGCCGCCGGCCTGGTGCTGCCGCGCTGCACGACCGAGGCGATGTCCCTGCATCTGGCCGAGATCGCGCAGGCTTGGCGCCCGGAGCACATGCGGTGCTGCTGCTCGACCAAGCCGGCTGGCATGTCTCGCGCAAGCTGAAGGTGCCGCCCAACATCACTCTGGTGCCGCTGCCCGCCAAAGCGCCCGAGCTGAACCCGGTCGAGAACATCTGGCAGTACATGAGGGAGAACTGGATCTCCAACCGGATCATCACGTCCTACACCGACATTCTCGACCATTGCTGCAGGGCTTGGAATAAGCTCGTTGACCAACCTTGGACCATCATGTCCATCGGTCTGCGCGACTGGGTCAATGCATGAGCATCAGCGCCGGGTGGTATAAGTTATTCGAGCCAAGAAGCGCAGCAGCTTTGATTAGGCCTGGATCGAGGATCTTCTTGACATTAGCTACGATCTGCAGGCATGGGCGAGAGTCTTTGGATCAGGAGCTCGAAGCGAGAGTTCTTTAGTCCGCGGGCGAGGCAATGCAGGTTTGAAAAACCCAGGATCGAAGCGCCAATCTGTGGGTACTTGAAGCCCTCACCGATATGGTGGTTCTGGATGCATCATCTATCAGGAGGCCAGAGGTTGGTTCAGGCAAACAAGCGGATCTAGAATGATGACGTAGGGAAGCGCTCTGACCGATCGGCCAAGCGCTTCCGGTTGTTAGCGATCAAATCACAAAGAAGTCAGCTCCTGTAAGCTTCAGGTGCTCGGGGAGGACAGCAAACAGGGTTTGCTTTGCTTGCCCAGAGCCGTCGACGTCATAAAACAGATGTCCGTTGCCGCTGTCATAGATAATGCGATCACTCGCATCCTGCGCTTTCGTGCTGATCGTGAATATAGCCGTATCGAGCTTTGCCGGCTGCTCAATCGTGCCACTACCCACGTTCCTGAACACAGCATTGTCAAGATAGATCGCATCGTCCGACACGTTGAAGTCGCGGACTCTGTCGACATTCGTCGCAGAGCTAAGACCAGTACTGAACACAAAGGTGTCTGATCCTGCATCTCCGATCAGCATATCCGTGCCGAGCCCGCCGTTTAGGATATCGGCACCGGCTCTCCCGAACAGGACGTCATTCCCTCCTTTGCCGTTGAGGCTGTCGTTGCTTGCGCTCCCGACGAGCGCGTTTGTTCCCTCACTAACGGTGACAGGGCGACCTATAGCCGAATGCTGGTCTATCCCCCAGTCAGTTGCGTAACTCTGGAGATCTGCACCACCATATGTCTTCCAGCCATTTGCTGTCGACACCTGGAACCAGCCGCCGATATTGTCTCCACGATAGTAGTGATTGTAGTCGGAAATGATGGATCTACCTTCATTGAAACGCACAAGAAAGGCACCTTCCGAGTAAAACGTGTTACTTTTCAGGGTTACGTTGTTGGCACCGCCGCCAATCATCAGCGCCTTTCCTGTGTTGCGCATGATAAAGCTTGAGTCTTCGAAGACATGATTAGACCCTGCGGAGACATCGACCGATATTGTACTGCGCAACCCGCCATCGACGAAGGCGTCATGTGCAAACGTGGATGTTCGGTTTGAAGCCCACAATGCGACAGTGCTGCTGTTTGCCCCCACATACACATTGTTTGTGGAAATCACTGCACCTTTATCGCCAGTCTCGATTGCAGGCCCATCGCTTGATTCGACGTAGTTTCCATTCAACCTCATCGTGCCATCGGCGTTGATGTTGATCCCCAACTCTGTATTGCCGTAGATGTTGTTCCCGTTGAAGCTGACGGAAAAGTTGGCCGCCGTAAGCTTGTTGCCCCAGCCCTTGATGTCAATGCCATCTTCCCTATTCCGGAAAATTTCATTGTTGCTTATGACGTTGCCGTTCAGCACGTTTGGCCCAAACTGCACACCATCCTCTGAGTTTGCATAGAGCCTCATGCCCTCAACAAGGTTGTTGCTGCTTGCGCCGGTGATGAGTACACCGTGACCAATGTGCATCGTTGAGGAACCTTCCCCATCGCGCCCATTCTCATACGCACTTCCGCCTTGCAGCACTACGCTAGTAGAGTTCCCGATTGTAAATCCGTTCATTGTATTGCTGTAGGCGCTGGAGTCCCGCAATGTAACAGCTTGTGAATTGGCAATGTTGAATCCATAGCGAGCCATTGTAACATCAATGTTCTGCAGCACGACGTGCTTCGCGCTGGAAACTTTGACCATATTGTTATCGACCTGTAGGGCGACCGATTGGAATGCAGAGGACGGATTATTCATCGAATAGACTGACAGAACGCCACCGCTCCAGTACCAGTCGCCGGCTTTCGCAACAGCACCGCTGTGAGCGGCTTCAATGTTTCCATCAAGCTTATTGAATTTTATTCGACCTGGATCTTCGCCACCCCGCGCCGCGACTGGCGTCGTCCAAACATGACTTCCGGGAGAAGTCTCGGACCATTTCGCTGTTTTGAGTTCAACAGAGCCGTCGAATAGCGGGTTAGCCCCCGAACCATAGGCGCTAACCTTGATAGGCGCAGTAGCTGTTCCGGAGTTTTTGATGAGTAACTCGCTAGTAAAGATATTCCCACGCTTCAGAAGAACTTGATCTCCGGGGAGGAACTGATGTGTATTGACCTTTTCGATCGATCTCCATGCACTACTTGCATTAATCCCCGAATTATTGTCATTTCCGGTTTTCGAATCTACGTAGTATGTTGCCATGGCTGCCCACTATTCGCTTTTGTTTTTTTGTATCGTAAATCTACTGGTATTTGATGGTTAACGTCTTGTTGCGCTACGGTAAATCGAGAATAGACCTCGATTTACTAGGTTGCATACTGTCAGAGTTGCTACGGCGTTCCTCTTCTCCACTAATTTTTGCCGAATATTTACTCAAAAGCAGACTCGCATAGCGCCTGCAAACTCCCGATATAACATCTAAACAGAATCTATAACTAAGGGGTTACCCCTTTTGTGCTAAAACAGGTGAATCGTCACCAAAGATGTCATAAATGTGGCCCTTCGCTGCCCCTAGGATTAGCGAGTGCATAATCATCAAGTTGTTCTGGGCGACTAGGAAAATACACTTATATATTGGACTAGCGTGAGTGCTGCTGTCTCAGAGTTCAGGAGAATGGGCTCCTTAATGACGCAGCACTACCTTTTTACTGGTGTGCTATGCAGGGAGGTCCCCACACGTCGGCAGCGTGGGCCCATTGCAGCCGAATGATCCGAACGTAACCCAGGAGCGCCGCCGTTTTCGGGTGTGGCAGCGCTTCATGGACGCAAGCCGCTTTGTCTTCCTGGACGAGACCGGCATGGCCACCAACATGACCCGCGGCTAAGGGCGCTCGCCGCGAGGACAGCGAGGGGTCGATGCCACGCCGCATGGACACTGGCTGACTACCACCTTTGTGGCAGGCCTGTGGGAGGACGGGATCGTGGCACCGCTCGTGGTAGACGGGCCGATGCGAGACGGAGATCCACATTCGCAGGGCAAGCATGCTCGAGGGCCGCCGGGCTAAGGCACAACGAGGCGAGTTGGTCTTGGGACTCCCCCGCGGCTATGTCCTCAAACCGTCGGGCGAGGTAGCGCTCGATGCTGACGAGGAGGTGCAGGAGATCATCCGCCTGGTCTTCGCGCTCTTCGAGCGAAGGCGCTCGGTCAGCGGCGTGCTGCGCTACCTCGTCAATCATGACATCCGCCTGCCGGATCGCGTCTGCGGCGTGCCGCACAAGGGAGACGTGCACTGGATCCGGCCCAGTGGGAGGACCCTACGCGACGTGCTGTGCAACCCACTCTATGCCGGAGCCTATGTCTATGGCCGACGCACCTATGACGGCCGCCTGTACCAGTCCGGCCAACCGCACAGCGGCAAGCGCCTCCTACGCGATCCGCAGAGCTGGAGGATGCCGCACCGGAGCGCCCGTCCGGCCCACATTGATTGGAGCGCCCTTGAGCGGAATCAGGAGCAGATCGTCGCCAATCGCACACGCCGCACCGGCCTTCCCCGGTGCTGCTCGGCGGGCTGACGACCTGCGGGGTGTGTGGTCGGCGCATGCTCGTCATCTACAACGACGATGGCCGGAAGGCACGCGCCGGTTGGCCGATGATATTCCGGCCCTGTGGAGTGCCTCGTCGACAACGGCGCGCGACCGGCAGACGAGCCCGGACCATGCTCGATCGGGTGGCGATCCATCTGCACGGCGATGCCGAGCGGGTGGAGGTTGAATGCCACTGGGCTGGCGGCGCTGTCACCTGGCACGACGCGGCCGATCTAGTCCTGGTAAGTGCCGCGCGAGAGGGCCGACGAACTGACCCCGTAGGAAGTGGCCAAGGAGCTTGGGGCGCATCGGCAGACGGTTTACGGCTGGCTGAGGCGGGGCACCCTCAAGGGCGGGACTATCGGGAATTTCGTGTGGGGCCATTACGATGATCATGAGGGAGACATCGCATGGCACGCCGCAAGGAACCC
>NZ_QOIO01000132.1 GCF_003332305.1 Microvirga aerophila | reverse complement strand
AACCCGGACAACTTCCTGGCCGCCATCAAGCTCGCATCAGCCCGCATCTGGATCCGCAGTTATGAGTCCGCTGCCTAGTTAATCTTCGGCCGTAGGTCAGGGATCGGCGTGACAGGAATACAAGCGACTCAGACAATCCTGAAGACGGTCCCCTGCGATCCAACGGGGATACAAGGCGGGACGATTCCCTTTTACTTGCTGTCTTTCGCCGAGCAGGCGCCTGCCTGCGGCCGCCGGCATGTGACCCTGAATGACGTAGCCGCCGGGTGGACACCAGGTCAGTCCGCGTCCGGCAGATCCACAGAGAGCGGGAGCCAATGAGACGGGTGCAACATGACACTCGTATCGATGTAGGCCAACCATTTGCCTCAGAACCAAAACCCCGGTGTGCCAGCTACCGTGCTCAGGGCCAACGAGAAGGAGGGGCTTCTCCTCCTCGTGTGAAGCGGTGGAAATCGGTTGAGGCGTCATGCGGATACCCTGCGGCAGTGGGCATCGATGCCGCATGGAAAGACTTCTAGGCACGGGCGCCGCCTGCTTGGCGGGCGGACTGCCCTCGGAAGAGCCCGGAACGACAGCTTCTGGCACGGGGTGGAAGCAAGCCGAATGGCCGCTCAAGTGGCTATACCAGACCTGGCTGAGTAGCATGGGAATCCCTCGTCCGTCGCAAGGGCGCATGCAGGCGACTTGGCGAGATTGGCTTTTGGGGCACTACAAATTCAAGAGTGGCAAGACCTTGGCGCTGCCGTGAGTCTGTAGATCAAGGCCATGGGCCAGAACCTCTTCATCCGTAAGCTCACGAAGCGTTTCCGCGTGAGCGTTGGGGCCTGCGGCCCGCGCCGCGACAAGTTCGGCATCACGTTCATCCTGAGCGACGACGACCAGGGGAGCGGTCGTCGGCTCCTGGTTCCCCGGTTGCACGACCGTGACGGTTACCCCAAACCCCTTATTCATCCAGAAACTCCTTTCGCGGCTTTCCCATCCGCATCCTGCCATGAGCTAAAGCGCTTTTGGTCTCAGTGTAGAGCATAGCCGGCGCGCCTGATCCAGCCTCGGGCATTCTGGGCCGTGATGGACTCGAGAGCCGGTTTGAGCTCTGCCTCGAGCGCCTCCAGGCTACGCGCGGCTTTCGCCTTAAGCCGCTCTTTCACCTTGGACCAGGCCTGTTCGATCGGGTTGAACTCGGGCGAGTAGCGCGGCAGGTACAGCAGCCCAATTCCGGCCTGATCGAGCAGTTCCCGCACTTCCGTCGCCCGATGCGGGCGCAGGTTATCCATCACCAGAATGGCGTTCGGCTTCACCTGCTGGAGTTTCGGCACCAGCACCTGTTCGAGATAGGCCAGCAGCACCGGCGTGGAAGTCGCAGCCTCGATGCTCATTGTGGCCACCAGACCCTCACAGGAGAGCGCGCCTAAGACCGTCAGTCGCTGCCACGAGCCGAGCGGGATACTTCCGTACGCCCGCTGCCCGCGGCGCTCGGGCGTGAGTGCGCGCCATCTTGGTCGTCACCCCGCTTTCATCCAGGAACATCAAGCGGTCCGCGGGGATCTCGCTCATCTGCTGGCGGTAAGCCTCACGCTCGGCGGCAACCTCGGGCCGCTCCTGCTCGGCCGCCCGAAGCGTCTTTTTTTCGGACGCAGCTTTAGGCGCTTGAGCGCCTCGCAGATCACCGCCAGACACACCGTCACGCCAGTGCGCTCGGCTAGGCGCTCACGGTACTCGCGCAGCAGCGCGTCATTGTCCTCGATCACCAGTTGGCGCAGCCCCTCCAGAGCTACTGCATCCAGGCGCGAGGGCACGCCACCACTGTGCGGCTTGGGACAGCGTCGGCCTTCCTCGCGCTCCTGGCGGCGCCAATTCGAGATCGTTGCGGGGCAGACCTGGAAGCGGTGGGCGATCTCAACCTGGCTGCCGTCGCCGCGCTCGCAGGCGACCAGAACACGCTCACGCAGATCAGGAGAATAGGGCTGGGGCATCGCTCGCCTCCTGGGCCATATCCCAGTCAACGCAGAAACCACCCGAATGGATTCAAGCCCAGATCAAAAGCGCTTTAGTTGAGGGCGACACCAAGCTTGAGGAGAATGGCTTTATTGACGTGCCCAACTACTTCGGCCTGCCGCCCGACTTTCGTTTAGGCAAGGCCCGTTAGACATCGCAACGGCCTTCCTGTCGGGTCACAGATGAATCGACGTCTCAACTCCTGACCTTCCGGATTTTTGTTCTCTTGCTGCTCCTATGATGTCGGCGATCGAATCTATCGGGGAGGCGTGGAGCCTCGGGTGGCGTATCCGCATGCGGTGCGCTCACGGCAAGCGGGACGGCATGAAGTCGATCCGGGAGTGCCTCTACGAGGCGGATCTCGACATGGAAACGCTCGTGTGTACGAGGGAGCAGGAGTTTCCGCTCAGCACGCTTGCCGAGCGACTGAAATGTCCCCGTCGCGGCAGCCACCGGGTGGCCCTCGTCTTCGAGCCACCGCCGTCCCGGGACCGGGCGACGGCCTAGGGCTGGACACCTAGGGTTCAGGTGCGCAAAGGTGCCGGAAAGCAAGCGGGGGCAGGATGTTCGGCTGGTTCAAGAAGCGCGGGGAGCGCAAGGCTTACAATCTCGGGAAGGATGTCGGGAAAGCCATCACGACGGAACTTGAGGCCTATATCGCAGCGCGGGTACTCCCGGCCTCCGAGCGGTTCGTTGCTGTCTTCGAGGGGCAGCTCAAGACGGTTCATGGCGATCCGGAGCACGATGCCAAGACGCTCACCGGGATCGAGTGGCAGATCTTTCAGGAGAATCTCGCGAATTTCGCCGGAGAGATGAAGGCCGAGTTGAACATCCAAACATACAAGTGGGACGAGGTTCTCGACGCTGGCGGCATGCGGGACATCATCGATGAGTACATCACCGAGAGGATGGACATGGTCGTCGGCGACATGAAGGAAAAGGCTGCCGGCATGGCCCTCGCGGCGATCGGTGAGACGGCCGCAAACAGATGACCACGGTGGAATTTACATGGGGCAGCCTGCTGACGCTGGCAGGATCGGCGGGCATCATCGCGGCACTGGTCAACCAAGGACTCGGATGGCTGCGAGAGTGGTGGGCAGCCGCCGACAAGCGGAAGGCCAACGCCGGATACATGGCGCTACGTCTGGCGGTTCTGCTCGAGGCCTATGCCTCGGCATGCGCCGATGCCATTAACGGCAATGAGAGCGCCGAGCACAGGCCGGAAGAACAGTACCCCGACTGGACCGCCAAGTTGCCAGAGCTGCCTGAGTATCCTGATGACACCGACGGCTGGCGGTCATTGCCCATCAAGCTTGCGGGACGCGTCCTGAGCTTCCGCAACAAGGTCCAGGAAAGTCAGGGCATCATCAACTCCGGCCTGGAGCACAGCGAGGACACCCTCGAGGAGGATTACGCCGAACAGGCAGCGCAGCGCGGGCTTGAGGCATGGAAGCTCGCGGTGGAGCTGCGGCGAGCCTATGGGCTTGAGGCAGTAGAGGTTGCGTGGGACTACGCCGCAGGCCTCGAGCGTCATTTTGAGAAGGCCCGGAAAGAGATCCAAAAGCGTATCGTCCGGGCTGCCAAGTTCCACGCGCAGCTTGAGGCGCGGCACCCGTCGCCGCCCGTCACGGCAGAAGAGTAGACGGCGTGATCAGGCTGTCGGGGCCGGCTCCGGCTTCCGGCGCGGCTTCTTAGCGCCCTCGGCGGGCGCGACCTTCTCCACCTCGTCGGCAAGGGCTGCCTCCTCGATGGCGGCAACGTCTTTCTCAATCTCCGTCGGCTCGTTGTCGCCTGCCATGATCGCGGCTGCCATCGCCGCGGCTGCCCCGCAGTCTGCGGATTGAATACCGTGTACGACAGCCCGTCCGCCTCGGAGCGGGCCTTGGCGCGTACGTTCTCGATGTCGATCTCCGAGGATTCGTTGCCGAGTTCGTTGGCGACACGCTCCTGCGAGGTGAAGCCGGCGGCCACGGCCTGGAGCGGGTTGATGTAGCCGGGTCGGCATGTCCCAACGGCAGCCCATCACGTCACGCATCGAGACACCCTCGGGAGGGGTCCACGCGCCGGACAGGATTGCCTCGGGTCCCTGCTCCTCGAGCAGCGTCAGCAACCGCACGCGATCCCCGAGCGACGCGTGGTAGTTGGCGTAGCGCAGGAGATCACGGGCATTGTCGAGCCGCAAGCCTTCGGGAAAGTCGGCCTCGGTGATGGTTTCGTACCGATGGCCCGCTGCGGGAGCCGCTTCCGCCAGCACCGGTGGCAGGGACGCTTCCCGGTTTGGCGGAAGCACGTCGATCAGAGCCGTGCCCGACGTTCGGGTGATCGCGAAATCCGGTACGTGCGGACCTTGCGCGTGATCCAGGACCATCGGCAGGCATGTCCACGAGATCACGGATGGATCGACGTCGAGCAGGTATCCAAAGTCACGTGCTGCCCGATGCCGGAACATCGGACGTCCCTCGCACCGGACCGCGCCCCGGGGACTGAAGGAGAGTGCCGACGTCTCCTCGCGGATGCGGGCCAGGATGTCGCCAGGATGTCGAAGGCACCGTCGATGCCGATGGCGAAAGGCTGGGAGATTGGCATGGGTACGCTCGTCCCATTGCGGACGGCGGGTGCCGTCGCGTGAACCGATAGGGCGGGTTCGGGAGATCAGCGTATGAAGGCTATTCGGATGCCGCGCAGGCTAACCGTGCGCTGCAAGCGCGATCTAGGTCGTGAACCCATAAAAGATCTTTTCTTTGCAGTGAGTTGATGATTCACCTCCCGGTCACGGGAGGATGTGATG
>NZ_QOIO01000131.1 GCF_003332305.1 Microvirga aerophila | reverse complement strand
TGCGGCTGTTTCTGCCCGAGACCTGGATCAAGGATCCCGAGCGCCTGCAGCACGCCGGTGTGCCCGAGGCGTTCTGGGTGGAGCGCGCCAAGCCGGAGATCGCGCTGGCGGAACTCAAGCGTCTGCTGCAAGCGGGCGTGAGCTTCGGAGCCGTGCTGGCGGATGCCGGCTACGGCATCCGCGCGCCCTTCCGTCAGGCGCTCACGGCTCTGGGACTGCTCTGGGCGGTGGGTATTCCCCGCATTCAGAAAGTGTATGCAAGCAAGGTAAAGTTGGTCCCGCCACCCGTCACGCGCGGAGGGCCGCGCAAAACGCTCATCCCGGATCAGAAGGCAATCGCGGCCGAAGCCATGCTGGCGAAGGCGTCCTGGCATCGGATTACTTGGCGGCGGGGCACCAAGGGTCCGATGCGCGCGAAGTTCGCTGCCGCGCGCGTGCGGGTGGCTGATGGGCCTGAGGTGCGTCTTCAGGGACGGACCGGTCAGCATCTGCCCGGAGACGAAGTTTGGCTCGTGGGCGAGCATCGCACCTCAGGCGAGCGCAAATACTACCTGTCCAACCTGCCGCCGGACACAGCACTGAAGCAGCTGGCCTCTCTCATCAAAGCCCGTTGGGTGTGCGAGCAGGCGCACCAGCAGCTCAAGGAAGAACTCGGGCTCGATCACTTCGAGGGCCGCTCCTGGCGCGGGCTGCACCGACACGCGCTGATGACGCTGATCGCCTATCTGTTCCTGCAGCACCTGCGTTTGCAGGCTGCCAGCGGGGGAAAAAAGAAAAGCCGGCGGGCCACCGCCACAACCGACACTGCCAGCCGTTCGGCGCATGCTGCTTGATCATCTGGCGCATGCCATGCGCCTGCGATGTCCCTTCTGCCGCGCCCACTTCACGTTCGATCCAATCATAGGAGTGCCAAGGTAATGCTAGTCCATACTGCCTGAATGTGCTCCCGCGCGATGCCCCAAAATTAACATGGATTAAGTTTTAATGTTCTGCGCTCGCGCAAGCCTCGGGAGCCGCACCCCTGAGCCAAGACGACAAAGTCAACCTTGGGAGTAGTGCAGATGCCCAACCACTTCAACGAACGTTGGGGAGGTCCAATCAGAGGCCTCCATCTCCCTCTCGCCGTTTGGAACACCTTGAGGGACGAAGGCATAACAACCATCAAGCATCTTAGAGCAGTGGCAGATCAGCTCGAACGGCTCCCCGGCATTGGGGTAAAACTAGGTCGGATAATCCGGGAAGAACTCGGCCGCGCTTCAGCTCCTGAGGAGAGTTCATAAGGTCAGAATTGAAGGCCCGAATTTCCGATAAGCCGCAGTATGGAACGGGCAGCAAGCTTGGAGGCATTCCTCGTTTATGGAGGATCACTATCCTTCGGGATAGCCGCCCACTCTGAGTAGTCGACGGGCTCGCCCTATAGATCAGCCGCTTGGTTGATTTTGATGCTAGCATTGCAGTTGCACACCTCAAGGGGAGGCGGCAATGCTCTCAACGCACACTGAGCGCTTTGTTGTGTTCCAAGTTCAGAATGAGTGGTTGGTCACGTACGGGGATCGCACCCAGATTTCGTACTCCACGCGCGAGGAGGCTGAAAATTCAGCCTTCAACGCCGCACATGCCCTGGCCTCTCAAGGACACGCCGTTTCTGTGCTCATTATGCCAGATGGACCGGATGCCAACGAGCAATATCCTATTGTCCTCTCAGGGCGTACCCCTCGGGCCAAACCGAACTAGCGTTTCTCATCCGCTCCGGTTTCGCGGAGAAGGCCGCCACAGCGGCTAATGAAGGCGGCGGAAGCGGCTCCGAGGAGGGCGCCTGACGCCTTTACGAGGCCGTCAGGCAGGCGCCCATGGCGGCCTGGAACATAGTTCTGCGCAACCTCAAGAAAGCCAACGATCCCGAGCAGTAGCACAAGAATGGAGAGGCGGTGTTTCGGGTAGCCGAGGCAAAACGCGACCCCAAGTGCCGCGAAGGCCGCAAACCGCTCCAGGCTGACCGGAGCCGCTGTGACGGGCCGAAGCTCGATCGGCGCTAGGGTGAAGGTCGCAATAGCTAGGACGAGCAGCCATGCAACCCGTCGGAAGAAAACCTTGGGTGTCATGGGGAGCGGTTTAGCTGATTGTGCCGGGATTGTGCATGGCTTTTTCGGGCTTCTAAATGCCCCACATAAGGACTGCGTAATTTCGCATAATTGCCAGTATGGAACGGCCGCGAGCGGCTACGGAATTTTTACCTTGGCCGTTGCATGATGCTTGCACCGGGCGCGTAGCATCCCAGCCCGACCAATCCACTGCCCCCAGGTATTGGATGATGCCCCAGCCGAGGGTCCACGACCCCCTCGGCTGGGGCGTTTTATTGCCAACCGTGAATTTCCGACAGGCGCCTTTATAGGATGGCCCTGTTTAATCTGCGTGAAGGCGCGGTTTGGTCTGGATGGCCTAAGGATCGGCAGATCCTGAACTGAACTATCTGGAGCCATTAGAGTGTCAAAGCCTCACTCGTCCTCAGCTTCCTCCCACTCTCGATAGGCAGCAGGATCGTAAATTCGCTCCAGCGTCGGAACGAGTCGCACTTCACGTCCTCCGAACTTGCGCTTGAAGGCGCTGATGTCCTGCCATCCGTCGTCCGTTGTGCCCTGCGGGGTGACACCGAACAAATCGTAGAACCCGCAGCCACGCCTCTTTGCTGCGCGCATAATTTCAAAGTGAATAAGGTAGGGTGCCATGACGTTGCGGTGCGTAGAGCGTGAGCCGCCGTAGTAGTACGTTACCGCGTGACCGCCATACACCACCAGTGCCGCTGCAATCCTCGTGCCCTGGTATTCTGAAAAGAAGATCGAGCCTCGATCGGCAGCCAGAAGCCGTGGGATCAGATCATGAAAGTAGCTGGAGCTGCGTCCACGCCTGCCCTTACGATCGAAGGTCTCGCGATAGATAGACACAAAGTCCTCGATGCCGCGTTGGGAGACATCCTCGATGATCGAGACACCATGCCGCTGAGCCACGCCGATGTTGTACCGACCCTTCGGCTTCATCTGAGCCAGGATGTCGCTCTCAGGAACGCTCAAATCGACGTAGAGCGTATCCCGGGGTGTCCCATAGTAACGGCTGGACTCCCGGAACCCCGTCACAAAATCAGGCACGTGCTCCCATCGTGGGTTGATGGCTAGGTGGCTGATCACTCGCTGCTCGGTCTGGCGCTTGCGCTCGATGAATGACATTACAGCACGAAAAACCTGCTCCTGCTCGGCAGCGGTGTCTTCGTCCAGGAAAACTGGACCGTCAGGGATGAAGTAGAAACACTTGCCTGGGGCGAACGGGCGCGCGAGAACTATCGCACCGCCGACAATGGTGTCACCATCCCGCAGCACTGTCCCGAACCGCTCCCACCCATCATCGATCTTCAGTGTTGTGTACCATGACAGTTGCCTGAAGCCCGGATCAGCCCTTGCCTCAATGAACGTGTCCCATGCCTTCCATTTGTCAGGTTCCCAAGATGGGAGTTTGACGGCTGCCTGAGCGCTCATAACGACCTCCCACTCGCCCGACACAGGTGGTTCCGTCCCCGCTTAAAACGGGCGTTTGACTATCCCCATGATCCCCTGTTCGGCGCAAACCAGGGAGGCTTTCATTGTTGCCGATACAGCTTGCAATTGAATTATCAAAGGGGATTAGACCAGCGGCTCTTTCTAGGGCTGTACAGTTCGCCGACCTCAAGGTCCGAAGATCTCCTACTGACTATGAAATCAGAAATTCATCGCTCGACGGAGTGACATGAGACGATGCTGAAGAAACAGGCCCTCGCGATCCAACACATCTACGTGCCGGTAAAACGACGGCAGACCCTCGATCCGAAGAAGGTGGAAGCGCTTGCCGAGAGCATGCTGACACAAGGCCAGGAAGCGCCTGTGCTGGTGCGGCCTTACGGCGAGCGCTTTGTCCTGGTTGAGGGGCTGCACCGGCTGGAAGCCTGCAAGGCGCTGGGGGAGACAACCGTCTCAGCTTACCTCGTTCAGGCGCGTCAGCATTGAGCTGATGACCCCAGGTGGGCCAGCTCGAACGGCCAAGAGATGGAAGAGGAGTTCAGAACCGAGGCTGCGAAGCTATCACCCGGGCAAAGCACCGGCGAGGCCATCGAGATTTATAATGGTACAAACCGATTGTTTACCTTGGCCGTTGCACATTGCGTGCAAGCGGGCGTGTTGCGTATGAGCCATTTTTAGACCCAGGGTGTCATGTCGACTTTGCACGCTGAGTGCCATTTCTGGATTGCACCGACACGCGCGGCGCTTATGGCATCATACGCGCGTAGCTCCTCAAAGGAGGATCGCATGTCCGAGGCCGACGAAACGGAATGGTCACCCCACTTGGACGCACTGGTCGCAGCACCGGCCAACCACCGCCTGCTGCACGAGGATGATGAAGTGCGCGTTTTGGAGGTTACGGTCCAATCTGGCGAGCGGGAGAACCTCCACCACCATCGCTGGCCTAAAGCATCGGACTGGAAATTCGACTCTTAGGGTTCTGGGTTGATGTGATCTGTGATTCACTTCGTCGGACGGGAGGTGGATCATGGGTCACTGCTATTCTCTCGATCTTCGTATGCGGGTTGCAGCCTTCGTCGAGGCGGGCCATTCCTGCCGGACGGCGGCCCGCCACTTTGGCGTCAGGGACAGCTGTGCCATCAAGCTGATGCAGCGCCAGCGGCGGTTCGGCTCGCCGGCGCCCGCCCGCCAAGGCCGTCCGCCGGGAGGTGGCAAACTGGTGCCTTATGAGACCTTCCTGATCCAAGCCGTCGAGGCACACCCCGCCA
>NZ_QOIO01000130.1 GCF_003332305.1 Microvirga aerophila | reverse complement strand
CTGCTGGCAAGCTGACACTCGCCCCTCATGTGGCGGGCGATGGCCGACATTGCCTCATCAAGAGAGGGGAAGTTGGCGACCCCTATCTTGGATAGTCCGGAGTTGCGGTCTGGATGGATGACGAAGAGCGACGAGGAGGCTTCGGTGATTGTCCCAAGGGGCCGCCCAAGCCGGTCGCTCAACGCCCAAGTGCGCGGTTTGAACGCCGCAGGTGTCACGACCACATCCACGGCACCTTCTCCACCAATGAAGGATCATTCTTGCGTCGAGAGCTAGGCTGTCAAGCGATGTCGGGGCCGGTACCGCGATGCTTTAATGGCGGGTAAACACTCCAGCCTGTTCCATGCCGTCGGGTCATAGGTGGGTTGGGCTTCTCCAGGGTTCACCCCCGACCCACCCGCCTTACATGTCGCTCATCCGCTACGGCATCCCGCGGCGGGTTCCTCCCTAAACTCGGCCACCTGCATGGTGGCCTTTTTTCTCGTTGTCAGTGCGCGACACGGTTGCGCTCGTGCTAGCCCATTGTTGAGGTCGTCTCATGTTCCTATCGGTCATCCTTTCAAGCATTCGTCAGTGGCATCGCTCCCGTGAGACAGCGCGCCAACTGTCTGCCCTTTCCGACCGGGAGCTTTCGGATATCGGCCTCTCCCGGAGCGACATCCATCAAGTTGCACGCCACGGGCGGTAAGGGGCAAAACCGACCTCCCCTCGTGAGCTGGTCATCCGGCGCGGCCTCTTGCATCGGGGGCTGCGCCGAAAAGTTTACGGGACGTTAACCTCCACATGTTCACATGATCCCATGTGGAGGGTCTATCATGCGAACAATCGCACTCATCAATCAGAAGGGTGGTGTCGGTAAAACGACGGTCGCTCTGCATCTTGCTACGGCATTTCAGCACGCCAATGCTGCAACCCTAATCCTTGACTTGGATCCGCAGGCATCCGCCTCGGAATGGCACGACGCGCGTGAGGCAGAGTTGCCTCATGTAGAGAGCATCCAGCCTGCCCGATTGTCCAAGGCCATAAGCACTGCGCAGGAAATCGGAACGGATGTTCTGATCCTCGACACCGCTCCCCATGCCGAGAGCACAGCCCTGGAAGCCGCTCGCCTGGCGGATCTGGTCCTTGTACCGTGCCAGCCCTCCATCATGGACCTGCGAGCGATGAGGAAGACCGTGGACCTCCTGAAGCTGGTGCAGGTTCCCGCCTTCGCTGTCCTTAACAGCGTCTCATCCTCCGGCACGGTGGCGGATGAAGCAGCAGAGATGATTGAAGGTAGTCTGGGCCTGGCTGTTTGCCCGGTACGGCTTGGTGATCGGGTTGCCTACAATCGATCTCTTATCACGGGACAGACAGCGCTGGAGTTCGAGCCTCAAGGCAAGGCAGCCCGGGAAATCGAACAGCTTCATATGTGGGCATGTGAACAGATGGGCATGGCAGCATCTGAGCCTATTCTCATGATAGCATGAGAGCATTCAATCATGCAGACATGTGCGAAGGCTAGTACGGCTGCATGTGCACATATCAGCATGTTCTCATCACAACATGGCATCATGCCAGAATAAGAACCATCGAACACATTAGAGTGTGAACATGTCCAATCGTTTCGCCGCTGGTCTCTCCAAGCTTAAAGACGTTTCAGGGAAAGCTCCTGCGCAAGCCTCAGCGCTCGTTCCTACCCCGCAGCAGGAAGAGACTGCATCTGCCATCAGCCGCGCCTCTGAGCCTGCGCCCAGCCGTAAGGGAAAGGTAGCAATCTCTGCGTACTTCGATCCGGTCGTGCGTCAGCAGCTCGCTATCCTCGCGGTGAAGCAGAACAAGTCCCAGGCCGCCCTTATGGCTGAAGCCTTGAACCTGATGTTTGAACGCTATGGAGAGGCACCCATCGCTCGGGCATAATCACATGTTCGCACGGTTACATGTGAACATGTAGTCAAGTTTGCTTGATAGCTCTCATCCTTCAACCTGATCGAAATCAGAGGACTAAAACGTGACCCAAATCCTGAAGCAGCGCATCGGTGAGAGGGTTGGTGCGCTGAAAATCTCTTGGCGCCAAGCATCCATGGACGCTGGCTTAGGAGCAGGGTTCATACAGGACATCATCACAGGGCGTGGGCAGGCTCCAGCAGAGCAGGCTATCACGAGCCTTGCAGCGGTCCTTAAATGCAGCCCAGCTTACCTCATGGGTGAAAGGGACGAGGCTCCTCACAATATTCCGCAGACAATCCTCGGTACGGTCCAGCGGCCCGATGTCGTGATGACGCTGAAGATTGTCGATGAGCTTCTCACGAGCGGCCATGTGGATGCTGCTCACCTTGCAGTGAAGCGCGTACTCAAAGAGATCCAAGTCCAATAGTTAACGGCTCGTTAACAGATCTGGAGTCAGTTTAAGGCCCGGCCTGTTGACGGTGGTGAGTCCGCCGTTCACCGTAGCCGGTGGTGCGCGCACTGAATCGCGCATCAAGGAGAAAAGTAGAGCCTAGACACACAAAAGCCCGCCGAAGGGGCGGGCCTCATGTCCGGCAAGCGCCGGGGAAGTTCATTGATTGGCGTCATGATCATCCCCCAAGCGCTGTGCCTTCGTCAAGCGGAAAACGTCATTTTTCGCGACGGCGGAGCTTTGCCCCCATGAAGCACCTCCCCCTGCGACGGGTCCATGAGATCCGAAGGAAAACGCATGTTCGCGGAGCAGATGGCGAGCGCGATTAATGACGCGCGGACACTGACCAGACTAGACGACCTGTCCAAAGCCATCTGGCAGGGATGGGGTGCCAATGCCGTTACCGATGACCAGGCGCAGGAGCTGGCAAGCCTGATTCACGCCCGGCGCCTTGTTGTGCGAGGGGAGGTGAAGCCTGTTGGCATCCCTCCTGGCCGACCGTCCATCTTCCCGCCGCGACGCGTCCAGCGGACTCCTGTCCGGTCCGTGGCCATTGCTCGGCGCCGACATCTCGCAGCCTCAGGGCCTATGCCTCCGTCCCTGGCCTGTAAGTTCACGGTGGGCGAGCTGGCAGCTCTGCGGATCGTGACCGATGAGGTACGGGAGAAGGGGCACTGTGACCGCTCGCTCGGGGAGATTGCGGCGCGGGCTGGGATCGGCCGCACGACGGCACAGAACGCCATCAGGGCTGCTGCTGCCATGGGGCTGCTCACCGTCCAGGAAAGGCGTCGGGAAGGCCAAAAGAACCTGCCGAACGTGGTCCGCATCGTCTCCCGGGAATGGCAGCAATGGATCAAGCGGGGAGGGCAGGGAGCCGGCCGCTCAGCCTCGAAGGCGATAGGGTTCAAAAAAACAGACCCCACGGACAAAGGATTCAAAGAGAGAAGAGAAAACGGCATTCCCCCAGAAGCCTCTGAGCCTGAATCCCGTTCCCAAAACACCTGAGAGAACCGAAGAAAGGCATTCGGCAAAGCCGGGGCGGTTTAGGAGAGGGGCAATGTCAGATTCTGATACCGCAAAAGGAAAGCGCAGTCCGCGCCGCGCCTATGACGGGCAGGGCAAGGAGATTCAGCCGATCACCATTGGCTGGCTGCGCAAGCAGGGCATGCGCTCCGTCGCCGCCTATGGCGAGGCCACCAGTTGCGGCCACATGGCGACCCTTCCCATCGATGGGATACCCGACGAGTTGCCGGTGCCGGATGTCAGCCTCAAATTGCGCTGCTCCCTATGCGGGAGCCGTTCAATCCATACGCGGCCCGACTGGACCGAAATGCGCGCGGCCGGGATGGGGCGAGATGCCTGACGAGCTGCGCTCCCCGATCAAGCACCACTTTGGTGCTGCACCGGATCGACCCAGAACATCGGGTGAGGCGCTTCTACAGCCTCATGATCGAGCAGGATCTGTTCGGGACCGTGCGCCTGGTGCGCAACTGGGGCCGCATCGGCACCAACGGGCAGGAGCTGGTCGAGGAGTTCTCCAACGAGATCGAGGCCGGCCAGGCGCTGGAAGCAGTGGCCCAAGCGAAGCGTCGCAGGGGCTACCGGGATCTTTGAGGCCAAACCTAGATTTAGCCCCATCAGATAGGACGATATGCCAAATAATTCCTATCAGAGCTACTCTGTAGGATTAGGCTTACTAACGTAGATTACTCAAGCGAATTGCGGTACCTAGATTTGGGTAAAGTCATATTGCCAGTATTCCTATCGCTTCCGCCATATTTCTGACGCCAAAGAACTTCCTAGTTTGATGATTAGGCGGCTCTTTACAGGTGGTGCGACAATGTCCGTGCCGGAGATGATTGTCTCAGGAAGGTTTTTCTTCCATCTCATCTGCAACGGAGAGGTGATCCGTGACGAGGAAGGGGTCAATCTGGCAACAGAGGATGGCGTTCTGATCTGTGCCGCTCAAGCCATCCAGGAACTCAGACAAGAGGGCTTCTTCGCTTCAGGAGAATGGCAGGGGTGGCAGATGGAGGTCACTGATTGCGCTGGTCGAACGATCCTGAGCTTCGCTCTTGGTGAGCCCAATCTGGAGCAAAGCCCTGTCTGCGTGCATTGAAGGCTCTGGATTTCTGAGACGGCCGCGATTTTGCGGAAGGTCGTTTATGGAACGGGAGCAGCGTGTTCGAGCAAGACGCCGCTTACCGCTTCCTTGCAAGGCGTTGACCGATCCACTCCTGGGCTTCTTCCAGATCGGCAAATGTCGGCGGATCTCGTGCGTCCAGACGCCCGAACCCTGCTTCCAGATACCAATGGCCGGAGAGGCCGTCATAGTGCTCGCCGAGGCGGGACAGCACCGCTAAAAGCCGCTGCTCCTTGTCGAACACCAGCAGGCCGTCCTCATCACTGCCGTTGGCGACACGCACAGGCTGAAGGGTGAAGCTCATGCAGCGGCCTGATCCTGCTCCAGGTGC
>NZ_QOIO01000013.1 GCF_003332305.1 Microvirga aerophila | reverse complement strand
CTGCGGGCGGAATGCCTGAATGCGTCATGGTTCTTGTCCATGGCCGATGCCCGGGAGCGGATCGAAGACTGGAGGAGAGATTACAATGAGACCAGGCCCCATACGGCGCTCGGCGGCTTGACGCCGAACGCCTTCGCCCGACAAACTTACCAAGCCCGGAACGTTGCATAGGCCGTGGATCACATACGGGGGCAGGTCCAGATATACCGTCGATGGATCTGCATATGGGCCGGAAGAACGGGTGAATTCCGGTGTTGCGAATAATCAGCAATTTGCCCGTACAAGCGCACTCGATAATGGCGGTTGGGTTGTTACCTGGAGTTCGGAACAGCAGTGGAATGGCAATAGCTATGATCCCAGCTTCAGCGTCTTTCAACAGCGCTATAACCCAGACGGCTCAAAGAACGGCGATGAAACGCGGGTCGACTCAAGAGTGGAAGAAGCACAAGCCCTTTCGGCTCTGACAGTGTTGAGCGACGGAGGCTGGGTGATTACATTGACGAATATTAACGGGGCTAACACCAGCATCCATCAGCAGCGTTACCACCCAAATGGAACAACGATCGGCGTCAATACACCCGTCTCGCCCGAAGCCCATACAAGCGCTCAAGCCTCAACTATAACAGCCCTGAGTGGCGGCGGTTGGATCGTCATTTGGACCTCTGGTCATGCTGGACCTAATGATATCTATCAGCAGCGTTACAACGCCGATGGCTCGCGTAACGGTTCTGAAATTCTTGCCAACTTGACGACCACGGACACTCAAATCCGCCCATCCATGACTTCACTCAGTGATGGAAGCTGGATCATTACATGGACGTCCGAAATAGATAATGTTACCGATAACAAGGAGATCTTCCGGCGCCGCTTCAGCGCCACAGATGGCGTTTTGACAGGTTCGGTCGATATCGCCACCGGCACGGATGACGGCGAGATCCTTTTGGTCAATGCAGGCGGTATCAACGCCGGCGACATCATCGAGGCGAAGGGCGGCCAGGACATTCTCGCGATGAATGCGGCCGGCGCCATGGACCTGCTTGCTGCCCAGACACTCACCGGGTTCGAGGTTCTGCATGGGTCGACCGGCGACGATATGATAGTGTCGAATGCAGCCCGCCTCGGAAGCTTCACCTTCGTTGACGGGAAGGGCGGCAGCAACGTGCTGCAATTGTCCGGAACGGGCGAGGTGTATGATTTCAGCGCGAAGGCAGTCCTGAACTTCGCATCGATCAAGTTCTCCGGCGGAGGAAACACACAGTTCATCGCTGCGGACAAGAACACTGCGTTGATCGTCAGCGGCACCGGCAATGCAGGTGAGAAGGTCAAACTCGCGGTCGGCACCTTCACTGCAGAGGAAAGAGCACGCCTCTTCACCCAAGGCATCGACACCGTCGAAGATAGCAGTGGCGTCTACAACGCCCCTCCTCCGAACGGCGCTCCCACCAGCATCACCCCTACCACCTTCACGGTACAGGAGATGGCGGGTTCCGGCACAGTGCTGGGCACCCTCTCAGCAACCGATCCGAACCCGGGTGATACCTTCACCTACTCGCTGGTCAACAGCGCTGACGGCCGCTTCAAGATCCAGGGCAACCAGCTCCTGGTCGACAACGGCTTCAAGCTCGACCACGAGCAGGCAATGAGCCACACCGTCAAGGTGCGGGTCACCGATGCAGGCGGGTTGAGCCATGAGGAGGACTTCACCATCACCGTCGGGAACGTAGATCCCGAGGTGACGGCGGGCAGCGCGGCCAATGACGTGTTCAAGGGCGGTGCTCTGAACGACATGCTCTCGGGCGGTCTCGGCAACGATCGTCTCTTTGGCGGCGCCGGTGCCGACACCCTGCGCGGCGAGGCCGGCAACGACATCATCGGCGGCGGCGAGGGCAAGGACAAGCTCTATGGGCTGAAGGGCGCAGCGAGCAAGGATGCGTTCCTGTTCGACACCAAGCTCACCAGCAAGTCTGTCGCCAACAAGCACAAGGACACGGTGTACGACTTCGGCTCGAAGTACGACTCGATCTACCTGGATGACGCGGCCTTCACCAACACGACCATCGCTAGGTACCTCAAGAACAAGGGCGCGTCGCTGGACAAAGCGATCAAGATGAAGGCCGGCTTCTTCAAGGTCGGCACCAAGGCCACCGATAAGGATGACTTCTTCATCTACAACGACAAAAGCAAGAAGCTGTACTGGGACGTGGACGGCTCCGGCTCCAAGGCCATGGTCGAGATTGCTAGCCTCAGGCTCCAGAAGGGCGAGGGCACCACTCTCACCCACAAGGACTTCTTCTTCGTCTAAGCTGTCGCGACAGTAGGCGATCCGTTCAACAGATGGCCCCGCAGTGGAAGCTGCGGGGCCATTTATATTCTTTGAAGAAGGGGCAGCCTCACACAGTCCGACTCTGCTCCATGGTAATGGGGAGTAAGTTTCAGCTTAACTCCCGAGACTGCATGTTTTGACCGGTCCCCATTGTCTCAGAGACGCTCGGCTCGCCTCAATATTTGAAGAGTATGTTTCGAGTTGTGATTCCGCTAAGTAATGACGCAACGTTATTGCTAGTTGTTGTTAGGGAATCATTAACCGTGACCTTTACTGTGCTTCAGGCCGGACCTGAAACTGTCGTAAATACGACAACGGCAGGCGATCAGAAGAGTGCGAGCATCACTAGGCTCGCGGACGGCGGCTGAGTCTTAACCTGGCAATCTGCCAATCAGGACGGCTTCGGCTAAGGCATCTTTCAGCAGCGCTTCAATGCCGATGGCTCCAAGAATGGAGCAGAAAGACAGGTCAACACCTGGCTTCCGAACGATCAGTCGGACCCGAGCGTCACTGCGCTCGGCGACGGAGGCTGGGTGGTCACTTGGACCTCCTACGGCCAATATACCGGAACTGAATACGAGACGAGCACCAGCATCTACCAGCAGCGCTTCAACGCGGATGGCACGCCCAACGGTGCCGAGACGCGGGTCAACGCAACCCTCGCCGGAAATCAGCAAAACTCGAGCATAATGGTAACTCAGGATGGCGGCTGGGTCGTGACGTGGCAATCCTTCGGTCGCGATGCGCCGTTCAATTACGCCATCTTCCAGCAACGCTACGGTGCCAATGGCTTGCCGGTCGGCGACGAGATGCAAGTCAATGTCGGCGGATATGGTGAGCAGCTTGCCCCGCAGGCGCTCGCAATAGGCGGCGGAAGTTGGATCGTCACATGGGAGTCGCAAGCCGTATTTGGACAAGGCTATAATATCCATCAGCGCCAGTTCACCGCATCCAGTGCCGAGGTTCTGACAAGCGCGGTCGAGACGGCCACCGGAACGGACGGCACGGATACCCTGTCAGTCAATGCCGGCGGGCTCAATGCCGGGGACATCGTCGACGCAAAGGGCGGTCGAGACTTTCTCGTTATGGCCGAAGCCGGGACGCTTGATGTGACCGCCGCAAGTTTCTTCGGTGGGTTCGAGGTTATGCGCGGCTCAAGCGGCGACGATACCATTGTTGTGGGAAAGACAGCGCTAGGCGGGTTCGACACCTTCGATGGACAAGGCGGCACGAACGTTCTGAGGCTTGTCGGCGGCATTGGTGCTCAAGCGCTAAATCTCAGCAACAAGACCATTGTTCGTGTCAACGCCATTGAGTTGGCAGACACTGAACGCACGCATGTCGTCGTGACGGACAAAGAGGTTGCGTTGCTGCTGAGAGGGCCATCAAGCTCCAAGGACAGTGTCACGCTCTCCGGCGGCACCTTTACCGCCGAGCAGCGGACGCAGCTTTTCAACCAAGGCATCGAAACCGTCAACGACGCCAGCGGCACCTATACGCCTCCCCCTCCTACAGATCCTAAGGGTCCTACCGATCCGACGGACCCGGGCAGACCGGCGAACACAGCTCCCTCGGACATCAGATTGTCCGGTTGGACAGTTCAGGAACTAGCCGGCACGGGTACCCCAGTCGGGAGCATCCTAGCAACCGACCCCGATGGGGATCGGCTTTCTTACGAACTGATCAACACGGCCGAGGGGCGTTTCAAGCTCGCGGGCAACCAGCTTCTCGTCGATAACAGCTTCAAGCTCGATCATGAGCAGGCTTCCACGCACACGGTCACTGTACGTGTCCGTGACACAGCCGGACATGTGGTCGATGAGAACTACACCGTCACCGTGGCGGATTGGGTGAGCGAAGTCACGACCGGCACCGCAGGCAACGACGTGATCAAGGGCGGGTATGGCAACGACCGACTCTCCGGCAAAGCCGGCAACGACTGCCTCTTCGGCGGCGTCGGCCATGACACTCTCAGGGGCGAGGCCGGCAACGACATCGTCGGCGGCGGCGAGGGCCGGGACCAGCTCTATGGCTCAAGGGGGGCCGGAAGCCGCGATGCGTTCCTGTTCGACACCAGGCTCACCAGCAAGACCGTGGCGAACCGGCACAAGGATGTCATCAACGATTTCGGCTCGAGGTACGACTCGATCTATCTCGATGACGCGGCCTTCGGCAACGCAACCATCGCCAGGTTCCTGCGGGGCAAGGGGGCTGCGCTCGACAAGCCGATCAAGATGCAGAGCGGCTTCTTCAAGGTTGGCGCCAGGGCTGAGGACAGGGACGACTACTTCATCTTCAACCGGAGCAACAAGAAGCTCTATTGGGATGCGGACGGCTCAGGCCGTAAGGCAATGGTGGAGATCGCCACGTTGAAGCTCCAGTCCGGCGAAGGCACCACCCTCACCTATCACGACTTCTACTTCGTCTGACCGGTCGCAGCAGCAGGCGCCCCATTCAACAAGAAGCCCCGCAGGTGCTGCCTGCGGGGCTTTTTGATTTTCAAAACGAGAGCGGGTCACACCAACCGGCTCTGCTCCACTGCCGCGTGGATGAAGCTCTTGAAGAGCGGGTGCGGCTCGAACGGGCGGGACTTCAGCTCGGGGTGGTACTGCACGCCGATGAACCAGGGGTGGTTCGCGTACTCCACGATCTCGGGCAGAACCCCGTCAGGGGAGACGCCGGAGAAGACGAGGCCCTTTTCCTCCAGGGCAGGCCGGTAGGACATGTTGACCTCGTAGCGGTGACGATGGCGCTCGGAGATTTCCGTGCCGCCGTAAATCTCGGCCACTTTGCTGCCCGGCTTGAGGGACGCCTGATATGCACCTAGCCGCATGGTACCACCGAGGTCGCCGCCTGCATTGCGCTTCTCGAGTTCGTTGCCGCGCAGCCACTCGGTCAGGAGGCCCACGACCGGCTCCGGGGTCGGGCCGAACTCGGTGGTGCTGGCATCCTCGATGCCGGCAAGCGAACGGGCCGCCTCGATCACGGCCATCTGCATCCCGAAGCAGATGCCGAAATACGGCACCTTGCGCTCGCGGGCGAAGCGCGCCGCCCGGATCTTGCCCTCCGCACCGCGCTGGCCGAAGCCGCCGGGGACCAGAATGCCGTGGATGCCTTCCAGGAACGGGGCCGGATCCTCGCGTTCGAAGATCTCGCTCTCGATCCAGTTCAGGTTGACCTTGACCTGGTTGGCGATGCCCCCGTGATGCAGGGACTCGATCAATGACTTATAGGCGTCCTTGAGGCCGGTATACTTGCCCACGATGGCGATGTTGACCTCGCCCTCCGGGTTGTGAACCCGGGCGGAAATCCGCTTCCAGCGGCTCAGATCCGGGGCGGCGGCATCCTCGATACCGAAGGCCGCCAGGATCTCGCTGTCGAGCCCGGCCTCGTGATAGGCCAGCGGGACGTCGTAGATCGAGGGCGCGTCCCGCGCCTCGATCACCGCCGTCTCGCGCACGTTGCAGAAGAGGGCGAGCTTGCGCCGCTCGTCCCGCGGAATCTCGCGGTCCGTGCGGCAGAGCAGGATGTCGGGCTGGATGCCGATGGAGCGCAGCTCCGCCACCGAGTGCTGAGTGGGCTTCGTCTTCAGTTCGCCCGCGGACGGAATGAAGGGCAGAAGCGTCAGGTGCGTGTAGATCGCCTGCCCTCTCGGCAGGTCGTTGCCGAGCTGGCGGATCGCCTCGAAGAACGGCAGACCCTCGATATCGCCCACTGTGCCGCCGATCTCGACGAGCACAAAGTCGAATCCATCGTTCCCAGTGAGCACGAAATCCTTGATGGCGTTCGTGACATGTGGAATCACCTGGATGGTCGCGCCGAGATAATCCCCGCGCCGCTCCTTGGTGATGATGTCGAGATAGATGCGACCCGTGGTGATATTGTCCGCCTTGGAAGCAGGCACCCCGGTGAAGCGCTCGTAGTGTCCGAGGTCGAGATCGGTCTCGGCCCCGTCGTCGGTCACGAAGACCTCGCCATGCTGATAGGGGCTCATGGTCCCCGGATCAACGTTGAGATATGGGTCGAGCTTGCGAAGCCTGACCTTGTAGCCGCGCGCCTGGAGAAGCGCTCCCAGGGCGGCCGAAGCCAAGCCCTTGCCGAGCGAAGACACCACGCCGCCGGTGATGAATACGTACCGCGTCATGGACCCCTATCCATAAAGAAGGAGCGCCGATTCGCAATGGCGAACCCAAACGCTCGATTGTCATCCACAAAAAGAGAGGGCCGGAAGGACCGGCCCTGTTCGTCTTACTGAGACTGAGGCACCTGAGGCGCTGTCGGGGCGGGCGCCGGAGCCGGCGCGCCGGGTGACGGCGCTGGGGCGGCGGGCTGCTCGCCCTGCATCCGCTGAAGCTGCTCCAGCACGTTGCCGCCCTGCCCGCCTGCCGGAGCCTGCTGGCCCGGAGCCGCCGGGGCCGCCCCGTCGAGAATCGAGCGCGGAGCGCGATTGGTGCTTGCCATGATGGCAAGCGCCATGCTGGTCAGGAAGAAGAGCGCCGCCAGAACCGCCGTCGCCCGGGTCAGGGCATTGGCCTGCCCGCGGCCGGTCATGAAGCCGGACACGCCGCCTCCACCTCCGCCGAGACCCATGCCGCCGCCTTCCGAGCGCTGCAGAAGAACCACGCCGATCAGCGCCAGCACAATGATCAGGTGGATGATGATGATGACTGTTTGCATCGTTTCCAAAACCTCAAGCGGCTGCGCCATGGGGCGTCAGCCGCTCGCAATCCGTTCGTTAAGCCGGGCCTGTAGCATAGGTGTGCGCGGGATCAAAGACCTGCAAGCACCCTTTTGCCGCATTACGCGAGATAAGCCCCGGCAATGCCCAGGAAGTCGGCCGCAACGAGGCTCGCCCCGCCTACGAGGGCCCCGTCCACGTTCTCTACGGCCATCAACTCGGCCGCATTGGAGGGCTTCACCGATCCTCCATAAAGGATGCGAACCTTCGCTTGTTCCGCCTTGCCGACGAGGCGTTTGAGCTCCTCCCGGATGAGGGTGTGCACTTCGGCCACGTCTGCAGCGGTAGGCGTGAGCCCGGTGCCGATGGCCCAGACCGGCTCATAGGCGACAACGAGGTTTCGGCTGTTCGAATCGGCTGGGATGGACCCCCGCAGCTGCTTCTTCACCACCGCGAGGGTGCGGCCCGACTCGCGCTCTTCCCGGGTTTCGCCCACGCACACGATGGCGGTGAGGCCGGCTCGGTGGGCGGCGACGGCCTTGTTGCACACGTCCGTGTCCTTCTCCGCATGGTACTGGCGGCGCTCGGAATGGCCGACGAGCACGTAGGAGGCACCGGCATCCGCCAGCATTTCGGCCGAAATGTCGCCCGTGAAAGCGCCGGTCTCCTTGGCGTGGCAATCCTGGCCACCGATCGCGACTCGCGAGCCGACCGACTGGATCGCGAAAGCTCCTACTAGGGTCGCCGGAGGGCAGACGGCCAGATCCACCTTGGCCTTGAGGCCTGGGGTGTAGCCCGCATGGACTTCGCTCAAGACCCTGGCAGAGGACTTCAACCCGTTCATTTTCCAGTTCCCCGCCACCAACGGGCGCGGCCGATCGACGCTCATCCAAGCACTCCTGTCACGCTCTATTTATTTGGCAGTAGCAGAGGGTTGAGGCCTCTTTCAACCAGACTCGCCCTTTTCGCCGGGCTTCTGATCGGCTATCGGCCTCTTTAACAGTTTCTTACATGACGGGTTCACGATGCTTCGAGGAATGCGCTTGGCCGGGCAGAGCCTGGTCGGCAAGATCATAGCCACCATCCTGTTCAGCATTCTGATCCTGAGCTTCGCGGTCTGGGGCATCGGGGACATTTTCCGCACCAGCGCTCCCACCACGGTCGCGAAGGTCGGCGATACCGAGATCACGATCGATCAGGTCCGCAATGCCTACAACAACGAGTTGCAGAGGCTCGGGCGGCAGTTCCGCACGGTGATCACTCCGCAGCAGGCCAAGCTCTTTGGAATCGACCAGCAGGTCGTGTCCAACCTCGTGACCGAGGCGGTCATGGGCGAGCAGGCCCGCAAGATGGGCCTGAGCGTGTCCGACCAGCTCGTGGCGCGCTCCATCATGGAAGACCCGGCCTTCAAGGGGGCCGATGGGCAGTTCAACCGCGCCCTATTCGACCAGCTTTTGCGCAACGCATCCCTGTCTGAGGCGGGATTCGTACAGGAGCAGCGCTCCTCCATGGCACGCCTCCACCTCGCTGAGGCCTTGGCCGGCGACGTCACGGTACCAATGGCGGCCCGCGAGGCCATGAACCGCTACAACAACGAGCGCCGCGCGGCCTCGTACCTCGTCATCGGCCCGACCCTGGCGGGAGAGATCCCGGCTCCCACGGCCGAGCAGCTGCAGAGTTTCTTCAACGACCGCAAAAGCGCCTTCCAGGCTCCCGAATACCGGGCGGTCTCCGTCATGGTGCTCGACGCAGCTGCGGTCGCAAAGCCGGAGTCGGTGAGCGACGCTGATGCCCGCCAGCGCTATGAGCAGGAAAAAGCCAAGTACGGCACCCCCGAGCGCCGGGCGGTCCAGCAGATCGCCTTCCCGTCCACCCCAGAGGCCGAGGCAGCCTTCAACAAGATCAAGGAAGGCGCCTCCTTCGAGGCCATCGCGACGGAACGGAATGTCTCCCGTACGGATTTGGAGCTCGGCACCTTCACCAAGGGCGAAATGCTCGACCCGGCCGTGGCGGACGCCGCCTTTGCGCTCGAGCAAGGCGCCACCAGCGGTCCAGTCGCCGGCCGCTTCGGGCCCGTTCTTGTCCGCGTGACGCAGATACAGCCGGAATCCGTGCGCCCCTTCGAGGAAGTGGCGGCCGACGTTCGCCGCGAGGTGGCGCAGTCCCGCGCCCGGGGTCAAATCGAGACCCTTCACGATACGATCGAGGACATGCGCGCCGGTGCGCGTCCCCTGGCGGAGATAGCCAAGGAGAAGGGCCTTAACCTCGTCCAAGTCCCGGCCGTGGATGCGCAAGGGCGCGACAAGGCCGGCAACCCGGTGGGGATTCCCGAGCGCGACGCCGTCGTGAAGGCGGCCTTCGCGTCGGATATCGGCGTGGACAACGAGGCTCTGCGGATCGGCAACGGCGGCGGCTATGCCTGGTACGATGTGACCGGCATCGAGCCTGCCCGCGAAAAGACCCTCGATGAAGTACGCGACGAGGTGACTGCTCAGTGGCGTCAGGACGAAATCGGCCAGCGCCTGTCCGAGAAGGCGCGCCAGCTCACCGAACGTCTCGAAAAGGGCGAGGCCATCGAAGCCCTAGGTCAGGAACTCGGCGTTCCGGTCAAGACCGCCGCCGACCTGGCCCGCAGGGCCGCTAAGGACGAGCTGACGGCGGATGCCGTGAACCGAATCTTCTCCGTTCCGGTGGGCAAGGCGGGCAACTCGGCCAACGGAGCCGATGCCCGCGCCGTGTTCAAGGTCACGTCCGCCACAGTGCCTCCCCTCGTCACCACGACCCAGGAGGCGCAAAACGCCGAAACGCAGCTTCGCAACGGCATGAGCGACGATCTGATCAACCAGTACATCGCCCAGATCCGCCAGGATCTCGGCGTGACGATCAATCAGCAGGCCCTGCGTCAGGCGACAGGCGGCGAGCTCTAAATCCCATGAGCATCACGCCGGACTTCGACACCTTCGCGAAAGCCTATGACGCGGGCGAGGCGGGGGTTCTTCGCGCCACCCTCGTGGGCGATCTCCTGACTCCCGTTGCGGCCTTCCTGAAGTTGCGGCACAACCGCAAGGGTCCGGCCTTCCTGCTCGAATCCGTCGAGGGCGGAGCTGTTCGCGGCCGCTTCTCGATGATCGGGCTCGACCCCGATCTCGTATGGCGCTGTCAGGATGGCGCGGCCTCGATCGACCGACAGGCGCTGAGCCATAAGCATGCGTTCAAGCCGGACAATTGCTCCCCTCTGGAGAGCCTGCGCGCGCTCATCGCCGAGAGCTCTCTGCCGCTGGGCGACGAGCTCCCGCCCATGGCCGCAGGGCTGTTCGGCTATCTCGGCTACGACATGGTGCGGCAGATGGAGAGCCTGCCGGAGCCCAACACCGATGTGCTGAAGGTTCCGGACGCCGTTCTGGTGCGCCCCACCGTCATGGTGGTGTTCGACGCCGTGAAGGATGAGATCTCTCTAATCACTCCGGTCCGGCCGCAAGCCGGCGTTCCGGCGAAGGCCGCCTTCGAGGCCGCCATGGCGCGTTTGGATGGGATCATGTGGGCGCTGGAACGTCCCTTCGAGCCCGAGGACCGCACCGATCCAACGAAGATCACCTTCGAGCCTCCTGTCTCCAACACCACGCCTGAGGAATTCGAGGACATGGTCGCCAAGGCGAAGGAATACATTCGCGCCGGCGACATCTTCCAGGTGGTGCTGTCCCAGCGCTTCGAATCGGCTTTTCCCCTGCCGGCTTTCGCGCTCTATCGATCGCTGCGTCGGGTCAATCCGGCGCCCTTCCTCTGCTATCTCGACTTCGAGGATTTCCAGATCGTCTGCTCCTCGCCCGAGATCCTGGTGCGGGTGCGCGACGGCAAGGTCACGATCCGGCCGATCGCCGGAACGCGGCCGCGCGGCGCGAATGCCGCTGAGGACCGGGCTCATGCGGAAAGCCTTCTGGCGGACCAGAAGGAGCGTGCCGAGCACCTGATGCTGCTGGACCTAGGCCGCAACGACGTGGGCCGGGTGGCCGAGATGGGCTCTGTGGAGGTGACGGATTCGTTCTTCCTCGAGTATTACAGCCAGGTGATGCACATCGTGTCGAACGTTGAGGGGCGGCTCGACGAGAGCTTCGACGCCCTCGACGCGCTCGTGGCAGGCTTCCCGGCCGGCACCGTTTCCGGGGCCCCGAAGGTGCGCGCCATGCAAATCATCGACGAGCTGGAAAAGGACAAGCGCGGACCTTACGCCGGCTGCGTCGGCTATTTCGGCGCGAACGGCGAGATGGATACCTGTATCGTTTTGCGCACCGCTCTCGTGAAGGATGGCCGCATGGCCGTCCAGGCCGGCGCGGGAATCGTGTACGATTCCGATCCTGTTTCGGAGCAGCAGGAATGCATCAACAAGGCGAAAGCCCTGTTCCGGGCAGCGGAGGAAGCCGTGCGCTTTGCCAGCCGCGCAAGGTTCGGCCAATGACCGCGGCGGCAACGCCTCACTTGACCGGCCGCCCCGCTTGCGCAAACGTCGTCGCGCCATGACACGTGTTCTCGTTATCGACAATTACGACAGTTTCACCTGGAATCTGGTGCACCTGCTCGGCCCGCTCGCGACCGCCGTCGACGTAGTGCGCAACGACGCCATCACGACCGACGATGTGCTGGCCTCGCCGCCGGACGCCATCGTGCTGTCGCCGGGGCCCTGCACGCCCAACGAGGCCGGGATTTGCCTCGATCTCGTCAAGCGCGCTTCCCCGGAGATCCCGACCTTCGGCGTGTGCCTCGGCCTGCAGACCATCGGCCAGGTCTTCGGCGGCACGGTCTCCCGCGCGCCCCTGCCGATGCACGGCAAGGTGTCCGAGGTCGAGCACCATGGGGAGACGATCTTCCGCGGCATCAACGGGCCGTTCAAGGCCACGCGCTATCATTCGCTGATTGTCGACCGCGAGCCCCTTCCGGCCGATCTCGCGGTGACAGCCGAGACGGGCGACGGCCTAGTCATGGCCCTGTCTCACCGCTCGCTCCCGGTTCACGGCGTGCAGTTCCACCCGGAGAGCATCCTGTCGGAGCACGGCGTGACGATCATGCGCAACTTCTTCGACCTTGCAGTGGCCTGGAACGCCAAGCACAGGCCATCCCGCGACGGCGCGGCTTCACTGAGGCGTTAAGTACCGATGGAATCCTTCAAAACCTACCTGGCCAAGGTTGCCACCGGCGCATCTCTGTCCCGCGACGAGGCCCATGCGGCCTTCGACGACCTGCTTTCGGGCGAGGTCACGCCCGCTCAGGCCGGGGCCTTCCTCATGGCGCTGCGGGTGCGCGGGGAGGCCCTTGAAGAGATCGTCGGTGCGGTCTCTGCCATGCGTGGGCGCATGCTGAAGGTAAACGCGCCCGAGAAGGCCATCGACATCGTCGGCACGGGCGGCGACCATTCCGGCAGCTACAACATCTCTACCCTTGCCTCCATCATCGTGGCGAGCTGCGGCGTTCCCGTCGCCAAGCATGGCAACCGGGCCGCCTCCTCCAAATCCGGCACCGCGGACGTGCTGGCGGCGCTGGGGGTGAAGCTCGGCGTCGAGCCCAAGGGCCTCGAGGGCTGTCTGAAGACCAGCGGCCTGTGCTTCATGTTCGCCCAGACCCATCACGCCGCCATGCGCCACGTAGCCCCGGTCCGGGTGGAACTCGGCACCCGCACGATCTTCAACCTGCTGGGCCCCCTGTCCAATCCGGCCAATGTTTCGCGCCAGCTTCTCGGCGTATTTTCAGAGGCTTGGCTGGAGCCGTTGACGCTGGTTCTCAAAGAACTCGGTTCCAAGAAGGTTTGGACCGTGCACGGCTCCGACGGCCTGGACGAGATGACCACGACCGGACCCACCCACGTGGTGGCCCTTGAGGACGGCGCGGTCCGCCGCTTCACGGTCAAGCCGGACGAGGTTGGGCTGCCGACCGCCAAACTTGCTGACCTGAAGGGGGGGGACCCGGCTCATAACGCGGCGCAACTGCGCGCCGTGCTGGACGGCGAGCGCACGGCTTACCGGGACGTCTCGCTCCTCAACGCCGCGGCGGCGCTTGTGGTGGCGGATGAGGCCGCGAACCTGCGCGACGGGATCGACCGTGCATCGCGCGCCCTCGACAGCGGCGCCGCCAAGGCCACCCTCGACCGTCTCGTCCAAGCCTCGAACGCGTGATCAAGATGAGTGACGTTCTCGCCCGCATCGAAGCCTACAAGCGCCAGGAAATCGCGGCCGCGAAAACCGCCATTCCGGAGGCCGAGATCGAGCGCCGCGCCCGTGAGGCCCCGCCCCCCCGCAATTTCGCGGCAGCCATCGAGCGCCACCTGGCCGAAGGCCGGCCCGCCCTCGTGGCCGAGGTCAAGAAGGCAAGTCCCTCGAAAGGTCTCATCCGGGCCGATTTCGACCCGCCGTCGCTCGCAAAAGCCTATGCGGATGGCGGGGCGACCTGCCTGTCGGTGCTCACTGACGAGCCGTCGTTTCAGGGCCGGCCCGAATATCTGACGCAGGCTCGCGAAGCCTCGGGCCTTCCGGCTCTGCGCAAGGACTTCATGTTCGAGCCGTATCAGGTCTACGAGGCTCGGGCCTGGGGGGCGGACTGCATCCTGGTCATCATGGCGAGCGTGACGGACGACCAAGCGCGCACTCTCATCGACACCGCCCATGGCCTCGGCATGGACGTGCTGGTGGAGGTGCATGACCGCCCGGAGCTGGAGCGCGCGCTGCCGTTGGGCACCAAGCTCGTGGGCATCAACAACCGCAATCTTCGCACCTTCGATGTTTCGCTGACGGTGAGCGAGGAACTGGCTCCGCTGATCCCGTCCGACCGCATCATCGTGGGCGAAAGCGGAATCTTCACCCTCGACGACATCACGCGCCTCAAGGCTGTGAACATTCAGACTTTCCTGGTCGGTGAAAGCCTCATGCGGCAGGCGGACGTGACAGCTGCGACCCGCCGGCTTCTGTTCGGCGAAGCCGCATGAGCGGGCTGACGCATCTCGATGCAACCGGCGCGGCCAACATGGTCGACGTCTCGGAAAAAGACGTCACGACTCGCACCGCCATCGCCGAGGGAAGCGTCGTCATGCTGCCGGAAACGGTGGCGCTGATCCGCCAGGGCGACGCCAAGAAGGGCGATGTGCTGGGCACCGCACGCCTTGCCGGGATCATGGCGTCGAAGCGCGCCCACGAGCTCATTCCCCTCTGCCACCCTCTGTTGATTTCCAAGGTGAGGGTCGACTGCGCTCTCGACGACAGCCTGCCTGGAGTACGGGTCACCGCCGAGGTGAAAGTGTCGGGCCAGACCGGTGTCGAAATGGAAGCGCTGACCGCCGTTTCCGTCGCCTGCCTGACCATCTACGACATGGTGAAGGCCGCCGATAAGGACATGCGGATCGCGAACATCCATCTTCGCATGAAGAGCGGCGGCCGCTCGGGCACCTACGAGGCCACATGAGCCTGATCCCGGTCGAAGAGGCGTTACGCCGGGTCCTCGCCGGGGTCGACCGTCCGGTCGAGGCCGAGCAGGCGCCGCTGGCTTCTTGCGCAGGCCGAACCCTGGCCGACGACATCGCAGCCCGGCGAGACCAGCCGCCCTTCCCGGCCTCAGCCATGGACGGCTATGCGGTTCGGGCCGACGACATCGGCAGCATTCCGGTAACCCTTGAGGTCGTCGGCGTGAGCGCGGCCGGACGCCGCTTCGATGGGTCTGTGAGGTCTGGACAGGCCGTGCGGATCTTCACCGGCGCCCCCCTGCCCGATGGCGCCGACTCCGTCGTGATCCAGGAGAACACGCAGGCCTCAGGCGGCTATGTGACGATCACGGAAGCCTCCCAGCCGCATCGGCATATCCGCCCCGCCGGCCTCGACTTCAAGACGGGCGGCGTGCTGCTCCAGGCAGGCTGCCGCCTCGACAGTCGTCATATCGCACTGGCGGCCGCCATGGGCCACGGCAGTCTTTCGGTTCGCAGAAAGGTGCGCGTCGCGATACTGGCGACCGGCGATGAGCTGGTGCGTCCCGGCGAGCCGACGGGGCCTGACCAGATCACCGCGTCGAGCTTGCCCGCAACCGCTGTGATGGTGGAAAAGGCCGGCGGCGAGGCCATCGACCTCGGCATTGCGCACGACACGCTCGTTTCTCTCGAAGAGCGCATCCAAGCGGCCCGAACTGCTCGCGCGGACATCCTCGTGACGCTTGGCGGCGCATCGGTCGGCGAGCATGACGTCGTGCAGAAGGCATTGGCGCAGCAGGGCATGAATCTTGGCTTCTGGCGCGTGGCCCTGCGGCCGGGGAAGCCCCTGATGCACGGCAAGCTGGGCGACATGATGCTGCTCGGACTTCCGGGCAACCCGGTCTCGTCCTTGGTCTGCAGCCTGCTGTTCCTGATCCCTGCGATCCGCGCCCTCTCGGGGGACCCACGGGCAGGCGACGACCCGACGGAAAGCGGCATCCTCGGCGCTGAACTCCCCGCCAACGGTGACCGGCAAGATTACATGCGAGCGGGACTTGCCTTTCAGGACATCTGGGCCGAAGCCGGAACGCTGCGGCTTCCCGTCGCGACGGTTCACCGGACGCAGGATTCCTCGATGCTGAGCATCCTCGAACGATCCGACGCCTTGGTCGTCAGACCGCCTCATGCGCCTGCGACACGGGCCGGTGAGCCCTGCCGGATTATCCGGCTCGATCGATTTTGTTGAAAAACTTGTCCGCCTCAGCTTTGCCATAGACTTGCAGAACACAGCAAGAACAGCTAACCTGTTCCTGCTTTGTTTCAGAATCGCTTCCGATGGGGAGCAGTAAGGGCCAACCATGCTGACGCGCAAACAGCACGAATTGCTCCGCTTCATCCATGAGCGGCTGCGTGAAACTGGAATTCCGCCGTCCTTCGACGAGATGAAGGACGCGCTCGATCTCAAGTCCAAGTCCGGAATTCACCGCCTGATCACGGCGCTTGAAGAACGCGGCTTCATCCGCCGTCTGCCGAATCGGGCCCGCGCCCTCGAGGTCCTGCGTCTGCCCGAGACCGTCGGCGGCGCGGCGACCCAGCGGCGCTTCACCCCGAGCGTGGTCGAAGGTGGCCTCACGGCGCGCAGCAAGACCCCTGCTCCGCCGCCCGCCGAGGAGCGGATCCGGGACATGTCGATTCCGGTCATGGGCCGGATCGCGGCCGGTACGCCGATCTCGGCGATCCAGAACCGCAGCCACTCGATCACCCTGTCCAACGATTTCCTGGCGCAGGGCGAGCACTACGCTCTCGAAGTGCGAGGCGATTCGATGGTGGAGGCCGGCATTCTCGACGGCGACCTGGTGGTGATCCGCAAGCAGGACAATGCCAATACCGGCGACATCATCGTGGCCCTCATTGACGACGAGGAGGCGACCTTGAAGCGCTTCCGCCGCCGCGGCTCATCGATTGCTTTGGAGGCCGCCAACCAAGCCTACGAAACCCGCGTTCTCGGACCCGACCGGGTCAAGATTCAGGGCAAGCTCGTCAGTCTGGTTCGCCGCTACTGATCTCTTCCTCCGGGAAATCCTGTTCAGGAACGGGCCGCGCATGCCGTGGCCCGTTTTGCGTTTGCGCCTTCTCGGCGACAGCTCCCGACCAGGGCCGCGTCTCCACGCCCTTGCGGACCGAATGCATCTCGATGGTCTCGCGCGCCAGACGAAGGGCCGTCGCGCCCCGCGCCACGAGAGCTTCACGGTCGAGCACCAAAGGCGCGCCGCATCGAGACGGCGCGTTAAGGCGCGTGATAACGATCGCAGCGCGGCGGCAATCCTCCTCGAACGCCGCCATTTCCTTCACGAACGCCACGTTTCGGTTGTCGCCCCCCTCGACGACGCATCCAGCCTTGTCGCATCGCGCATTGC
Organism: Microvirga aerophila; assembly: GCF_003332305.1. Taxonomy (GTDB): domain Bacteria; phylum Pseudomonadota; class Alphaproteobacteria; order Rhizobiales; family Beijerinckiaceae; genus Microvirga; species Microvirga aerophila. The sequence goes on along the minus strand of NZ_QOIO01000013.1, from coordinate 104,942 downwards.
GCCTCAGGCTTTCGTCATCAGCGTTCCGGCCATCGCCATCCGCCCGCAGCCATTGCTCCACGACGAAAGCGAATGGCCTTCCCACAAGGGCCAGCCGGCCGCCGGCGCTGCGGATGGCGGCCCCTGAACCATCGCGGTCGATATAGACATCAAACCGTTTGGGCGAGGCCGCAATGGCCATCCCGGCCCCGACCGGAAGCACGGCAAGCCATCGCAAGGCCGATGCCGGGAGCGTCAGCACCAGAAGGCCTGCGCTCATGAGCCCGAGCGCGCCGAGGCCCAGAGCAGGCACAATCATTGTCGAACCGGAGAAGCCGCCTACCCATGCGGAAACCTCCAGAACCTTCGTGACGGCGAAACCCATCACCCGCCATACCGGACCGTCGAGGCCGAAGGGGTAGGCCAGTACGCCGAGAACTGCGCACGGCATGACCACCAGGGAGACGAGCGGCAGAGCAAGCGCATTGCCGACAAGGCCGTAGGGGTTCATGGTCTGGAAGTGATAAGCCGCGAAAGGAGCCGTTGCGAGGCTGGCGACGAGAGTTGTCGTGACAAGGCCAATAATGCTTCTGCCGATCCAGGCAAGCCCCTGGTCCAGCAGGGTGGCCGGGCCAGACTCCCGCGTTTTCCGTTGCAGCAGCGGCACCAGGGCCATCATGGCCGCGACAGCTCCGAACGACATCTGGAAGCTCGGGCCCAGCAATGCCTCCGGCTCCCGCGCCAGAACGATCAGGGCAGCGATGGACAGGTTGCGGATGCTCAGGGCGGGCCGGTCCACGAGTACCGCTCCGAACATCACGAGGGTCATGATCAGCGACCGCACCGTCGCCACATCCGACCCGGAAAACACGCAATAGGTCGTCGCGCCTACGATCGCCGCCACGGCGGCTATCTTCTTGACCGGCCACAGCAGGGCGAAGCCAGGCGCAAGAGACAGGAGCGCCCGCGCCAGCCAGAAGAACGTGCCGGCGGCCAAGACCATGTGGAGGCCGGAAATCGACACGATGTGATAGATGCCCGCTGAGCGGAGCACCTCGTTGGTTGGCTCACCGATTAGTCCTCGCTTGCCTGTCACGAGGGCAGCACCGACGCCGCCCGCTGCCCCGCCGATGGCCGCCGCAATTCGATGCGTAAGGGCGTTGCGCGCCTCGTCGATCCGGGCCGCCGCCCAAACCGACCAGGGCGGCCCGGCAGGAGGGTCGAGGCGTTTCACCGTGCCGGTCAGGGAACCGACCGCGCCGATCCCCTTGTAATAGGCGTCGCGCGCGAAATCATACCCGCCGGGCCAGGCCGGTTGCGGCGGAGGCAGCAGGCGGGCTGTCCCGCCGATGAAATGGCCGGCCGATAGCCCCTCTCCGCTTCGCACCGAGACCCTGATGAGAGCCGGCCGGGCCGCAGAATCGACCCCCTGGATATCCGCAACGCGCAGAAGAAGCCTCTTCCCACCCTCGCGATCCTCAATCGCCTCGATGAAGCCCGTGACCGGCGCGATTATCACCCGCGACAGAACGGGAGCCGCGACGCTCCGGGCGCGGACGACTCCGGCTGCGAATCCGGCAAAGAGCGCTGCAAGGCCGATCATCGCCGCCATGGCGGCGAGGTTGCGGCGCAGGGTGAAGGCACCGCCGCAGCAAATAGCCAGCGCACTGACTGGAGCCCAGAGAGCGGGCTGACCATCGGCCTGAAAGAACAGCAGAATGCCGAGGCCGAAACAGACGGCGATCCACGGGAAGAGACGGCGGTGCTCCACCTCGTGGCGCAGACAGCCGACAAGCCATTCTCGCCCCTCGTCAGGGCTCCAGCCGACAAGGACGGGCCAGGGACGAGGCAGAACGGCGGCCCGCGCGGACATTCGCGCGATGCGGCGGCCTTCTCCCCTGTTGTGTTCGAGCATCTGTTCGGCTTAACCCTGGGTGGGGTTGCATGTTAGACGAGTGCGCGTTCCGGCCAAAACCGGCCTGTGGACGAGTCGGCGCGGCGTGTGACCAAGCCCGCGCGAACTCTTTACTCCGTTAAGGTTTCCTCGATGACCGTCATCACCCGTTTTGCCCCCTCGCCCACCGGCTTCCTGCATATCGGCGGAGGACGCACGGCCCTGTTCAACTGGCTCTATGCCAAGCGGCACGGAGGCAAGATGCTGCTGCGGATCGAGGACACAGACCGGGAGCGCTCCACCGAGGCTGCCATCCAGGCGATCCTCGACGGCCTCACCTGGCTCGGGCTCGATTGGGACGGCGACGTGGTCTACCAGTTCTCCCGGGCGGCCCGTCACAAGGAAGTGGCGGAGTCGCTTCTGGCGTCGGGCCGCGCCTATTACTGCTATGCGAGCCAGCAAGAGCTGGAGGAGATGCGCGAGAGCGCCCGCCGCGAGGGCCGGCCCATGCGCTATGACGGCCGCTGGCGCGACCGCGACCCGTCCGAAGCCCCGGAGGGCGTGAAGCCCGTCATCCGCCTGAAGGCCCCGACCGAGGGCGAGACGGTCGTGGAGGACGAGGTGCAAGGCCGCGTGGTCTGGCAGAACAAGGACCTGGACGACCTCGTGCTCCTGCGCTCCGACGGCACGCCGACTTACATGCTCGCGGTTGTCGTGGACGATCACGATATGAACGTGACGCACATCATTCGCGGCGACGACCACCTGACGAACGGGGCGCGCCAAACGCAGATCTATCAGGCGCTCGGCTGGGATGTGCCGAAGATGGCCCATATCCCACTCATCCACGGCCCGGACGGAGCCAAGCTCTCCAAGCGCCACGGGGCATTGGGCGTCGAGGCCTATCGCAGCTTGGGATACCTGCCGGAGGCCCTGCGCAACTACCTGGTGCGGCTCGGCTGGAGCCACGGCGATCAGGAGATCTTCTCGACACAGGAGATGATCGATGCCTTCGATCTTGGAAGCATCGGGCGGTCGCCAGCACGGTTCGATTTCGCCAAGCTGGAAAATCTCAACGGCCATTACATGCGCCAGTCTGACGACGAGCATCTCGTGAACGCCCTCGAAGGGCTGCTGCCGGAGCTCGACAAGGACGAGCACCATCTCGGGGGCACCCTTACGCCGGGCCTGAGGCAAAAGCTTCTGGTGGCCATGCCGGGCCTCAAAGAGCGCGCCAAGACCCTCGTGGAGCTCCTCGACAGCGCCTATTACCTCTACGCCAAGCGCCCCCTTCACCTGGACGAGAAGGCCGCGAGCCTGCTCGCGGACGGGCGCGCAAGGCTCGACGGCATCATCGCGAAGCTTGAGGCGGTTTCCGATTGGACTGGTCCGAATGTGGAAGCGGTCGTGCGCGAGCACGCGGAAGCCATCGGGGCAAAACTCGGACAGGTGGCGCAGCCTCTACGGGCGGCTCTCACCGGCCGGGCGACCTCTCCCGGCCTGTTTGACGTGATGGCCGTGCTGGGGCGCGACGAAACCCTGTCACGCCTCCGGGACCAGCTGAAGGATGCGCCTGCTGCATAACAGCATATCCTCGCCTTTAGACGTGCTTGCCCCCTTCATACGGATAAGCTACCGAACACCCCATCATCCCTACCGACCGGCGACCTCGGTTCGGCAGTTTGCTTCGGAACCACTTCTCCGAATTCATGGCTGCACTAGGTTATGCCCGGCCTCCTCTTGAAAGGGCGAAGACGCATGAGTTCTACCTCCAGCATGCTCAACGTTGACGATAAGTCGGTGGAACTGGCCGTCAAAGAAGGCACCATCGGTCCGAGCGTCGTCGATATCTCCAAGCTCTACGGCCAAACCGGGATGTTCACCTACGATCCCGGTTTCACCTCGACGGCGGCTTGCGAGTCGAAGATCACCTATATCGACGGCGATAAGGGCGTCCTTCTGTATCGCGGCTTCCCCATCGAGCAGCTCGCCGAACACGGCGACTTCCTCGAGACCTGCTACCTGCTTCTCTACGGAGAGCTGCCGACGGCGGCGCAGAAGGCCGATTTCGACTACCGCGTCACGCGCCACACCATGGTGCACGACCAGATGAACCGGTTCTTCACCGGCTTCCGCCGCGATGCCCACCCGATGGCCATCATGGTTGGCTGCGTCGGCGCCCTTTCGGCCTTCTACCACGACTCGACGGACATCTCGGATCCGCATCAGCGCATGGTCGCGTCCATGCGCATGATCGCCAAGATGCCGACGCTCGCCGCCATGGCGTACAAGTACCATGTGGGCCAGCCCTTCGTGTATCCGCAGAACGAGCTGGACTACACGTCCAACTTCCTGCGCATGTGCTTTGCGGTGCCGGCCGAGGAGTACAAGGTCAACCCGGTGCTCGCGCGGGCGCTGGACCGGATCTTCATCCTTCACGCCGACCACGAGCAGAACGCTTCGACCTCGACGGTGCGCCTCGCAGGCTCGTCGGGCGCGAACCCCTTCGCGTGCATCGCGGCCGGCATCGCTTGCCTCTGGGGGCCCGCCCATGGCGGCGCCAACGAGGCGGCCCTGAAGATGCTGGAGGAGATCGGAACGCCAGACCGGATTCCGGAGTACATCGCCAAGGCCAAGGACAAGAACGATCCGTTCCGTCTCATGGGCTTCGGCCACCGGGTCTACAAGAACTACGACCCGCGCGCCCGCATCATGCAGAAGACCACCCACGAGGTGCTCAACGAGCTCGGCATCAAGGACGACCCGCTCCTCGACGTGGCCGTGGAGCTGGAGCAGATCGCCCTCAAGGACGAGTACTTCGTCGAGAAGAAGCTCTACCCGAACATCGACTTCTATTCGGGCATCACCCTGAAGGCGATGGGCTTCCCGACCTCTATGTTCACGGTGCTGTTCGCGCTGGCCCGTACGGTCGGCTGGATCGCCCAGTGGAGCGAGATGATCGAAGACCCGTCCCAGCGCATCGGCCGCCCGCGCCAGCTCTATGTGGGCTCGCCGAGGCGCGATTATGTAACGGTCGCCCAGCGCGGGTGAGCGTCGGCGCATTGAAAAACGAAAGGGGCCGAAAGGCCCCTTTTTCCATTGCGGAGTTCGACGGCAGCCGCACGACCACTGTCATTCTGGGGCCGCGCAGCCGGAGCTCATAAACACTGGCGAGGCAGGAAGAAACAGAGCGCTTGGTCACCTGTTCCGAAATATTGGCGGCTATGGGTACCGGGTTCTCCTCTCCAAGCTGCCTTGGAATGACAGCGGAGGGCGTCGTTTCGATCCTTAGGCCTTCCGTTCGGCGGCCAACACTTCTTCCACGATCCTGGCGGCCCGCTCGCTCGGGGCCTCGTCGCCAATCCGCATGAGGTCGTCCATCCGCCGGAACGCGTCCAGTTGCCTGCGTCGCTCAGAAGTGTCGGAAAATAAGGGCAGCACGGCATCGGCCAGCTTCTCGGGCGTACAATCCCACTGGATCAGCTCCGGGATGACGTTCTCGTTGAGCACCAGATTGGTCAGCACGATGGACGGGGCCTTGATAAGGTATTTCAGCACCTCCTCGATCTTCGACACCCGGTATGCGACCACCATCGGCACACCGGACAGCCCCAGCTCGAGGGTCACGGTGCCGGATGCGGCAAGCGCCGCATCCGCCTCGCGGAAGGCGGCCCATTTGGCGGCCTCTCCCTCGACGATCCTGGGCTTCACGCTCCAGGCCTCCGCGCGGGCCTTGATCTCGTCCGTCACATGCGGCACGGCCGGGATCGTCACCTTGAAAGGACGCGGCGAGCGCTGTTGCAGCAGCGTCAGAGCCTCCCCGAACGGCTCCATCAGCCGGCCGACCTCAGAGCGGCGGCTGCCGGGAAGCACCAGGAGCTTTATTGGACCTCCATCGGCGCTTCCCCTCTCACCTGCCTTCGGCCTGATCTCGGCGAGGCGCTCGATGAGCGGATGGCCCACGTAAGTGGTGGGCGGACCGCCCAGGCGGCGATGCGCTTCCGGCTCAAAGGGCAGCAGCGCCAGAAGGTGATCCACGTATCGACGCATCTTCGGCGCCCGTCCCGGGCGCCAGGCCCAGACCGAGGGGCTGACATAATCCACGATCGGGATCTGCGGCGCACGTTGGCGTACGGCCTTGGCGACCCGGTGGGTGAAATCGGGGCTGTCGATGATGATCAAGATGTCGGGCTGTGCGGCCACCACCGCGTCGGCTGTCAACCTGATCCGTTTGAGGATCGTCGGCAGGCGCGCAATGACGGCGGAGAAGCCCATCACGGCGATGTCTTCCAGGGGAAACAGGCTCTTGAGCCCCTCCTCCGCCATGGCGTGTCCGCCCACGCCGCTAAACCGCAGTCGGTTCGCACCAAGCCTCGCTTTCAGGGCGCGCATCAGCTTGGCCCCGAGTTGGTCACCCGATTCCTCGCCTGAGACAATCCAGACCGAAAGCGGGGCGTCACTCAATGCGGGCCCCCATCCAGGGCAGGTCAACGGCCACGAGAAACAGGCCGAGGCGATCGGCGGTTCTCAGGGTTGCTTCCTGATCAAGCACGAGGGTCGAGCCTGCCCCGACAGCGATCCCTGCAAGTCCGGCGCGAGCGGCCTCGGCCACGGTCCTTGGGCCGATGGTCGGCATGTCGACGCGCAAATCCTGGCCGCGTTTAGCAGCCTTGATCAGAACGCCCCCTTTCTCGCGCTGGCGCAGGCCCAGCCATGTCTGCCGAAGCGCCCTTATCCGGCGCAGCATTCGGTCCGTGCCCTCGGGCCCCTCGATGGCAAGCACATGCTCGCGGGAAACGATGGCTGCCTGGCCGATGTCGAAGGCCGAGAGGGAGTTCAGGACATCGAGCCCCATGGCGATGGCCCTGCGGTCATCCTCGGACGGCAGGAGCCCGCCCTGCAATGTGGGGGGAGCGACGAGGCCAGGCGCCAGCTCATGGGCACCGACGACCTTGTGGCCGCGCTCCTCCAGCAGCATCACGGCTCCGCGCAGGACCTGGTCGTCTCCACGGGCGATGACTTCCTTCACCTCCTGCCGGTTTCGCAGAAGCGAGTAGGCTCCGAGAAGCGCCGAAAAGCCGGGACGGCGCACCGCGCCGACCAGGGACACGGCCTTGGGCTGCCACTCATCGAGCAATCCCATGATGGTCTTGAGATCGAGGAGATCCACGTTGGCATGGGCCTGGCGGCGCAGCGCGGTCGCGGCAAAGCCCCGGAAGGCCATGACACGGTATTCCTGCCCCGCCCTCTCGAGATGCCTCACGAGCTGGATGGGTAGCTGCCCGGCCCCGGCGAGAATCGCGATCGGGCCGTCCGATTTCATCAGGGGGTCCCGACAGGATCCCGGGGCGTGCAGATCGAGCGATCCTTGCCCTCACGGATGAAGTCGAGAATCTCGTGGACGAACGGATGGGTGGAAAACTCCTCCGCCACGTCCTCCACACGCTCGGACAACGTGCCCTCATCTGCGAAGAGCAGACGGTAGGCGCGACGGATGTCGTGGATCTGCTCCCGGGTGAAGCCGCGGCGGCGCAGCCCGATGATGTTGAGGCCCGCGAGGTGCGCCCGGTTGCCCATGGCCATGCCGTAGGGGATGAGATCGTTCTCGAGCCCGGACATGCCGCCGACGAAGGCATGCGAGCCGACGCGGGCATACTGGATCACCGCGGAGCCACCGCCGAAGATCACATAGTCACCGACCGTGACGTGGCCGGCCAGCATGACGTTGTTCGACAGGATGCAGTCGTTGCCGACCCTCGTGTCGTGGCCCACGTGGGAGTTCGCCAGGAAGGCGCAACGGTCGCCGATGACGGTCTTAAGGCCGCCGCCTTCGGTGCCGGGGTTCATGGTCACGCCTTCGCGGATCATGCAATCGGCCCCGATGGTGAGCGTGGAAGGCTCGCCGCGATATTTCAGGTCCTGCGGAATGTGTCCGATGGACGCGAAGGGGAAGATTCGGCTGCGCGGACCGATGGTGGTGCGTCCCGCAAGCGCCACATGGCTGATGAGTTGGCAGCCGTCACCAAGCTCGACCTCGGGGCCGACCGTGCAGAAGGGACCGATCTTGACGCCTGCGCCAATCTTCGCCCCGTCCTCAACGACGGCCATCGGATGGATCACAGTTTCCATTACTCGAGCACCAGCATGGCGCTGACTTCGGCTTCGCAGACCAGGTTGCCGTCAACCTTGGCCTCACCCTTGTACCACCACATGTTGCGGCGGTTGTTCAGCTTTCGCATATGGAATTCAACCCTGTCGCCCGGCTCGACGGGCTTGCGGAACTTCACCTTGTCGATGGTCATGAAGAAGACCTGCTTGGGCTTTTCCTGCTGGGCCATTTTCGACTTCACGCAAATGGCGCCGGCGGTCTGCGCCATGCCTTCGATCAGGAACACACCCGGAAAGATCGGCCGCGACGGGAAATGGCCCGTGAACTGCGGCTCGTTGAAGGTCACGTTCTTGATGCCGATGCAGGAATTGTCCCCGTCGATCTCAATGATCTTGTCGACCAGGAGAAAGGGATAGCGGTGGGGCAGCAGATCCAGAATCTGCATGATGTCGGCAGTTTGAAGCGTAGTGGGCGCTTCGGACATGACGTTCACTCCGGATGATACTTGGCGTCTTTATAGCTGGACGCGCCGTCGTCTTTGGCGGAATCGCTGGAATCGCCCTGGGATGCAAGCTTTTTCAATGCGGTGATCTCGCGGAACCACTCGCGCATCGGGCGGGCCGGGATCCCGCCCCAACGGGCGCCGGCCGGAACATCGCCGTTCACGCCGCTGGTCGCGGCGATCTGCGCCCCCATGCCGATCCGCACGTGCCCCTTCACGGCGACCTGCCCGCCGATGGCGACGAAATCCTCGATGGTGGTGGAACCTGCGATACCCACCTGCGCGACGATCACGCAGTGGCGGCCGATCACCACGTTGTGGGCAATCTGGACCAGGTTGTCGATCTTGGTGCCCTCGCCGATCACCGTATCGCGGCTTGCGCCCCGGTCCACGGTGGTGTTGGCGCCGATCTCCACGTCATCCTGGATGATCACGCGCCCGACCTGAGGCACCTTCAGGTGGCCCTGCGGTCCCATGGCGAAGCCGAAGCCGTCCTGGCCGATACGCACGCCGGGATGCAGGATCACCCTGTTGCCGATGAAGGCGTGGGATACGCTCACCTGAGGGGCGATGGAGCAATCGCGGCCGATCTTGACGCGCTGGCCGATGACGGAGTGCGCCCCAATCAGGGTCCCTGCCCCGATCTCGGCCTCAGGCCCGATTACCGCGCCGGGATCGACCCGCACGCCCCGCTCCAGACGAGCAGAGGGATGCACGAAGGAGCCGGGCGAGATGCCGGTTGCGGCGAAAGACGATTCCGGCCGCATGGCGGACGGGAACAGCAGGGCGAGCACCTGCGCGAAGACCCGGTACGCCAGCGGCGTCACGAGAGCGATGGTGTGAGCAGGAACCCGTGCAGCGTAACGCGGTGTAACCAGACAGGCGGCCGCTCGTGTCGATCCAAGAGCCGCGACATAGGCCGCGTTGTCCATATAGGCGAGGTCGGTCGGGCCCGCGTTTTCGAGAGGCGCAACCCCATGAAGCAAAAACTCCCCGTCGGCGCCGTCGGGGAGCGTTGCGTTCGCCATCTCCGCCACCTGACGCAGACGAAGCGTCTGGCTCTGCGGGAAGAAAGTCGATTCTGTCATGAATCAAAAGCGGGGGCGCCTTGCGGGCGCCCCCTCTCCGATAGGTGCGAATTAGAAGCGGGTGCCGCCGGAGAAGCGGAAGGCCTGGGTGCGGTCGCCGCCGACCCTCACGCCGTCCACCAGAACGCCCTCTTCCTTCGAGGTCGCGATGGCGTAGTCGAACCGGATCGGTCCGAGCGGCGAACTCCACAGGAGCGAAGCACCCACCGACGAGCGGAGCTTCTTGCTGTCGAGAACCGAGATGCACTCCTGAGTGACATCGGCGGTGCGCTGGCAGCCCGTCGGGCCGAAGCCGTCGATGATGGAGTTTCCGTTCACGTCGAATGTGGTCGGGCCCTTGTAGCCGAACAGCGTACCGGCATCCGCGAACACCGCGCCCTTCAGGCCCAGATCCCGCGGCAGGCCGAAGATCGGGAACTGAACCTCGAGGGTACCGCCGAAATAGGTGGTGCCGCCGATGGCGTTGGCGTTGACATCGAGGCTCGAGATGTCGCGCGGGCCGATGCCGTTAGTAGCGAAGCCGCGAACCAGCGACGGGCCCAGGAAGAACTGGTCGACGATGCGCAGATCGCCGCCGCTGCCCGCAGTGCCCTTATCCCCAAAGCCGACGATGTGGCCGCCCTGGACGCGGGCGATACCGACGATGTCTTCCATCAGCTCGTAATAGTAACGGGCGTCGCCGGTGGCGCGGAAGTACCGGGAATCGCCGCCCAGACCGGCGAAGTCCGTCTTCGCCTCGGCGTAGAAGCCGTTGCGCGGGTCCTTGTTGCTGTCGAGCGTGTTATAGTTGAACGTCAGACCCGCCAGCGAGGTCAGGGTCTCGCCCGCTGATTCCTTGATCGCCAGGGACGCTTCGCCGTTGCCTTCGCAGAATGCGCGGCTGGGCGTTCCGTTGGCGTTCAACACCGTATAATCGGCGATCGGAACCGAGCAGTCATTGAAGGGCTGCTTCAGGTCGTTCGGAATGTCGAGTTCCTGCTGGAACAGCGAGTAACGCAGGGTCAGCGTGAACTCTTCCGTGAAGGGAAGGCCCAGGCGGAGCTGACCGCCGGTCACCCGGTTCTCGTAACGAGAGTACCGGGTCTGGTCGCTGAACTTCGAGAACAGATCGATACCGGCCGACATGCGGTAGCCGAGGAAGTACGGCTCCGTGAAGGAGAAGTCGACGCCGTTGGTGCGCTGTCCGAGCTGGCCCGCTACGCGAACGAACTGGCCGCGGCCGAGGAAGTTCGACTCGCTGACCGCCACCTCGCCAATGAAGCCGTCATTGGTCGAGTAACCGCCGGAGATCGAGAATGCGCCGGTCGATTGATCTTCCACGTCCACGTTCACGACCACGCGGTCGGGCGCAGAGCCGGGCTCGTTGGAGATTCGGACGCGCTTGAAGTAGCCGAGGTTGTTGAGGCGACGCTCGGCGCGGTCGATGAGAACCTGGTTGTAGCCGTCGCCTTCGCCAAGGTCGAACTCGCGACGGATCACGTAGTCCCGGGTGCGGCTGTTGCCGCGGACGTTGATGCGCTCGATGTAGACCCGCGGGCCCTCTTCGATCACGTAGCCGAGGCCGATCGTCTGGGTCGCCGGATCGCGCGTTCCGACTGGGCGGACCTGAGCGAACGGGTAGCCACGGCGGGCCACGTCGACGGTGATGGCTTGGACCGACTTCTGGACCGCGTCAGCGTTGTAGACGGCGCCAGCCGAGGTCACCACATCGCCGCTCACCGATTCGACCGGGATTTCTGGGATGCGGGAATCGACGTTGACGCTGCCGATCCGGTATTGAGGCCCCTCTTCCACGGCGATGGTCACGACGTATCCGCCCGCATTGGGGTCGAACTGCACGTCGTTGGAGACGACGCGGAAATCCGCATAGCCGTTCTTGAGGTAGTAGCGCCGGATCAACTCGATATCGGCCGCGATGCGGTCCGGATCGTATACGTCCGTGCTCTTGAGGAAGCTGAGAAGGTTCGTCTCGGTCGTCTGCATGACGCCACGCAGGCGGCTGGACGAAATCTGGTTGTTGCCGACGAAGCGGATTTCCTTCACGCCCGTCTTGTCGCCTTCGACGATGGTGTAGACCACGTCAACGGTGCCGTTGGGGAGATCGACCACGCGGGGCGTCACTTGAGCCAGGCCGCGGCCAGAGCGGCGGTAGACTTCGAGGATACGCTGCACGTCGGCGTCGATCGCCGTCTGATTGTAGGGGGTACGCGCCCGAACCTGGAGATCGCCCTCGATGAGAGCCTTCTCCACGCGCTTGTTGCCCTCAACGACCACCCGGTTGATGACCGGACCCTGAGCCGCCGATGCGCGGCGGGCCCCCTGCGTCGCCCGCTGAGCGAACGCCGTGTCGGCTGCGGTGATTCCAGCCATCAGCGCGCTCATTGCGATAACTGCGGTGGCGGCCGGTTTTTTCCGGCGTGGCGTGGTCGTCGACATCATCAACTGGCCCGTCTCTTTATATTTTGTCCCAAAAGCGAGTTGCCTCGCCGGCTGGAGACACGCGCCCCAACCTTATCGGTGTGGTTTCGCTTGTACAAACTTTCGCCGCCATTGCAAACGGAGGTTTCCCCAACACCGTAGCATTTTTGCCGGGCGTGGCGTCCTTGTCACGTTCCTCGCGCCATAAAACTGGTGCCAAGGTGAACAAGATCATTCCAAGTGGCGAAAAGCATAAGCATTGCAACGATTGCAAAGCCTATCCGGAAGCCGATTTCCTGAGCCTTTTCGCTCAGCGGACGGCCCCGGATCGCCTCAATGGCGTAGAAAAGCAGGTGTCCGCCGTCGAGGAGCGGAATGGGAAAAAGGTTAATGATGCCTATCGAGACGGACATGAATCCGATGAGGCTCACCAGACTGTAGACCCCGCCCACATCAAAGGCGGTCCCCGAAGCCCTGGCGATTCCGATGGGCCCGGAGAGTTGATCAGCCGATTCCCAGCCGAGAATGAGCCTGCGGAGGAAGTTGAAGGTTCGGTCAACCAGATTCCAGGTTTCGACCGCTCCCGCCTTCAAGGCTCCAGGAATGGAATATGAGATTCTCTTGATCGCGGCGGGGTCTTTGGAAGCCTCGACGCCCAGCAGACCGATGCGCTGCTTCCCAAATGGGGTCGTCTTCTCAACAAAGTTGGGGATAGCGTTCAGGGAGACCGTCTGCCCGCCCCGCTCGACGGTGAAAACGAGGCTCTCACCGGCGCTCGAGCTCACGAGGAGCTGCATGTCGGCGAACGTCTGGATCTCCTTGCCGTCGATGGTGAGGATCAGGTCGTTGGGCTGAAATCCAGCCTTTTCCGCCGCGCTGCCCGCCTGAACCGCCTCTATCCGAGGCTCGAGGACTTGGCGCCCGCTGAAATAATTGAAGCCCGCGAAGATCGCGATCGCCAAGATGAAGTTGGCGATCGGCCCTGCGGCCACGATCGCTGCGCGCTTGGCGACGCTCTGGTGCGGAAAGCTGATGGCGCGCTCGGCGGCGGACATATGGGCGAGCTGATCGTTGTCGGGGACGCTGGCGGCATTGATGTCGCCGACGAATTTCACGTAGCCGCCCAGGGGTATCGCTGAAATCTTCCAGCGCGTTCCGTGGCGGTCGGTCCAGCCGAAGACCTCGCGGCCGAACCCGACCGAGAAGGCCGTCACCCCGACGCCACAGCGCCGCCCAACCCAGAAGTGGCCGTATTCATGGATGAACACGACCACCGAGAGCACCACGATGAAGGAGAACACCGTTAGGAAAAAGGACCCTGTCGCGCCCGTGATCGTTGCTAGCCAATCCATTATCGTCCCTTTCGCGCTCCCGAGAGCAGCGTTGATACAGTGTACGCCGGAATCAGCCTGCGCGCACCCTCCCTGGCCTCTTCATCAAGAGCGAGGGCTTCGAAAACGGTTGCAGGCGCTGCGATTTTTCTTGCAGAAAACGTTGAGCAGACGCTCTCAACAGTCTCAGATATCGCATAAAATCCTATTTGTCCTGCCATGTATGCCTCGACGGCGATCTCGTTGGCGGCGTTGAGGATTGTCGGCATCGCACCACCGGCTCGGAGCGCAGCCTTCGCAAGGGTGAGGCATGGAAAGCGCGCCTCGTCCGGTCGCTCGAAGCTTAATCGCCCAATCGCGGCAAGATCGAGACGAGGCAGGTCCATCCGGAGGCGTGCATGGTGACGCAGCGCGTTGGCGATGGGCACCTTCATGTCGGGCAGCGCCAATCCAGCGGTCACGGCTCCGTCGCTCCATTGCACGAGGCCGTGGACGATGGATTCGGGGTGCACAAGGACGTCGAGGCGCTCCGCTTCTAGGCCGAACAGGTGATGGGCCTCGATCAACTCCAGCCCCTTGTTCATGAGGGTGGCGGAATCGATGTTGATCTTGTTGCCCATCGACCAGACCGGGTGCGCCGAGGCCTCCTTGGGGCTGGCCGTGGCGATACGCTCCCGGGGCCAAGTCCGAAAGGGTCCGCCGGACGCGGTGATGATCGCCTTCTCGACATCCTTGTTTCCGCCGGCCGCAAGCGCTTGGTCCAGGGCGTTGTGCTCGGAATCGACGGGCATGATCTCGACCCGTAGGCGTCGCGCGTCGGCCATGAAGGCCGCTCCGGCGCAGACAAGGCTTTCCTTGTTGGCCAGAGCAAGCCGCCGCCCCGGCTTCATAGCGGCATGGGTCGGTCGAAGGCCTGCGGTGCCGCTGATGGCCGCCAGAACCAGGTCGGCGTCCCGTTCGGCAGCCTCGATGACGGCGGCATCTCCCGCGCCGCTGTCGATGCCAGTTCCGGCGAGGGCCTCCTTCAGGGCCTGCCCCCCTGCCTCGTCCGCTAGAGCCGCGAACCGGGCGCCGAGCTTTTTCGCAGTGTCCGCCAGCGCAGCCGCATCCCGCCCGCCGACGACGGCCTCGACGCGGAACTCGTCCCGGTGAGCAAGGACGACTTCGCTCGTCGACCGGCCGATCGAGCCGGTTGCGCCGAGAATGGTGAGGGAGCGCGTCATGATCTTATGCTGCCAGCCGGATGATCAGGAGGACAACTCCCAGAATCAGGGATACGGCCCAGAATCCGTCGAGGCGGTCCATCACTCCGCCATGGCCGGGGATGAGATGGCTCGAATCCTTCACGTCGCAGTGGCGTTTCAGGGCCGATTCCCCCAGATCGCCAAGCTGGCTTGCCACGGAGGCAACCATGGACAGAATGATGACGCCGGGAAGGCCAAAGGGGTTTGTCCAACCGAGCCGCTGTGCGCCCCACGCGACAAGGAAACCAGCCAGCGCCCCGGCGAACAGGCCCCCGAAAAAGCCCGACCATGTCTTCTTCGGACTAACGAGCGGCCAAAGCTTCGGGCCGCCGAGGGCGCGACCGGTAAAGTAGGCGGCGATGTCGGTGGCCCAGACCACGGCGAACATCCAGATGAGCCCGACAAGGCCAAGATTGGGATGATCCCGCACGATGGGCGGGACGAGAACGATGATCACCGCATAGGCGAAGCCCAAGGCACCCCAGAGCTTGCCCACCGATTCCCGCGCCAGGAGACTTCCGGCCAACAGGAATGCGAGCCCCGTGAGCAGTGAGACGCCGAACTCGGCATCCATCAGGAAAAGCGCCGTCAGAGCGGCAAGGCCCACCCCGTAGACGATTTGCACCGGGCGCAGCGGCTCGACGCGGGTCATGTTGGTCCATTCGACCATCATGGCGATGCCGGCCGCCAGCCAGAACAACGCGAATGCCCAGCCGCCCCAATAGGCGGTCACGAGCGCGAGCGGGATCATGACGACCGCGGAGGCGATCCGATTGGTCAGCTCTTTCGAGAGACCGGATTTTGCGACAGGTGGTAAGGAAGAGTCCTCGTTTGCCGCCATGCTCAGCTCGCCTGGGCGCTCAACCCGCCAAAGCGGCGCTCGCGCCTGCCGTATTCGAGCAGAGCTGCCC
Source organism: Microvirga aerophila (assembly GCF_003332305.1). Lineage (GTDB taxonomy): Bacteria > Pseudomonadota > Alphaproteobacteria > Rhizobiales > Beijerinckiaceae > Microvirga > Microvirga aerophila. The sequence continues at coordinate 89,466 of NZ_QOIO01000013.1, read as the reverse complement.
GAAGCGTCGCCTCATCGAAGTCCGGCCAGAAATCCGGCAGGAAAATGAACTCCGAATAGGCCGTCTGCCAAGTCAGGAAGTTGGAAACCCGCTGCTCGCCGGAGGTGCGGATGACGAGATCCGGATCGGGAATGCCGTAGGTGTCGAGAGCCGTTTCGACGGTGTCCATGTCGATGGCGTCCGGGTCGAGAGTTCCATCCTTGACCTGGCGGGCCAGGGAGCGCATCGCCTGGACGATTTCCTGACGGCCGCCGTAATTGAAGGCGATCACCAAGGTGAGGCCGGTATTGTCCCGCGTCAGCTGCTCGGCCTCATCCAGAAGCATGCGAATGTCCTGGGTCAGACCTTCCCGCAATCCGATGATCCTGACCCGGATGTTGTTGGCGTGCAGTTCCGCAAGGTCATGACGGACGAAGCGCTTCAGGAGCCCGAGGAGGTCGGAGACCTCCTGGGCGGGTCGCCGCCAGTTCTCCGACGAGAAGCTGTAGACGGTCAGATAACGGATGCCGAGATCTCCCGCAGCGCGCACCGCCCGCCGGATCGCCTCGACGCCGCGCCGGTGTCCCTCGAACCGGGGTAGGCCGCGCTGAGCCGCCCAGCGGCCGTTGCCGTCCATGATGATTGCGACGTGCGCCGGCACTCCCCCGCCCGATGGCTGGGCAAAGGCTGGAATCGACCGTTTGGCTTCACCGCTCATGAGTGCTTTCCGCATGCAGGCCGGAGTTGATCAGACGTGCATGATTTCCTTTTCCTTGGCGACCACGAGGGTTTCGACCTCGGCCACGAATTGGTCGGTCGCCTTCTGGACCTGCTCGGCGTGACGCTTGCTGTCGTCCTCGCTGATGGCGCTGTCCTTCTCGAGCTTCTTGAGGAGGTCCAGGCCGTCGCGGCGCACGTGGCGGATCGCGATCCGAGCCTCTTCGGCATATTTGTGGGAGACCTTGACCATCTCCTTGCGGCGCTGCTCGTTCATCTCGGGAATGCGCAGGCGGATGACCTGCCCTTCCGTCTGTGGATTGAGACCGAGATCCGACTCGCGAATGGCCTTCTCCACGGCCGACACCATGCTCCGGTCCCAAACCTGGACGCTGAGGAGGCGCGGCTCGGGAACGCTCACGGTTGCAACCTGGGTGATCGGCATCGCGGTGCCGTACGCGTCGACTTGGATGGGATCGAGCAGGTTCGGCGATGCGCGTCCCGTGCGCAGGCTGCCCAAATCGTGCTTGAAGGCGTTGATCGCGCCCTGCATGCGGCGCTTGATGTCTTCGAGATCAAAGGTCGTGGCCATTGTGTAGTCCTGTCCCTACGCGAACTGTTTGAACGGGCTTACGCTTCCCGAGACTTTGCATCAAGGGGCGACGATGGTCGAGGGAACCTTGCCCTGGAGAATTGCGGTGACGGAGCTCGGCGCATGGACCGATCCGACGATGATCGGCAGGCCGCTCTCACGGGCGAGCGCAAACGCTGCCGTATCCATGACCTTCAGGTCCCTGGCGATTGCCTCGTCATGGGTCAGCCTGTCGTAACGGATCGCTGCCGGGTCCTTTTTCGGATCAGCGGAATAGACCCCATCCACCTGAGTGGCCTTGAGAACCGCATCGCAGCGCAGCTCAGCCGCCCGGAGCACAGCGGCGGTGTCCGTAGTGAAGAAAGGGTTGCCCGTTCCGCCTGCCAGAACCACCACTTGGCCCTTGTCCAGGTGATGCAGGGCGGGCTGACGCGCATAGGTCTCGCAGATGGTCGGCATCGAGACGGCCGACATGGTGCGGGCCGAGACGCCAGCGGCGTTCAAGGCCGTCTCGATGGCCAGTGAATTCATGACCGTGCCGAGCATGCCCATGGAATCGGCTGTGGGACGGTCGATCCAGCCGGCGGCGCTCATGCGAGCGCCCCGGATGATGTTGCCGCCGCCGATGACGAGGGCGATCTCGAAGCCGGCCTGGGTCGCATCGGCAAGGTCTTTGGCCAGTCCCGACAGGATCTGAGGATCGAGCCAGTATCCGTCGGAGGCGATCAGGGCCTCGCCAGAAAGCTTCACAAGGATTCGTCGATACTGTGTCACTGCCTGACCTCTCTATCCATACCTTCTCATGAAAACGGCGGCTGAAGCGCCGCCGTTTTTTTAATCTGGATTTCGTTAGGCCTTGCCGCCCGCCGCGGCCGCCACCTCGGCGGCGAAGTCAGGGGCCTCTTCCTTCTCGATGCCCTCGCCAAGGGCGTAGCGGATGAAGCTCTTGAGGGTCACAGGCTTGCCGGCCTTCGACTCGGCTTCCTTGAGCACCTGAGCGACGGTCTTCGACGGATCATGCACGAAGGGTTGCTCGAGGAGGGTGACCTCCTTGTAGTAGCTCTTGAGACCGCTCTCGACGATCTTCTGCAGCACGTTCTCCGGCTTGCCGGCATTCTTCTCACGCAGGATCGCGCTCTCGCGCTCGAGCGTCGCGGCATCGATGCCAGACGCGTCGACCGCAACCGGGTTCGTCGCGGCGATGTGCATGGCGATCTGGCGGCCGAGGGTGCCGAGAATCGTCACATCGCCTTCGGATTCGAGCGCCACGAGCACGCCGATCTTGCCGAGGCCTTCGGACACCACGTTGTGGGTGTACGACGCAATAAGGCCCTTTTGGACCTGGAGCTTGGCCACCCGACGCAGGGTCATGTTTTCGCCGATGGTGGCGATCAGCTCCTGAAGGCGGTCCTTCACGGTGGTCTGCGAGCCCGGGAAGTGAGCAGCTTCGAGAGCCTCCACCGAGCCGTCGCCCATGAGGGCGATCTTGGCGGCTTCGCGAGCGAAGGCCTGGAACTGATCGTTGCGGGCGACGAAGTCAGTCTCGGAGTTCACCTCGAGGATCGTGGCGGTGTGACCGGACGACTCGACAGCCACAAGACCCTCGGCCGCAACGCGGCCGGCCTTCTTGGCGGCCTTGGACAGGCCTTTCTTGCGGAGCCAATCGACAGCGGCTTCGATGTCGCCGTTGGTCTCGTTGAGGGCCGTCTTGCAGTCCATCATGCCGGCGCTGGTCTTATCGCGCAGCTCTTTCACCATCGCAGCGGTAATGTTCGCCATGGCTCGTCCTTTCATGGGGTGTCATGCATATAGGGAGCCCGGCGCTCATGGAACGCCGGGCCCGATCATTTTGCTCAAGCGGCGCCGCGAAAGGCGCCAAGGCAGGACTTATGCCGCCTCGATCAGCGAGCGGGCCTGGGCGATCCAGCCATCACGCTCGGCGCGGCCGTTGAGCTTGAGGTCCTTGTCCAGCTCGGCGACATCGCCCGGCTGCATGGCGCCAAGCTGCCAGTAGTGGAAGATGCCGGCTTCGTTGAGCTTCTTCTCGAGCTGCGGGCCGACGCCGTTGAGCTTGGTCAGATCGTCCGGCGCGCCGCGGGGAGCCGCAAGACGCTCGAACTGCTCTTCCTGCTCGGCCGGTGCGCCGACGTCGTTCGCCGGAAGCTCTTCGGCCATCGGGTTCTCGGACTCGCCGATGTCGATGCCCATGGCGCCAGCGCCGCGAGAAATGCCGTCGAGAGCCGCGCGGGCGATCAGGTCGCAGTAGAGGGTGATCGCACGGCCGGCGTCGTCATTGGCCGGAACCGGGAAGGTGATGCCGTCCGGATCGCAGTTCGTGTCAACGATGGCAGCCACCGGGATACCGAGGCGCTTGGCCTCCTGGATCGCCAGCTGCTCCTTGTTGGTGTCGATGACGAAGATCAGGTCGGGCGTGCCGCCCATGTCTTTGATGCCGCCGAGAGCGCGCTCGAGCTTTTCCTTTTCGCGGGAAAGCATCAGGCGCTCCTTCTTGGTGAGGCCCTGACCGCCGCCGGAGAGGATCTCGTCGACCTTGCGCAGACGCGAGATCGAGCCCGAGATCGTCTTCCAGTTGGTCAGCATGCCGCCGAGCCAGCGGGAGTTCACATAGTACTGAGCCGAACGCTTGGCCGCGTCAGCAACCGAATCGGCCGCCTGGCGCTTGGTGCCGACGAACAGCACGCGACCGCCCTTGGAAACCGTGTCGCTCACGGCCTGGAGGGCGCGGTGCAGCATCGGAACCGTCTGGGCGAGGTCGATGATGTGGATGTTGTTGCGGGTGCCGAAGATGTACTGACCCATCTTCGGGTTCCAGCGGTGGGCCTGGTGGCCAAAGTGCGCGCCAGCCTCAAGCAGGCTGCGCATCGAGAATTCAGGAAGCGCCATAGTGTTTCTCCGGTTAAGCCTCCGCGGAGCAGTGGACCGGCCCTGCCGGCCACCGGGGTTGCCTCATGGATATGAGGACAGGCTCCGCGTGTGGGATGGCGCGCATATAGGGGTTATTCAGCCTAAACGCAAGTTTGATGTCATCTAAGGACCTGTCGCGCGGTGCGCAGAGGCTTTTAGCCTGCAGCTCGTCGTGTTCTTTAGGGCGAACCTCCTTTGCGGAGGCAAGATGCAGGATGAAAAGCGGCAGCCCTGCCAAGGAAGGATCAAGGCCCGCATTAGGATGCGGCGCACTGTATAAAAGATCATTTTGTTCGTAATAACGAACTTTTCCGTTGACAAGTACGGAACCTATCGCTTTTTCCCTCCTGCAACTCAACCTGCATAAGGAAAGAAGCCAATGCTCCAATCACGCCGCACCGTTCCGGCCTTGGCAATCTGCGCATTGGCCGTGGGGATACACATGCCGGCAATCGCCGCAGACGGAGTTTCCGATGACCTTGTCAAGATTGGTGTGTTGAACGATCAATCCGGCATCTATGCGGACATGGCCGGCTCAGGCTCGACCATTGCGGCCCGGATGGCGGTCGAGGACTTTGGAGGCAAGGTGCTCGGGAAGCCCATCGAGATCGTTGCCGGAGACCACCAGAACAAGCCGGATGTGGGAGCGGGCGTTGTTGGTCGCTGGATCGACCAGGAGAAGGTGGACACGATCGTCGACCTCCCGACCTCGTCGGTGATGCTGGCGGTCCAGGAGATCGGGCGTCAGAAGAACCGACTCGTGATCGCTTCCACGGGTGGCTCGTCGGACTTTACAGGCAAGTTCTGCTCCCCTGTCGGCATCCACTGGACCTACGACACCTACGGCCTGGCCGTGGGAACCGGCCAGCCTCTGGCAAGCCGTGGGCCGTGGTACTTCCTGACGGCGGATTACGCGTTCGGACATGCCCTCGAACGCGACACGGCCGATGCCGTCGTCAAGGCGGGCGGCAAGGTTGCAGGCGGCGTGAGGCATCCGCAAGGCAACCACGACTTCTCGTCCTTCCTGCTCCAGGCGCAGAGCTCGGGCGCAAAGATCATCGGCATCGCCAATTCCGGGGCCGATACGGTCAATGCAATCAAGCAGGCGCACGAATTCGGGATTACACAAACAGGCGTTCAGCTCGCGGGGCTTTATCTCCACATCACCGACATTCACGCGATCGGCCTGGAGCAGGCTCAAGGGCTCCTGATGACCCAGGCGTTCTACTGGGATCTCAATGACGAGACGCGCGCTTGGTCGAAGCGTTTCTACGAGCGCCATAAGGCCATGCCGACCATGGGACAAGCCGGCGTCTATTCGTCTATCGTGCACTACCTGAAGGCCATCGAGGCCGCCGGCACGGATGAGGCGCAGGCTGTCGCCAAGAAGATGAAGGAGCTCCCGGTCAACGACTTCTTCGCCAAGAACGGCCGCGTCCGCGAGGACGGCCGCATGGTCCACGACCTCTACGTCTTCGAAGTGAAGAAGCCGTCAGAGTCCCGCGAGCCCTGGGATTACCTGAAGCTCGTCCGCACCATCCCGGGCGACCAAGCCTTCCGGCCCCTCGCAGAAGGTGGATGCCCGTTGGTGAAAACGGGAACGAATTGAGGAAACGTGGGGGCCGCCGTGAGATATGGCGGTCTCCCGCTCCACTGTCATCCCGGGGCCGCGTAGCGGAACCTGGGATCGCCTGATGAGAATGGCGCCTTATCCTGCATACGATCCCGGATCGGCTAACGCCGTCCGGGATGGCACATGCCTCTCAGACGCTCTCCGCATCAGCCGCAGACTTGCTCCGGAATTTCACGTCTCGTCAGCGCTGCGGTTCAAAGGCGTGGGTGGCTCCACCGAGTCAATTCATATGAACGTCCACCACGCCCGGCACGGCGCGTAGCGCACCTGCGATCTGCGGCGTGGCCATGTATTTGCCGGGGAGCCTCACCTCCACCTCCCGGTCGCCGTCGTCGAGAATGAGCACGAGCGACACCTCGCCCTCGCCCCTAGCCTTCAGGCGCTCGAAGACGCTACCGATGGGGCGCTCGTCACGCAGGAAGATGCGCATGCCCTTCTGGTGCTTGGCAACCGCCTCCTCCAAGGGCTCGGCCATGCCGATGCGCGCCCTCACCTCCTCGCCTTCGAGGCCTGCCTGCAGCATCAGAACGACAGCAGTGCCGGGCTCAAGGATGTCTCGAAGGCGTTGCAAGCCTTCCGAGAAGATGATGGCCTCGAACTGCCCGGTCTGATCGGACAGGGTGAGGATGCCCATCTTGTTGCCGGTCTTGGTGCGGCGCTCCTGCCGGTCGAGGATGGTCGCGGCGACGCGTCCCACCGAGTTGCCAGCCTTCACGGAGCGGCAGAATTCGACCCAGGTCTGGAGCCTGAGCTTTTTCAGGAGGTCGCCGTATTCATCAAGCGGATGGCCTGACAGGAAGAAGCCGACCGCATCGTATTCCCTTTGCAGGCGCACGGCGGCGGGCCAGGGCTCGTAGGGCGGAATGCGCAGCTGAACATCCGCTGAGGCAACGCCGCCAAACATGTCGATCATGCCGCCATTGGCCGCCTCGTGGGATTGCTGGGCGAGACTCATCATGGCGTCGATGGATGCGCAGGCCTTCGCGCGGTCCGGCTCAAGCTCGTCGAAGGCTCCCGCCGCAATGAGGTTTTCGAGCGTACGCTTGTTGAGCATGCGCGGATTGATCCGGCGGGCAAAGTCGGCGAGATTCTTGAAGGGTTTGTCGCCCCTCGCCTCGATCAAAGCCTCGATGGCCTGCCGGCCGACGCCCTTCACGGCCGCGAGCGCATAGAGGATCTGGCCCTTGTCCCCCTCGTCGTATTCCACATCGAACACCACGCCGGAGCGGTTGATCGAAGGCGGGATCACCTTGAAGCCGAGACGCTGCGTCTCGCGGCGAAATTCCGAGAGTTTGTCGGTGTTGTCGAGGTCGAGCGTCATGGACGCGGCCAGGAACTCGACCGGATAATTGGCCTTGAGATAGGCAGTCTGGAACGCCACGAGGGCGTAGGCCGCTGCATGGCTCTTGTTGAAGCCGTAATCGGCGAATTTGGCTAGCAGGTCGAAAATCTCGTTCGCCTTTGCCTTGTTGATCCCGCCCGCCACCGCGCCCGAGACGAAGCGCTCACGCTGCGCGTCCATCTCGGCCTTGATCTTCTTGCCCATGGCGCGGCGGAGAAGGTCGGCGTCGCCGAGCGAGTAGCCGGAGAGGACCTTCGCCACCTCCATCACCTGCTCCTGGTACACGATGATCCCGAAGGTTTCCTTCAGGATCGGCTCAAGCTTGTCGTGGGGATACCAGTCCTTCTTGTTGTGCTCGTCCTTACCGAGCTTGCGGGCGCAATAGACCGGTATGTTGGCCATCGGGCCCGGACGATAAAGGGCCACAAGCGCGATGATGTCCTCGAAACGGTCGGTCTCCATCTCGACAAGCGCCTTGCGCATGCCGGCGGATTCCACCTGAAACACGCCGACCGTCTCGCCCCTGCACAGCATTTCGTAGGATTTGCGGTCGTCCAGTGGCAGCGCCGAGAGATCGACCTCCACCCCCGTGCGGCGGATGAGGTCCACCGCCGTGCGCAGGACCGTGAGGGTTTTCAGGCCCAGGAAGTCGAACTTCACGAGCCCCGCCTGCTCGACCCATTTCATGTTGAACTGGGTCACCCGCATGCCGGTTTTCGGGTCTCGGTAGAGCGGCACCAGCTCTTGCAGGGGACGGTCGCCGATCACCACGCCAGCCGCGTGGGTCGAAGCATGGCGGTGAAGCCCCTCCAGCTTCTGGGCGATGTCCAGCATGCGCTTGACGACGGGCTCTTCGTCGATAGCTGCCTGGAGCTTCGGCTCGCCCTCGATCGCCTGGGCGAGCGTCACCGGATTCGCCGGGTTCTGCGGCACCAGCTTGGTCAGCTTGTCGACCTGCCCGTAGGGCATCTCCAGAACGCGGCCGACGTCGCGCATGACGCCGCGGGCGAGAAGGGTACCGAAGGTGATGATCTGCGCGACCTGCTCCTCGCCATAGCGCTGCTGCACGTATTCGATCACTCGCTCACGACCTTCGACGCAAAAGTCGATGTCGAAGTCGGGCATGGACACGCGTTCCGGGTTCAGGAAGCGTTCGAAGAGGAGACCGAACCGGATCGGATCGAGATCGGTAATGGTGAGTGCATAAGCCACGAGCGAACCCGCGCCCGAGCCGCGGCCCGGGCCAACCGGGATGTTGTGGTCCTTCGCCCATTTGATGAAGTCCGCCACGATGAGGAAGTAGCCCGGAAACTTCATGTTCCGGATGATTCCGATCTCGTAGGCAAGCCGGTCGCGATAATCCTGCTCCGTGAGGCCGGGCGCGGTGCCGTGCGCCGCGAGACGCCTGGCAAGCCCCTCCTCCGCCTGACGTTGCAGCTCCTCGCCTTCGTCGAGAGCAACGGCGTCCGAGCCAACGCCGAAATCCGGCAGGATCGGCTTTTGGGTCCGCACTCGGGTGGCGCAGCGCATGGCGATCTCGACGCTCGCCTGAAGGGCGTCGGGAAGATCCGCGAATAGCTCCATCATCTGCTGGCGGGTCTTGAAGTTGTGCTGCGGCGAGACGCGGCGGCGGTTGTCGTCCGAGACAATACGCCCCTCGGCGATGGCGAGCAGCGCATCATGCGCCTCGTAGTCGCCCGGCGACGAGAAGAACGGCTCGTTGGCGGCGACGATCGGCAGGCCGTTGCGATCGGCCAGGGCGATCAGTTCGCCCTCGACCATCCGCTCCGAATCGAGCCCGTGGCGCTGGATTTCCACATAGAGCTGATGCCCGAACGCGCGCTTGAGAATGTCGAGGCGCGCTTGCGCCAGTTCCTGGCGGCCGTCGCGCAGCGCGCAGTCCAGCGGACCGGTGAAGCCGCCGGTCAGCGCGATCAGCCCCTCGCAGTGCTTCGCGAGATCCGGTGCGGCAATGCGTGGCGACTCGCCCAAGGGCACGCCGAAATAGGCGTGGCTCACGAGACGCATGAGGTTGCGATAGCCCTCTTCCGTTTGCGCCAGCAGTACGACGTTGGAGGGCTGCGGAGCGAGCCGGGCCGAAGGGTCCGGCTCCTCGAAGCAGACGGAGAGCTGGACTCCCGCGATGGGCTGGATGCCGGATCCCGCCAGCTTTTCAGAAAATTCCAGCGCGCCGAATAGGTTGTTGGTGTCGGTCAGGGCAAGCGCCGGCTGCTTGTCGGCCGCCGCCAGCTTCGCCAGCTGCGCAACTTTCAGTGCTCCCTCGAGCAGCGAATACGAGGAATGCACGTGCAGGTGGACGAAACCGATATCGTGAAGAACGCGGGACATGAAAGCCTACTCTGAACCGGACACAGGATGCCTGAGTCCCTTCTCGGTGCAGAGTCTCAAACCGGCCTTAAAGTTTCTTCCGCCTCCCTAGCAGATGGAATCTTCCTGTGGATAGCCGAATCCCTAAACCATGGGAGAAAGGACGAGGGACCAGACTGCGACCGCACTGCCAAAGAGCCCAAGGGAGACCAATTCCACTGCAGTTTCGAGGATCGAGCGAAGCATAGAACTCTCCGTGTTTCTGATATGTTCATGTTCGTTCGTTGTATGTTCCGTGTAAAGCAGTAAATTGCGGGGGGCTGCTTTTGGAGTCAACAAAGCCTTAATGCCCAATGCATTGGAGTGCGGCTGTGTTGGTGAGTGCCTCACCGTCATCTTGGGCGAGCACCAGCGAGAACCCGCGATCCATAGGCGCGGACGTTACAGGAAAAGGCGGACGCCTCTCAAAGTATTCTGAGTTGTTGACGGTTCTGGATCCCGGGTCCCGCTGCGCGGCCCCGGGAAGACACATCTGCTTGTGCTCTACAAAACAAGATGACCTGGACCAGCCCAGTCATGCCGCATAGGAACATGATGGGGTTGTCACTCTGAGTCGACGCGAAGCAGTGAGACAGTGAATCCGCCGTGCCGTGCCCTAATCGACCCTGGTGGTCGCCCGGCATCGGCCTCTACGGAAGCTGCACGATCAATCCATCACGAATCGTGACGCGGCGGTCCATGCGAGCCGCGAGATCGAGGTTGTGCGTCGCAATCAGCGCCGCGAGCTTCGAGGCCCTGACGATGGCGACGAGGGTTTGAAACACCCGGTCGGCGGTATTGGGATCCAGGTTGCCGGTAGGCTCGTCGGCGAGCAGCACTCGCGGCGCGTTGGCCACGGCGCGGGCGATGGCGACGCGCTGCTGCTCGCCGCCTGATAGCTCCCCGGGGCGATTGGTGAGTCGTTTGCCCAACCCAAGGAAGGTCAGAAGCTGTTTCGCGCGGTCCTGCGCCTCCGCCTTCGGTAATCCTCGGATGAGCTGCGGCATCACCACGTTCTCAAGGGCCGAGAATTCCGGCAGCAGGTGGTGAAACTGATAGACGAAGCCGAGTTCCTCCCGGCGAATTCGCGTGCGCTCGTGATCACCCATGCCGGATGTCGGTTGCGCGCCCACATAGACCTCGCCGCCATCGGGCTTCTCCAGAAGGCCCGCGACGTGCAGCAGCGTGGACTTGCCGGTCCCGGACGGTGCAATGAGCGCAACGATTTCCCCCGGCCAAATCACGAGATCGGCCCCGCGCAGCACCTCGAGAAAGCCCTCCCCTTGCGGGTAGCGGCGTTCGACCTTCGACAGGAACAGGGCGGGTTGGGGCTTGGCGGATGACATCGATTAACCGTAGCGCAGCGCCTCGACCGGATCGAGTTTCGCGGCCCGCCAGGATGGGTAAAGGGTGGCCAGAAGCGACAGAACCATCGCCATGACCAGAATGGAGCCGACTTCGGTCGGATTGACCTCGGCCGGGAGGCGGCTGAGGAAATAGAGCTCCGCCGGAAAGAGATTGGTGCTCGTCAGGTGCGAGATGAAATTGCGGATGCTTTCCACGTTGAGAGCAAGCAGCAACCCCAGCCCAAAGCCCGCGATCGTACCGACGATGCCGATGGACGCGCCGGTGATGAGAAACACGCGCATGATTGAGCCCCGGGTGGCTCCCATGGTGCGCAGGATCGCGATGTCTTCCGACTTGTCCTTCACGAGCATGATGAGCCCGGAGATGATGTTGAGGGCCGCCACCAGGACAATGAGGGTGAGGATGAGGAACATCACGTTCCGCTCCACCTCCAGCGCCCCGAAGAAGGTGCGGTTGCGCTGACGCCAGTCGGTCATAAGGATCGGCCTGCCGACCGCCGCTTCGATGGCGGCGCGGGCTTCATCGACCCGGTCGGCGTTCTCGAGAAAGACCTCGATGAGCTGCACGTCGCCCTGACGGTTGAAGTAGTTCTGCGCCTCCGTCAGGGGCATGTACACGAAGGTGGAGTCGAACTCCGACATGCCAATTTCGAAGATGGCTTTGACTGGATAGCCCTTCACCCGGGGCGCCGTTCCGAAGGGCGTCGCTGCACCGCGCGGCGTGATCAGCGTGAAGGTGTCGCCGGCCTGCAGGGACAGGGAATCCGCCAGTCGCCGGCCGAGGGCGACGCCCTCCCCGTTCTCGAAGCCTTCGAGGGTTCCCTGGCGCAGATTGTTGGCGATGTAGTCGATCCGCTGAAGATCCTCGCCGCGAATGCCGCGCACGAGAACGCCGCTGCCGTTGTACTGCGATGACCCGAAGGCCTGCCCCTCCACCAGCGGGATCGCCCGCTTCACGCCAGGAGCCGCCGCGATCCGTTTCGCCACCTCGGCGTAGTCCGTCAGCGGAGACTCGATGGGCGCAACGAAGATGTGGCCGTTGATGCCCACGATCTTGTCGAGCAGTTCCTTGCGAAACCCGTTCATGACGGAGAGCACCACGATCAGCGTGGCGACGCCCAGCATGATTCCAAGGAACGAGAAGCCCGCGATCACCGACACGAAGCCTTCACGCCGCCGCGTGCGCAAGTAACGCCCGGCGAGCATCCACTCGAAGAGGCTGAAAGGCTTCGTTCCGGTCTTGGCAGTTTTGGCCATGCGAACCTTTATGCCGAACGTTAGCGCCGAACTTGGGGCAGTCCTCGATCAGCGTGGCGCCAGACGCGCGACGAGATCGTCGAGCGGCAGGAGTTCCCGCTCGCCGGTGCGGCGATTCTTCAGCTCCACCTTGCCCTCGGCAAGACCCTTGGGTCCGATGAGAACCTGCCACGGAATGCCGATGAGATCGGCGGTGGCAAACTTGCCGCCGGGACGCTCGTCCCGATCATCATACAACACGTCGCGGCCGGCGGCGGTGAGTTCACGATAGAGCCTGTTCGACGCTTCGTCGGTTGCCGCGTCGCCGGCCTTGAGGTTGAGAATCGCCACGTCGAAGGGCGCAATCGCGTCCGGCCAGATGATGCCGTTCTCGTCGTGGCTCGCCTCGATGATGGCGGCGATGAGGCGGCTCGGGCCAATGCCGTAGGAGCCCATATGCACCTCGTGCTCCTGCCCGTCTGGCCCCATGACCTTGGCGCCCATGGGCTTCGAGTACTTGGTGCCGAAATAGAAGATATGGCCGACCTCGATGCCGCGGGCCGACATTTTCTTGTCTGCCGGAACGGCGTCGAAGGCTGCGGCGTCGTGCATCTCGGAGGTGGCCGCATAGAGCGACGTCCACTTGTCCACGAGACCCTGAAGCGCCGGCGCACTGTCGAAATCCGTATCCGCCGCCGGGATGTCGAAGTCGAGATAGTCCGCGTGGCAGAACACCTCGCTCTCGCCGGTCGATGCCAGGATGATGAATTCATGGCTGAGATCGCCGCCGATCGGGCCCGTATCAGCACGCATCGGAATCGCCTTCAGGCCCATGCGGGCAAAGGTGCGAAGATAGGCCACGAACATCTTGTTGTAGGAATGGCGCGCGCCGGCCTGATCCAAGTCGAACGAATAGGCGTCCTTCATCAGGAACTCGCGCGAGCGCATGACGCCGAAGCGCGGACGTACCTCGTCGCGGAACTTCCACTGGATGTGATAAAGGTTCAGAGGCAGATCCTTGTAGGAGCGGACGTAGCCCCGGAAGATCTCCGTGATCATTTCCTCGTTGGTTGGCCCGAAGAGCATTTCGCGCTCGTGCCGGTCCTGGATGCGAAGCATCTCCTTGCCATAGGCCTCATAGCGACCCGACTCCCGCCAGAGATCGGCCGACTGGATCGTCGGCATCAGAAGTTCGACTGCGCCCGAGCGGTTCTGCTCCTCACGAACGATGGCGTTGACCTTGTTCAAGACCTTCAGGCCCAACGGCAACCAAGCGTAAATGCCTGCGGATTCCTGGCGGATCATGCCGGCGCGCAGCATCAGGCGGTGGGACACGATCTCCGCCTCTTTCGGCGTCTCACGGAGAATGGGCAGGAAAAAGCGGCTCAAACGCATAGGACGCCTTTAATCTCGATAAAGTTGGATTGACGGGTTGCGACTCGTTTGAAGCACACAACACAGGGAGCCGGCAAAAGACAAGCTGTCATTGGAGCAGAAGGGTTTCGAGCCCCGCCTTAGACGAAAGACCAATGCAGTATGTGCCGAAAAATGCATCAAGGCATGCCCAAAAAAGGTGACACGACTAACTTGGATCAGTATAAAGCCGTTACTTAAAGCCTTCGACTTGCAGAAGTCAGAGGTTGCGGTCCGAGTTTCGGGAGGAACAAGACCCTCGCGCGCCCCGCAGGCGACGGCATTAGAAAGCCAAGGGTCAACATGCCAAAAGGCAGTTCAGGCAAGGCGAAAGCCTTGCTTTTTTCTTTTGGGCTAGAGACCCGCTAGAGACCCGACAGGGGCAATACGGCAGCGACGACGACGAGAACGACGGATGCGACCAGCGTCGTCCAAACCGCCTTCTCCTGCAAAGCCGGAGCCGATGGCGCTCCCGGTTCGCTCCCCTGAACCACCTCCCCGCTCTCGGCTTGGCTCTGCACGCCGAACGGCAGGATCGCGAACAGCAATGTCCACCAAATGACAAAGTAGAGCGCGAGTCCGCCGGTCACGCTCAAGTCGAACGTGTTGACCACGACGGCGACAGCCAAGCCGGATACGACCACCACGACGGCCAGCGTCGACCACAAGGTCCCGGCGACGGCTTTGACGAGCTTGTTCAATGGCTTTCCCTCAGGCCTGCTCGAGTTCGATGAGCGCGCCGTTGAAATCCTTCGGGTGCAGAAAAAGCACCGGTTTGCCATGGGCGCCGATCTTGGGCTCTCCCGAGCCAAGCACCCGCGCTCCGGAAGTCACGAGCCAGTCGCGAGCCGCGCCGATATCCTCGACCTCGTAGCAAACATGGTGGATGCCGCCATCGGGATTCTTGTCTAGGAACCTGGCAATCGGCGAAGCTTCGCCCAAAGGCTCAAGCAGCTCGATCTTAGTATTAGGCAGGGTGATGAAGACCACTGTTACGCCATGCTCCGGAAGCTTCTCCGGCGCTGAGACCTCGGCCCCCAGGGTTCCCTGGTATAGCCGGGACGCGGCTGCGATATCCGGCACCGCGATGGCGATATGATTGAGGCGACCGATCATGCTCAGACCTCGATCACCAGCACGTGGCAGGCAGGCTTCTTGCCCCACATCTGATTTACGGCTGCCCGCACAGTTCTGACAACTGCATTCTCCACGGCTTCCGGGTCGCGGCGCTTGGCCTTGGGCAGATTGTCGAGCAGGTCGCCCACCGCATCGGCGATAAGATCCGCGATGTCCTCGCCCTGCCGGTTCTTCTCCGGCAGTCCCATCGTGTCGATTATCGGATCGCCGGCGATCTCGCCGCGCTCGTCAATGGCGACGGCGACGCTGACGATGCCCGCAAAAGCCAGTTTGCGGCGCTCCGGAAGCGCCCGCTCCCCATTTCCGATGACGATATTGCCGTCCTTGTAGAGACGCCCGACCGGGATCATGTCGACGATCTCGGCGGGTCCCGGCGCAAGACGAACCAAGGAGCCGTTCCGTGCGCGGACTACTTCCGGCACGCCTTGAGCGTGGGCGAATTTCGCGTGCTCGGCCAGGTGCATCGCCTCGCCGTGGGCCGGGATGGCGATGCGTGGCCGGGTCCACTCGTACATCTGGGCCAGCTCGCCACGGCGCGGATGGCCCGACACGTGAACGAGTTCGGTGCGGTCGGTGATCACCTCGATGCCCTGCTCGATCAGGCGGTTGATGATGGACCCAACCTCCTTCTCGTTGCCCGGAATAGCCCGGGACGAGAAGATCACCCGATCGCCCTTGGACAAAGCGATATCCGGATGTTCATCCTGTGCGATCCGTGCCAACGCGGCGCGCGGCTCGCCTTGAGACCCTGTGAGGACCGCCACAACCTTGTCGCGCGGCAGGTACCCGAACGTATCGGGGGAGCGGAATTCCGGCAGGCCCTCCAGGAAGCCGCATTCGTTCGCCACATCGACCACTCGGTCCATGGCGCGGCCCACCACGACAACCTCGCGACCGCATTCCTTCGCGGCTTCAGCGACCGACCGGATGCGGGCGACATTGGACGCGAAGGTGGTGATCGCGACCCGATAGGGTGCGTCCTTGATGAGCTGCGCCAGGTTGCGCGACACGTCGGCCTCGCTGGGGCTCACCCCATCGCGGACGACATTGGTGGAGTCGCACACGAGAGCCAGAATGCCCTCGTCCCCGAGGGCCCGAAACTTCTCTTCCGAGGTCAGGCTGCCGAGATAGGGTGTGTTATCGAGCTTCCAGTCGCCGGTATGGACCACGAGCCCGTGAGGCGTGCGGATCGCAAGGGCATTCGATTCAGGAATCGAGTGGGCGACGGGCACATATTCGACTTCGAAGGGGCCGAGTTTCAGGCGCTCGTTGGGCGCGATCTCGTTGAGCTCGATCTTCGGCGCGTCCGCCTCGGCCAGCCGGCGCGTCTGCAGCAGACCGATGGCGAACTTCGTCGCGTAGACTGGGGCGCGCAGGCGCGGCCACATCTCCACGAGGGCTCCAATATGGTCCTCGTGGGCATGGGTGATTAAAATGCCCAGCAGATTATGTCGCTCTTCCTCGATAAAACGCAGGTCCGGATAGACCAGATCGATCCCCGGCAGGTGCTCTTCGCCGCCAAAGCCCATCCCGCAATCCACCAGGATCCACCGGCGGTCGAGCTCCGGTCCGAAGCCGTAGAGCGCGGCGTTCATGCCGATTTCGCCTAAGCCTCCGAGGGGGAGAAAAACGAGTTCATCATTCGAGGATGACATTATCAGGACCTTGTCGCGCCAGCGTCGAGCTTGGCTATATCGTGCTGTAAATTGGGAAAATAAAGGTCGCCTGCATCGATGAGTTCCACGCCGGACGGCGTTTTGAGCTGCAATCGACCGAAGCGGTCGAGCCCTTCGAAGATACCGCTCCTCTGACCCGTGGGAAGGCGAAGCGTGACTTCTTTTCCGAGCCCGGCTGCGCGCTCGAGCCAGAGATGGCGGATCGCTGCGAAGGGCTCAGAAGGGCTGCGGCGCACCGATGCCTGCCAGGCAGCCAGGGTGCGGGCGAATGCCTCGCCCAAGGAGAGGAGAACCCCCTCGCGACCTAAGCCTGGGCTGACGGCCTGCAAGGAAGCGGCCGGGTACGGCGTTCCGGTCGGCGCATAGGCGACGTTCACACCAAAGCCGATGATGATCGCGAGACGTGCCTGTGGGCCGACGCGATGGGCTTCCAGAAGCAGGCCGGAAACCTTTGCCCCATCGAGCAGAAGATCATTTGGCCATTTGAGGGACAGGCGCGGCGCGCCAAGGCTGGTCATCGTCTCGACAGCCTCGTGAAGGGCCAGCCCTGCTACAAATCCCAGCTGCGGCGCAACCGCCGGCTCGCAGGGCTCCATCAGCAGGAGGCTGGCATAGAGATTGCCCGGAGGCGATGACCACTGCCGGCCGTGACGTCCCCGGCCCGCGCGCTGCTCGACAGCCACGATCCAGAGCCGCCCCGGATCGCCGGAGCGGGCAGCCTCAAGCGCATCATCGTTCGTGGAATCCGTCGTCTCGAGGGAAACGAGCCGGTATCCGGCGGACTCGGTCTTGGACGACAGACGCACGTCAGAACAAGGAGCGCGCAGCAGCGCCTGCGGCGTTGACGAACGGAGCGGGCGCGAGCCAGAACAGCAGCACAACGGCGCTCGATACCGCGAGCACGAAGCTCACGCCCGGCGACATGCGCTCGAACTTCTCGCCCGGCGCGTCGAAGTACATGACCTTGACGATGCGCAGGTAATAGAACGCCCCGATCACGCTGGTCACGACGCCGATCACCGCAAGCGTCACCAGGTTCGCCTGGATGGCTGCCGCGAACACGTAGAACTTCGCGAAGAAGCCGGCGAGCGGCGGGATGCCTGCGAGCGAGAACATCATCATAGCCAGACAGAACGCCAGCGCGGGATGGGTACGCGCGAGACCTGAAAGGTCGTCGATGGTGTCGAACATCACCCGGCCGCGGCGCATGCCGAGGATGACCGCGAACGAACCCAAAGTCATGGCCAGGTAGATAGCCATGTAGATGACGACGCCCTGGATGCCCTCCGGTGTGCCGGCCGCAAGGCCGATCAAGGCGTAGCCCACATTGCCGATAGAGGAGTATGCCATCAGGCGCTTGATGTTGCGCTGGCCGATGGCCGCGAATGAGCCCAACGCCATGGAGGCAATCGAGATGAAGACGATGATCTGCTGCCACTGGCCGGTGATGCCCGGGAAGGCGTCGATGAACACCCGGGTCGCCATGGCCATGCCGGCCATTTTCGGAGCGGCCGCGAAAAAAGCGGTCACCGGCGTTGGAGAACCCTCATAGACGTCCGGCGTCCACATATGGAACGGCACCGCCGAAATCTTGAACGCGATGCCGGCCGACACGAAGACAAGTCCGAAGATCACGCCGCTGCCGACGTTGCCTTGAAGCGTTGAGGCAATCACCGGGAACGACACGCTGCCCGTGAATCCGTAGACCAGGGACGCACCGTAAAGCAGCATGCCCGAGGACAGCGCGCCAAGCACGAAGTACTTCAGGCCGGCCTCTGTCGAACGCAGGTTGTCCCGGTCGAAGGCCGCGATGACGTAGGAAGAGAGGCTGAGGAGTTCGAGACCGAGGTAGAGCGCGATGAGATCGTTGGCGGAGATCACCATGAGCATGCCGATCGTCGAGAGCACGATCAGGATCGGGTACTCGAACCGATAGATGCCCTCGCGACGCATGTAATCCATCGACAGGATGATGCCCCCGGCGGAACCTAGAAGCGTCAGAGCCTTCATGATCTTGGCAAAGCCGTCCACCACGAAGGAGCCGGCCATGGTCTCGACGCGCTCAGAGGGGAGCATCAGCACGGCCACGAACGCGACCGTCAGAAGCGCGAGCGCGGTGATGTTCATGCCCTCGCCCGACCGCTCGCCGCGGAACGCGCCGAACAGGACGAGGACGAGAACGCCGACCGCCAGGATGATCTCCGGCAGCGCAGGACCGAAAGCGGGAATAGCGAAGGCGGGGTTCATCGTGACCTCAGTGTGCGGCGACAGCCGCCGTCTTCACGGTTGTAAGCGCGGCCTCGACGCTCTTGAGGAGCGTATCCGTCGGCGCGGCGAAAGCGTCGAGGATCGGGCCGGGCTGAACGCCGTAATAGATGACCAGCAGGAGAAGGGGCGCGAGCGTGATGATCTCGCGGCGGTTCAGATCCGTGATGCCCTGGAGGCTCGGCTTGTCGAGCACCCCGTAGACCACACGCCGGTAGAGCCAGAGGGCATAGCCCGCGGACAGGATCACGCCCGTGGTGGCGAGGAACGACACCCAGGTGTTGGCGCGGAACGCTCCCATGAGCGACAGGAACTCGCCCACGAAGCCCGACGTGCCCGGAAGTCCCACATTGGCCATGGTGAAGACCAGGAAAGCCACGGCGTAGAGCGGCATCCGGTTCACTAGTCCGCCATAGGCCCGGATCTCGCGGGTGTGCATGCGGTCATAGACGACGCCGACGCACAGGAAGAGCGCGCCTGACACGAGCCCGTGCGACACCATCTGGAACATGGCGCCCTGGATGCCCTGCGGATTCATGCTGAACAGGCCCATGGTCACGAAGCCCATATGCGCCACCGACGAATAGGCGATGAGCTTCTTCATGTCCTCCTGCATCAAGGCGACCAGCGAGGTGTAGACGATCGCGATGACGGAGAGCGAGAAGACGAGCGGCGCGAAATAGACCGAGGCGTCCGGGAACATCGGCAGGGAAATACGGATGAAGCCGTAGCCGCCCATCTTCAGGAGGATGCCCGCCAGGATGACCGAGCCGGCTGTCGGCGCCTCCACGTGCGCGTCCGGCAGCCAGGTATGGACCGGCCACATGGGCATCTTCACGGCGAACGACGCGAAGAAGGCGAGCCAGAGCCAGGTCTGAAGGTGCGCCGGGAACTTGTAGGCAAGTAAGGTCGGGATATCGGTGGTGCCGGCGGCCCAGAACATGGCCATGATGGCCAGCAGCATCAGCACCGAGCCGAGCAGCGTGTAGAGGAAGAACTTGAAGCTCGCGTAGATGCGCCGCTTGCCGCCCCAGATGCCGATGATGAGGAACATCGGAATGAGGCCCGCTTCGAAGAACAGGTAGAACAGCACGAGGTCAAGGGCGGCGAAGACGCCGATCATCGTGGTCTCGAGGATCAGGAACGCGACGAAATACTCCTTCACCCGGGTCTCGATGGAATCCCACGACGCCAGGATGCAGAACGGCATCAGGAACGTCGTCAGCAGGATGAACGGCATCGAGAAGCCGTCGACGCCGAGCTTGAACCTGATGGTTTCCGCCAGCCAGGCATGGGTCTCGACCAGCTGGAACGAGGACGAGGCCGTGTCGAACCGGCCCCAGGCCACCAGCGACAGCAGGAAGGTCGCGACGGTGGTCGCGAGCGCCGCCCAGCGGGCGTTGGAGCGGGCCGCCTGGCTGTCGCCGCGAAGCGTCAGGATGAAGGCCGCGCCGACAAGCGGCAGGATCAGAAGGCCGGAGAGAATACCGAACCCGAGCATCAGTGCGCTCCCCGGAAGAGATAGAAGGTCACGAGAGCCGCAACGCCGATCAGCATCGCGAAGGCATAGTGATAGAGGTAGCCGGTCTGGATGCGGACCACGCCGCGCGTCACGTCGAGGACGCGGGCCGAGATGCCGTCAGGCCCGAGGCCGTCGATGATCCTCTGGTCGCCCGTGCGCCAGAAGAAGCGCCCGATGGCCATGGCCGGCCGCACGAAGATCGCGTCGTACAGCTCGTCGAAGTACCATTTGTTGAGCAGGAAGCGGTAAAGGATCGGGTGATCCGCCGCCAGCCTCGCCGGCTGCTTGTTGTCGACGATGTACATGTAGACTGCCAGCACAAAGCCCAGAATCATCATGACGGTTGGGAGCAGCGGCACCCAGCCCGGGAGATGATGCATCTCCTCCAGGATATGGTTTTCCGGACGGGTGAAGATCGCGCCCTTCCAGAACTCCTGGTATCCCTCGCCGATGAAGGCGTTGTGGAAGACCACGCCTGCAATCACCGCCCCGAGGGCGAGTACCACCAGCGGGAGCAGCATCACGAGCGGGCTTTCATGGGGCTGATGCGCGCCATGGTGACCGTGGCCATGGTCGTCATGGACATGCTCGTGCTGGGCATGCGAGGCGGGCTCTACGTCGCGGCTGCGCGCGTCATGCTCCACGCCTTCATGATCGTGAGGCGCATGCTGATGGTCGTGAGCGCCGTGACCACCGTGCCCCCAGCGCGCCCGGCCCTCGAAGGTGAGGAAGAACAGGCGCCAGGAGTAGAAGGACGTCATGAAGGCCGCGATGACGGTCGCCAGGAACGCGAAGGAACCGGCCGTCGAATGCGACGCGTAGGCAGCCTCGATGATGGCGTCCTTGGAATAGTAGCCTGCCGTGAACGGGAAGCCGGTCAGGGCCAGCGTTCCGATAGCCATCATGGCCGTGGTGAACGGGATGTAGCGGCGCAGCGCGCCCATGTGGCGCATGTCCTGCTCATGGTGCATCGCATGTATCACCGAGCCGGCGCCGAGGAACAGCAGCGCCTTGAAGAAGGCATGCGTGAACAGGTGGAACACGCCGGCCCCATAGGCCCCGACGCCGAGGCCCACGAACATGTAGCCGAGCTGCGAGCAGGTCGAATAGGCGATGACCCGCTTGATGTCGTTCTGGACGAGGCCGACCGTCGCGGCGAAGAAGGCCGTGATGCCGCCGATGACCGTGACCACGGTGAGCGCCGCGGGCGCATACTCGAACACGGGCGAAAGGCGCGCGACCATGAAGACGCCGGCGGTGACCATGGTGGCCGCGTGGATAAGGGCCGAGACGGGGGTCGGGCCTTCCATCGCGTCCGGCAGCCAGGTGTGCAGCAGGAACTGCGCCGACTTGCCCATGGCACCCATGAAGAGCAGCAGGGCCGCGATAGTCATCGCGTGCCACTCGATGCCGAGGAACATGAAGCGGTTGTTCGCGATCTCCGCCACGCGGGGGAAGATCTGGTCGAACGAGACGCTGTTGAACAGAACGAACAGGGTGAAGATGCCGAGCAGGAAGCCGAAATCGCCCACCCGGTTGACGATGAACGCCTTCATGGCGGCCGCGTTCGCCGAGTCCTTCTGGTACCAGAAGCCGATGAGCAGGTAGCTCGCGAGGCCCACGCCTTCCCAGCCGAAGAACATCTGAACGAGGTTATCCGCCGTCACCAGCATGAGCATGGCGAAGGTGAAGAGCGACAGATAGGCGAAGAACCGCGGACGATGCGGGTCTTCGTGCATGTAGCCGATGGAATAGAGGTGAACGAGCGCCGAAACCGTATTCACCACCACCAGCATCATGGCGGTCAGAGTGTCGATCCGGAACGCCCAGTCGACCACGAGGTCCCCGGAGGACATCCAGTGGGCCACCTGAACGCGGGTCGCGCCGTCGCCGAAGCCCACCTGGATGAACGACACCCAGGACAGAACGGCGGCGATGAACAGCAGCGCGGTCGTGACGATCTCGCTAGGGCGCGGCCCGAGCATGCGCCCGAACAGGCCTGCGATGAGGAAGCCGACGAGCGGCAGGAAGACGATTGCGTGATACATTGTCGTTTACTTCGCCGATCCGTACGGGATTAGCCCCTCAACCTGTTGACGTCTTCAACCGCGATGGAGCCGCGGTTGCGGAAGAAGACCACCAGAATGGCAAGGCCGATGGCCGCCTCCGCCGCCGCGACCGTGAGGATCAGCAGCGCGAAGACCTGACCGACGATGTCGTTCATGTGGGTCGAGAAGGCCACCATGTTGATGTTCACCGCGAGCAGGATCAGCTCGATCGACATCAGGATGACGATCACGTTCTTGCGGTTGATGAAGATGCCGAACACACCGAGCGTGAAGAGGATCGCCGCGACGGTGAGATAGTGGCCGAGTCCGATGACCATCACGTGCCTCCTTAGACGCCCTGGCGGAAGGGAACCTTCCGCACCTCGACGGCAGTCTCCTGCGTACGGGCGTTCTGCTTGGAAATGTCCTGCCGCCTCACGCCAACCCGCTCACGCAGGGTCAGCACAATGGCGCCGATCATGGCGACGAGCAGGATCAGCCCGGCTGCCTGGAAGAAATAGAAGTAGCGGGTGTAGAGAACCTGACCGAGGGCCTCGGTATTGGTCATGACCTGAGGCGACGGAATGGCGACTGCCGGCGACCGGACCAACCCCGGATCGACCACATAGGCGCCGATCACCAGGATCAGCTCCAGCAGGAACACCGCCCCGATGAGGCCGCCCACCGGCAGATATTGTAGGAAGCCCTGGCGAAGCTCGGCGAAATCCACGTCCAGCATCATGACCACGAACAGGAAGAGCACCGCCACCGCGCCCACATAGACGATGACCAGGATCATCGCCAGGAACTCGGCGCCCATCATCAGGAACAGCCCGGCCGCATTGACGAAGGCCAGGATGAGGAAGAGCACCGCCTGCACGGGGTTGCGCGAAGCGATCACCATAAAGCCCGAGGCGACGGTGATCGTGGCAAAGAGGTAAAAGAAGGCAGCGGTAACCGTCATGCTTCAAGCTTAAGCCGCAAGAAGCGGCCCCTTCCGACGTGGCCCCGGAGAATCCGGCGGCCTGTCTATAATTTCCGAATCCGGGCGGGACAACCCGCCGGGCCTGCTTGCCCCCTGCCCTTTCCAGGACAGGGACGTCATTACCGATAGGGAGCGTCGCGCTTGATGTTGCGCGCGATTTCCCGTTCCCAGCGCTCCCCGTTCGCGAGAAGCTTGGCCTTGTCGTAATAGAGCTCTTCCCGGGTCTCGACCGAGAACTCGAGGTTCGGCCCCTCCACGATGGCGTCCACCGGGCAGGCCTCCTGGCAGAGGCCGCAATAGATGCACTTTACCATGTCGATGTCGTAGCGGGTCGTGCGGCGGGTGCCGTCGTTGCGGCGCGGGCCGGCCTCGATGGTGATGGCCTGCGCCGGGCAGACAGCCTCGCAGAGCTTGCAGGCAATGCAGCGCTCTTCCCCGTTGGGATAACGGCGCAGGGCGTGCTCGCCCCGGAAGCGCGGCCCCCGGTGCCCGAACTCGAAGGGATAGTTGATCGTGGCCTTCGGCTTGAAGAAGTACTTCACGGTCAGGATGAACCCCGTGATGAATTCCCTCAGGAGAAGGGATTGGGCAATTCGATCGAGCTTCATCGGCCGATCTCCCCTAGCGCATGCCCGGCGCGGTGCCGGTCAGCATCAGAACCCCCGCCACGATGACGACCATGGCCAGCGAGAGCGGCAGAAACACCTTCCAGCCCAGACGCATGAGCTGGTCGTAGCGATAACGCGGAACCAGGGCTTTCACCATGGCGATGAGAAGAAAAAGGAAACTCGCCTTCAGGACGAACCAGATCACGCCGGGTATCCAGGTGAACGGCGCGAACGGGATCGGCGAGAGCCAGCCGCCCAGGAACAGAATGGTCCCTAAGGCGCACATGGTCATGATGGCCACGTACTCGCCCAGCATGAACAGCAGGTACGGGGTCGAGGAGTACTCGACCATGTAGCCGGCCACGAGTTCCGATTCCGCTTCCGGAAGGTCGAAGGGCGGGCGGTTCGTCTCGGCCATGGCCGAGATAAAGAACACGACGAACATCGGGAAGAGCGGCAGCCAGTACCAGCCCAGGATGCCCAGACCCGTGTTCTGCGCCTCGACGATGGCCGAAAGGTTCAGGGTGCCGGCGCACATGAGCACGGTGACGATCACGAACCCGATGGAGACCTCGTAGGACACCATCTGGGCCGCCGAACGCAGCGCGCCCAGGAACGGGTACTTCGAGTTCGAGGCCCACCCGCCCATGATGACGCCGTAGACGCCCAGAGATGAGATCGCGAAGATGTAGAGGATGCCCACATTGATATCGGCAATGGCCCAGCCGGCATTGAGCGGGATCACCGCCCAGGCCGCGAGAGACAGGGTACACATCAACAGCGGGGCCAGCAGGAACATGCCCTTGTTGGCCGAGGCCGGGATCACCGGCTCCTTCAGGACGAACTTGAGCAGGTCCGCGAAGGACTGGAGCAGCCCCCAGGGGCCGACCACGTTCGGGCCGCGCCGCAGCTGGACCGCCGCCCAGACCTTACGGTCCGCGTAAAGCGCGTAGGCGATGAAGATGAGAAGCGCCACGAGCATGAGCAGGCTTTTGCCCAGCATGATCGCAACCGCGAGGAGAATGTCTCCGAGTTCCATGATCCGATCCTCTTACTCGGCCGCCTCGAGCCGGAGCTCACGAGCAAGTGCGGAGCACTCGGCCATAACGCCGGACGCGCGGGCGATCGGGTTCGTGAGATAGAAGTCCTTGACCGGGCTGGCGAAGCTGTCGCGGCCAGGATTGCCGCCGATCCCGGCCAGCGCCTGCACGGCCGATGCCGCGTCCGCCGGCGAGACTCTGTCGAGCGCTGCGAAATGCGGATGCTCGGCATAGAGCTTCTGGCGCAGGGCGTTGAGCGAGTCGAAGGGCAGGCGGTGTCCCAGCACGTCGGACAGGGCGCGCAGAATGGCCCAGTCTTCGCGGGCCTCGCCGGGCGCGAAGGCCGCCCGGTTCGCCATCTGCACCCGGCCTTCCATGTTCACGTAGGTACCGGACTTCTCCGTATAGGTTGCCCCGGGCAGGATCACGTCGGCGCGGTGAGCGCCACGGTCGCCGTGGGTGCCCTGGTAGATCACGAACGGGCCGGGCGCGATGTCGATCTCGTCCGCGCCGAGGTTGAACAATACGTCTACGCCGCCCTGGGCCATAGCTTGAGCTGTCAGGCCGCCCTCGCCCGGTACGAGGCCGAGATCGAGAGCGCCGACCCGCGCGGCCGCCGTGTGCAGAACAGAGAAGCCGTTCCAGCCGTCCTTGACCGCGCCGATGCTCTGCGCGAGCTGCGCCGCAAGGGAGAGAAGCGCAAAACCATCCTGGCAGGTGAGAGCGCCCTGTCCGACGATGATAAGCGGACGCTGGGCTCCCTGCAGCTTCTCCAGGAAGCTGTGCCGGCCGGCGACTAGATCGGCCAGGGTCTCAGGTCCTGCGCCAAGATAGTCGTAGGAATAGGTAAGATCCGCGTTCTCGCCGATCATGGCGATTGGCGGCGGAGCCACGCGCCAGCGCTTGCGAATGCGCACGTTGACGAGCGAAGCCTCGATGCGTGGGTTCGAGCCGATGATCAGGATCGCATCCGCGTCCTCGATGCCTGCGATGGTGGAGTTGAACAGGTAGGAGCCGCGGCCATAGGCCGGCGACAGCGCCGTGCCGTCCTGGCGGGCGTCGATGTTCGCGACGCCGAGGCTCTGCATGAGAAGCTTGAGCGCATAGAGCTCCTCAACCGCCGGCAAGTCGCCCGCGATGGCGCCGATGCGATCGGGGCTCGTGCCCTTCAGCCGGTTGGCGATAACGGCGAACGCTTCCTGCCAAGTGGCGGGCCGCAGGCGGCCGTTCTCGCGCACGAAAGGACGGTCGAGACGCTGCAGGCGCAGGCCGTCGACGATCTGGCGTGCCTTATCGGTGATCCACTCCTCGTTCACGTCCTCATTGACGCGGGGAAGAATGCGCATGACCTCGCGGCCGCGCGAGTCGACTCGGATCGAGGAGCCGACCGCATCCATCACATCGACCGAATCGGTCTTGGAGAGTTCCCAGGGACGGTAGTGGAAGGCCTCCGGCTTGTGGGTCAGCGCGCCCACCGGGCATAGATCCGCCACATTGGCCTGCAGCTCGGAACCAAGAGCCTTTTCCAGATAGCTTGTGATTTCCATGTCCTCGCCGCGCCAGATCGCGCCGAGATCTTCCACGCCCGCCACCTCGGTGGTGAAGCGCACGCAGCGGGTGCAGTGGATGCACCGGTTCATGGAGGTGCGCACCAGCGGGCCGAGATACTTGTCCGGCACCGCGCGCTTGTTCTCCTGGAAGCGGCTGGTGTCGACGCCGTAGGCCATGGCCTGGTCCTGCAGGTCGCACTGGCCGCCCTGATCGCAGATCGGGCAATCGAGCGGATGGTTGATGAGCAGGAACTCCATCACGCCTTCCCGGGCCTTCTTGACCGTGGGCGACTTGGTGGAAATCTGCGGCGGCTCGCCGTTCGGGCCCGGGCGGCAGTCGCGCACGCCCCAGGCGCAGGACGCGACCGGCTTCGGCGCGCCCTTCACCTCGACGAGGCACATGCGGCAATTGCCAGCGATCGACAACCGCTCATGGAAGCAGAAGCGCGGAATTTCCGCTCCGGCCGCCTCGGCGGCCTGGAGCAGGGTGTATTCCGGCGGAACGTCGACCTCGACGCCATCAACGATGATTTTAGCCATCTGGTTTCTCACTCCGCCGCGATCATGACGGATTCTGAATGCGGGTTCGCCGCGTAATCGTCGATCCGCTTCTCGATCTCGTGACGGAAGTGGCGGATCAGACCCTGGACCGGCCAAGCCGCCGCGTCGCCGAGCGCGCAGATGGTGTGGCCTTCGATCTGGGTCGAGACTTCGAGGAGCATGTCGATCTCGCGCTTTTGGGCGCGGCCTTCCGACATGCGGGTGAGCACGCGCCACATCCAGCCTGTGCCCTCGCGGCACGGAGTGCACTGGCCGCAGCTCTCGTGCTTGTAGAAGTACGAGATGCGGGTAATCGCGCGCACGACGTCAATGGACTTGTCCAGGACGATCACGGCAGCCGTGCCGAGACCGGATTTCAGATTCCGCAAGGTATCGAAATCCATATTGGCGTCGATGATCTGATCCGCCGGAACCAGCGGAACCGATGATCCGCCGGGGATCACCGCCAGGAGATTGTCCCAGCCGCCCCGGATGCCGCCGCAATGGCGGTCGATCAGTTCGCGGAAGGTAAGACCCATTTCCTCTTCCACGTTGCAGGGCTTGTTCACGTTGCCCGACACGCAGAAGAGTTTGGTGCCGACGTTGTTCGGCCGGCCGATGCTGGAGAACCAGGCGGCGCCGCGGCGCAGGATGGTGCCGGCGACCGCGATCGACTCCACATTGTTCACCGTGGTGGGGCAACCGTACAGGCCCATATTGGCCGGGAATGGCGGCTTGAGCCGCGGCATGCCCTTCTTGCCCTCGAGGCTCTCGATGAGCGCCGTCTCCTCGCCGCAGATGTAAGCGCCTGCGCCGTGGTGGACGTAAAGGTCGAACGGGTAGCCGTGGATGTTGTTCTTGCCGATCAGGCCGGCCTCGTAGGCCTCGTCCACCGCCCGCTGAAGTGCGTAGCGCTCGGCCACGTACTCGCCGCGGATATAGATGTAGGCCGCATGTGCGCCCATGGCGAAGGAGGCGATGAGGCAGCCCTCGACCAGAAGGTGCGGATCATGCCGCATGATCTCCCGGTCCTTGCAGGTGCCTGGCTCGGACTCGTCGGCGTTCACCACGAGGTAGTGCGGACGCCCATCCGACTGCTTGGGCATGAAGGACCATTTCAGGCCCGTCGGGAAGCCCGCGCCGCCGCGGCCACGCAGGCCCGACGCCTTCATCTCATCGATGATCCAGTCCCGGCCCTTTTCGAGCAGGAACTTGGTGCCGTCCCACGCGCCGCGCATCTTGGCGGCCTGCAGGTCCGGGGAATGGAACCCGTAAAGGTTTGTGAAAATACGATCTCTGTCCTGAAGCATCTGTCACATCACTCCATCAGGACGGTGTGTTGTCTTTGTCGATAACAACGTCCGGCTTGCTTTCGCTGCCGTCGCGGCGGGTCTCGGCCTGAGCCGGCGGCGTTCCCGCCTCCGGCGTCGTCGGGCTTGTCGGCACGGGTTTTCCCTCTCCCGGCTTGGACGGCGTCGCCACATAGGACTTGCTGCTCTGGGGAGCAGGCTTGTCAGTGGCCTCCTGGCGCGGTTCGATCTTGGTGGCCGTCGAGGGATCCGACGCTTCCTTCCGATCGACCGGATTGATCGGGGTTTCACCCTCCTTGGCGCGCTTGGCCGGCGTGTCGGCAGCATCGCTTTCGATGGCGCGGCCAGCCGTCGGCTTTGAGGCCTTCACCTCCTTCGGGATGCTCGCCATCTCGGCCGCGACCTCACCGGTCTCGGCGGGTTTGGCCTGCTCCTCGAAGCGCTTGCGCCACGCGCCGATCATCGATCCGTCGAAAAGCGACGGGTCCTGCAAGGTACTGACGGCTTCGAAGGGCTCCGACGAACGGCGGCCGCTCTGCGGCCCCGGCTTCACGGGGCGGTCCGCCGCGAGATCGTCGAGAAGCTTCTCGAAGTTCTCGGTCGTCAGGTCTTCGTAATAATCGTCGTTGATCTGCACCATCGGCGCATTGCAGCACGCGCCCAGGCACTCGACTTCGAGCCAGGAGAAAAGCCCATCGGCCGAAACGTGGTTCTGCTCGCCGAAGCGGCTTTCCAGGACCTTCTTGATGTCACCAGCCCCGCGCAGCATGCAGGGTGTCGTGCCGCAGAACTGGATGAAATACTTCCCGACCGGCTCGAGGTTGAACATCGTGTAGAAGGTCGCCACCTCCATCACGCGGATGGGTGCCATGTTGAGCTTCGCGGCGACGGTCTCGATGGCCTTCCGGGGCAGCCAGCCGCCGGCTTGATCCTGCGCCTTACCCAAAACGGCGATGATCGCCGAGGCCTCGCGGCCCGGCGGGTACTTGGCGATCTGCTGATCAGCGAATGCTTCGTTCTCCGGCGTGAACGCGAAGCTTTTCGGCTGTATTTCCTTAGGCGCGAGCTTACGAACGGCCATTCAATCTTCTCCTCATCGGCATGGCCGGGGTCGACCCCGGCCATCCGCGACTTGACTTATTCTCCGCGCCTGTGGGGCGTGGGCGCCATCCCGGAGGCTGGCGTCGATCCTTAGCGGTCCACCTCGCCGAACACGATGTCCAGCGAGCCGAGGACGCCTGCGACGTCGGCCAGCATGTGGCCGCGGCACATGAAATCCATGCCCTGCAGATGGGCAAAACCCGGCGGACGGATCCGAACCCGGTAGGGTTTGTTGGTGCCGTCGCTCACGAGATAGACGCCGAACTCACCCTTGGGGGTCTCGGTCGCCACGTAAACCTCGCCGGCCGGCACGTGGAAGCCTTCCGTGAACAGCTTGAAGTGCTGGATCAGCGCTTCCATGGAGCGCTTCATGTCCTTGCGCGAGGGGGGCACGATCTTGCCGTCCTCGGCGGAGATCGGCCCCTGCCCGGCGGGCTCGCGCAGCTTGGCGATGCACTGGAGCATGATGCGCGTGGACTGGCGCATCTCGTGCATGCGGATGATCTGGCGGTCGTAGTTGTCGCCGTTCTTGCCGATCGGAATGTCGAAGTCGAGCTCTTCGTAGCATTCGTAGGGCTGGGTCTTGCGCAGATCCCAGGCAGCGCCGGAGCCGCGCACCATCACGCCCGAGAAGCCCCACTTCCAGCAATCCTCGAGCGAGACCAGCCCAACGTCCACGTTGCGCTGCTTGAAGATGCGGTTGTTCATGACGAGGTTGTCGAGATCGTCGAGAACCGTCGGGAAATGGTGGCACCACTCCTCGATGTCGTCGAGCAGTTCGGGCTGCACGTCCTGGCGCACGCCGCCGACGCGGAAATAATTGGCGTGCATGCGCGATCCGGAGACCCGCTCGTAGAAGATCATCAGCTTCTCGCGCTCCTCGAAGCCCCAGAGGGGCGGCGTGAGCGCGCCGACGTCCATGGCCTGCGTCGTCACGTTGAGAAGGTGCGACATGATCCGGCTGAGTTCCAGAAACAGCACGCGGATCAGCTGCCCGCGACGCGGAACCTCGAGTCCGATGAGCTTTTCGGCAGCCAGGCAGAAACCGTGTTCCTGGCTCATGGGAGCGCAGTAATCCAAGCGGTCGAAGTAAGGCATCGCCTGGAGATAGGTCTTGTACTCGCACAGCTTCTCGGTGCCGCGATGCAGGAGACCGATATGCGGATCGACCCGCTCGACCACCTCGCCATCGAGCTCCAGCACGAGGCGCAGCACGCCGTGCGCCGCCGGATGCTGCGGGCCGAAGTTGATCGAGAAGTTGCGGATATTGTGCTCGCCCATGACGACTCCCGCTTACGATTGAGGGGCTTTCTCATCACCCGGCAGCACGTAATCCGTGCCTTCCCAGGGCGAGAGAAAGTCGAAGTTGCGGAACTCCTGCGGGAGCTTCACCGGCTCGTAGACCACTCGTCCCTCGGCATCGTCGTACCGGACCTCCACGTATCCCGTGAGAGGGAAGTCCTTGCGGAAGGGATGGCCCTCGAACCCGTAATCCGTGAGAATCCGGCGCAGGTCCGGATGGCCCGAGAACAGAACGCCGTACATGTCGTAGGTCTCGCGCTCGAACCAGTTCGCCCCCGGGAAGATGCCAATGATGGACGGCACCGGGGTGACCTCGTCCGCTTCGACCTTGATGCGGATGCGGCGGTTATGCTGCGGCGAGAGCAGGTGATAGACCACGTCGAAGCGCTTCTCGCGGCCTGGATAGTCGGCGCCGCAGATGTCGATGAAGCTGACGAAGCGGCATTGCGGATCGTCATGCAGGAAGCTGATCGCCCGCACGATGTCCTGGCCGCGAACCACCATGGTCAAATCGCCATAGGCGATCGCCCAATCGACGACGGCCTCGCCAAGGGACGAGGCGACGTGTTCGCCTAAAGCTTGCAGTTCCGCACTCATGCGAAGGACCTTTGCTTACCGCTCGATCGTACCGGTGCGGCGGATCTTCTTCTGGAGAAGGAGAACGCCGTAGAGGAGCGCCTCCGCGGTCGGAGGGCAGCCCGGCACATAGATGTCGACGGGCACGATGCGATCGCACCCGCGCACCACCGCATAAGAATAGTGATAGTAGCCGCCGCCATTGGCGCAGGAGCCCATGGAGATGACGTAGCGCGGCTCGGGCATCTGATCGTAGACCTTGCGGAGCGCGGGCGCCATCTTGTTGGTGAGCGTACCGGCGACGATCATCACGTCGGACTGCCGCGGCGAGGCGCGGGGTGCGAAGCCGAAGCGCTCGGCGTCATAGCGCGGCATGGACATGTGCATCATCTCGACCGCGCAGCACGCGAGACCGAAGGTCATCCACATGAGCGAGCCTGTGCGCGCCCAGGTGATCAGCTCCTCGGTCGAGGTGACCAGGAAGCCCTTGTCGGACAGCTCATCCTTGATCGAAACGAAGTACGGGTCCGTAGAGCCGACCGGTTGTCCGGTCGCCGGATCGATCACGCCGCGAGGTCTCTCGGCGACCAGAGGTCCGCCCGTCTCGGAGATCAATCCCATTCGAGGGCTCCCTTTTTCCACTCATAGACGAAGCCGACCGTCAGAACCCCCAGGAAGATCATCATGGAGATGAAGCCGAACCAGCCCAAGGTCCCGAATGTGATGGCCCAGGGAAACAGGAAGGCGACCTCGAGGTCGAAGATGATGAAAAGAATGGCGACGAGATAGAACCGCACGTCGAACTTCATGCGGGCATCGTCGAAGGCGTTGAACCCGCACTCGTAGGCGGAGAGCTTTTCCGTGTCGGGATTGCTGTAGGCCACGATGAAGGGCGCCACGAGCAGAGCCAGCCCGATCACGAGCGACACGCCGATGAAGATTACGAGCGGCAGGTAGTCGGCGAGGAGATTCGTCATACGACACCTAAAGGAACGGAGCGCGGTGAAAAAACCGGCCTCAAACCAAGCATTTAAGCCGCAAACGTTAATAGGAAAGGCCCTGCGACAAAAGCGTGGATTGCCGGCGAGGCTTAGCCGAGATCCCCTTCCCTGACAAGTGTTTGCAGTGCGGCGAAAGAACGTTTCTAAACTGGCGTGCAACCTGCTGTAGCCTGTGTGGCCCGTTCCCAGGATGTAAAGCGCCAAAGAGCTTGGGCCGATCGTGCACCGGCGGCCTATTTTGCCGGCTCAGGTCGATCCGACGACGCTTTTCCGGCGCTGTCGAACGCATCAGCGATCCGGCTGAGTTGTAACTGGCGACCGGGAAAGGTTTTGTGTGCGACAGGCGCTGCCCTGGAAAGCCGGTCGGGAGGCCGCCGTCAATTTCACATGATGATAGAGACCAAGGCCCCATGACAAACCGCACCCTGGAGAGGGACATATCCGCTTGTGTTGTCTGGGGAAAGTGGCGCGGGCGACGGGGCTCGAACCCGCGACCTCCGGCGTGACAGGCCGGCACTCTAACCGACTGAGCTACGCCCGCGCATCGGACCGCCGAAGCGGTGTGGAGGCGGTTTACGGGGGCCTCCGATCCCTGTCAAGCGTTCCTTGCACCCTATCGTCAAATCGACGGAAGAAACAAAGGAATGGTGGGCGATGACGGGCTCGAACCGCCGACCCTCTCGGTGTAAACGAGATGCTCTACCAACTGAGCTAATCGCCCTGACCCGCCTCACATAAAAACAGAAGGCCGACAACGCAAGCGCCGTCAGCCTTCTTTGGAAGCAATCGTCGCTGAAAAAGCGGTTACTTCGTGTTCACGGCTTCCTTCAGGCCCGCGCCAGCGCGGAACTTCGGGGTCTTCGAGGCCGGAACCTTGACCTTCTCGCCGGTACGCGGGTTGCGCGCCTCACCAGCGGCGCGGTTGGTCACCACGAAGCTGCCGAAACCAACGATCTTGACCTCATCGCCCTTCTTCAGAGCGCCCGTGATGGCCTCGATGGCGGCGTCGATCGCCTCACCAGCCTGGCCACGGGTCAGACCCACCTTATCGGCGACGGCCGCAACGAGCTCGCCTTTGTTCATGCTTATATCCTCCAATGCTCACGGCGGCCTCAAGACTTAACGTGCCACCGTTACAGGGACCACCCCTGTGGCGCAAAGCTCGTCCGTAGGCAAGACCCGAACTGGCTGAAATCAGCGGGTTTTTGAGGTTGGAGGTCAAAAAAAGAGCCCCCGGATGCATCATCCGGGGGCTCTCTCGACCATGACGTTACGTCAGTTTTAGTGGGCAACGACCCCAACCGAATCGTCCTCGACGGCAGGTCCTTTCGGGCCCTTGAGGAACGTGGCCTCGTCCCATTCGATCGGCTCAGGCATGCGCACGAGGGCATGCTGGAGCACCTGATCCATGAGGGAGACCGGAACGATTTCGAGGCCGTTCTTTACGCTCGCCGGAATGTCGACAAGATCCTTGGCGTTCTCCTCGGGGATCAAGACCTTCTTGATGCCGCCGCGAAGGGCCGCCAGGAGCTTTTCCTTCAATCCGCCGATGGGCAGCACTCGGCCCCGCAGCGTCACCTCGCCCGTCATGGCGATATCGCGGCGAACCGGGATACTCGTGATGACGGACACGATGGCGGTCGCCATTGCGATGCCGGCCGAAGGGCCATCCTTGGGCGTCGCGCCTTCCGGCACGTGCACGTGGATGTCGCGACGATCGAACAGCGGCGGCTCGACGCCGAAATCGACGGCCCGGGAGCGGACATAGGACGCCGCAGCGGAGATCGATTCCTTCATAACGTCGCGCAGGTTGCCAGTCACGGTCATTTTGCCCTTGCCGGGCATCATGATGCCTTCGATCGTCAGGAGCTCGCCGCCGACCTCGGTCCAGGCCAAGCCTGTCACCGCGCCGACCATGTCCTCCGCCTCGACCTCGCCGTAGCGGTAGCGCGGGGGGCCGAGGAAGTCGGGCAGGTTGGCGGTCGTCACCTCGACCTTCGTGACCTTGGAGATGAGGATCTCCTTCACGGCCTTGCGGACGAGGTTGGCGATCTCGCGCTCCAGGTTACGCACGCCCGCCTCGCGGGTGTAGCGCCTGATCAGCATGAGCAGAGCCTCGTCGCCGATGGCCCACTCCTTGGTCTCGAGGCCATGCTTCTTCATGGCGGACGGGATCAAGTGCGTGCGGGCGATCTCGGCCTTCTCCTCCTCGGTGTAACCCGCAAGTCGGATCACTTCCATACGGTCGAGAAGCGGGGCCGGGATGTTCAGCGTGTTGGCCGTCGTCACGAACATCACGCTCGACAGGTCGTAGTCGACCTCGAGGTAGTGGTCGTTGAACGTGCTGTTCTGCTCAGGGTCGAGAACCTCGAGCAGGGCCGCCGACGGATCGCCGCGGAAGTCCATGCCCATCTTGTCGATCTCGTCGAGCAGAATGAGCGGGTTGGACGTCTTGGCCTTGCGCATCGACTGAACGATCTTGCCGGGCATCGAACCGATATAGGTCCGGCGGTGACCGCGGATCTCGGACTCGTCGCGCACGCCGCCGAGCGACATACGGACGAACTCGCGTCCAGTCGCCTTGGCGATGGACTTGCCAAGCGAGGTCTTGCCGACGCCCGGAGGGCCGACGAGGCAGAGGATCGGACCGGTGAGCTTGTTGGCGCGCTGTTGGACGGCCAAGTACTCGACGATGCGCTCCTTGACCTTCTCAAGCCCGTAATGATCGGTATCGAGAATGTCCTGAGCGGCCTTCAGGTCCTTCTTCATCTTGGAGCGGCGGTTCCACGGGATCCCGAGCAACCAGTCGAGATAGTTGCGCACGACGGTCGCCTCGGCCGACATGGGCGACATCTGGCGGAGCTTCTTGAGCTCGCCCAATGCCTTTTCACGGGCTTCCTTCGTGAACTTGGTCTTCTCGATCTTCTCCTCGAGCTCGGCCAACTCGTCGCGACCTTCGTCGTCGCCGAGCTCCTTCTGGATCGCCTTCATCTGCTCGTTGAGATAGTACTCGCGCTGCGTCTTCTCCATTTGACGCTTCACGCGGGTGCGGATCCGCTTTTCGACCTGCAGGACCGAGATTTCGCTTTCCATCAGGCCAAGCACCTTCTCAAGGCGCTGGGCGACGGTCGGGATTTCCAGGATAGCCTGCTTGTCGGCGATCTTGATCGCCAGATGCGAAGCAATGGTGTCAGCGAGCTTGGCCGGCTCCTCAATCTGGGTGACGGCGGAGACAACCTCCGGCGAGACCTTCTTGTTGAGCTTCACATAGTTCTCGAACTCGGACACGACGGACCGGGCCAGAGCCTCGGCCTCGATCTGGTCCCCGAGCGCGTCAGGCAGCACTTCGGCCTCCGCCTCGTAATACTCTGCGGTCTGGGTATAGGCCTTCACCTGCGCGCGACTGGCGCCCTCGACCAGCACCTTCACGGTGCCGTCGGGAAGCTTCAGAAGCTGCAGGACGCTTGCAAGAGTTCCAACCTTGTAGATCGCATCCGTGGCCGGATCGTCATCGGTCGCGTCGATCTGGGTCGCCAGGAGAATATGACGGTCCCCCTTGACCACTTCCTCGAGCGCGCGGATCGACTTCTCGCGGCCGACGAAAAGCGGCACGATCATGTGCGGGAAGACGACAATGTCGCGCAGAGGCAGAACCGCATAGGTCCCAGTCGAGCCTGGGACGACAGGCTGACGTGGCTTCGATTGTGTCATAGGACGAAATCCTTTTGAGAGCGCCCGTAAATCCCCTCGGATGAGCAGGTTTGCGGACGGAAGACCGGAACGCTCAAGCTCTTTTGGATTGCTGCGTCCGGTACGCGACGCCCTCCCTCGGACGATGAGCAGACGACGATCGCGTTAAGGAGTATGTGGCGAGGCAGGCACAATGTTTCAAGAAGTGGGCCTGCCTCGCGTAGGGTCATTCAGGTCTCGTCAGGCGCTCGCGCTTGCGGTCTGTTCGCCGCGGTCGCCATGGATGAAGAGAGGCTTGGCCTTACCCTCCACGACCTCCGGACCGATGACCACCTGCTCCACCGAGTCGAGGCCCGGCAGGTCGTACATGGTCTCTAGAAGGATCCCCTCCATGATAGACCGAAGGCCGCGGGCGCCGGTCTTCCGTTCGATGGCCTTGCGGGCAATCATGGACAGCGCCTCGTCCTGGAAGGTCAGGTTCACGTTCTCCATCTCGAAGAGACGCTGATACTGCTTCACAAGGGCGTTCTTGGGCTCCTGGAGGATCTTCTTGAGGGCATCCTCGTCCAGGTCCTCAAGGGTCGCGAGCACCGGGAGACGGCCGACGAACTCAGGGATCAGGCCGAACTTGAGCAGGTCCTCCGGCTCGACGCCGCGGAAGATCTCGCCGGTCCGGCGGTCATCGGGCGCCTGGACGGACGCGCCGAAGCCGATTGAGGTGCCCTTGCCGCGACCCGAGATAATCCGCTCCAGCCCCGCGAAGGCGCCGCCGCAGATGAACAGGATGTTCGTGGTGTCGACCTGCAGGAACTCCTGCTGGGGATGCTTGCGACCGCCTTGGGGAGGCACGGAGGCGACAGTGCCTTCCATGATCTTCAGCAGCGCCTGCTGCACGCCTTCGCCCGACACGTCGCGGGTGATCGACGGGTTGTCGGACTTGCGGGAAATCTTATCGATCTCGTCGATATAGACGATGCCGCGCTGGGCCCGCTCCACATTATAGTCGGAGGCCTGGAGCAGCTTGAGGATGATGTTCTCCACGTCCTCGCCCACGTAACCGGCTTCGGTCAGGGTCGTGGCGTCGGCCATGGTGAAGGGCACATCCAGGATGCGGGCCAGGGTCTGGGCCAGCAGGGTCTTGCCCGAGCCCGTGGGGCCGATGAGCAGGATGTTGGACTTGGCCAACTCGACGTCGTTGTGCTTCGTCGCGTGGGCAAGCCGCTTGTAATGGTTATGGACCGCCACCGAGAGCACCTTCTTGGCGTGCTCCTGGCCGATCACGTAGTCGTCAAGAACGCGGCTGATTTCCTTGGGAGTAGGAACGCCGTCACGGGACTTCACGAGGGACGATTTCGACTCCTCGCGGATGATATCCATGCACAATTCGACGCATTCATCACAGATGAACACGGTCGGTCCGGCAATCAGCTTGCGAACCTCATGCTGGCTTTTGCCGCAGAAGGAGCAGTACAGCGTGCTCTTGGAGTCGTTGCCGCCAGCCTTGGTCATTATCACATCTCCAATCGGTGCAGGATCGGCCCACGCCGGCCCGGCACCCCTTTAGTTTATGAGCGCCGGAGCTAACGAAAGGTTCCGACGCCTAGAATTCGGGCCTTCAAATTATCTCCCCTCCCGAATCCCCATGCAAACACGCGAAGGGCGTGTGATCAATAGAAACGCAGACGCACGCCAAAAAGACGCATGAGAGAGGAATTTGTCCCCAGGTTTTAGGGATTAGACCGGGGCCGCCGCCGGCTCGGGGCGCTTTTCAAGCACTTGATCGATAAGGCCAAATTCCTTGGCCGCGTCGGCCGTCATGAAATTGTCCCGCTCCAGGGCCTGCTCCACAGCCGCGATGTCGCGGCCCGTGTGCCTCACGTAGATTTCATTGAGGCGGCGCTTGAGAGCCTCGCTTTCGCGGGCGTGGATCATGATGTCAGTGACCTGCCCCTGATAGCCGCCCGACGGCTGGTGAACCATGATTCGGGCGTTAGAAAGGGCGAAGCGCTGGCCGGCCTGCCCTGCCGTCAGGAGGAGGGAGCCCATGGAGGCTGCCTGACCGACGCAGAGGGTCGAGACGGGGCAACGGATGAACTGCATCGTGTCGTAGATCGACAGGCCGGAGGTCACGACGCCGCCCGGCGAGTTGATGTAGAAGGAGATTTCCTTCTTGGGGTTCTCGGCTTCGAGGAACAGAAGCTGCGCCACGATCAGCGAGGCGGAATAATCCTCGACCGGCCCGGTGAGAAAGATAATCCGCTCGCGCAACAGGCGCGAATAGATGTCGAACGCGCGCTCACCGCGGTTCGACTGCTCGACCACCATCGGGACGAGCGTGTTGTTATACAACGCAATCGGATCTCTCATCGTCTCACTGCTCCAAAGTCCGGCCGCGCGGATGCGCGACCGTTAAGATGATGCAAGCAGCGAGACGCTTGAGATTGCGTTACTCGCCCTTGCCGGCCTTGTTGCCGCCTTCCGCCTCGGAATCAGCATCGTCGCCGTCGTTGAACAGGGCCTCCTTCGAGACGGTTTCGTCAACCACCTTCACCTGGGACAGGATCTGGTCGACAACCTTCTCCTCGAAGAGAGGGGCCCGGATTTCAGCGAGGGCCTGCGGGTTCTTCTGGTAGAACTCCCAAACCTGCTTTTCCTGGCCGGGATACTGGCGGACCCGCTCGATGAGAGCCTGGGTGACCTCATCGTCGGAAATCTTGATATCGGACTTCTCGCCGATCTGCGCAAGGACCAAGCCGAGACGAACGCGACGCTCCGCGATCTTGCGGTATTCGGCCCGGGCTTCCTCTTCCGTAGTGTCCTCATCGGCGAAGGTGCGGTTGTTGGACTTCATGTCGCCCTCAACCTGCGACCACACGGCCGCGAATTCCTGCTCCACCAGGCTCGGAGGCAGCTCGAAGCTGTACTTCGAGTCGAGGGAATCGAGGAGTTCCTTCTTGACCTTGCGGCGGGACTGGGCGTCGAAGTCCTTCCGGATCGCGTCGCGGATCGCGTCCTTGAGCTTGTCCAGAGACTCCATGCCGAAGCCCTTGGCGAGCTCGTCGTCGATCTTCAGCTCGCCCGGAGCCTCGATCTCCTTCACGGTCACATCGAACTCGGCATCCTTGCCGGCCAGGTGAGCCGCCAGGTAGTTGGTCGGGAAGGTCACCTTGACGAGCTTGGTGTCGCCGGCCGAAAGGCCAACGAGCTGATCCTCGAAGCCGGGGATGAAGGTGTTGGAACCCAGCTCGACCCGGATATCCTGGCCGTTGCCGCCCTCGAATTCGGTGCCGTCGACGCGGCCCACGAAATCGACCACGACCCGGTCGCCCTGCTCCGCCTTGCCTTCAGCCTTGGGCTCGAAGGTGCGGTTCTGCTTGGCCATGCGCTCGAGAGATTCGTTGATCTCGGCGTCCGTGACCTCGACCACCGGGCGCTTGACGGTCACGTCGGAGACGTCGACCAGATCGAAGGTCGGCAGGACCTCGAGAGCGACCGTGAAAGCCAGATCGCCCTTGGCGTCCATGGCCTTCTCGATCTCACCCTGGTCCTCGGGGAATTTGATCTGCGGCTCGAAGGCCAGCTTCAGGCTGTTGTCCTCGACGATCTTGCGATTCGCCTCGTTCACGGCGTTCTGGACGACGTCGCCCATCACGGAGCGGCCGTAGACCCGACGCAGATGACCCACCGGCACCTTGCCGGGGCGGAAGCCATTGAGACGCACGCGGTCCTTGAGGGTCACCAGCTCATTGTTCAGGCGCTGCTCCAGCTCGGTTGCGGGCAGCACGACCTTGAATTCTCGCTTCAAGCCTTGGGACAGTGTTTCCGTCACCTGCATGGTATTCTTCGCCTTCGCTCGTTCGAAAAAATTCTTTGTCCCAGGCCCCGGTCGATGCGGCACAACGCCGTCAATCAGACCCAGAGGAGCCATCCGGATGCCAACCCGACGGATTGGTGCGGGCGGAGGGACTCGAACCCCCACAACTTGCGTCGCTGGAACCTAAATCCAGTGCGTCTACCAATTCCGCCACGCCCGCGCGTGAGGCGGCGCGACGTACGCACCCCTCGACCGGACGCGGCTCTATAACACGCCTGACGGGTGACGCATCAAAAAAGTTCACGTTCTGTGAAGGAAAGCAACCAAACTTGGCCGTTTACGTTCAAGCCTGTACGCCATGACGCCATCCTCATTCCCGAAAAGGGCTCGTTCATGATCACCCGCCGCGCCGCGATCGCCGGTCTCGCCACGACGCTGACAAGCCTTCCGCGGAGCGGCTTCGCCCAAGCGCCTCAGCCTCAGGATGCCGGCAAAGGCCTGAGCGGCAACGGCCTGACCCCGACATGGACCGCCAAGGCGGCGCCACGCCGGCTGCGCCCGGACGCCTCCCAGGATGCCGAACTCTGGTGCTTCAATGGAGAGATCTCGCCAACCTTACGGCTCAAGCAGGGCGTGGAGCTGCGCCTTAACGTCCGGAACGAGACGCCGAAACCGATTTCCCTGCACTTCCATGGGGTTCGAGGGCCAAATGCCATGGATGGCGTGGGCGGCCTGACGCAGGACCCCGTTCAGCCAGGCCAGACATTCCAATACGCCCTGACGCCCCCCGACGCCGGCACATACATCATTCGTCCCGGCATTCCGGGCGGGAGCGCCGAGCCCCTTGAGCGGGGGCTCACGGGTCTTCTTATAGTAGAGGAGCCGAATCCACCGCAGGTCGATCAGGACGTGGCTTTGATGATCGACGACTGGAGCCTCAACGAAGACGGCTCGCTTGCGCCGTTCGACGCATCATCTGGAGCCAATCCCGCCGGCCGGCTCGGCAACTGGCTCAGCGTGAACGGCAAAGCCACGCCTCACCGGGTCGAAGCGCCGCAGGGAGGACGGGTGCGGCTACGGCTCGCCAATGTCTGCAATGCCCGGATCATGCGCCTGCGATTCGACGGACTGAAGCCCTACGTTATCGGCATCGACGGCCAGCCGACCGACACGTTCGAGCCGCTGAAGGCCTCCCTGCCCTTCCCGCCCGGAACCCGGTACGATCTTCTGGTCGACCTTCCTGCCGAGGCCGGCGCCAAAGGCGCGATCCAGGCCCTGATCGGCAATGGGATCCCTTTGGTCGATCTCGTCACAACCGACCAAAAGCGACCGGCTCTGCCCGCTATCAAACCTCTGGAGCCCAACAAAAGGCTGCCGGACGTCATCAAACTGCAAAACGCGGCGCGAAAGGACCTGGTCATCAAGGACGCTTCCAAGGACGGCAAGGCTGCGTGGACAGTGAACGGTGCTGCCGGCGCCCTCACCTCGGCCCCGCTGTTGAAGGTAAAGCGGGGAAGTCCTGTCGTGCTCGCCCTCGTCAACCAGACCCCGTTCGCCCAACCGATGCACCTTCACGGCCACGTTTTCCGGCTTCTGCATCCGCTGGATGACGGCTGGGAGCCGTATTTTCTCGATACGGTGCAGGTTCCGGAAAACAAGACGGTTCGAATCGCCGTTGTGGCCGACAACCCGGGCAAGTGGCTCTTGGCCTCCACCGTCATGGAGCGGTTCGACAGCGGTTTGTGGACTTGGATCGAAGTTACCTGAGCAGTTCCCGCAGAACCCCGGGCAAGAGATCCGCAAGATCCTCGGCAATCAGCCCAGGGCCGAAGCTCGCGCCTGCTTCGGCGTGGATCCAAACGCCCGCGCAGGCCGCCTCGAACGCTGGAAGCCCCTGGGCCATGAGCCCTGCGATGACTCCGCACAGGGTGTCGCCCGAACCTGCCGTTGCCAGATACGGCGTCCCGTTCTCGTTGATGGCCGCCCGCCCGCCCGGCGCCGCGATAACGGTGTCGGGACCTTTCAAGACCACAACGGCGCCCGTATAGGCGGCCGCGCGGCGCGCCCGCTCCACTTTGGAAGGCGGATCAAGAATATCCGGATGATCCTTAAACAGACGGCTGAACTCGCCGGTGTGAGGCGTCAGCACGGTCGGCCCATGACGGAATGCCTGGCGCAGTTCGGACCCAAACCCCTCGAACGAGGTGAGCGCGTCTGCATCGAGTACGAGGCTTCGCCTAGCCTGGACGGCGACGGCGACCATCGCTCGGGTCGCGGCATGAACCCCAAGGGCAGGACCCAACACCAGGGAATTGAATCGCTCATCCGTCAGGATTGCGTGAAGGCCCTCGGGACCATCGCAGCCCTTCAACATCACGGCCGTCAGTTGAGCGGCATTCACCCCGATGGCTTCCGGGGGTGAGGCGATGGTGACCAAACCGGATCCGATGCGCAGGGCTGCCCTTGCGGCAAGCCGCGCCGCGCCTGTCCGCGCGGCCCCTCCCGAGGCCACAAGGGTATGCCCTCGCTCGTACTTGTGGGAATCAAGCCCCGGCCTCGGCAGAACGCCTCCCCAGAGAGCAGGCTGATTGGCAAAGAGCCGCCCACTTTCGGCCAGGACCGCCGAGCCGATTCCAATATCGTCCACCTCGACAGGACCGCAGTAACTCCGTCCGGGCATCAGCAGATGGCACGGCTTGCGCGCCCCGAAGGTTACCGTCCGTGACGCCCTCACGACGGCTCCCCTGGCCTGTCCAGTCTCTCCGTCGAGACCCGACGGCAGATCCACGGCGAGGATGGGTTTGCCTGCCGCGTCCATCCGCTCGACAGTACGGCGCGCCAGGCCTTCCAGATCACGGGAAAGCCCGGTGCCGAACAGGGCGTCGATGATGACATCCGCCTCGTGGAAAGGCGCTTCCTCGGCAGGGATCACCGACCCAGCCCAATCCTTCGCCGCCTCGGCCGCGTCTCCTGTCAGACGATCCATCTGTCCAAGAAGCGCCAGGGAGACGCGGTAGCCTCTCTGAGCGAGAAGCGCCGCCACGACGAACCCGTCGCCACCGTTCTGCCCTGGGCCGGCGGCAACCAGGATATGTGCATCTTTCGACGCCATCCGTTCGGCCCAATCCGCTACTGCCCGCCCAGCCCGCCGCATGAGCTCAAGGCCGGATATGCCCTCGGCGATAGCTCGAACCTCCGCCTGTTTGATCTCGGACGGGGTCAAAACGGGCTCAACACGGTTCATGACGGGCCTTTCGCGCATGTTTTTACGGCCAAGACTACAAAAGGCGCATCTGCCTAAACTTTAATCACAACATGCCTTCCTTAGCGGCAAATCTACCCCGGTTCGGAAAATGAACCGATGGAAGGCATCTCGGCCTGGTGCTAAAAGCGGCAAACCTCGAATTGAAACGGTTCATCCGGATGAAGAAGATCGAAGCCATCATCAAGCCCTTCAAGCTCGATGAAGTCAAAGAAGCTCTCCAAGAGGTCGGCCTTCAGGGCATTACTGTCATTGAGGCCAAAGGTTTCGGCCGCCAGAAGGGCCACACCGAGCTCTATCGCGGCGCCGAATACGTCGTCGACTTTCTCCCGAAGGTGAAGCTCGAGATCGTGCTCGGCGACGACATGGTCGAGAACGCCATCGAGGCGATCCGCAAGGCCGCGCAAACCGGCCGCATTGGTGACGGAAAGATATTCGTGTCGACGGTTGAAGAGGCCGTCCGCATCCGAACCGGCGAGACTGGGTCCGACGCGATCTAGGCTTGCTTCGCACACCGCGGCTCAGGGCCGGGGATATCTCCTAATAAGGGCAGAAGAGGACTAAGAGACCATGCAGACAGCCAACGACGTGCTGAAGGCGATCAAGGACAACGACATCCAATATGTCGATTTCCGTTTCACGGACCCGCGCGGCAAGTGGCAGCACGTCACCTTCGACGTCTCCATGGTCGACGAAGAGCTGTTCGCCGACGGCGTCATGTTCGACGGCTCGTCGATCGCCGGCTGGAAAGCGATCAACGAGTCGGACATGACGCTCATGCCCGATCCGACGACCGCCCAGATCGACCCCTTCTTCTCGGCCTCGACCCTGTCGATCGTCTGCGACATCCTCGAGCCGGCCACCGGCGAGCCCTATGAGCGCGACCCGCGCGGCATCGCCAAGAAGGCGGAAGCGTTCCTGAGGTCCACGGGAATCGGCGACACGGTGTTCGTTGGCCCCGAGGCTGAATTCTTCATCTTCGACGATGTGAAGTTCACGGCCGATCCCTACAACACGGGCTTCAAGCTCGACGCGTCCGAGCTGCCGACCAATGGCGACACGGATTACGAGGGCGGTAACCTCGGCCATCGCATTCAAATGAAGGGCGGCTACTTCCCCGTGCCGCCGCTGGATTCGGCCCAGGACATGCGTGGCGAGATGCTGGCCGCCATGAAGGCCATGGGAGTCACGGTCGAGAAGCACCACCACGAGGTGGCTTCCGCCCAGCACGAACTCGGCACGAAGTTCAACACCCTGGTCCGCACCGCCGACGAGATGCAGATCTACAAGTACTGCATCCACAACGTTGCCCAGTCCTACGGCAAGACGGCGAC
This sequence comes from Microvirga aerophila, assembly GCF_003332305.1. Classification (GTDB taxonomy): domain Bacteria; phylum Pseudomonadota; class Alphaproteobacteria; order Rhizobiales; family Beijerinckiaceae; genus Microvirga; species Microvirga aerophila. Next base: position 45,134 of record NZ_QOIO01000013.1, on the reverse strand, counting down.
CTTCATGCCGAAGCCGGTCTACGGCGACAATGGCTCGGGCATGCACGTCCACCAGTCCATCTGGAAGGACGGCAAGCCGATGTTCGCGGGCAACAAGTATGCCGACCTGTCCCAGGAATGCCTGTGGTACATCGGCGGCATCATCAAGCACGCCAAGGCACTGAACGCCTTCACCAACCCGTCGACGAACTCCTACAAGCGTCTCGTCCCGGGCTACGAGGCTCCGGTTCTGCTGGCCTACTCGGCCCGTAACCGCTCCGCGTCCTGCCGCATTCCGTGGACGACCTCTCCGAAGGCCAAGCGCGTCGAGGTTCGCTTCCCCGATCCGACCGCGAACCCCTACCTGGCTTTCGCGGCATTGCTCATGGCCGGCCTCGACGGCATCCTGAACAAGATCGACCCGGGCCAGGCGATGGACAAGGATCTCTACGATCTGCCGCCGCGCGAACTCAAGAAGATCCCGACCGTCTGCGGCTCGCTCCGCGAAGCCCTCGCCAACCTCGACAAGGACCGCGCGTTCCTCAAGGCCGGCGGCGTCTTCAACGACGACTTCATCGACAGCTATATCGAGCTCAAGATGACCGAGGTCGCCCGCTTCGAGATGACCCCGCATCCGGTCGAGTTCCAGATGTACTATTCCTGCTAAGCAGGAAACGACTTTCCTCCCGGTTGCGGAATCCGCAACCAACCTCAGCCGGAGCCCACAAGGCTCCGGCTTTTTTCATTTCCGGTTGAGTAGAATTAGCTGGTTCTCGCTACGCCTGTCATCTCGGAGCCGGGTAAGTGGAGCCCAGGATCGTGCGAAGAGCGTAGTACTGGCAGCCCTCGCCGCAGGGAGAAGGAACCGGCGCTCTATTCTGAAGACGATCCCGGGTCGCCTTCGGCATCCGGGATGACGCATCCGGCTAAGACATCCTCCGCCGTCATCCTCGGGCCGCATTGCGGAGCCCGGGATCCATAGCCGCTGACGATGCCGGATGAGGCGAGACACATGCCGCCATGTTCTGAAGCGCTAGCGCGTATGGGTCCCAGGCTCGGCTGCGCCGCCCCATTATGACGCCCCACCTCAGATCACCCTCGTTCGTCACCCCGGGGCTTGTCCCGGGGACCCAGGCCTTACGCCATGGCTTCAACACGTGGATGGCCGGCACGAGACCGGCCATGACATGCGGCTGAGGAAAACCTCCACACCGGAGGACGAATCCTGACGCCAACGCCCAAAACAAAAAAGGCCCGGGTTTCCCCGGGCCTTTCCAATCGCCGAAGCGACTGATCTTAGTACGAGCCGAACTTGAAGTTCAGCTTGGCGCGAGCCACGAAGAACTCGTTGTCGTCGTCCTCGCCCGGAACGAAAACCGGGGTTGCGCCGGCGCCAGTGGTGCCGATGAAGGTCTCGTTGTTGTCACCATCCAGGTTGACCCACAGGCCTTCGAGGCCGAGCGTCAGGTTGTTGGTGAAGGCGTACTCGACACCGCCGCCGAGCGTCCAGCCGGTGCGCACGTCGTCGTCGTTGACCAGGCCGAAGCGGTCGTTGTTGTCGTCAGCGCCGCCGTAAGCGAAACCGCCGGTGGCGTACACCAGCGCCTGGCCGAAGGCCACACCAGCGCGGGCGCGCACGGTGCCGAACCAGTCGATGCCGCCCGCGGTGCCCGCCGGCACGAAGCTGGCCGGGAAGCCGGCCGGCACGAAGGCGGTGCCGCCGCTGCCGCCGAGGTCGGCCCACTGCAGGTCGGCCTCGACGCCGAACACGAACGAGCCCATCTGGTAGTTGTAGCCGATCTGACCGCCGCCGACGAAGCCTTCGCCGCTGTCATCCGCGTAGGTGATCGTGCCGCCAGCCGTGCCGGGGCCGAAGGTGCCGGCCGGAACGAAGATCGCGTTGTCTTCGCTGTTCTGCCAGCCGTAGCCGGCGTTCGCACCGACGTAGAAGCCGGTCCAGGTGAAGACCGGAACAGCGGCGATCATCGGAGCCGGAGCGCGGCGGGACGGAAGATCGGCAGCCATCGCGCCAGCGGTGAGGCCAAGGAGAGCAACCGAGGAGAGGAGAATCTTTTTCATTTGTTTGGTCCGTTCATTCGTAAGGTCCGGCTACGCTATTAGTCCAGCCGCCGCCCAACGTCTGTCACATTCCTGCCACAGCCCAAGACTCAAGCGCGACAGAACGGGTGGCGATGACCTTCCGGGGCTGTTATCGCGCTCGGGCAATGAGCTCCCGCCCCTCTCAAACTAACGGCCCGACCAAAAATAGCCTAGTATTTTCAGTCACATGAAAAATGGCGGGCCCTGCCATCCGTTAAGGTAACGTTTGATTGACCATACGTCTCATTCATCCGCAAGCGAAGGCTCGAATTCTGGTTAACGGCTGAGCCAGAGCCGCATGGCCTGGGTAACCAGATCGGGCTTTTCCATGGCGGAGAGGTGTCCGGCACCGGGAATCACCACTAGGGAAGCCCACTCGATCATCTCGGCCATCTCCCGGGCGATGTCCGGGGGAGTGATGGCGTCTCCCTCGCCCACGAGAACGAGGGTCGGGATCTCGATTCCAGGCAGCAGGCTCCGGGAATCGGGCCGAGCCATGATCGCCCGCTGCTGGCGGATATAGGCCTCCGCGCCTGTCTCCCGCATCATGGAAAGGACCTCGGCCTTGAGCTCCCGGTCCGCTTGCCGGTCAGGATGAACGAGGCGTGGCCACAGCTTGGACAGGATATCCTCGAAGCGGCCGACCTCCGCCAAGGTTATAAGGCGCTCCCTGTCCTGGCGCGCCTCCGGGGTGTCGGGGCGAGCGCTCGTGTCGAGAAGCGCGAGCCTTCGTACCCTCTCGGGCGCCTGGCGAAGAACCTCCAGGGCAACGTAGCCGCCCATGGAAAGACCTGCGATCGCGAAGTGCTGCGGGGCCTGGCTCAGCAGGCGGGAGGCGACTGCCGCAAGCGAATCGTCCTGCCCATGATCCACGCCGATCACCTCGCGCTCCGGCGACAAGGCTGCGATCTGCGCCGCAAAGAGGCCGGACGTATTCGCAAGCCCCGGAACAAGCACAAGTGTTTCGGCCATCGGTCTTTATTTCCCTTAAGATTGACAAGCCTAGCGCTTGTTCTATGGTCCCGCCGCACAATAAACCTGAGTGACTATCTCGGGTGAAACCAGTCTTGCGCCTGTTTGTTGCCGTATAGAGCGGCCGGCACTTAAGAGCGCGCCCTGCCCTCAACGGTTGTACCATTCATGTCGTTCGCCGAACTCGGACTTAGCGATAAAGTTCAACAAGCCGTCGAAGCTTCCGGCTACACGGAACCGACGCCTATCCAGGCGCAGGCCATTCCCCATGTGCTCGCGCGTCGCGACGTGCTTGGCGTTGCTCAGACCGGCACCGGAAAGACCGCGGCCTTCACTCTGCCCATGCTGACGCTCCTCGAGACCGGCAGGGCACGGGCGCGCATGCCCCGTACGCTGATTCTCGAGCCGACCCGTGAGCTCGCCGCCCAGGTCGAGGACAACTTCGACAAGTACGGGATCAACCACCGCCTGTCCGTGGCCCTGCTGATCGGCGGCGTCTCGTTCGGGGATCAGGATGCCAAGATCACCCGCGGCGTCGATGTCCTGATCGCGACCCCCGGCCGCCTGCTCGATCATTTCGAGCGCGGCAAGCTCCTCCTGACCGGAGTCGAGCTGCTGGTCATCGACGAGGCGGACCGCATGCTCGACATGGGGTTCATTCCGGATATCGAGCGGATCGTGAAGCTTGTGCCCTTCACCCGCCAGACCCTGTTCTTCTCAGCCACCATGCCGCCGGAAATCCAGCGCCTCGCGGATGCCTTCCTTCATAACCCGGTCAAGATCGAGGTCGCCCGGCCGGCATCGACGGCTGCCACGATCACCCAGCGGCTGGTGGCCACCGGCTCCCAGGATTTCGAGAAGCGCGAGACCTTGCGCGAGCTGATCAGAGGCGCGACCGACCTGAAGAACGCGATCGTGTTCTGCAACCGCAAGCGGGATGTGGCCACGCTCCACCGCTCGCTGCAGAAGCACGGTTTCGCCGCCGCCGCTCTCCACGGCGACATGGACCAGCACGCCCGGATGGCGGCCCTCGACAGCTTCCGGACGGGCGAAATGCCGATCCTGGTCGCCAGCGACGTGGCGGCTCGCGGTCTGGACATCCCGGCGGTAAGTCATGTCTTCAACTATGACATCCCGCACCATGCCGAAGACTATGTCCACAGGATCGGCCGGACAGGCCGCGCCGGTCGAACCGGCTATTCCTTCACCCTGGTGGGGCCCGGCGACGAGAAGTCTCTGACGGCCATTGAAAAGCTCATTGGCCAGCCGGTCGAATGGGAAGGGCCGAGCCTTGCGGAGCGGCCTGCCTCGGATTCGCGCCCGTCCCGCCGTCGCGGTCGTGAAGATCGCTCTTCACGTGGCCGCAAAGGCGGAGGCCGCTCCCGGCCGGACGACGCCGCCGAGCCAAGGCCGCCGAGGGAGAGGGAAGCCAGGGAGCCCAGAGAACCTCGCGAGGCCGCGCAGGCGTCTCACGAGCAGAGCGCCCCGCGGCCCGCACGCGACCGAGACAGGCAGCCGAGCAAGGCCCCCCACAGCCGTCCGCGCCATGATCACGATTCGGATGCTCCCGTGATCGGGCTTGGCGATCACGTTCCGGCCTTCCTGTTGCGGCCGACCCTGATCAAGAAGCAGAAATAGGCCGAGCGACCGCCGCGGCGAAAATCCAGGAGAGGCTTAACGGGCCCTCCTGCCCGCCGCAGCCTTTGCGCGGCGAGCCGCGTCGAGGGCATGCCCGGCCAGCTCCGCCGCCTCGTCGGGATCGTCGAGAGCCGATTCCGGCATGAGCCAATAGCTCATCGTCGCAGTTCGGCCGTCCCGTCCGGCATAGACGAAGGGCCGCGACCCGAGGCTCCGAAAAAGCGCCTCGGACTGTTGGTCGGCTTTGAGATAAAGCTCGTCCCCGGCCTCCAGGGCGAACATGAGGTCGCCCCAGTAGATTCCCTTCCCGCCGAACATCCTGCGGATGCGGACAGGCCCGAAGGCGCGGAAGACCTCGGAGATGACCTCCGCATCCATGCCTTACTGCGCGGATTGAAGCGCCGGTGGCGTGGCCGGCGTGATCGCCACCGACTCGCCGCAGCCGCAGGCCGATGTCTGGTTCGGGTTGTTGAACACGAACTGCGAGGACATCTTTGTGGTCTGAAAGTCCATCTCGGTCCCGAGCAGGAACAGCACGGCCTTGGGGTCGATGAGGACCGTCACGCCCTTGTCCTCGATCACTTCGTCGAGGGGCGAGATGCTCGTCGCGTATTCCATCGTGTAGGACATGCCGGCGCAGCCGCCGTTCTTCACGCCGACGCGCACGCCCACGATGGGCTGGTCGGCCTTGGCCATGATGTCTTTCACACGGTTGGCCGCCGCGTCGGTCAAGCTCACGACCTTGAAACCTGGTAGTGCCATAAAATTCTCTCCTGACGGCCGGGTTCAAGGCCCGGGCAGAACGAGTGCGTTGTCCCTAAGATAGGAGATGCGTCGCCAAACGTCGAGATTATCTGAACATTGCAACCTTGATTCGGTTGACGGGGCTGGCTTTTTTCCAATCTAAGGGGCTGCCCCCCGAACTGCAAAGGAGAGCAGATGCCGCATCATACGCCGCTGATATCAACCATCGTTGTCGGCCTCGTACTGGCATTCGCTCTTGGCGCCTTGGCGCATCGACTCCGCATCTCCCCCCTCGTCGGCTACCTGCTCGCAGGCGTTCTGGTGGGCCCCTTCACGCCCGGCTATGTGGCCGACCAGGGCCTCGCCAACCAGCTTGCCGAGATCGGCGTCATTCTGCTCATGTTCGGAGTTGGGCTGCATTTTTCCCTGAAGGACCTGCTGTCGGTCCGGGCCATCGCGATTCCGGGAGCGGTCGTCCAGATCGCCAGCGCGACCCTGCTGGGCATGCTCCTGGCCTGGTGGCTGGGCTGGTCCATGGGGGCGGGCGTCGTCTTCGGCTTGGCCCTTTCGGTCGCCAGTACCGTGGTCCTGCTGCGCGCCCTCCAGGAGCGTCGTCTCGTGGAGACGGAGCGCGGCCATATCGCGGTAGGTTGGCTCATTGTCGAGGATCTAGCCATGGTGCTGACCCTCGTCCTCCTTCCCGCCATCGCCAACGCTTTGACGAACGAGACCGCCGATACCTCGTCGATCTGGCTATCCCTGGCGCTGACGCTGGGCAAGGTGGCGGCGTTCGTGGCGATCATGCTGATCGTCGGCCGGAGGCTGATTCCCTGGATCCTCCATTACGTTGCCCATACCGGATCCCGTGAGCTGTTCCGCCTGTCGGTGCTGGCGATCGCCCTCGGGGTGGCGTTCGGGGCCGCGGAGCTGTTCGGGGTGTCCTTCGCCCTAGGAGCCTTCTTTGCCGGAATGGTGCTGAGCGAATCCGAGCTCAGCCATCAAGCCGCCTCCGAATCCCTTCCGCTCCGGGACGCCTTCGCGGTTCTGTTCTTCGTCTCGGTGGGCATGCTGTTCGACCCGACGATTATTATCCGCGATTTCGGTCCGGTCATGGCGACGTTCCTGATCATCGTCGTCGGTAAATCCCTGGCGGCGCTCGTGATCGTGCGCCTTTTCGGCCATCAGCAATCGACGGCCCTGACCATCGCCGCAAGCCTCGCCCAGATCGGCGAATTCTCCTTCATCCTCGCCGGACTCGGGGTGGACCTTCAGATTCTTCCGGAGCGGGGGCGCGACCTCGTTCTGGCCGGGGCCATCCTATCGATCCTGGTCAATCCGTTCCTGTTCACCCTACTGGACAGATGGTTCGTCAAACGCGACGCAGCCAAGGCCGTACAGGCAGGCGCCGAGGCGCAGGCCGCTCCGCCCTTCCGCGAACCAATTCCCGTGACGTCCCTGACGGACCACGTTGTGCTCGTGGGCTACGGCCGGGTCGGGACGTTTATCAGCGCCAAGCTGCAGGCGACGAACACGCCGTTCATCGTGATCGAAAGCAATGAGGACAAGATACCGGATCTGCAGCGAGAGGGCGTTCCGGTCATCAGCGGGAACGCGGCCGACCCCGAGGTGGCGGCCGCGGCCAATATCGGGGCGGCGCGTTGCCTCCTCGTGGCCATCCCGGACGCGTTCGAGAGCAGTCAGGTGGTGGAACAGGCGCGAGGCCTCCACCCATCCCTGCCGATCATTGCACGCGCCCATTCGGACGCCGAAAAACAGCATCTTGCCAAGTACGGCGCATCCAGCGTCGTTCTGGGTGAGCAGGAAATCGCCCGGGCGATGGTGTCGGGCATCCCGGCAACCGTTCCTGTCGAGCCGCGAAACGAAGGTCCCAGCCTCGGCGAGCCTGGGATAACCTCAGCTGCCTCATGAGGCAGGCAGGTGCACGTGCTCGGGCCTGAATCCCATCCCGATGACCCGAGCCGGGAGGCGTCGGGAGAACGGCCAGCTGAAGAACAGCCGCACGAACCAAGGCGCTGCGATTGATCCCTGGCTTCCCAAAACGCCTCGGATCATCCGGTTCTGGATCAGCACCTGTAGCCTCTGTGTCAACCGCGTGGGCGTCTCCCGCCGCTTCTGAACCAGGGCCAGCTGAGCCTCATCCGCCGGCCCTTGCTTGAGCACCGGCCCGAGGATGTTCGCCGCCGCAACCGCATCCTGGATGGCCAGATTGATTCCGATGCCGCCGATGGGCGACATGGCATGTGCGGCGTCGCCGATGCACAGGAGACCGGGCTTCGACCATTGCTGGAGCCGGTCAGCCGCGACTGTCAGCAGCTTGACGTCATCCCAGCTTCGCAGCTCGTCGACTCGATCGGCGATATACGGGGCTAGCTTGGCGATGGCGCCGCGCAAAGCATCGAGGCCCTTCTGGCGGATCTGGTCGAAGGAGCCCTTGGCGATGACATAGGCGCATTGCCAATACGTATTCCGATCGATGAGAGCCAGCAGCTGGCCGGGAGCGATACGTCCCTGCAACTGACCCGGATCGGTCGGGACACGCGAGATCCGCATCCACAGGACATCCATGGGCGCGCCAATGTCCATGACCGTCAGTCCCGCCTTTTCGCGGATGATCGACCGGCGGCCATCGGCGCCGACCACGAGGTCGGCATTGACGTCCAGCATCCCCTGCGGGGTCTTCACCCGCACGCCCGTTACCCGCCCGTCGGCCTGGATGAGGTCTACGGCTTCGGCCTGCATCATCAGGTGGAAGTTCGGATAAGGCGTTGCGTGATCAGCCAGGAAGTCCAGGAAATCCCATTGCGGCATCAGGGCGATGAACTTGCAATGGGTCGGCAGGTGCGTGAGATCCGCCACCTGGAGCGGCACGCCCCCCACATCGACGCTGACCCGCTCGATCCTCTCATGGGGACGGCGTAAGAACTCGTCCAGGAGCCCAAGCTCGTACATGACCTCGAGGGTCGATGGATGGATCGTGTCGCCCCGGAAATCACGCAGGAAATCGGCGTGCTTTTCGAGCACCACGACCTCCACGCCAGCACGGGCGAGGAGATAACCCAGCATCATCCCAGCGGGGCCGCCGCCAACGATGCAGCAGCGGGTATGATGCGCTTCAGAACCCTGACTGGTCATATCGGGCCTCCTGACATCCCAAGGGGTGCCTCTCTGACCCGACAAGCTTACCACATATCGAGCGCGACCCTGGCCTCGTCGGACATGCGGCTTTGATCCCACGGTGGATCGAACACCATGTTGACCTTGACGCTCTGGACGCCCTGGACCGCCGCAACGGCGTTCTCGACCCAGCCGGGCATCTCGCCCGCCACCGGACAGCCTGGGGCGGTCAGGGTCATGTCGATCTCGACGTTGCGATCGTCGTCGATATCCACCCGGTAGATCAGCCCGAGTTCGTAGATGTCGGACGGAATTTCCGGGTCGTAGACGGTCTTCAGGGCCGCGACGATGTCGTCGGTCATCCGGTCGAGCTCTTCCGGTGGGATCCCGGAGCTCGGTGAGACCTGAGGCGCGTTGGGCGCTTCGTTGATGGGGTTTGCTGCGTTCACAGGTCTTTTTCCTCAGGCGAACAAGGCTTCGGCCTTCTGCAAGGCGTCGGCGAGTTTATCCACTTCTTCCATGGTGTTATAGAGGCCGAACGACGCCCGGCAGGTCGAGGTCGCGCCGAAGCGCTCCAGGAGCGGCATGGCGCAATGGGTTCCGGCCCGCACCGCCACACCCTGGCGGTCGATGATCGTCGCCACGTCGTGGGCGTGGGCCCCCTTCATCTCGAAGGCGATGATGGCGCCCTTGCCCTTGGCCCGGCCGATGATCCGCAGGGAGTTCATGGCCCCGAGCCGTTCATGGGCATAGGCGGACAAGGCGGCCTCGTGCGCCTGGATGTTCTGCCGGCCGAGCATCATCATATAACGAAGGGCCGCGTCGAGACCGGCGGATTCGATGATTGCCGGAGTGCCGGCCTCGAACCGGTGCGGGGGATCGTTGTACGTGATCGTGTCCCGGCGGACCTCGCCGATCATCTCGCCGCCGCCCTGGTAGGGGGGCATCTTCTCAAGCCACTCGCGCTTGCCGTACAGGACGCCGATCCCGGTTGGCCCGTAGACCTTGTGGCCCGTGAGCACGTAGAAATCCGCTTCGAGGTCGCGCACATCCACGTCGAGATGGACTGCTCCCTGAGCCCCATCCACCAGCACCGGCACCCCATGGGCATGGGCGATGCGGATGATGTCCTTGATGGGCGTCACGGTGCCCAGCACGTTGGACATGTGCGTGATGGCCACGATCTTCGTGCGCGGCGAGAGCAGCTTTTCGAACTCGTCGATGAGGAAATTGCCCTCGTCGTCGACGGGAGCCCACTTGATCACGGCCCCTTTCCGCTCGCGCAGGAAGTGCCAGGGCACGATGTTGGAGTGATGCTCCATGATCGAGAGGATGATCTCGTCCCCCTCCCCGATCTCCATGCGGCCGAAGGAATCCGCCACGAGATTGTAGGCCTCGGTGGCCGATTTGGTGAAGATGATCTCGTTGACGGATTCCGCATTCAGGAAGGCGCGCACGGTCTCGCGCGCGTTTTCGAACGTCTCCGTCGCGGCGTTGGCCATGAAATGCAGGCCGCGATGAACGTTCGCGTAGCCGGTTTCCATGGTCTTCACCATGGCGTCGATCACGGCCTGGGGCTTCTGGGCCGAGGCCGCGTTGTCGAGATAGACCAGCGGCTTGCCATAAACCTGTTGCGCCAGGAGTGGAAAGTCCCTCCGGACGGCTTCGACGTCATAAGCTGTGAACGGTGCGTTCATGATCTGAACCGTTTCTCTCTCGTCATGCCTGGCTTGTGCCAGGCATGACGGCGTTCGATTTAGGCTCGCGCCCTCAGCCAACCCTCCAGCACATTCACGAGCGCGTCGTGCACATCCTGGTTGTCGACGAACTCGATCGCCTCGCCCAGGAACGCCTGGACCATCAGGCTCTCGGCTTCCTTCTTCGGAAGGCCGCGGGCCATGAGATAGAACATGAGGTCCTCGTCGAGCTGGCCGCAGGTCGCCCCGTGGGCGCACTGGACGTCGTCCGCGAAGATCTCGAGTTCCGGCTTGTTGTTCATCGTGCCGCCATCGGACAACAGAAGCGCCGCCGACATCATGCGGCCATCGGTCTTCTGCGCATGGTGCGGAACGATGATCTTGCCCTGGAACACGCCAGTGGCTTCCCCGTCGATCACGGTCTTGAACAGCTCGCGGCTCTCGCAATGGGGAGCCGCATGCTCGACCACGAGGGTCGAATCCGCATGCTGACCGCCCTTGAGCATGGTCGTACCGTTGATCCGGACCTTGGTGTTCTCGCCATTGAGAACGCCGAACACCTGGTGACGCGAGGTGGCGGCGCCTGCCACCACGTTGAGACTGAAGAACTCCGCCTCGGCGCCGACCTTGAGCGCCAAGGTCGAGAGCGCAAGAGCCTTGTCGCCCTCGGCGTTCAGCCGCACATGGCGAACGTTCGTTCGATCGCCGGCAATCATCTCCACCACGTCGTTCGGCTGGTGGTTGGCCCCGTCGGTGCTCTCGTGGCTTTCGAGAAGCGTGACGGAAGCGCCATCCTCCACGAGCACGAGCACCCGGGTCGCGGTCGCGACCGCCGAGGCGCTGGCCGTGACGAAACGCAGGTGGATCAGTGTGTCAACCTCGCCGGAAATCCGCAGCATCACCCCATCGGCCATGAAGGTGGTGTTGAGCTGATAGACCGGGTTCTGATTGGCCCAGGACACAGGGCTCAGCTTGGCAAGCCACTCATGGCCCGAGGCCAGGGCTTCGGCCAGCGGGACAATCTCAACGCCTTCGGGAAGCCCGCCGAGATCAACCGCGTCGCGCACGAAATGGCCATTGACGAACGGCACCTGAATTGCCTTCACGCCGGAAAGGGCCTTCGTGTCCTGCAACGCAGCCTTGGCCTCGTCGGCCGACGGCGTGCCCGCGAAAGGCGCGGCCTCGCGCATGAGGGCCCGCAGGTCCGTGTACTTGAACTCCTCCACGCGGCGGTGGGGCAATCCGTTCTTGGTGAAGAGCTCGAACGCCTGGGCACGCGACTGGGCGTCGCCTGGAAGCGTCGTTTTCACCGTCTCGTAGGCTTGCGCCAGCCCGGTCTCGGCCGGCGTCTTCATCAGCTTGATTTCGGCCATATCAGGCGGCCTCGCTTTCCCGGTAATCGGCGTAGCCGTTCGCCTCGAGCTCGATAGCCAGCTCCTTGCCACCCGACTTCACGATGCGGCCCGCCGACATGACGTGGACCGAGTCCGGCACGATGTAGTTCAGCAGGCGCTGGTAGTGGGTGATGACCAGGAAGGATCGATCCGGCGAACGAAGCGCATTCACGCCTTCGGACACAATGCGCAGGGCGTCGATGTCGAGGCCGGAATCCGTCTCGTCCAGGATGCAGAAGGACGGCTCGAGCAGCGCCATCTGCAGGATCTCCATGCGCTTCTTCTCACCGCCGGAGAATCCGACGTTGAGGGCGCGCTTGAGCATGTCCTTAGGGATTTCTAGCTGGGTGGCGGTCGCATTCACGCGCTTGATGAAATCCGGCGTGGTCAGCTCGCCCTCGCCCCGCGCCCGGCGGTGTGCGTTGAGAGCCGCCTTGAGGAAGGTCATGGACGCGACGCCGGGGATTTCCAGCGGATACTGGAACGCCAGGAAGACGCCCGCAACTGCGCGCTCGTCCGGTCCCATTTCGAGCACGTTCTCGCCGTCCAGCAGGATCTCGCCGTCGAGGACCTCATAATCCTCCTTGCCGGCGATCACGTAGGACAGGGTCGACTTGCCCGATCCGTTGGGTCCCATGATGGCTGCGACCTCGCCGTTGTTAACGGTGAGGTTGAGGCCGTTGAGAATGCGCTTGTCCTCGATCTGGACCACGAGGTTTTTGATTTCGAGCATGACTGAATTCCGTTTGTTAGGCGTGGATGACCGGAACAAGTCCAGCCATGACGGGCCCTGAGCCTTTGGCGTCATGCCCGGGCTTGTCCCGGGCATCCACGTCTTGTTCCGTTTGTTAACCGACCGAGCCTTCGAGCGAGATCGAGATCAGCTTCTGCGCCTCCACGGCGAACTCCATGGGGAGCTGCTGCAGCACGTCCTTCACGAAGCCGTTCACGATCAGCGCCGTCGCCTCCTCATCCGAGAGGCCGCGCTGCTGGCAATAGAACATCTGGTCTTCCGAGATCTTCGACGTCGTCGCCTCATGCTCGAACACGGCCGTGGCGTTCTTCGACTCGATGTAGGGCACCGTGTGAGCGCCGCACTCGTTGCCGATCAGAAGCGAGTCGCAGTTCGTGAAGTTGCGCGCGCCGGTCGCCTTGCGGTGCGCCGACACGAGACCCCGGTAGGTGTTCTCGGACTTGCCCGCCGCAATGCCCTTGGAGATGATCCGGCTTGTGGTGTTCTTGCCCAGATGGATCATCTTGGTGCCGGAATCGACCTGCTGCATGCCGTTCGACACCGCAATCGAGTAGAACTCGCCGCGGGAATTGTCGCCGCGCAGGATGCAGGACGGGTACTTCCAGGTGATGGCCGAGCCCGTCTCCACCTGGGTCCAGGTGATGACCGAGTTCCGGCCACGGCAATCGCCGCGCTTGGTCACGAAGTTGTAGATGCCGCCCCGGCCTTCCGCATCGCCCGGATACCAGTTCTGCACCGTGGAGTACTTAATCTCCGCATCGTCGAGCGCGATCAACTCGACCACGGCCGCGTGGAGCTGGTTCTCGTCCCGCTTCGGGGCCGTGCATCCCTCGAGATAGGACACGTAGGAGCCCTTGTCGGCGATGATGAGCGTGCGCTCGAACTGGCCGGTGTTCTTCTCGTTGATGCGGAAGTAGGTCGACAGCTCCATCGGGCAGCGGACGCCCGGCGGAATGTAGACGAACGAACCATCGGTGAAAACGGCCGAGTTCAGGGTGGCGAAGAAGTTGTCCGTCACCGGCACGACCGTGCCCAGATACTGGCGCACGAGGTCTGGATATTCCCGAATCGCCTCAGAGATCGGCATGAAGATCACGCCCGCCTTGGCAAGCTCCGCCTTGAAGGTCGTGGCGACGGACACGGAATCGAACACCGCGTCCACGGCGACCCGGCGCTCCGGCTCGACGCCGGCTAGGATTTCCTGCTCGCGCAGGGGAATGCCCAGCTTCTCGTAGGTGCGGAGAATCTCCGGGTCCACCTCGTCGAGGGACTTCGGCGCCTGGTTCTTCTTCGGCGCCGCGTAGTAATAGATGTCGTTATAGTCGATCTTGTCGTACGACACGCGCGCCCAGTCCGGCTCCTGCATGGTGAGCCAGCGCTTATAGGCATCGAGACGCCACTGGAGCATCCACTCGGGCTCGCCCTTCTTGGCCGAGATGAAGCGGATCACATCCTCGGAGAGGCCCTTCGGAGCCTTCTCCATTTCGACGACGGTCTCGAAACCGTACTTGTATTGGTCGACGTCGATCGATCGGACCTGATCGATCGTCTCCTGCACTGCAGGCATCTGTCTCTCCCACCGCTCACGGCTTCAAGGGCCGCGGGTTGATGACATGGAAAATCGAGCGTAGCCGGCTTAAGCCGCACTCGCCTTCCGCTTATATAGGGTGCCGACCACTCTTTCGCACGCTTCCGCAAAGCGGATCACGTCCTCTTTTGTGGTCATCCACCCCAAACTTAAACGCATGGCTCCCTCGGCGAGGGCGGGTTCCACCCCCATGGCGTCGAGCACATGCGACCGCCTGACCTTTCCGGACGAGCAAGCCGAACCAGACGACAGGGCAATTCCGTGGAGATCGAACGCGATCAGCGCCGTCTCCGCCTTCAGGCCGGGTATGGCAAAGGCAAGCGTATTGGGCAACCGCTCCGCTTCGCCCGAGAAGATCACCGCATCAGGGGCGATGCGGCGCAGATGCGCCTGCGCTTCGTCCCTGAGGGCCTCGAGCCGGGCCGCCTCTCCGGCTAGATTCGCCAGGGCGATCTCGGCCGCGGCCCCAAAGCCTGCGATGGCCGCCACGTTCTCCGTGCCGGCCCGATAGCCCTTCTCTTGACCACCGCCTCGGATCAGCCGGTCGGGGATTTCCAACTGGTCGGATGCCAGGGCAACGGCGCCGATTCCCTTCGGCCCGCCGATCTTATGGGCCGAGATCGTCAGCACGTCGACCCCAAGCTCGGCCATATCGACCGGAACTTTGCCGGCGGCCTGGACCGCATCCGTGTGGATGAGGCCGCCGTGCTCGTGGACGAGGCGCGCTGCCTCGGCGACAGGATGCAGGACGCCGGTCTCGTTGTTCGCCAGCTGAACCGACACCAGAAACCGCTGCCCTTCAGCCTGCTCCAGGCGAGTTCTGAGCCAGGCAAGATCCAAGACCCCATCCGCACCGACGGGAATGCGCTCCACAGCGTCTGCTGGGAATCGATGGCCGTCCAGGCCGCAAGGGTGCTCGGTCGCACCGATCAGGAGCCGGTCCGCGCCGGGCTGGCCCAATCGGCGGAAGGACGGGCTCAGCACCAGATTGCTCGCTTCGGTCCCGCCGCTCGTGAGGATCACGTTCTTGGTTTTCGAGCCGATCAGCCGGGCTACTTTCTCGCGCGCCGCCTCGATCGCCGCCCGGGCGGCCCGCCCCTCGCTGTGGACCGAGGAAGGGTTTCCTGACAACTGGAGCGCGCGCACGACCACGTCGGCAACCTCGGGCCGCAAGGGCGAGGTCGCGTTGTAATCGAGATATGTGCGCTGGTCTGTCGCCATAATCGCCCGCTAAGCCTCACGAAATCCTTGCAATTGCCCCCGGTTGCCGTGCTAAAGCACCACAACCACATCCATGTCAGGTCGCACCGGCCCGTTTGATCCGAACGAGCCTGCCCTGAAACGAAGTAACTTTAGAATAATTCTAAAGACTTTTAGAGAAACTTGAGGCCGAAAGTCAAGGCCCGTCGGGTTTTCCCTCTCATAACCGAGAGGTCGAAAAGAGGTTCGCATTCATGCCTGAGGTCGTCTTTACGGGTCCCGCCGGTCGCATCGAGGGGCGCTACCAGCCTGCGAAGCAAAAGGGGGCTCCCATCGCCATCGTGCTGCACCCGCATCCGCAGTTCGGCGGCACGATGAATAACCAGATCGTCTACAATCTGTACTATGACTTCGTGAACCGCGGCTTTTCGGTCCTGCGCTTCAATTTCCGCGGCGTCGGCCGCAGCCAGGGCGCCTTCGACCACGGCCAGGGCGAACTCTCGGATGCCGCCGCGGCCCTCGACTGGGCCCAGTCGATCAACCCGGACGCCCGCGCCTGCTGGATCGCCGGCGTGTCCTTCGGGGCCTGGATTGGTATGCAGCTTCTCATGCGCCGCCCGGAGATCGAGGGCTTCATCTCCATCGCCGCTATGGCGAACCGCTACGACTTCTCGTTCCTGGCCCCCTGCCCGTCCTCCGGCCTGTTCGTCCACGGCTCCGAGGACCGGGTCGCCCCGGTCAAGGACGTGGTCAGCGTGATCGAGAAGGTGAAGACCCAGAAGGGCGTCAAGCTCGAGCACGCGGTCGTGGACGGCGCCAACCACTTCTTCGACGGCAAGGTCGACGAGCTCATGGGCGCTGTGGGCGAATATCTCGACAAGCGCCTGGGAACGGCCGAAGAGGCGGCGTGAGCTTATCTGCCACCAGTCTCACAAGGCGGCGGGCCCACAGCCCGCCGTTTTTCGTTGTTGGCCCGCCAAGGGTCGGCCCGGCGCGATTTCCTCGTGAAATTACAGAGCGAAGCTGATAAACGCGCTCATTCCTGACACACCGACAGACGAGAGACGCGATGAACGCGCCACGTTCCGAATTCCTGAAAGTGCTCACCGAGCGAGGCTACATCCACCAGACCTCGGACCTCGAGGGCATCGATGCAGCCGCCCTCGAGGGTCGTCTTACGACCTATGTGGGCTATGACTGCACGGGACCGTCTCTTCATGTCGGGCATCTGCTCTCCATCATGATGCTGCACTGGCTGCAGAAGACGGGTGCTGGACGGCCGATCACGCTCATGGGCGGCGGCACGACCCGGGTGGGCGATCCTTCGGGCAAGGACGAAAGCCGCAAGCTCCTGACGGTCGAGCAGATCGAGGACAACAAGGACAGCATCAAGGGGGTGTTCTCCCGCTTCATCTCCTTCGGGGATGGCAAGACCGACGCCATGATGGCGGACAACGCCGAATGGCTGATGAAGCTCAACTACATCGAGTTCCTGCGCGATGTGGGCCGCCATTTCTCGGTCAACCGCATGCTGGCCTTCGACAGTGTGAAGATGCGCCTGGAGCGCGAGCATGAGCTGTCGTTCCTGGAATTCAACTACATGATCCTCCAGGCCTATGACTTCGTGGAGCTTCACAAGCGCTACGGCACGGTCCTGCAGATGGGCGGCTCGGACCAGTGGGGCAACATCGTCAACGGCATCGATCTCGGCCGCCGTCTTGGCACCGCGCAGCTCTACGCCCTTACCTGCCCGCTGCTGACGACGGCCTCGGGCGCCAAGATGGGCAAGACGGCCTCGGGCGCGGTCTGGCTCAATGCCGACATGCTGAGCCCTTATGATTACTGGCAGTTCTGGCGCAACACCGAGGATGCGGATGTCGGCCGATTCCTGAAGCTGTTCACGATCCTGCCGATGGACGAGGTTGCGCGGCTTGAGGCTCTCCAGGGAGCCGACATCAACGAGGCCAAGAAGGTTCTGGCCACGGAGGCGACCGCCCTGCTCCACGGCCGCGAGGCCGCAGAGCTCGCCGCCGAGACGGCACGCAAGACCTTTGAGCAGGGAGCCCTCGCTGAAAGCCTGCCGACCATCGAGATCACTACCGACGTACTCAACGCCGGGATTGGGGTTCTGGCGGCGTTCGGTCCCGATTATGCCAAGCTCGTCCCTTCCACGAGCGAGGCGCGGCGGCAGGTGAAGAGCGGCGGCCTCAAGGTGAACGATCAGATTGTCACCGACGATCGCGGCCTGCTGACGGCGTCGGACATGACGGCCGAGGGCGTGATCAAGCTATCCTTCGGCAAGAAGAAGCACGTCCTGCTCAGGGCCGTCTAAGGTCGATCAGCGTTCGGGCGTCACGGGCAGGGAATCCGCCTGTGGCGTCCCGCCTCCGACCCCGAAGAGCTTGCGCAGGAAACCCGGCGCCACAGCCGACAGGGGATTGACCGCCACGGTCGGGGAATCGGACGGCCCAGATACGCGGAAATTGACCGCAAACAGGCCCTCATACTGCCCGCCTCCCAGCAATGGACCGAACAGCGGCACCTGGGCGAAGGCGTTATTGAGCCCGTAGGCCGGCACGAAGGTTCCGGAAATATCCATGCGGTCGCGGGCATAGTCGATGAAGCCCCCGAGGGTGAAGCCAACTTGGTTCCCCCAAATAGCCGCATCCTTGAAATCGAGGCGTCCGGCGGTTCGAGTAAAATCCACCCGGGCCTTGGTGAAGACGACCTCGTTCACGTCCACGCGCACCGCTTGCGGATTTCCGGATCGATCCTGACCGGGCACGAACTGGGTCTGCGTTGGGATGATGCGGCGCAGGGCCGGCTCGTTGTTGAGGGCGAAGGAGCGAAGCATCATCATCCCAGCCTGCGGCCCCTCGCCGATGGCGAGTTGAAGGATGAGATCGCCCCCGGTCATGCGCCGATAGACATCGAGGAAGCGTAGAAGCGAACCCGCATCCTGCGACTGGAGGGAGATGATCGAGGTGCCGCCTCCCTGGGGCGTGGTGCGCGCGACGATGTCCGTCGGGCCAAGGCGGCCTTTGACATCCAGGCTCCGGAGGCTGTCCTTGCGCATGGAGGCCTTGATCGACGCATTCGTGATCGCCTCTTCGTTGTATCCGGTCAGGATATTGAGTGCGAGATCGAGATCGAAGTCCCGGCTGTCCTTCTGAGCGGGTGCG
The DNA here is from genome assembly GCF_003332305.1 of Microvirga aerophila. Taxonomy (GTDB): domain Bacteria; phylum Pseudomonadota; class Alphaproteobacteria; order Rhizobiales; family Beijerinckiaceae; genus Microvirga; species Microvirga aerophila. Next base: position 26,751 of record NZ_QOIO01000013.1, on the reverse strand, counting down.
TTATGCCCGGCCGGTGCGGGAGCGGAGCTCGCGATTTTCGTGAAGGGGCGGGCGTCGCCCACATTGCCGCGAACCACGACCTTGTAGACGCCGCTGTTGCGCTCGACCTGCGCCCGCATATCATCGCCGGACGACAGCTTGAAGGTCGTAAGCTCCGCCTTTTCAAGCGTACCCTCATTCGACAGCGTGGCCGTTCCGCGTAGCTGCGCAGAACCGCTGTCGAGCTGGAGGTCGCGGATTTCGGTACTGGCCCCATCAACCAGGGTGAAGGATACCTTACCCGGTCGTCTGGCGGGCTTCACCCATCCTGGGATGAGCTGATCGATGCCGGTCTTGGTGAGGTCCGCCTCGATGCGAATACCGGGCTTGTCGGGCTTGCCAAGCGGCAGGGTGGCCTTGAGTGGCAGCACCCCGGTGAGCTGCGAGCCGAACGACATACCACGTCTTGCTCGCGCCGCCTCATCGAGGGCGAAGGTTACGTTGGCCTCTCCACCGTCGCGGGTTTTCTGGACGTCGATGGACGCGGCGCCGCCGCCCAGCTTGCCATCGCCCTTGATCGCGAGATTGCCCTTATCATAGGCGACCGCCAGGGACGCGCCTTCGAGCCGATCCTTGCCGAAGAGCTTGTCGATGCCGAACTCGGAGACCGTGCCGTTCACCGACAGGGGCAGGTCAGTGAAGGCCGGGATGTTATTGACCGCAAGCCCAATCCCAATGCGAAGATCCGCCTTGCCGGTCATGGTCGTGGGATCGACATCAAACCCGGCAATTTCTCGGATCATGGGCTGCTGAAGGAGCGCCCCGAGACTGTCGGCGGGCCCCGCTAGGCGAAAGTTGATCCGCGCCAGGGCGTTGTCGTTCCAGTAGTTGTCGAGGGCGAAGGCGCCGTCCGAGGCGGCCAGGCTAAAGTTGCTCGCCATATCGACCCGGCCCGTAGGAGCCTTTAAGAAAACCGAGGTTCCCGTGACCTTGCCGGTGACGTTCATGTGGGACAGGGGCGGCAGGCCCTCGGCAGCCTTGAGAACGCCATCGGAGATCGCAAAGTCGATCTTCAGCGATTCATCGGGCGTCGGACCGCCGGACACGGCTTTGGCGATGTCGGCACCGGACATCCGCACCTTGAGGCCGATGGAATCCAGCGTGCCCCCGTTGAGGTTCGCCACCAGGAAGCGGCGCACGGGCGGCGCAACCGCCTCGGGCCAGATGCGTAGGGCGGTGCGCAGATCCGTCCTGGTTGCCGCAAGGTCGAGGTTGAGGCCATGGGGATCGGCCGGCGCGCCCAAGACACCGCTGAGATCGGCCGACAGATCGGGCCCCCTCAACTTAAGGGACCTGATGCCCATGCCGTCCGGGCCGGAAAGCTCGGCGGCGACTTCGCTGATCTGAACGGGCTTATCCCCCACGCGCGCGCCCGACAGGACTGCATCCCGACCGTTGAGTGATAGTCGCCAGTTGTCCGCACCGGTTTGGGTGACCAAGCGCCCCTGAAGGCGGACATGGTTGTCGCCGCCCTTCAGCTCGAGGTTCTGCAGGTCGAGCGCCTTCTGGGCTTCGTCCCAGGACACCTCGATACTCGACCGTTCGACCTCGAGCGGAGACGTATCCTTGTCGTCGATCTGGAGGGTGCCGGCGGTGCTGTTGAGGCGGGCTTTCAGCTCGGTCACCCGGCCTGCCGCGTAGGCCACGTCGACCCGGCCGGAGAATTCGAGATCCGTCGTCGCCGGAATGGCCGACATGCCGGCAAGCAGAACGATATCCTGGATCGGTGCGCGGTCGGCGATGACGCTGCCGCGGTACCCACCATCATGATCGGACAACACGTCGCCGTTGAGCTCCCACACCCCTTGCGGGCCGTCGAGGGTTGTGGCGAAGTGGCGTCCGCCACCCTCGGCCCAGTCGAACACCGCGTCGACCCGGCTGAACCTTGCCCGTTCGCGCCGGTCAGCGTCGATGAAGACGAGATTGGCGTTTGTCAGCTTGGCTTGCCCAAGGGAGTTCAGAGCGCTTTTGGGCCCGATGATCAAATCAAACAGGGAACCGACGACCCCCGATACCTGGGAGGGCCCGCCTATGCTGCGCTGCATGGACGCTGCGGCCTCCGTCGAGGGGCTAAGGGACGCGGCAGGTGGCCCGGCAGGTGCTTCTCCACCCTCGCCTCCCTCGGAAGAAAAGGACAGCGAGCCGTCACGGTTGACGAGAACCCGCAGCCGCAGGTCCCGCATTTCGATCGAGCGCGGCTGGAGGTTCCCCGCGAACAGCGAGAGACCATCGACGCTCACGACAGCGTACGGCGCCTGCAGAACGAGTTCGCCCCCCGGAGCCCGGATATCGAGGCCGTTCGCCCGCAGCGCCGGCGAACCGCCGTGGAGCTCGATAGCCGTGTCGCGCAGGGTCACGGCCCAGCCCGGTCCGATACGGGCCGCAAGGGTTTCCGCGACCTGCTCGGGGAGACGGCCGAAGCTGAGCGGACCCACGGACAGGCGGAGGTAGAACAGCCCGATCCCCAACGCCGCGAGCAGAACGAGGCCAAGCTTCACGTAGAGCGCACCACGAAGCGCGCGCCTGAGGGCGCTCCGCTTCGCCGGGCTGGGCCGGCGCGAAGGTGTGCTGAGGAGTCGCTTCATTCTTGTGACGTCGGACAATCCGGTTCTTGCACTGTCGCGCATGAGAGGGAATCAGATGAAGACATTAGCCCTCTTGTGCGCCACCCGCGACCATCTCCTGCGACAGGTCGCGAAGGCCTGTCGAAACATCACAACCCGCCGAAAGAAAGGCGAACCATGACGTTGACCATTGCAAGCCCGGCCCCTGCCTTCACCCTACCGGCGACTGGTGGACAGGAAATTTCCCTGGATAACCTCAAGGGCCGAAAGGTCGTGCTCTATTTCTACCCCAAGGACGACACCAGCGGCTGCACCCGGGAAGCCCAGGATTTCCAGGCGCTGCGGCAGGATTTCGCGGCGGCAGACACCGAGATCATCGGCGTCTCGCCCGACAGCCTGAAGAGCCATAACAAGTTCCGCGCCAAGTACGGTCTCGACTTCACTCTGGCGTCCGATGAGGCCAAAGCCATGCTGGAAGCCTATGGCGTCTGGGTCGAGAAGAGCATGTACGGCCGCAAGTACACGGGCGTGGAGCGCACCACGGTTCTGATAGACGGCGACGGGAGGGTCGCGCAGGTTTGGAAGAAGGTGAAGGTGCCAAACCATGCCAAGGAGGTGCTGGAGGCAGCCCGATCTCTCTGATTGCGACGGATTAGTCTATTGCGGCTTCAGGTCAGAGCGTTATAAAGTTTCATGTGACACTGTTCTTAATTAAAGCTCAACCAAATGCCGAATTACAAAGCTCTCCTCTCGGGCCAGAGCTGGAACGCTCTGTCTAGCCTTAAGATCAGTAAACAACCTGTCTTTCTGACCTACACCTTCGGCGGGCCGCAGCGGGGTTCGACGGAATTCGGTAACGCTGACAAGGCCATGGCGCGCAAAGCCTTGAAGATGTGGGGAGATGCCTGTGGCATTCGGTTCATTGAGGTTAAAGGAGCCGATGCCGAGCTGAAGTTTCAATGGAAGTGGCTCTCACGAAATTCCAGCGGGCGGGCGGAATTTCCGGAACTCTACAAAAACTCCTTAGAGGAAGACGTCGTTCGGGATGATGTTGGCGGCAATATCTACCTGAACGACCGGTACCACAAAGAGCTTTCAACGTATAAGTCTTTCAAATTCTACATCCTGCTTCACGAGATTGGCCACGCGCTCGGTCTCAAGCACCCCTTTCATAAGATGGCTCACAACAAGCAATTGTTGAAGTCGGACTTGGACCACGTGAAGCATACCGTGATGAGCTACACGGGAGGCGACATCAATATGATGTCGCCTAGCCTTGGCCGCTTGGATATCCAGGCGATCCGCGCCCTCTATGGCAACCCGTCGCAAGACGGGAAACAGGTTGCGAAGTGGAGCTGGAGCAGTACTGATCAAACCCTGACCCAGATTGGCAAGGGGGTGGCGGACATTATCTATGGCGTCGCTGTCAAAGATATCCTTAATGGCGACCATGGCGATGACAAGATCTACGGTTTCGGCGGCAACGACGTCCTTTACGGAGATGTTGGCAATGATGATCTGCGAGGCGGATATGGCGATGACACATTGCAAGGTGGCACGGGTAGCGACACGCTAAGGGGTGGGTATGGCGATGACATGCTGTACGGCGACATCGACAACGATGTCCTGAAGGGCGAAATTGGCGATGACATCCTGCATGGAGGTGCAGGCAATGACGATCTGGACGGCGGCCATGGCCAGGACATGCTGCACGGAGATATTGGCGACGACGCCTTACACGGCGGAAATGGCTGGGATGTCCTGCAGGGAGGTCTAGGCAACGATGCTTTGAACGGTGGCGAAAGCAATGACACTCTGCAGGGGGGCGAAGGCAGCGATACCCTGACCGGGGGTGAAGGCGGCGACCGGTTCGTTTTCGACACTTGGTTCAATGGCGTCGACGACATCGATCAAATCACAGATTTCAGCGACCTCTGGGATCTTGATGTAATCGTCTTGTCCTCAGCCATCTTCGCTCTCGAGAAGGGCCCTTTGGGCTGGGACGCTTTCGTAGAAGGGTCAGTCGCACGGGATACGAGTGACAGGATCATCTTTAACGCAGGAGAGCGGTCCCTCTCTTACGATCCAGACGGCTCCGGCCCCTCTGCGGCCGTACGCTTTGCGAAGTTGACAGGAGCGGCGAGGATCGATTCCTACGATTTTTTCGTCGTGTAGGTCTGATCACCTGCAATAACGAAGGCCCGCTCCTAACCGAGTGGGCCTCTTGTCTTAGTCGATATCCTCGACCTCCTGGCCCGCGCCACCCGTAATGCGCTGGGCGAGCGACGCTTCCATGAACGGATCGAGGTCGCCGTCGAGCACGTCCTGCGGGCTCGTGGACTGGGCTCCCGTGCGCAGGTCCTTCACGAGCTGGTAGGGCTGGAGCACGTAGGAGCGGATCTGGTGGCCCCAGCCGATCTCCGTCTTGGCGGCGGCTTCGGCATTGGCCTTTTCCTCGCGCTTCTTCAGCTCGGCCTCATAGAGGCGGGCGCGCAGCATGTTCCAGGCGGTAGCGCGGTTCTTGTGCTGCGAGCGCTCCTGCTGGCAGGCCACCACGATTCCGCTGGGAATGTGCGTGATGCGCACGGCCGAGTCCGTGGTGTTCACGTGCTGGCCGCCCGCGCCGGAGGAGCGGAACGTGTCGATCCGGCAATCGGATTCCTTGATCTCGATGTTGATGCGGTCGTCCACCACCGGGTAGACCCACACCGACGCGAAGCTCGTATGACGGCGGGCGTTGGAATCGTAAGGAGAGATCCGCACCAGCCGGTGCACGCCGGACTCGGTCTTGAGCCAGCCATAGGCGTTGTGGCCCTTGATCAGGAGCGTGGCGCTCTTGATGCCGGCCTCGTCACCGTCGGTGATTTCGAGAAGCTCGACCTTGTACTTCCGGCGCTCGGCCCAGCGGGCATACATGCGCTGGAGCATGTTGGCCCAGTCCTGGCTTTCGGTGCCGCCCGCGCCCGAGTGGACTTCCACAAAGGTGTCGTTGCCGTCGGCCTCGCCGGAGAGCAGCGTTTCCACCTGAAGGCGAGCCGCCTCGGCCTGAAGACCGCGGATCGTCTCCTCGCCTTCCTTGACGGTCGCCTCGTCGCCCTCGGCGTCCCCGAGCTCGATCAGGGTGATCGAGTCCTCGAGCTCCTGCTCCAGGCGCTTGATGGCAGCGATCTGGTCCTCGAGGGAGGTGCGCTCGCGCATGATCTTCTGGGCGCCTTCGGCGTCGTTCCAGAAGTCCGGATGTTCGGTGAACGAATTCAGTTCGGCGAGGCGTCGCTGGGCATGATCCCAGTCAAAGATGCCTCCTCAGCAGCCCGACTGACTGCTTGGTCTCTTCTACGAGGTGTTCGATTTCGGCGCGCATGGTCTGTGTTTAGTCCGAGCCTTGGGAGTGCGGGTCTTACGGGGAGCCCCGCATCGTGTAAAGGAGCCAATCCTCAAAGGACCAGCCTTCACCGCGAGCCGGCATACCGACGGCGGTGGGTCGACGTCTCATGGGTTGAAGGTTTCACCGCATATGGAGCGTACAGGCGGTCAGTACAATCCGTTGGCGCCTGCGCCGACCTGCTGTCTGGGATCGCCCGGATACTCCGCTTGCGGAGCGGATTCGACCTCGACCGGCACGTAGGTATCGGGCGGAGTTGTACCAGGCTTGAAGGCTTCGAGGATCACGTTCCCGCCCTCGCCCGACCCGGCGCGCGTGCCCGAGGAGGCATTCACGCGGATCAGCTTGATGCCTGGCGGCACGCGGAACGGGGTCGCAGGCTTGTCCTTGAGGGCCATCTGCATGAAGTCGCGGAACACCGGAGCCGCGTATTGACCCGCCGTGGCCGCATTGCCGAGGGACTTGGGCTGGTCATAGCCGATGAACACACCCACGGCGAGGTCGGGCGAGAAGCCCACGAACCACACGTCCTTCGCGTCGTTGGTGGTTCCCGTCTTGCCGGCGAGCGGCCTGCCAACCGCTTTCACGGTCTGGGCCGTGCCGCGCTGGACAACGCCCTCGAGGATCGAGGTCATCTGGTAGGCGGTGAGAGGATCGAGCACCTGCTCCCGGTTGTCGGCAAGCTTGGGCGGAGCGCCGCCGTCCCATTTGTCCGAGTCGCAGGAGATGCACTTGCGGTCGTCGTGCCGGTAGATTGTGCGACCCGAGCGGTCCTGGATGTGGTCGATCAGGGTCGGCTTGATGCGCCGCCCGCCATTGGCGAACATCGAATAAGCCGCCGTCATGCGCATGACCGTGGTCTCGCCCGCGCCCAGGGACATGGACAGGAGCGGGAGCATGTCGTCGTAGACGCCGAACCGGCGGGCATATTCCGAGATGGCCGGCATCCCGACCTCGTTGGAAAGCCGGACCGTCATCAGGTTCTTGGAGTGCTCGATCCCGTAACGGAGGGTGCGCAGGCCCGCCGACTTGCCGTCGTAGTTCGACGGAGCCCAGGCGGCCTGGCCCGGTCCCATGTCGAGCACGAACGGCGCATCGAGGATCTGGCTCGACGGGGTATAGCCGTTGTCGAGGGCCGTGGCGTAGACGATCGGCTTGAACGAGGAGCCCGGCTGCCGCATGGCCTGGCTCGCGCGGTTGAACTCGCTCTGGTCGAAGGAGAACCCGCCCACCATGGCGTGGACACGGCCCGTATAGGGGTCCATCGCCACGATGGCGCCCGAGATCTCGGGGATCTGGCGCAGACGGTACTGCCCGGCCTTGCCTTCAAGGGGCTCCACGTACACCACGTCGCCGGGAGAAACGGCCCGCTCGACCGGCCGGCGCGTCCACTTGGCGCCGTCGGCCGTGACAAAGCCGATCTCGCGGTCGCGCACCACCTGCCCGGACGCCTCCCGCTTCGGCTGGAGACCGACACGCGCACGTCCTCCGGAGACCTCCAGCACCACGGCCATCCGCCAGGGCTGAACGTCGCCGAGCATGGGCACCTCGGCCAGGGCCAGACCCCACTCGCGGCCCGTAAGATCGATCTTCTGCTGCGACCCGCGCCATCCACGGGCTTCGTCGAAGCGAACGAGGCCGTCCACGAGGGCCTTGCGGGCCATGGCCTGCATCTTCGGGTCGAGAGTCGCCCTGATCAGGAGGCCGCCCTCGTAGAGCTTCTCCTCGCCATAACGATCGGCGATATCGCGGCGCACGCCCTCAGCGAAGTAGCCGGACGCGATACTGTTGGGCGACACGTTCCGCGGCTTGACGTTGAGCGGCTCCTTCTTGGCCACGTCGCCGTCCTGGCGGGTGGCGTAGCCGTTGGCGACCATGCGGTCGATGACCCAGTTGCGACGCTCGACGGCGGCCTGGCGTTCGCGGAAAGGATGATAGTTGTTGGGTCCCTTGGGCAGGGCCGCGATGTAGGCGGCCTCGGCCAGGGTCAATTCGTGAATCGACTTGCCGAAATAGTCGAGCGCCGCAGCGGCGATGCCGTGCAGGTTGCGCCCAGGCGACAGGGTACCGAGGAAGATCTCGTTCAGGTACAGCTCAAGGATTTTGTCCTTGGAGAAGGTCGATTCGATCCGAAGGGCGATCAGGGCCTCGCGGATCTTGCGCTCGTAGCTCTTCTCGTTGCCCACGAGGAAGTTCTTAGCAACCTGCTGGGTGATCGTCGAAGCGCCCTGCTCCCGCCTGCCGCCGGACCGGACATTGGCCAGAACGGCGCGCACGAGCCCCTCGGGGTCGATGCCCACATGGCGATAGAAGTTCTTGTCCTCGGCCGACAGGAACGCGTCGATGACGAGCTTGGGCGTGGCCTGGATCGGAACGTGAAGGCGGCGCTCGCGCGCATATTCGGCGATGAGGCTGCCGTCCGCCGCATGGACGCGGGTCATCACCGGCGGCTCGTAATTGGCAAGCTGCGCGTGGTCCGGCAGGTCCTTTGAGAAGGCCCAGTATCCATAGGCCAGGCCAACAGCGCCGATCAGGAAGAAAATCGCCCCGATGCTGAAAAGGAAGCCAAAGAATCGTAGGACGAAGCGCATCCGAAGCTATTCCGTTATCGACGCCAAATGGCGCTCTGTTATGCCGATCGGCCCATGCCGATCCCCGTTCGAGGCAAGACGGAGCCTTTCGGCCCGCGCCCCTGTTAACCGAGGAATCGTGCCCCCGCTACGGCTATCCACACCGTATCTATGGTAAAACTGCGGCAGCCCCCTGGCGAGAGAGCCGCGTCGCGAAGAAACGGTCAACGGCGACCGTCATGGCAGAGACCATTTTGCCGCGCCACTGCTCGGACATGAGAAGATCCAAGTCCTGCTTGCTGGACAAATAGCCGAGCTCGACGAGAACCGAGGGCACGTCATGGGCCCGAAGCACCCGGAAGCCCGCCTCCCGGCGGGGATTCTTGTTGAGGCGCGCGATTGTATCGAGCTCTCCGACCAGACGGGTCGCGAACCCATGCGAGAAGGAACGCGTCTCCCGAAGCGTCAGATCCTGGAGAATATCGAGCACGTCGTCCGGGCTATCGCCCGAATCGATGCCGGCCGCGGCGTCCGCCTTGTTTTCCCGGTCGGCAAGCCTGGCGGATTCGGCGTCGGACGCCCGCTCCGACCCGGTATAGACGGTCAATCCGCGCACATCCTGACCGCCGGAAATCGAATCGGCGTGGATCGAGATGAAAAGATCGGCCTTGGCGGATCGCGCGGAGCGTACCCGGTCGCCGAGAGAGATGAAAACATCCTCGTCACGGGTCATCAGCACCCGGTAGCGGCCTTGCCCCTCGAGCTTTTTCTTGAGCTGCTGGGCGAAGGACAGAACAAGATCCTTCTCGATCACGCCCGAATGAGCCGCCGCGCCGGGATCGATGCCGCCGTGGCCCGGATCGATCACGATCACCGGACGCGCATCCTGAGCCTCTTTCGGGGCAGGCTGCTCCGCGGTTGCCCGCGAAGCTCCGGCGCTCTCGGCCGCGGCGCGGCGAAACTCGTCCCGGTCGGCGCGAGACAGCTCGATGACCAGGATGGTTGCCCCGCCTGGTGCGCCAGGCTCCGAATGAATGGCCGATATGGTGGCCGGCTGGGCCAGATCCATCACGACCCGGGAACGGCCTGGCGCGAACAGCCCATAACGGTAGGAGGCAATCAGGCCCTCGCGCTTCCGGCCCAGCTCGGACGGAAGATGGAACGAAACTTCGGGAAGATCGACGATGACGCGGTCTGGGCGCTCCATCAGGTACGCCTGGGCCGTAACCGCTTTGGACAAGGTCACCTTGAATCTAGTCTTTGGCCCGTCGACCTCGACAGCCACCGCCGCCGCAATGGCGAGCGCTTCGGCTTTGCCGGGCTCGGCTCCCACAGCCCACGCGCCATCGCCCCCTGCGAGGAGAAGCAGCGCCGTCAGGAATACCTGCACAAGGCGTATGAAGGGTTTGAGATGCATCGGCCGCCGCTCGGTTCGGTGGTCCCTCCTACCTCATAAGGGGCTCTTGGTTAACGAATCCCTTTGCCAATCGGTCCATTGTTGAGACAGTGTTGCGTCCGAGGCACAGTATCTCAGCATCTTGCCAAATGGCATCAAGGCTCTGTAATGATGCTGAACCCCGTCCGGCATGGCCGAATCTGGCGGCGGATCTTGAGGAGACGGTTGTCTTGACCGATCCTTATGGACCCCCGTCACCCTCGACAGGCTCGCGGACAGGCTCGAACAGCGATGTTTTCATCGCACTTATGCCGATGGCCAGCTCAGTCTGGCGCATCGATTTCGAAAGGCCGTCGTGGAATGGTTGCGCCAGCGAAGTCAGTTCTGACTGTCGTCACAGCACCTTCCGATTCGTGCGATCAGTCGCGCACTCGTTCATACACCGGTCACTCCGGCATGACGTCGGCCCAGTTTAACCCAGCATGCGCCCCAGTGAGGCGCGCTATGGCGATCGTCAGCACTCCGAACGCAAGTTCAGCCCGCCGCCCAATCATGCGGCGCGGCTGCCCGCCCTCCATGCGGCTTCTGCCTCAGGTCCTGCCCTCGATCGCCATGTCGAGAGTTCAACATGGCAAACAAGATGCTCATCGATACCTCACACCCGGAAGAAACCCGGGTCGTGACGGTACGTGGTCAAAAAGTCGAGGAATTCGACTTCGAGTCCGCTAACCGGAAGCAGTTACGCGGAAATATTTACCTCGCGAAGGTCACGCGAGTCGAACCCTCCCTCCAGGCGGCGTTCGTGGAGTATGGCGGGAACCGCCATGGCTTCCTGGCCTTCAGCGAGATCCATCCGGATTACTATCAGATCCCGGTTGCGGACCGTCAGGCCCTGCTCGAAGCCGAGGTCGAGGCTCAGCGTGAAGAGGAGCGCGAGGAAGAGCGCCGCCGCAAGCGCCGCCGCCGCTCTGCGCCGAGGCGGCATCAGACCGATGAGACGGTCTCCTCCGCCGAAGTCATCGCTATCAGCGAGGACGGCGCCTCGTCCGAGGAAGCCCCTTCCCAGGAAGCCTTTCCCCAGGAGGCCGCTCCGGCTCTCGATGGGGACGCACAGAGCAACGCGCCTGCAGAGCAGGGCGAGGTCGAAGCCTCCGACGCTGCGGTGATCGAGGCTGCTCCTGAGCCCGTTGAGGCTCAAGCTTCCGAGCCCGCGAACGAGGGCGAGCCCTCGAATGCGGAAACCGAAGCCGCCGAGTCCGACGCCGCGAAGGCGGATGACGCCGACGAGGAGCATGACGAAGACGATCATGGCGGCGAAGACCATGACGATGAGGACGAAGAAGACGAAGACGAAGACGAGGAGGAAGGCGAGGATCACGAGGGCGAGGACGACCACGAGGAAACCGTCGAGCAGCTCGGCGGTGACGCCCTCGAGGATATCCCGCAGCGCCCTCGCCTGCCGCGCAAGCAGTACAAGATCCAGGAAGTGATCAAGCGCCGGCAGGTCCTTCTCGTCCAGGTGGTCAAGGAAGAGCGCGGCAACAAGGGCGCTGCTCTCACGACCTACCTGTCGCTTGCTGGCCGCTATTCCGTTCTCATGCCCAATACGGGCCGGGGCGGCGGCATTTCCCGCAAGATCACCAATACGGCTGATCGCAAGCGCCTCAAGGAAATCGCGCAGGAGCTCGAGGTTCCGGAAGGGATGGGCATCATCCTGCGCACGGCGGGCGCCTCCCGCACCAAGCCGGAGATCAAGCGCGACTACGAATACCTCATGCGTCTCTGGGAGAGCGTGCGCGAGCTCACCCTCAACTCGGCGGCCCCTGCCCTCGTGTATGAGGAAGGCTCGCTGATCAAGCGGGCTATCCGCGACCTCTACAACAAGGACATCGACGATATCCTCGTGTCCGGCGAGGACGGCTACCGCGAGGCCAAGGACTTCATGCGCATGCTCATGCCGAGCCATGCGAAGATCGTTCAGCCCTACCGCGATCCCCAACCGCTTTTCGCCAAATACGGGGTCGAGGCTCAGCTCGACGCCATGTTCTCGAGTCACGTCACCCTGAAGTCCGGCGGCTATTTGGTCATCAACCCGACCGAAGCCCTGGTTTCCATCGACGTGAACTCGGGCCGCTCGACCCGCGAGCACAACATCGAGGATACGGCGCTCCGCACCAATCTCGAAGCCGCCGAGGAAATCGCCCGGCAGCTCCGCCTGCGCGATCTGGCCGGCCTGATCGTCATCGACTTCATCGACATGGAGGAGAAGCGGAACAACCGCGCCGTCGAGAAGAAGCTGAGCGAGTGCCTGAAGAACGACCGCGCCCGCATCCAGGTCGGCCGCATCTCGCCCTTCGGCCTCCTGGAGATGTCGCGTCAGCGCATCCGCACTGGCGTGCTCGAATCCTCCTCCGTGCCTTGCGCCCATTGCGCCGGCACCGGCTTCGTGCGCTCGACGCCGTCCGTCGCCCTGCACGTGCTGCGCTCGATCGAGGAGACGCTCATCAAAAACGCGGGCTACAACCTCGTCGTCCGGACCCGGATGGAGGCGGCCTTCTACATCCTCAACCAGAAGCGCATCCACCTGCGCGACCTGGAGACCCGCTTCGGCGTTGCGATCTCGATCGTGGCGGACGAGAGCCTGACCGGCACCACCACCTACATCATCGACCGTGGCGAGCCAGCCCTCCGGCTGGAGCATAAATCGGCTGCGACCGGCATCCAGATCGACGCCATCGTGCCGGTCGACGAGCCCGACGAAGCGGATGTCGAGATCGACATCGACACGGACGAAGAAGAGACCGAGGTTGTCGAGGAAGCCGGCGCCCGTGAGGAGCAGGGCGAGGAAAGCGAAGGAAACGGCCGCCGCCGCCGCCGCCGCCGCCGCCGCCGTGGCCGTGATCGCGAGGGCTTTGCCGGAGAGACCCGGGAGGCTCAGGAGGGCGACGCTGCCGAAATGTCGGATGAGGACGAGGAGGAAGGCGAGGACGCCGAGGCCGTGGTCGCATCCGCTGAGGCGCCCGAAGCAGGCGATGCCGAAGCCGAGGAGCGCCAAGCGCGCCGTCGCCGCCGGGGTCGCCGGGGCGGCCGTGGCCGGGGTCGCGAAGAGGCCGCCGAGCTCGGCGGTGTCGAACTCGCAAACGATGAGGACTTCCCCGCTCAGCGCGAAGTAGCCGCCGTCATGGCAGCCGAAGAGCCCGCATCGGCCGCAGCGCCGGAGGCGACTCAGGAGAGCATCATCGCCATGCCGTCAGTTCCTGAACCTGTGGCGGAGAACGTTGCAGAAGTTTCGGAACCCGCCTTGCCCGAGCCGGAGCCCGTCGCCGTCGTGCTGACGCCGCCGGACCCGGATCGTCCCAAGCGCGCCGGCTGGTGGTCCAAGGCCAAGTCCGTTTTGAGCGGATCGTGAGGAACGCCCCGTAAGGCGTTACCCCAGCTCGATAAAATCTATTTCAACCAAGTCGCGAGGCGGGCAACCGCCTCGCGACAATCGTTTTCGGAGCCCGCGAAGGACAGGCGTAGGTAATGCGAGCCTTCGACAGGGTCGAAATCAAGCCCAGGCGTCGCGGCCACCCCCGCTTCCTCCAGCATCCTCTTGGTGAAGCCGATGGAGTCATTGGTGAACCTGGAAATGTCCGCATAGATGTAGAACGCCCCATCGACCGGGTGCATCTCGGTAATGCCGAGACGCGGCAGTTCCTCGAGGAGATAGGCCCGGTTGCGGGCGTAGCCTTCCTTGACGGCCTCCAGCTCCTCGGCGGCGTCGAAGGCCGCCAGCGCGGCCACCTGAGACAGGTAGGGCGGCGAGATGTAGAGGTTCTGGGCCAAGCGCTCGATGGGCCGCACCAGCCGCTCCGGCACCACGATCCAGCCGATCCGCCAGCCGGTCATGCAGTAGTATTTGGAGAACGAGTTGATCACGACCGCGTCGTCGTCGGACGTCAAAGCGGTCGAGGCCGCCTCCCCGTAGGTGAGCCCGTGATAGATCTCGTCCGAGATGAACCACAGGCCGAGACGGCGGCAGGTTGCCCCGAGAGCGGCCAGCACCTGTCGGCCGATCATCGTCCCGGATGGGTTCGCCGGGCTCATGGCCAGGATACCGTGAAGCGGCTTTTCCGCATGCGCCTTCTCGACGGCCTGCGCGGTCATGATCCAGCCATCCGCCTTGGTAAGCGGAATTACGACCGGCTCGAGATCGAGCGCCTCCAGAATATTGCGATAGGCCGGGTAACCCGGAGCCGTGATGGCGACGCGCTGGCCTGGATCGAACAGGCTTAAAAAGGCCAGGACAAAGCCGGCCGAAGAGCCTGTGGTGACGACGACCCGCTCCGGTGCGAGGCTTACCCCATAGACGTCGCGGTAGTGCCAGGCGATGCGCTCCCTGAGGGCTGCGGTGCCAAGCGCTTCCGTATAGCCAATGCGCCCCGTCTCGATGGCCGCCTTCGCGGCCTCGCGGGCAGCGCGGGGCGCGGGCGCCGAAGGCTGGCCCACCTCCATATGGACGACGCTGTCGCCGCGCCTTTCTTTTGCCGCGGCGGCGCTCAACACATCCATGGCCAAGAAGGACGAGACCCGGTCCATGCGGCGGGCGACGGCGGGAAGAGGGAGGCTGGAGGATGATTTTGTCATGGCAGGGCTCGTAGCCTCTCGCGGGCCTCGCCTCAAGAACCTTACCGACGCCAACGAACCCGTGAATTGACGCCTGCCCGGCAATTTCGCTAACTCGCCCCGGACATGCTAGGATCGTGGGCAGCCAAGCTCCACGACATCGACAGGACGCGAGAGGCGCTCGGACAGAGCTGCCTCCCGGAGGCCGGGAAGCCCCCGTCCCAAGTTTCATAAAGGACCCACATGCGTTTTTCGTTTCTCAAATCCTGTCAGGCCGCGGCCCTCATGGGCGCTCTTGTGTTCGCCCCAGCGGCCATCGCGCAGAGCCCGGTCTTCAACGATCAGCAGCGCCAAGCCATCGGCGAGGTCGTGAAGGACTACCTGTTGAAGAATCCCGAGGTTCTGACGGAAGTCATCGCAGAGCTCGAGAAACGCCAGGCGGAAGCGCAGCGCGTCGCCCAGTCCGGGGCCCTCAAGGAGACGCGGCAGACCCTGCTCAACGCGCCCCACTCCTATGTGGCCGGCAACCCGTCCGGCGACGTCACCCTGGTGGAGTTCTTCGACTACAATTGCGGGTACTGCAAGAAGGCTTTGGCCGATGTGCAGTCCCTGGTCAAAAGCGATTCCAAGCTGCGCGTGGTCCTCAAGGACTTCCCGGTTCTCGGGCCGGATTCCGTCGAGGCGAGCCGGGTGGCGCTCGCCGCCAGGAAGCAGCTTCAGGGCGAAAAGCTCTTCGACTACCACATGAAGGTCATGGATAGCCGCGGTCGGGTCAACGGCGAGCGCGCCCTTGCGGTCGCCAAGGAGCTGGGCCTCGACGTGGCCCGCCTCCAGAAGGACATGGAGAGCCCGGAGGTGCGAGGCGCCCTCCAGGAAAACATGGGGCTCGGCGACAAGCTCGGCCTGACCGGCACTCCGGCCTTCATCATCGGCGACGAGATCATCCCCGGGGCAGTGGGCGTTGAGCCCCTGAAGCAGGTCGTCGCCAATGTCCGCCAATGCGGTAAGGCAAGCTGCTGACAGCCCTGATCGGTACGGCGCCCGTCGCCTGAAACGAAGCGTTTTACGGGCCGCAACCGGCACGTTTGAAGGCCCTCACCTAACGGCAGCGGGAAGCCCGGCTTTGGAAAGCCTTGGTTTTCCCCTTTCCGTCCGGTCGCCTTTTGGCTAAGAGGGCCTTTCGGCTCCGTTTCCACGGAGCTTTCCGGAACGCTCCTTTCGCAATGATCACCGTCCACGTCCTCAACGGACCGAACCTCAACCTGCTCGGGCAGCGAGAATCCACGGTCTACGGCAGCACCACGCTTGTCGAGATCGAACGGCTCGTGCGCGAGAAGGCAGGAAGCATGGGCGCGGCCATCACCTTCCGCCAGTCGAACCACGAAGGACATCTGGTCGACTGGATTCAGGAGGCAGGAGCTCAAGGGGCGGGCGTCGTCATGAATGCCGGCGCCTATACCCACACCTCGATTGCTCTCAGGGACGCTATCGCCGGAAGCGGCGTCCCGACGGTCGAGGTGCATCTATCGAATGTTCATTCCCGCGAGGGCTTTCGTCATCGCTCGCTCATTGCCCCCGTGTCCCTCGGCGTGATCTGTGGTTTCGGGCCCATGAGCTACCTTCTCGGCCTGGATGCGGTCCATCGCGCGATGGTCGAGCGGGCAAAGCAAACGAATCCCTCCAAACACTAGTTCCTCAAGAATAAGAGGTGAGCCCCATGGCCAAGGATACCCCTTTCGATCCCGATCTCGTGCGTGAGCTGGCGACCCTGATCGCCGACACCGATCTCACGGAGATCGAAGTGGAGAAAGGCGACCTTCGCATCCGCGTCGCCCGGACCGTAACGGCGACCGTGACGGTTCCCGTTTCGGCCCCTGCCGCCGCAGCCCCCGCCCCTGTCGTTGCGCCGCCGCCGGCGGTCTCGGAGGCCGCAGCCGGCGCGAAGGCTGCCGGAACCCATCCCGGCACGGTTCTGTCGCCGATGGTGGGCACCGCTTACCGCAAGCCGTCGCCGGACGCGAAATCCTTCGTGGAGATCGGCTCCAAGGTTCAGGCCGGCGAAAAGGTGCTGCTGGTCGAGGCCATGAAGACCTTCAACGAGATCGTGGCTCCCCGCGCTGGAACCGTAACGGCCATCTTTGTCGAGGACGGAACGCCGGTCGAGTACGGCGAACCCTTGCTTGTCATCGAGTGATCGCGATGTTCGACAAGATCCTCATCGCCAACCGAGGCGAGATCGCCCTTCGCATCCTGCGCGCCGCCAAGGAGCTCGGGATCGCCACCGTCGCGGTGCATTCGACCGCCGACGCGGACGCCATGCACGTGCGCCTCGCTGACGAGAGCGTCTGCATCGGCCCACCTGCCGCCCGCGACAGCTATCTCAACATCCCGGCCCTCATCGCCGCCTGCGAGATCACCGGCGCGGATGCGATTCATCCGGGCTACGGCTTCCTGTCAGAAAACGCCCGCTTCGCTGAAGTCCTCGAGCATCACCGCATCGCGTTCATCGGCCCCAAGGCCGAGCATATCCGCATCATGGGCGACAAGATCGAGGCGAAGCGCACCGCAAAGCGCCTCGGCATCCCTTGCGTTCCGGGTTCGGAGGGCGGCGTGACTGACGAGGGCGAAGCCAAGCGCATCGCCCGCGACATCGGCTACCCGGTCATCATCAAGGCCGCTGCCGGCGGCGGCGGACGCGGCATGAAGGTGGCGCGCACGGAGGACGACCTCGTCCACGCGCTCCAGACCGCCCGGACGGAGGCCAAGGCCGCCTTCGGCGACGACGCCGTCTATATCGAGAAGTACCTCGAGAAGCCCCGGCATATCGAGATCCAGGTCCTGGGCGACGGCAAGGGCAACGCCATCCATCTCGGCGAGCGTGACTGCTCGCTCCAGCGCCGCCACCAGAAGGTCTGGGAAGAAGGCCCCTCGCCCGCCCTCAACGTCGAGATGCGCGAGCGGATCGGCGGGGTCGTCGCCAGGGCCATGCAGGAGCTGCAATATGCCGGCGCCGGCACCATCGAGTTCCTCTACGAGGACGGCGAGTTCTACTTCATCGAGATGAACACCCGCATCCAGGTGGAGCATCCGGTGACCGAGATGATCACCGGCATCGACCTGGTGAACGAGCAGATCCGCGTCGCAGCGGGCGCGCCGCTCTCCGTGCAGCAGAGCGACATCAAGATCGACGGGCATGCCATTGAGTGCCGCGTGAATGCGGAGCATCCCTCCACCTTCCGCCCATCCCCCGGCACGATCAGCTACTTCCATCCCCCGGGCGGCCTCGGAGTGCGGGTGGATTCGGCCGCCTACCAGGGCTACCGCATCCCACCCCATTACGACTCGCTCGTCGCAAAGCTTATCGTGCACGGACGGACCCGCAACGAGTGCCTCATGCGCCTGCGCCGGGCCCTCGACGAGTTCGTCGTGGACGGGATCGAGACCACCCTGCCCCTGTTCCGCACCCTCGTGCGCAACCCGGAGATTCAGAACGGCCAGTACGACATTCACTGGCTCGAGAATTTCCTGAAGACGGGTGGCATTGAGGAAGCTTAAAGCCGTGCTACCTATAGGGGAATGAGGGCAGACCAGATCGACATCACGCCTGAGATCCTGCTCAAGGCCTATGCTGCCGGCATCTTTCCCATGGCGGAAGATGCGAATGATCCGTCCTTGTTCTGGGTCGAGCCGCGCGAGAGGGGCATCATTCCTCTCGACAGCTTCCATGTGGGGAAGCGCCTCGCGCGCACGGTGCGCTCCGACCTTTTCGAGGTTCGGGTAGACGAGGATTTCGACGGCGTGATCGCCGGGTGCGCCATGCCCGGCTTCGACCGCGAGAAAACCTGGATCAGCCGCCGGATCAAGACCCTCTACGGTCAGCTCTTCGACGCCGGTTACTGCCATACGGTCGAAGTCTATCAGGGCGGGCGTCTGGTCGGCGGGCTCTATGGCGTGCGCCTGCGGGGCGCGTTCTTCGGCGAGAGCATGTTCCATACCGAGCGCGACGCCTCGAAGGTCGCCCTGGTTCATCTCGTGGCGCGCCTGCGTCGCGGCGGTTTTACGCTTCTCGACACGCAGTTCGTGACCCCTCACCTGGCCCAGTTCGGCGCGATCGAGGTTTCCAGGCGGAACTACAAGCAGATGCTGAGAGCCTCCATGGACCATGAAGGCGACTGGTATGTCTGGCCGCGGGAAACCACGGTGACAGGCGAGCAGGTAATGGCCGCCCTTACACCAGCCACAGCCTAGAGCCCTTCGGCGCTCAGCCGCGAACGGCCGCCGCTATCGATCGTTGGTGCGGTCGTTGTTGATGATCGGCGCCGTCTGCCTCTGGGGAGCGGCGCGGCGCGCTGGCTGCTGCTGAAGGGGCGCGGTTTCGATCGGAGGCGGCGGCGGCGCGGCCTGAGCCCCCGTGGGGCTGATGATGCTGCCCGGCTGCGCAGGGCCTCCCGGACGCTGGGCTGCATCCTGCACCGGAGGCGGCTCCTCGATCACTTCCTTGGGTTCGGCGATGACCTCCGTGCCGCCTTTGCAGTCCACCAGCCAGATATCGTAGACCGGGTGCTCGAGCCCGTGCAGGCCAGGGCTTGCGGCAAACATCCAACCGGAGAAAACCCGGTTGTTCTTGCCCTGCTGACCGACCTCCTCGACCTCCACGAACGACGTCGTGTTCGGGCTTTCCGTCGCCGGCTTGGTGAAGCAGACGCGCGCGCGCATCTGAAGGGCGCCGAACTGGACGGTTTCATCCACCGCGACCTCGAACGACACGATGCGGCCGGTGATCTTGTCGAGGCCTGAAAAGACCGCGGTGGGATTCTTGATCCTGTCCGCCTGAGCCGCTCCAACGCCGCCGATGAAAGATGCTAGCACCAAGGCGGCTCGTGTCCATCCGAAATTCATATCGCTCGTCCACGCCCTATCGGTTTGGCCAGACATGGCCGTCTTCGCGTCCTGGCAACGCGATAACACGCGAACCATGTTGGAAAAAGGGCAAGACGAACAAGCGTAGCCTTTCACGGGTGATAAAAATGCGCTCTCCTGGTGGCCTGCGCCATGCGAGGACGTTCATGACGGAAGCCCTGTCCAAGATCGATTCCATGCGCCGGGCCATGGGGTTCCTCAGCATCGAGGAGACTTTGATCCTGGCGGGCGGAAGCATCAGGATGCCGGATCCCGCCTCGGTTCTCATCTCGCCCGGAGTGGCCCTGGCTGAGGACGTGATCCTGTGGCCTAACGTCATCCTTGAAGCCTCGAATGGCGGACGCTTGAGCATCGGAGCCGGAACCATCCTGTTCCCGGGCGTGCGGATCGTCGCTTCGGGCGCAGACGTGATGGTGGGATCGGGCGTCGAGATCGGGGAGGAAGGCGGGTTTACCGTCAAGGCAGAGGCCGGTTCGCGAATCGAGATCGGCGACGAGGCACGGCTTCTAGGTGGCGGATCCCTTTCCTCATCGAACCGGATCGGTCGGGGCGCTCAGATCCTCGGCCCCATCCGGTGCCAGAACTGCCGGCTGGGGGACGGCGGCTCCCACCGGCATCCGGAGCCCGACGAACGCGGAGCCGTTCTGAAAGGCGCTGGCGTCGCGCGCGGCATCGAGCTTGATCAAGGGCAGGTCATCCAAGCCTTCGGCCTGTTCGCCGACGGCGCGGTCCGGTTTCAATCCTATTTCCACCCGAAGGCTGGTCGCTGATCCCATGGCAGGGCTGGATCGACCACAGGGAGCAGGTTCCCTCGAACGTCTAGTGCCCCGGCGAGTTGCAGGCGCACGCGCGGCCTTTCATCGGCGAAGGATCTCGCGCGTTTCCTGAACGATCGCTCTTAAGACCGGTTTCTTCCGAATGGATCTGGCGCCGGCTCCGTCATGGGCGTCCCGTCCTTCTCCCGGCGGATGAAGTGAGCCACGGAGCAGGTGTGCGAACACAGGAGGCCCCGGTCCGACCAGTAGGCGGGACCGTTCTGCACCTGGCCTGCGTGGTAGGTAAAATCGGGGTGTCCGTAGGCCAGACCGCATTCGACGCAGGTCCGCTTTTGCGGTCTGTTCAGCATGGAGTCGTGCGAGACGCTTCGCGCCTCACTCCCCTGGCGACCACGGCACGTAATCGCCAGTCGCAGCCGGACGACGGCCTTCCGACAACTGCGAGCCGGATGGGCGATAGGCCTCGGTTGTCCCGGTCGTGTTGGGAACGTACGGCCTTTCCCACGGATGCGGTATATAGGTCTCCTCGCTCGGAGCCAGTTCCGCATTATGGGTGAGCCAGGCGCGCCAGCCAGGCGGAACCTTGGAGGCGTCGGCCTCGCCATTGTAGATGACCCAGCGACGCTCGGAACCCACATTCGGGTCAACGCGATGCCCTTGAGCCCGGTAGTAGTTGTTGCCGAACTCGTCGGAGCCGACGAACTGGCCCTGACGCCAGGTGTAGAATCGGGTGCCGAGGGTCTGGCCGTTCCACCAAGTGAAGAACTGCGTCAAAAACTGTTTCATCGATGCTGCCGCTGCGGGGGTTCTCGAAAGTTGCGCGGAATATGGCTTCCCGCCTGTCCGAAGTCCAGTCTCGCGATGCAAGTGATTCCGTCTGATTCCCTCATGCCTCAGCGTAAGGCGTCAGGGGGACGTTTTTCCCATGTTTTCCTCGCTTTCACGTGTGCGACTCCGCATCCGCCGCAACGTCAAGACCAGTTCCGCCGATTGGAGCCGGCTCGACAAATTTGTCAGCCACTAGTGGCACCGAAGCCTCGAATCTTAGCCGGACAAGCTTGGCCGCTGCAAAAAGTCGAAATGGATTCTGAAAGGAGTCTCCGAGGCTTAGCTGGAGGGGTCGTGGTTATCCACAATTCTCACAGCCACACACAACATCTAGTTCGGAACAACGCCGCCTGACACTAGTTCTTGACGTAGGGCTTACAACGCGACTAGCTTGGCCAGGTGCCGATCCGAGACCGGCGGCCGGTTTGAAAAGGCCGGTTGAGTACCTCCAAGGGACTTGCGTTTGAGCCACGCGGCAAGATTGCGCCGCGGGCTTCATGGCGTCCGAGGAGGCAGCCGAAACTCGGACGAGTCGCGTAGGCGATCTTAAGAAACGGATCGCGAGGCGTGTCGAACAATGTGGGCTGGGGCGCTGCGAGGCAACAATCGCGGCAGGGGGCTTGTTGTCCCGAGTTAAAGGAATAGACCGATGCGGATTGAGCGGCGTTACACCAAGTCAGGGCAGTCGCCCTACTCCTCTCTGGGTTTCCGGCTCGCCACCAGCGAGATCCGCAATCCGGACGGGTCGGTGGTCTTCAAGCTTGAGAACATCGAAGTGCCGGAGACCTGGAGCCAGGTGGCTTCCGACGTTCTGGCCCAGAAGTATTTCCGCAAGGCGGGCGTGCCCGCGCGCCTGAAGAAGGTCGAGGAGAACGACGTTCCCTCCTGGCTGTGGCGCTCCGTGCCCGACGACGCGGCGCTCGGTGAGCTGCCCGAGGATCAGCGCTTCGGCTCCGAGATGACCTCCAAGCAGGTCTTCGACCGGCTCGCCGGCTGCTGGACCTATTGGGGCTGGAAGGGCGGCTATTTCTCGTCCGAGGAAGACGCGCAGGCGTTCTTCGACGAGCTGCGCTTCATGCTGGCCAACCAGATGGTCGCGCCGAACTCGCCGCAATGGTTCAACACCGGCCTACACTGGGCCTACGGCATCGACGGGCCGAGCCAGGGCCACTTCTACGTGGACTACAAGACCGGCAAGCTCACCAAGTCCAAGTCCGCCTACGAGCATCCGCAGCCCCATGCCTGCTTCATCCAGGGCGTCGAGGACGATCTGGTGAACGAGGGCGGCATCATGGACCTGTGGGTCCGCGAGGCGCGCCTGTTCAAGTACGGCTCCGGCACCGGCTCCAACTTCTCCAAGCTGCGCGGCGAGGGCGAAAAGCTCTCCGGCGGCGGCCGCTCGTCCGGCCTCATGTCGTTCCTCAAGATCGGCGACCGCGCCGCCGGCGCCATCAAGTCGGGCGGCACCACGCGCCGCGCCGCCAAGATGGTGGTGGTCGATGTCGATCATCCGGATATCGAATCCTACATCGACTGGAAGGTGAAGGAGGAGCAGAAGGTCGCCGCGCTCGTGACCGGCTCCAAGCTCGGCAACAAGCACCTCAAGGCCATCATGAAGGCCTGCGTGAACTGCGAGGCCGAGGGCGACGCCTGCTTCGATCCGGAGAAAAACCCGGCCCTGAAGAAAGAGATCAAGATGGCCCGCCGGGTCATGATCCCGGACAACTACATCAAGCGCGTCATCCAGTTCGCGCGTCAGGGCTACACGGATATCGACTTCCCGATCTACGACACCGATTGGGATTCGGACGCCTACCTCACGGTCTCCGGCCAGAACTCCAACAACTCGGTCTCGCTCACCGACGACTTTTTGCGCGCGGTGGAGAACGATGCCGACTGGCACCTCAAGGCCCGCAAGGACGGCAAGGTTCTCAAGACCCTGAAGGCCCGCGACCTGTGGGAGCAGATCGGCCACGCCGCTTGGGCGTCGGCGGATCCCGGCCTGCACTTCAACACCACCATGAACGACTGGCACACCAGCCCCGCCGGTGGCCGCATCCGGGCGTCGAACCCCTGCTCGGAATACATGTTCCTGGACGACACCGCCTGCAACCTGGCTTCCGCCAACCTGCTGCAGTTCTATGACCGCGCCACCAAGACCTTCGACGCGGACTCTTTCGAGCATGCCTGCCGCCTCTGGACGGTGGTGCTCGAAATCTCCGTCATGATGGCGCAGTTCCCGTCCAAGGAGATCGCGCAGCTCTCCTACGAGTACCGCACCCTCGGCCTCGGCTACGCCAATATCGGCGGCCTGCTCATGACCATGGGCCTGCCTTACGACTCCGATGCCGGCCGCGCGCTCGGCGGCGCTCTCACGGCCATCATGACCGGCGTGTCCTATGCGACCTCCGCCGAGATGGCGGGCGAGCTCGGGCCGTTCCCGAACTACAAGGCCAACGCGAAGCACATGCTGCGCGTGATCCGCAACCATCGCCGCGCGGCGCACGGTGTGGCGGAAGGCTATGAGGGCCTGTCCAACAACCCGGTTCCGCTCGATCACGCCTCCTGCCCCGACCAGAGCCTCGTGGCGCACGCCAAGCGGGCCTGGGACCAGGCGCTGGAGCTGGGCGAGCAGCACGGCTACCGCAACGCGCAGGCCACCGTCATCGCGCCCACCGGCACCATTGGCCTCGTGATGGATTGCGACACCACCGGCATCGAGCCCGACTTCGCCCTGGTGAAGTTCAAGAAGCTCGCGGGCGGCGGCTATTGGAAGATCATCAACCGCGCCGTGCCGGATGCCCTGCGCGTCCTCGGCTACCGCGAATCCGAGATCGCCGAGATCGAGGCCTATGCGGTGGGCCACGGCTCCATGAAGCAGGCTCCCGCCGTCAACCCGGGCTCCCTGCGCACGAAGGGCTTCACGGACGAGAAGATCGACTCGATTGAGAAAGGCCTGAAATCGGCCTTCGACATCAAGTTCGTGTTCAACAAGTGGACCGTGGGCGAGGACTTCCTGGTCAACACCCTGAAGGTCCCGGCGGAAAAGCTCAGCGATCTGTCCTTTGACCTGCTGCAGTTCCTCGGCTACTCGAAGGCCGACATCGAGGCCGCCAACATCCACATCTGCGGCGCGATGACCCTGGAAGGCGCGCCGTTCCTGAAGCCCGAGCACTACGCGGTGTTCGATTGCGCCAATCCCTGCGGCAAGATCGGCAAGCGCTATCTCTCGGTGGAAAGCCACATCCGCATGATGGCGGCGGCGCAGCCCTTCATCTCGGGGGCGATCTCCAAGACCATCAACATGCCCAACGACGCCACCGTCGAGGATTGCAAGAACGCCTACATGCTCTCGTGGAAGCTGGCGCTGAAGGCCAACGCCCTCTACCGCGACGGCTCCAAGCTCTCGCAGCCGCTCAACTCCGCCCTCATCGCCGATGAGGAGGACGACGCGGAGGACGCGGTGGAAGCGCTCACCGCCCTGCCCGCCGCCGCGAAAGCCGCGAACCTGTCGGAGAAGATCGTCGAGAAGATCGTGGAGCGCGTCGTCGCCATCCGCGACCGGGAGAAGATGCCCGACCGCCGCAAGGGCTACACCCAAAAGGCCGTGGTCGGCGGACACAAGGTGTACCTGCGCACCGGCGAGTACGACGACGGACGCCTCGGCGAGATCTTCATCGACATGCACAAGGAAGGCGCGGCCTTCCGGGCGATGATGAACAACTTCGCCATCGCGATCTCGCTCGGCCTGCAATACGGCGTGCCGCTGGAGGAATACGTGGAGGCCTTCACCTTCACGCGCTTCGAACCTGCGGGCTTCGTCCAGGGCAACGAGCGCATCAAGAGCGCGACGTCGATCCTCGACTACGTGTTCCGGGAGCTTGCGGTCTCCTATCTCGCCCGCAACGACCTCGCCCATGTGGACCCGTCGGAAGCCGGCCCCACCACCATCGGCTCGGGCGAAGCCCAGTCGAAGGCCCCGGAGCCCGCCCCCGCCACCGCCGTCGTGTCCCGCGGCTTCACCCGCGGCAACTCCGACCGCCTCATGCTGATCCCCGGCGGCGGCGGAAGCACGGGCGGCGGACAACGCACCGGCACCACCGGCCTCACCATGGGGGCGACCGCCCTCAAGGGCGAACTCGCGCAGTCCGCTCCGGCCGAGCAGCAGGTCGGCGAAGCCGAAATGTCCAAGCTCGCCTTCTCGCCCGCCGCCCCGTCCATCGCGGACAAGCGCGCCGAGGCCAAGATGAAGGGCTATGTGGGCGAATCCTGCCCCGAATGCGCGAACTTCACGCTGGTGCGGAATGGGACATGCTTGAAGTGCGATACGTGCGGATCGACAACCGGGTGCAGCTGAGTATGCCGACCGTGGTTGTTGAGTGTGAAGACGGGCTGAGTTTGGCACCTCAGCCCGTAAAGTGGCAGCGCAGCGCGAAAAGTTTGTCACCTCGCTCTCGATCTAACTGAACTCCTTATTGAGCTGGCGATGGGTCAGATCCTCTCAGGACCTCGACCACAACGAGGTCAGACCGAGGGTTCAGCAGTGCACATAGGCAGGTGCACTGAATGCCAGGCCTGAGGGAGTACAACTGAGACGAAGCGTTCCGCGTTGAGACCAGTGTGGCTGAAGTGTGAGGCGATGTTCTTCCGCAATTGAGGTTCGCCTTCCGCAAATCGGACTTGAGAACGCGGCATAAAGTCCTAGTATAATGCAATACCTAGCGGGCGGCCCTGATTGGGCCGCCCGTCTGGTAATCCGAACAAACCATGAATCTTGAGCATAGCTTGGCGACCTGCCGACGTCTGTGCCGTATCCGGGGGGATCCCATGTCGAGCAGTGGTGCCGTGGAGGCCGCACTCGTGGTCGTGCCTGATCATGAGACTGTGGTCGATCTGCTCTACTTTGAGGCCATCGCACAGACGGTGGTGCGCCTCATCGAAGCCACGCCAAATAAAGCTCTTACCGTTGGCGTTCATGGCGACTGGGGCGCTGGGAAGTCGAGCGTCCTTCGGATGGCTGAAGCACAGCTCAAGAAGCAATCCGGTGTGCTGTGCCTGCATTTCGACGGCTGGCGGTTCCAAGGCTTTGACGACGCCAAGACGGCCCTTTTGGAAACCATCGTCGAGGAGCTACGGGACTCGGAAACTTACGGGTCGAAGATCAAGAAGGGCGCAACAAAGCTGCTGAAGCGCGTCCGCTGGATGAAGGTTGCTCGCCGTGGCGCGCAATTGGCCTGGAATTTCGGCGCGGGACTGCCCAGTCCGGACCAAGTGACCGAGGTGCTCGGCAAGCTCTCGGACCTTGTTTCCAGTCCAGGCGACTTGGTCGACGTTGAGAAGCTGAAGGAGACGGTCGAAGAAGCGAAGGGTTTCCTCGACGACCCTGAGGAGGAGAAGGAAACCGCGGTCACTCACATCCGCGCTTTCCAGAAGGAGTTTGAGAGTCTCCTCAAGGAAGCTGGGATCAAGAAGCTCGTGGTCCTCATCGATGACCTAGGCTCAGGACTCGTTAATTGAGGTAGAAGGCGACGGCCGCTGCGATGCAGATGGCCGAGAAGAAGGTGTGGGCGCAGCGGTCATAGCGGGTTGCAATCCGGCGCCAGTCCTTGAGCTTGGCGAACATGTTCTCAACCTTGTGCCGTTGCCGATACAGCGTCTTGTCATAGGC
>NZ_QOIO01000129.1 GCF_003332305.1 Microvirga aerophila | reverse complement strand
TAGTGAAATTCGTTCACTAACAGGAACACCCGATGTTACTGTCCAAAGCGGAAGTTCGCACCCTGTCCGGAACGTGCTAGGAGGAGACCTTCCAGACTCACACTCTTACCGGAGGCGCCCATGAGAGTACGGGAGGCGCCCATGAGAAGAATTTCGCAGAAGGCTCTGGATGGAATCCTTCCCGCCTCGGTTTGAGCTTACTGCAACCCTCTGATCAACTGAGCAATGCCGATCGTGAAGGCCATCAGGGGAAGAACCGGGTAGACGATGAGCCAACTGCTGGTCCGCAGGAAGCGGGGGCCATCCTTGCCGCGGATGATGTAGATCAGGGCAAACCCGATCGCGAGACCGACCAGGCCGGTGAGAAGATCCGTAGCCGTTGTGTTCTCCAACGGTGATGGCTCGGCTCTTGGCAGGTCCAAAGGCTCAGTTCAAGGCCTTTTTAGGGGCGCTCCGCACAGGTGTCTGGATCATGGACATGGATCATGTGTTCGTTATGTGAGACTGCCATGGAGCTGTATCCCTGCCGCTGACCACCCAATCCTGGAGACATGACCGTGACCACGATAACTCGACGCCAAGCTCTTCTCGCCCCCGGCGCACTGCTGGCTGGGACGGCTCTGGGCCTAGCCCCCGCCGTCGCTCAGACTTTCCCCACCCGCCCGATCACCATGGTCGTGCCGTTCGCCGCCGGCGGTTCCACCGACGTGGTCGCCCGCATCATTGCCCAGAAGATGTCTGAGGGCTTGGGCCAGCAGGTGATCGTCGAGAACGTGGCGGGCGCTGGCGGCAGCACGGGCGCGGCCCGCGTCGCCAAGGCGGAGCCGGACGGCTACACCATCCTGATGGGCACCGTGGCCACGCATGCGTTGAACCCGCTCATGCTCAAGCGCAAGCCCTACGATGCCGTGACGGACTTTGCCCCGATATCCTTGCTGGTCATCGTGCCCAACGTGCTGGTGGTCCATCCCAGCCTGCCGGCCAAGACGGTGCCGGAGCTGATCGCGCTGCTGAAGGCCGAGCCGTCCAAGTACAACTACGCCTCCTCAGGCATCGGCACGCCGCTGCACCTGTCGGGAGAACTGTTCAAGAGCATGGCCAAGGTTTCAATGCAGCACATTGCCTACCGTGGCTCCGGACCGGCCCTGAACGATGTGGTGGCTGGCCAAGTGCCGATCATGTTCGACAACCTGCCGTCAGCCTCCGAGTTCATCCGGGCCGGCACCCTGCGCGGCATCGCCGTGACCACCAAGGAACGTGTGCCGTCCTTCCCAGACATGCCCACCATCGCTGAAGGCGGGCTTGCCGGCTATGAGACCTACACCTGGAACGCCCTTTTCGCCCCTCCCAAAACCCCGAAGCAGGTGGTGGACCGGCTGAATGCCGAGGCGCTCAAGGCCGTGAAGGATCCGGCCGTGCAGGAGCGGCTCAAGACCTTCAGCGCCACAGTGGTCGGATCGACACCCGAGTCCTTAGGCGAGCACGTCAAGACCGAGATCGCCAAATGGACCCCAGTCGTGAAGGAAGCCGGCGTCCAGATCGACTGATCGGTCTCCAGGATCGGTTCCATCAAAAGCAAACCTCAGGGCGAAGAATTGTCCGCCCAGAGGTCCATCAGTAACCGCTTTGCTCCGCATACGGGAGTTTAGGCGGTGGAGGCAGGTCAGGGCCTGGTAGACTTAGACAGATAACACCCACACCATGAGGGCAATGTACCCACCATAGAGCCCCAGAAACAAAGCAACGAACTTCGGCCCAAGCTCCTGTCCGTGTCGTTTGTGATTGAAGACTGCGTAGAGGCTCAGAACAACAATGAGGAACCCAACATTGACAACATAAACAGCATAATTGCCGACAGTTGCTCCGATGAAGGCCGCCGGTAGGAGCGCGATACTCAAGGAGACGATCCCGTCTGCGGTTGCCCCCGAAACGGCCAAAGTGGGCTTGCCGTCCCGCGCGAAGCGGAAGGCCGAGTAGGACTCTGGTAAGGCGCACAGGAACCCGATGGCAAACAAGCCCACTACCAGATCGGACCATCCGAGAGCACTGCCAGCCTTTTGCGCTGCGTAGACGCTGGCGAGCGCACCCAAAGCGGCCGCAGGAAGCCCCAACAGAACAGTCTTTCTGGCAGCAAGCGGAGCAGAGGAGCGCTCCTGTTTTCGCCAGGGCTTGCGCCAGACGGCGCGGCCAAAGAAGGCGGCCCAAGCTAGGAACAGGATAACGCCGTCGATGGGTTGCAGGCCGGCCCAAGCCGGAGGCAACGTCAGCAAAGCAAGGAGCAGAACAATGCCGAGATACGGGAGAACCTGAACCGGCACCGCTTGTGGCTTGACGGTCGGTGTCCCGTCCTCGCTGATGGTGGATGGTCTGTTCGTACCGCGGTCGGCATAGCACCCCCCAAGATAGGCCAAGCCGAAGGCGAAGGGCAAAGCAGGAACATTGGACCCGAGGGCTGCGCCAAGTCCTAAGTCGGGCCAGCCGAATGCCACGCTTGCGACATTGACGGCTGCTTCGGGAGACGCGGTGGCAAGGCCCATCAGCGCGCCGCCAGCGGTCGCGGGCAAAGCAAAACGGTCGCGTATTCGCTCCAGAAGATCAGCAGCGCACGACGCTCCCCATTGCATGACAGCGATTCCGGCAGGGATAACGGCGAGCCATAAGACAAGTGCAAGCATGATGAGAGGTGGATTCCCGTCGAACGAGGATGACTAGCTGCGCCGAGGAACGAGGCGTGTCCAAAGGTTCATAGCAGACGTGCCATTAGTACACCCACGAGAACCAGGGCCAGCATGACCGAGATGTTCACGAGCGCCTGCGTGATAAGGGTCTCCATATCTGCCTCCACGCTTAAAGCTTCGATGCTCAGAAAGGTTCACCGAAAAGGACGGAAATAGCAGAGAAGGATCCTTTTGGAACGCTCGTGGCTCGTTGCGATTTGCGGGATCAACTCTGGTGCACCAACCCGTCTTGAGGATTTTCTCGCAGACGCTTGGCTCGGAGTGTTCTTGCGAGACTTTCGGGGACCGGAAGGTCTGATCTGGGTCAGGAACCGAGATTTCCTGCGCTCTCGTAACGTCCGGTTCGATGAGGATTGCTGCCTTCGAGCTTGGATCACAGGCGTGCCGCAACCCGACGAAGAATGAGATCAGGCAATCCCGAACTACCGCTACCCTGATCCCCGAGATTTCGAGGTGGAGGAGGACTGCCTGCGGGTATATAATGGATCCCGTTGGCTTCGAGGGAGGCCGCGCCGGGAGGACAGTCCCATGCCGAAGCTCTCACGCCGAGATGCTGGCCTTATCCTCATTGCAGCCGGCTTGCTTGCGCCTTATTCCTTCGCCGCGGACGGGAAGCCACTGGCCATTAAGGGCTATGATCCGGTCGCCTATTTTGATATGGGAACGCCCACGCGCGGGCTGCCGGAGTTTGAGCTCGAATGGGATGAGCACCGCTATCGTTTCGTGAGCGCCGAACATCGCGAGCTCTTCAAGGCCGATCCCGTTCGCTACGCGCCGCAGTTCGGAGACTACTGTGCCATGGCGCTAGCACTGGGCGAGCGCGACGAGGCAAATCCGGAGTACTGGCTGATCAGCGACGGTAAGCTTTATATCTTCGGTAAGCCACCGCCGATGGGACCCGTGCTCTTCCAGCAGGACCTTGCTGCCAACGTTGCCAAGGCCAACCAGAACCGCCCGCTCATTCAAGCACACTAGCGGTTCATTTTCTGGTCCGGCAGCGGATCGCCTGTACCCGGATAGAGGCCGGCCTTACGCATGCCGTCACGCAAGTGGTCGAGATCGGCAGACTTCAGTAACTTGGTTCCGAACTCATGCGGATCGAAGGTCGGGAACACGCGGCGTATCATCGTGACAACACGGGCGGCATCCTCAGCTTGGTCGTTCTGGGCATAGGCCGCGGCTAGCACGATGCGGCTGGAGTTTACGCTGCTAGCCGTGCGAAGATTAAGTTCCGCCTGCTCGATGGCTGCGGGGTATCGCCGTCTCAAATAGTACGCGAGGCTTAGGGCAAAGCGGTCGACGCCATTGAGCTCGGGATCAATACGCTGCGCCTGCTCCAAGGCCCCGATGGCGGCGTCCGTCTGTCCCAGCCACAACAATACGGTGCCACGCCCGGCGAGCCCCTGGGCGTCGTTGGGATTGATGGTCAGAGCGCGGTCGATCTCTGTCTGAGCTTCACGGTATTGCTGACGAAAAAGGTGGATGTGGCCGAGGATCACGCGGGCGCGCACTTCGGAATCGTCAAGTCTGAGCGCTTTGAGTGCCAGTTCCTCGGCGCGCCCCAGATAGGCAATCGGAGACTCCGCCCAGCCCATTGAGGCCGCGAGGTGATAGGTTTCGGCGAGTGCTGCGTAAGCGGCAGCGTAATTAGGGTCCAGCTCAATGGCATGTCTAAGCAGGGCGCGCGCCTCCGCGTTGTTCGCGCGCGTTGGGCGCTGCAAAGCCGGCCGTGCGCGGAGCACGTAATCATAGGCTGCAAGGCTTTCTGTCGGCTTCGCCAACACGCGGCGTTGTTCGATCTGGGTCACGCCGATTGCCAAGGCTCCGGCGATCTGGGACGTAATCTTGTCCTGCAAGGCGAAGATGTCGATCATCGCCTCGTCGAAGCGGGCCGACCAAAGTACCCTGCCGCCTGCATCAACGAGTTGTGCGGCGACGCGGAGGCGGTCGTCGACACGGCGTACAGTGCCCTCAACCTGATAGCGCACTGCCAGGCTACGGGCGATCTCTCCGGGGCTCGCGGGCTTGTTTTGGTAAGGAAAAACGGCGTTCCACGAGATCACGGTCAGCGCGGAAAACCGGCCGAGCGCGTTGATGATGTCCTGCGTCAAACCATCGGCGAGATAATCGCGCTCTGGATCGGTGTTCTGGCTTTGAAATGGAAGTACGGCGATCGTGGGTCTCGCACCGAGTTCGACGTTCCTCGTGAACTCATTGCCAGTGAACAAAGGGCCGATAGAATTCCACCCGGAGGTAACACCGAGCCACACTGATCCCGCCGCAAGCGCGAGCGTGACAGCCATGGCGGCCAGCAAGCCTGCGCGTCTGCGGGTGAGCTGTGCGCTGGACCTCCCATCAACTCGCAGGCGATACAGTCGCACCGGCCGCTCCATGTTCTTGAGCGTGCGTTCGCCGAGGTATTCGTAGTCGCAGTCAAGCTTGCCCTG
>NZ_QOIO01000128.1 GCF_003332305.1 Microvirga aerophila | reverse complement strand
TGGGCTACCGGCCGCCCGCACCCGTTACACTGGAGGCCATTGCACAGCAGCTACCCACATCTGCAAGCATACAGTAGCCTCTCAATCCGCTTGGTTCAAAATCCCGGTCAGGTCAGCGGCTAATCGCGGCGTGAAAACGCAAGGGCCCTACAGCCTCATTCGCCATCCCATGTACATCGGATATGTGGCGACTCAGGTGGGATTCCTGCTGTTCAATTCGACAGTCTGGAACTTAGCAATCTATTCAGGAGCCTGGACGCTTCAGGTGCTCCGGATCTTGGCCGAGGAGCGCACTCTTTCCAAAGACCCAGAATACAAGGCGTATGCCTTAGCAGTGCGCTATCGGCTCGTCCCAGGCGTTTTCTGAAGGTAGATGAAATGGAATTTCTTCCGGATTTGAAGCGCCTCCTTCTGCTCATTGCGGTGTTTGTTCCGGCAGGGCGTCTTCTTACCCTACGGCATGAACAGAAGCTATTCCGACGCGGCTGGGCAAATGACTTGCTTTACTATGTCGCCAACGCGCCTATCATCGGCCTCGGCGTCTCGCTCATCATTCTCGGCACTATTGTGATGGCCGAATGGTTGGTTCCCGACTCAATTCGGAGTGCAGTTGCCAGTCAGCCGTACTGGCTCCAAACGCTGGAAGTTATCCTTCTCGCGGACATGGGCTTCTACGTTGCACACTTCGCCTTTCATAAAATTCCATGGCTGTGGAGGTTTCACGCTGTTCATCACAGCATTGAGGAACTGGACTGGCTTGCAGCATACCGTGTGCATCCAGTCGATCAGATCATCACCAGAGGCGTCTCCTTGCTCCCAGTTTTTGCCCTCGGATTTTCTGGAGTGGCCATTGCAGCTTTTGGACTGATATACGGCTGGCACTCCATTCTGCTTCACGCAAACGTCAAGATCAAGTTTGGCCCACTGCGCTGGCTCGTAGCCTCACCTGAGTTTCATCATTGGCATCACGCTAACCAGAGGGAGGCATATGACAAGAACTTTGCGGGACAACTCTCCATCCTCGATGTTCTATTTCGGACGGCTTACATGCCACAAGGACGGATGCCAAGCAGGTATGGAACTGATGATCCGGTTCCCCGCATGTACCTATCCCAGTTGATGTATCCGTTCCTCCGGCGCAAACCCTCCGGAGCGGCTGATGTTTTGCCTCCCGAGATCTTAAGTGATTGTCTTCAGACACGGGAAGCCACCGATCAGCATCAATCAATTTCCTACAAAGAACACCAGAGAAGGCAAGCAAGTCCGGTATAGGCTACCCATGAGCGCCACCAGCGGCAAAGACGGCAGCAGCCTACTGAGACTAACTAGTTGTTTCGCTTTTGGCCAGTCAGGGGCTGCTCCATGTCGGAGCAGTACTCCTGCCAGCGCTCGCGTTGGGCGCATGCGCGGACTACATGAAGCACAGCGACACGATCACGCCGTCGGCCGGAGATGCAGTGGCGCACAACAAGGTCGTTCACATCGCCGATCCCTGGCCGCCGGCCGCTTCGAATACCCGCATCACCGGCAACGGCCAGCGTGTGGACATCGTCACGAGGCGCTACCTCACCGGGAGCGGAGGCGCAGCCACCTCAACGCCTGCCGGCGGTGCATCGGAAGCGTCGACCCCGTCCAACTCGCAAAACGCACAGCCTGCTCAGTAAGTGTTCCAGCCTGAGGGCCAACATATGGCTGTCAAAAGCAGGCCGCGGCGGATGGAAAGCGCTGCGGCTTTTGCTTGCTGGGGAGGATGTAAACTATCCAGCGAGAGGCGCG
This sequence comes from Microvirga aerophila, assembly GCF_003332305.1. Taxonomy (GTDB): domain Bacteria; phylum Pseudomonadota; class Alphaproteobacteria; order Rhizobiales; family Beijerinckiaceae; genus Microvirga; species Microvirga aerophila. Next base: position 3,618 of record NZ_QOIO01000128.1, on the reverse strand, counting down.
TCGACGGAGCACACGACGCCGGCCGGTTCAAATTCGATCCGCGCTTCGCCGTCGAGATCGTGGGCTAGGCTTCGTTCGATAAGCCGTGTGCCAAAGCCGCGCCGGGCGGGCTTGTGCACGGGTGGCCCTTTGGATTCTTCCCACCTCAGATGCAATCGCCGCGGCAGGCCTGGGCCGTGCAGTTTCCAGTGCACCATGATCTGTCCTACGCCGTTGGACAACGCCCCGTACTTGACCGCGTTCGTCGCCAACTCCTGCAACGCCATCGCAAGAGCCAACGCCATCCGCGGGGGGACTTGCACCTTTGGACCTTGTACGTGGATACGGTCCTCCCAACGGCTGCGGTATGGCTCCACGGCTTGGCCGACGATGTCATGGAGCTCCACCGCAGCCCAGCTCTGGACCGTGAGGATATTGTGAACCTGGGAAAGCGCGATGAGGCGGCTCTCCATGGCGCTCGATGCATGATCGATCGTTGGAGCATTGCGCAGTGTTTGAGAGGCTATTGACTGGACAGTCGTGAGGGTATTCTTCACCCGGTGATTGAGCTCATTGATCAACAGATCCTTCTCCTTCACGGCAGCCCGCAGCTCATCGACGACACGCAAGCGCTCGATGGCTGCCCCAAGAAGATTGGCATAGCTGCGGAGGAATTCGACATCTGATTGCGTGAAGTCCCGTGGGGTCCGGCTGTCGACTTGTAGCACACCGAAGGGCTGCCGCCCGCTGCTGCTCAAGATCAGAACGTTTGCAAAAGCCCTGACCCCATGATCCTTCATGAAGTCGTGATAGTCGAATCGGACTTCCTGCTCGATGTTGTTGGAGATGACGGCTCCATCCTTGAGGGTGAGACCCTCCGGTGAGTTCTCGGCCGCCGTGACCGTCACCTTCCTGACGACCCCTTGCTTCCAGCCGACGCCCGCTCGAACCTTGAAGGTCTTTCCATCAGGCAGAAGCTCCATGACCTTTGCAAGTTCGGTATCCAGCGCCCCACCGACGAGTGTGCAGGCTGTGTCGAGAATATCGTCAGGGACTTCGGATTTAAGCGCAAAGTCTCCGAACGCTGCCAGCACCCGCTGCTGTTCAAGCAAAGTGTCCTGGTCGGTATCCTTCTGACTGGCCATTCTCGTCAAGCGCCGCGGTAGTGGGTGGGTTTTCCAATCTTTAGAACGGTTTCATGGTTCCAACTCGGCTGCTCCACCCGCGCCTCTCACTCTAGCCAGCATGGAGATTCTCGCTGGGCACGATTTTGCCTTGTTTGAGACGTTGTTCAGGGCTGAGGCGATTACTTAGAATATGTGTCCTATTTGATAGGCATATTTACTGTATCAGGGCGTATTGTCTTGTGACTACTCATTTTTATGCAATCGGATGCCTTCTAATGTGCAAAAACACAGCTTCCGCCACCGGAGAAATCGTGTCATTTTAACGTCAATGCACAATTTCGCCATGAATCTTACTGGTGATCCCAACAAGAGTTTCGTTTGCTCCAAGCCTTCTATTCCGTCTTGCCAACAGGTTCATGCGCAATCCCGCCAGCGGCTCCCATAGGGTCTTTCGGCGAGTCGATCGCGTTGTGCCAGTTGCAATGAAAAGTTATCCCGAGAGCAGCAGTAAGTCAGTATCTCGCAATCAACACACAATGCGCTGACAATAAATGAAGGATTCTGACATGAAGATGCTCGATCGCCCGACTCGTGGAGCTTGTTTCGGTTTCTCCGGCCCCGATGACCGTGTCGTTTCACTCAATGTGCCGGCCATGAACGAAAATGGACAGGAGGATCCGTTCCGTTCCTTTGATATCGAGTACGATCCGGACCAGCCTGAGAGCTTGGTCATCTGCTTGCTGGAGCTTGACGAAGACAACTTTGTCCGGGGCACGCGAACGAGCATTGCGTTTCCGGCAAACTTGCTCGCAGACCTCGTCAGCAAGAGGAAGGCCACGCCTGAAGAGATTGCTTCGTGGCAGGCCGCGTCCGACGAGGACGAATGACAGGTCTGCGCAAAGCGCTAGTGGCCGAGATCACCCAGCCTCTCGCCCAAGCAATCAATTGGCGGTCAGTGCGCTTCAGACATGAGCCGCCACTACCAAAGAACGAGTGGAGAGTTTGCCGTGCGACCCGCTCATATGAGTGGGCCGCAGGCTTGGCGCTACTCGCAGGAGGGGCAGCCGAGCGGCGATGGATCGCCATAGATCGAGCCGCTCCCCTCATACGTGCTTAGAACCTCATAATGAGGCGCGTAATATTGCGGCGGATAGCGGCGGCGAACCGTCGTAGAGGTGACCGTGTAGCCATACCCATTGTCTTGGATCACGTCTCGCGTGCTGCGAATCCTGACCCAATGATCCAGACAGCCATAGCCATAAGGCGGCGCATCGGGACCATGCTCGGCAACACAGACTTGGCGAGCGGACCGATAGGCCCGCGCAGGCGGATAGACCGAGTTGTAACCTTCGGGGAAGTCCGCCGCCGAGGCGCTCCAGAAGCCGGCGACGCAAGAACTTGAGAAGACCAGCGCAGCAATCGTGGCCTTTAGACGAGCGCCCATAGCAGCTCTCCGCGACTCTCTGGCTCAAAAACGCTGCCAAGCTTGGGATGTTCCGCAAGGCGGCGCGCCATTGCAGGAGCGTGAGGGTTAGCCCTCCTGTCCCCACCATGACTGGCGAGATCAAAGCTTCTACAGGGGCTGAACCGGAAGCGGGCTGGATTTCCGATCCCCGGACCTACACCTTATAAAAGGCTCAGTTGAGTTGCGTGATAAACCGCGTTGCGGCCGGGGCGAGACGTTGATCGCGAATGTAACAATAGCTCTGTTGGCGACTATCGCAGGCTTCATCACGGCCCTATGGATCCTTCTCCTATGGGTTGGCGACGGAGTGTCGCCGACGGATATGGAGGGCGATCTCGATCCGATCCTGGGCGCAAGGGACCAACCTGCGATTTACGAGTCCTATGGCCCGTTCATCCCGATGCCCGACCATTTGAGGACCCATGACCAGATGGTCGCCTGGATGACGAAGGAATTGCCTAAGCTGACGGCTGAGATATCGAACCCTCGCTCGTAGCGAGGGTTCGGCAATCGATTAATCGCAGCGTCGAATGCGACGGGTCACGAGGCGGCCGCGGCGGTCTTCTTCCTCGATGGTGATGTTGCGGCAGTTGTCGCCGTAACGGCCGGCGCGCGCGGCGTCCCGGCGACCCTCCTCGTAGGCCCGGGCACGTTCCGCCTCCTCGCGCTCACGCCGGCGCTCCCGACGTTCGAACCTCTCCCGTTCGGGATCGCGAACGCCGAGCTGCGGACGGCCATCGGCGCCGATACCCAGCTGAATCTGGGGCTGGGCCACCGTCGGTGCCGTAACGAACAGGCTGGAGCCGAGCGCTACAGCAGCTAGGAGAAACACTTTCTTCATTGGGAAAATCCTATCCTGTCGTAATCGCCGACCAACGTTTGGTTGCGGTCCCGGTTCCAACCGTTGCAGCCGCAGGTCTACGGCAGGCCCAATCCTTGAGCCGAAACAAGCTTCTGCGCCTGGGAATACTAAAGCATCGGACGGTTAAACAGACGCATATCCGGCTGCCTTGAGGTAGTTCCAGCACTCCTGAGGCTCGAACAAGT
>NZ_QOIO01000127.1 GCF_003332305.1 Microvirga aerophila | reverse complement strand
AAACGATCCCCAATCAGAGATCGTCAGTCTCGCTGCTCAGACATGCGAATGTAAGGTGCGGCGAGAACACCGCTTACCATCAAAGCCAGGAAAGCGTCGCTGATATCGGGCAATCAGCTGCGGATCGAAGGTCGCCAGCCGGTCGCGCGGGATCTCCAGATCAATCTTGCCCGTGTCGGTGAGCACGGTCTTGCGGCCGTAACCGTTGCGGGTGTTGCCCGCACCATCCGTCTGGTCGAGATGATGGTCCATCTCGGCATTGAGCGCGCGCTCGGCCAAAGCCTTCTTGAGCTCGTCGAGCAGGCCGTCCTTGGCAAAGGCCGATTTGGCCTCAGCGCCCGCCAACAGCTGATCGAGGAGGTGATCTGCTATTCGAGGTTCCTTGCGGCGTGCCATGCGATGTCTCCTTCGAGATCATCGTAATGGCCCCACACGAAATTCCTGATAGTCCCTGGATTACAGGTCATGCTGCCCTCTCGCGGCTCAAGAACCTCGCACTGCCCTCTCCTCAGCCACCTCGGCTCTGCCGAATGCCCTGCAACAGTCTTTCCAGGGCAGATCCTAAACGGGGGTCCGATTCAGAGGCCAATGGAGGAATGCTGCTCTTCTTCACTAAAAGGCCTATAAGCATAGACTTTTCAGGTGGAATTGACGTACTAGTGGAACTCAGCAGCGTGTGCATCCTCAATGCCTCGGGCCGGATTGTTCGCGAGGTAAAAATCGCCAGCGGACCCAAGGCGTTTGCGGCATTTCTCGTCGGTTTGGGTTTGCCACTCCCACTCATCGGCGTTGAAGCTGGTCCCCTGTCGTAGTGGCTGTATGTATGCCAGCCTGCACAAGACCAACCGCCGCGATGTCTATGGCATAGCCCAGTTCCTATGCATGGGCCGATTCTGCCGGTCTCCTGCAAGTCACCGCCCAATCAGGTGGAGCGCGCCCTCCTCGCCGGCTACAAGCAGCCGCACGCCAAACGGCCCACTACAGAAGCACTACAGTAATGCATCTAGATGCACACATGCACGCTCAACGACTCGCTCTGCAAGATCCCCAATATTCGGAAATAGTGGCAAGCGGACGAGGCGCGCGCTAAGGTCGTCTGTGCAGGGTAGATCGGCGTGAACGCGGCCGTAGAATTTTCCTGCAGGAGCACTGTGCAGCGGAACATAATGGAACGGCGTCATCACGTCATCTGTACGCATTCGTGCTATGAATTCGTGGCGCGCATCTTCGTCTGGAAGAATTAAGTGAAAGAGGTGGCCATTATGCTTGCATTCAGAAGGAGTATACGGCACGCGAAGGCCACGATCTTGATAGCGAACAAAGGCGTTGAAGTAGTTATCCCAAGTTGTTAAACGATGGGAATTGATCTCATCGGCTTTTTCAAGTTGCCCTAGCAGAAAAGCCGCTATGAGTTCCCCCGGCAAGAAGGACGAACCAATATCAACCCATGTATACTTGTCAACCTGCCCACGGAAGAAGCGCTTCCGGTTCGTGCCCTTCTCGCGAATGATTTCTGCGCGCTCCATTAGGGCTGAGTTATTTATCGCCAGCGCCCCCCCCTCTCCTGAAATAATATTTTTTGTCTCATGAAAGCTTAAAGCCGCAAGATCTCCGAAGCTGCCAGCAGGCCGGTTCCTATAGGTTGAACCAAGCGCCTGCGCTGCATCCTCTACAACAGTAAGGCCATGTCGGTCGGCGATTGCACAAATTTCTTGCATATCAGCGCTCACGCCGGCGTAATGCACGGGCCAGATAGATCTAGTTTTCGAGTTTATCGCGGCTTCTATAAGCTTCTCATCGATATTCAGCGTGTCTGGCCGAATGTCGACAAAAACGGGGGTTCCACCTCGAAGAACTACTGCATTAGCTGTGGAAACGAAAGTGAATGATGGCATGATAACCTCATCCCCTGGTTGAATCCCTATTAGGATTGCGGCCATTTCCAATGCTGCAGTACAGGAGTGAGTAAGTAGAACTGCTTCAGCATTAAGGCGTTTACGTAACAACTCTTGACATCGACTCGTGAAAGGGCCATCGCCAGCTAATTGACCATTTTCGATAGCTTGGCTGATATAAGCAAGCTCACGTCCAGCTAGCACAGGTCGATTATAAGGGATTTTGCTCATCATGTTATACTAGCGTGTGCCAGTGTCCTTTTATAGCGGAGGGCTTTAGTCGGTTTCTTAAAGGAAGTGGCACACAGTTAGAGTGCCATGAATTGAATGTCTCTGTCGAATTTACATTTGTGTGGCCTTATCGACTGAATGCCCAAGCTTTTTGGCGGGTCTTCTCCCCACTGAGCCGATCAAGATTAGCATCAGCCGCGTTGGATTGTTGTTTCACAACTTCGTCGATAATATACGTCGGCCTATCCTTTACTTCGGCCAGTATTCGTCCGACATAAAGAGCACTTAAACCTAAAACAGAAATGATCACGCCGCCAAGGAACCAAACAGAGAGCATGGTCGTAGCCCATCCTGCAACTGTGAACTGGCCAGATAACCCTCCAAAGACTACGAAGACTGAGACCGCGATCGACAGAAGGGAGATGGTCATTCCTAAGGCGACGATCAGGCGTAGTGGCCGGTCGGAGAAGCTAATGATTACGTCAACTCCGAGACGTAATAATTTTCTGTAGCTGTACGAACTGCTGCCTGCAAAGCGCTCACTGTGGTCAACCTCAACCTCAGTTGCTGCGTAGCCAACCCATTGAATTATTGCAGGGAAGAATTTCATCTGCTCGTGCCACGAGGTAATCGTATCAATTACTGATCGGTGATACACACCAAAGTTCGCGACTTCCGGATTTTGTTTCGTTGAGGTGAGGTAACTCAAAACTCCGTAAAAGGCCTTGGATAGCAGCTTACGGTCAAATCTATCTTGGCGCTGTGTCCGCCTAGCGCGGACGACCTTGTAGCCTTCGAGTGCTTTTGTAATCAGCTTCGGGGTCTCTTCCGGGATATCCTGTAGATCACAATCGAGCACTACAATCCATTCGCCACGTGTGTACGCCAGCCCCGCTTGTATAGCTGAGTGCTGACCAAAATTGCGAGAGAGCCGAAGACCTGTTACTTCAGGATGGGCCTTCGCGAGCTTTTCCACAACTTGCCACGATCCTCTCGGACAACGGTCATCAATAAGAATAATCTCGTGTTGCCAGTTGTACTTTTCGCAGACTGCATGGATACGCCGCCTGAGTTCAGGCAAACTTTGGGGCGACCCATAAACCGGACTCACGAACGATAGGTAAATTTCGGCTGGTTCTGCTTCATTGCCCCGCGCTGGGTTCGTCGTTACGGAATCCATTGTTTGCCCTCTTCCAAGCTTGTGCTGGATCCGTTCTATCAAGATGAAAGGTTCTCGCACGAATGAAAGCTATTAGTCCATTGGCCCAGGCTACTTCAAGAGTGGGCTTGCTTAGCTCTGCTGGAGAAGGTTTGAGCCTATCCAACCTGTCCTTCTCCCCGGCTGAGCTGACAAATTCAAGCGTTGAGTGATGTGGGACGAGAATACAGAGCCCTTTGGCTCCATTAGGTGCAGCTTTGGCGCGGCTTCCTGCCTCTACCGGAGCCTTGCGGTCCCTCTCGCAGGCCTGCAGTTTTTCGTAACCAAAACTGCCCACACCTTGAAGAACCGCCACAATGTATCGATGCAGCAGCGATGCTGCGCTCCTCCCCAGCATCGCCCGCATCTCCCGAAGGCTGATATGGGAGGACACGTCGATCCGCTCTAGGACCCTACGCGGCGCGCGAGTATCATGATTGGAATCATCAGCTGAAAACAGATCGCAATTGCTCATCAGGTGCTTTAGCAACTTGGGCTAGGACTTTCCCGCTTGCTATGGTATCCGGCACCTTCGACGGTGGCAAAGGGCAGACTGGGGTTGTTGGACGGACTTCTATTGTTGGGGGGGGGAGCGGCCACGATTGGCCAATTCTTACGCTATTTAGCTGTCGGATTGGGAACTAACCTGTTCGTCCTCGCCATTTATTATGGTGCATCGCTTGGAGCGGGACTTCCCCCTAAGACATCATTGGCCGTGGCAAGCGCAATTGGTTTTGTTGTGTCCTTCGCCGCAAATCGTTTCTGGGCCTTCCGCTTCACTGGTGACGGTCCTCGTGCCTTTCTGCGGTACGCAGCTAGCTACGTGGGGAGTTTTGGCCTGCAGTGGCTCATCCTGTATTTAGGCGTCGATATCTTTAGGCTCCCTCACTCTTGGGTCGTCCTGTTCGGTCTGGGATGCGCGACCGCGGGGGTTTACGTACTTCAGCGATATTGGGTGTTCCCAGCCAAAGGGAGCAAAGGAGATGGCAATGTGGGCTTGCCCGAAGTGCCACAGCGTAACTGAGGCGTCAGAAGGCCGAGAGCCGTGGTCAGAAGATTGGCGCTGTCAGAATTGCGGTGCCGGAATAGAGTATCGCGACGGCGTAGCGTGCCTTGCCCCCGAGATGATCGATAGCTTGTCCGGGTTTGACCCACAGTTTTTTGATATCCTGGTCAAGTATGAGGAAACCAGCTTTTGGTTTGTCAACCGCGCCGCTCTGATCACCGCGCTCTTAGCCAGATACTTTCCGCATGCGGCCGAGTTGCTCGAGATTGGATGCGGCACCGGCTCTGTCCTTATGGCGATCCGGAAGGCAATGCCGAGAGTTAACCTGACTGGGAGCGAACTTCACCCCTCTGGCTTGATATACGCTCGGGAGCGGCTCGCGGATGGGGCTACTCTACTCCAGATGGACGCTCGCGATATCATAGCCCGCTCACAGTTCGATGTAATTGGGGCGTTCGACGTGCTAGAGCATATAGCCGAAGACGAAGCCGTAATGAGGCAGATGCATGTAGCATTGAAGCCGAGCGGCGGTGTAATTGTATCCGTCCCCCAGCATCGCTGGCTGTGGAGCCCAGCGGATGACGTGGCTTTTCATGAACGGCGCTATCCGCGGGGCGAGATGGAGAGGAAGTTAGAGGCGGCGGGGTTCCGCATACTGCACTCAACCTCGTTCAATTCGCTGCTCCTGCCCTTGATGATTGCTAGCCGTCAGATGATGATTTTGAGAGAACGTCGGGGCATAAAACGGGACGCCCTTTCCGAGTTTCAGATGTCCGGCTGGCTAAACCGAGTTCTGTCATCTGTCCTCCGGATCGAAGTCGGCCTCACGAAAGCAGGCATCCACTGGCCTGTAGGCGGGAGCCGCGTCGTGGTGGCGCAGAAGGCATAACTGTCGACGCTCATCCTGTCCTGACGACAAACAGGCTTGCTCCGATCGACTGTTTTCATACTGTGAGGGCCAGCCCTACTGGTGATTACACGTCAAAGCGAGTCCTGATAAAATTAGGTGTCGATGCAATATAAGGTTAGCGGTGTTCTCAGGCCACGGCCTTGAGGTCTGGCGCGGTGGCGTAGGCCCACGGCAGCAGATCATCGATGCGG
>NZ_QOIO01000126.1 GCF_003332305.1 Microvirga aerophila | reverse complement strand
AGACGGACGAGAACTACGGCTCTTTCGTTGCTCTTGCTCTGAGCTTCATCCTCATCAAATCCGTCCACACGACCTAGGTCATTGTATTTTGGAAAACGACAAGGCTGATCTTCCAAGTTCTCGATCATACCCGCTCAGGGAATTGCTGACTCGCATTTGCGATAAGGTGCGTGGCGTGACTTACTGAGGAGCGGGGTGCTGTTGATGGAGGTCAGCATGGCCGGGCTCCCGATCCGTCAGGACTACTCGCCATCAGATCTGCGCACGCGGGCCGTCCGCGAGAAGGATTGTCGGGCCGCCCTGCGGTTGCTGGCGATCGCCAATGCCCTGGAAGGCATGACCCGGGCCGAAGCCGCCCGGCTGGCCGGCATGGAGCGCCAGGCCCTGCACGCTGCCATCCAACGTTTCAATGCTGGGGGACCTGACGCGCTGCATGACCGCCATTGCTCCGGTCGTCCGGAACAACTCGGCCCTGGTCAGCAGGCCGCCCTGAAGGCCCACATCCTGCGCGGGCCGGAGCCCGAGCGCGATGGGGTCAGCGCCTGGCGCCTGGTCGATCTGTGTGACTATGTCGAGCGAACTTATGGCGTGAGCTACAGCGAATGGGGGCTCTCGTGCCTGCTCAAGCGGCTGAACCTGTCGCGTCAGAAGACCCGGCCCTCGCACCCGAAGGGCCATCCGGCCGCGCAGGCGGCATTCAGAAAAGGAGCTGCCGTCACAGCTGCAAACCATCGCCGCAGAGCATCCTGAGGCCCGCCTCCAGCTTTGGTGTCAGGACGAGGCGCGCTTTGGCCAGAAGGGCCGGACAACGCGCGTCTGGTATGAGCGTGGCATGCGTCCGCCCGGCGTGGTCGATCAGCGCTTCGAGAGCCTGGATCTGTTTGCCGCCTGCCGGCTCGGCACGAACGAGACCTTCGCGCTGGCGCTGCCGCGGGTGAACGCCGACGCGATGACAACCTTTCTGGAGCAGTTTGCCCGGCAACTTGCGCCCGGCGTGCACGCGGTGCTCGTGCTGGATCAGGCCGGCTGGCACGACGCGCGGGCCCTGCTTGTGCCGGAAACCATCACCCTTTTGCCGTTGCCGCCGGCGTCACCCCAGTTGAACCCGGTGGAGCGGGTCTGGCTGTATCTGCGTGAGCGCTACCTCTCGCATCGCGTGCTCGACGATTATGAAGCGGTGTTGGAGGCGGTCTGCCGCGTCTGGAACCGTCTCCTCGACGAGACAGGCCGTCTCACAACATTGACGGCCTACCCGTACCTCACTGCGTCAGCAATTCCCTGACCGGGTATAAGAGGCTGGTGAGCAATTATCTTTCTCTTTTTGAGGTGAGGCGCCGGAGCAGGATGCGGCTCATGGCGAGATAGAGCAGCATCTCGCCGGTTTCGACCAAGCGTTCGTAGTCCTTGGCGAGCCGGCGGTTGGTGGTCAGCCATGCCAGTGTTCGCTCCACCACCCATCGGCGTGCGAGCTGTCAATGCCGTTTGAATCGTCCCCAGAAGCGCCGAAGTAAAATTCCCCACTTGTGCCGGTTACGTCCCCAGGGGCATCGGTCCGTTTTTCGGAGGTCGGCCTCGACGGCGCAGGATTGGCGCCGGATCAGGCGGCGTGATCAGCGCCTTGGACCGCACATGCTCGGGCATCAGTTCGGCGTGCTGCCGCAGCCGGTAGCTTGAGCCCTCAATCTGGATCACCACTGCATGATGCAGAAGCCGATCCAGCAGGGCCGTGGCCACAACAGGATCGCCAAACACCTCGCCCCATTCGGCGAACCCGCGGTTCGAGGTCATGATCATCGCTCCGCGCTCGTAGCGGGCATTGACCAGCTGGAAGAACAGGTTGCCGCCCCGGACGCCACCGGCAGGTATCCGATCTCGTCCACAATCAGCAGCGTGGGCCGACAGAAGAACCGGATCCGCTCCGCCAGACGCCCTTCACGTTCGGCACGCGCGAGCATGCCGATCAGATCCGCCAGCGTACAGAAGTACACGCTCCGGCCGGCCTTGACCGCCTCCACTCCCAGCGCCGTGGCCAGATGGCTCTTGCTAGTGCCGGGCGGGCCGAGGAAGTGCACGACCTCGCAGCGGCCAATGAAGCCCAACTGCGCCAGGGTGAGGATGCGGTCGCGGTCGAGCGAAGGCTGGAAGGTAAAGTCAAAGCCCGACAGGGTCTTGATCGTCGACAGCCGCGCCATGCGCAGACCGGTCTTGATGCGACTGTTCTCGCGCAGCGTCAGCTCCTCCGACAGCAGCGTGTCGATGGCCTCCAGCGCGCTGATCTCGCCCTGCTCGAGACGACGCACGATGGCGTCGAGCGCCTCCAGGGCGCGCGGCATCTTCAGGCCGACCAGATCCTGGCGGATCCGCTCCAGGGTGGTGGGGGTGAGCTCGAGAGCGGCACTCATGCGCGGGTCTCCCGGGCCAGGTGGCGGGCGACCGCATCGTAGAATTCGAGCGAACGCTGCGCGACCACGTCGCCGGCGCGGCTGACTGGGGAGGCCTCAGATCCACGCCTGTGCCCCGTGGGCAGGCTCTTACGGTGTCCGGGAGCAACCCGGCGCTGGTGGCGGCCCTCCAGCACCGGATGGGCGGCAATCAGCTCGCCCTCCTCGAAGATCCGGATCTCGTTGGCCAGGGTGTGCACCTCGACCACGCGCCGGCGGGTGGCGTCGGGCACGCTGTAGAAGTTGCCGCCCACGCTAACCATGCCCTCGCGTGAGATCCGCCGCTCCAGGCGCAGCACCGAGCGGAACGGGACCAGCGGCAGAGGCCGCAAGAAGGACTGCTCCTCGGCAAAGGCCTCCATGACGACGCGGCGTGTGGTGGCGTGCACGCGTGGATTGGCCACCGTGGAAAGCCAGTGCTGCAGCTGCCGGTTCAGATCTTCGAGATTGCTGAAGGAGCGGGCCAGGAAGAAGTCCTCGCGGATGTAGCGGAAGGGCCGCTCGACCTTGCCTTTGGTCTTGGCCCTGTAGGGCCGGCAGGCTTTGGGATGGAAGCCGAAGTGGCGGGCCAGATCGATGAGGGCGCGGTTGTAGACGATCCCGCCAGAGTGGGCTTCACCCGTGACCACGGTCTTCATGCGGTCGTAGAGCAGTTCGTGCGGCACACCGCCCAAAGCCTCAAGGGCGGCCACATGACAGCGCAGCAACGTCGCCAGATCTTGGTGCAGGACAAAGCGGGCCCAGATCAGGCGGCTGTAGCCGAGCACCAGCGAGAACAGCCACACGATGCGCGGGGTGGAGGGCTCATCGGTGAAGACGACCTGGAACTGGGCAAAGTCGACCTGGGCCTGCGCGCCGGGCGGGGTCTCGAAGCGGACCTCAAAGGGAGACGTCGGGGCGGGGCGGATCTCGCGCAGGAAGTCTGTGACAGCAGTGTAGCCGCCGGCATAACCGTGCTCCTTGATCTCGCGGAACAGGCGAGAGCCGGTCAGGCCCGGAAAGGCGCTCACGCGCTCGCGCAAGTAGCCGGTAAAGGGATCGATGACGGTCTGACGCGGCTTGCGCGGACCGTAGGCCGGCGCCTCCAGGCCGCGGTGGATGTACTTGCGCACGGTCTTGCGGTCGAGGCCGCTCTGGCGGGCAATGGCCGAGACCGACATGCCCTGCCGGTGCCATTCCAGGATCATGACTACCTCCCCAAGCTGGATCACCGCCTGTCCTCCTGACCATCAGGAGCAGCATCGGCGAAGAGAGCCTGCCGGTCTTCCCGACGGCGGCCGAAACGCTCGGCCGCCGCGCTCACCTGGTGAAAATTTAATCGGCAGGTCTGGGGAGTTTCACTCCGGTATCAACACGAGCACCTGAAAGCCGCTCGGGTGCGTCGGCGGCTCCGCATCCGCCCGCATCCAGATGCCGCCGGTCCACCAATGCTGCGGGATCGACAGCCGCCAGTCCAGCGCTTTGCAGAGCCAATCCTTCAATCCGCGATAAGCCGTGTCGGCCCACATCAGCTCGATGGCCGGGAAGAGATGCTGCAGACCCTCCAACAAGAGTTCGGCTCCGGCACGATCATGGATGTCGGCCGGATGTACCTTGGTCTTCAGCAGATTGCCTTGTGTATCAACAAGAAGATGGCGCTTGCGGCCCTTGATCTTTTTGGTGCCATCATAGCCACGCGGTCCGCCCATCTCAGTGGTCTTGACTGACTGGCTGTCGATGATCGCTGCACTCGGTTGAGGAGCCCGGCCCATGGTGCGGCGATAGCTCTCGCGCAGAACCTGGGTCACCTGCTCCCACGTGCCGTTCTCGCGCCACTGCGCATAGTGGTAGAACACGGCGTAACGCGGAGGGTACTCGTGTGGGAGCAGCCGCCACTGAGCGCCGGTGCGCAGCAGATAGAAGATGGCGTCGATGATGCGCCGGAGCGGATAAGTCTGTCGTCGCCCGGCGGGATGGCTGCGCGGAACGAGGGGCTCAAGCTGCGCCCATTCCGCATCGGTGAGATCGCTGGCGTAGGAACTGGCATCCATGGCGGGGCTCCCGGATCGTCAAACAGCCCGCATCCGCAGCAGCAGCCAGCTCCGAACCTATGTTAAATCAAAAACTTAGATTGAGCAATAAAATTGCTCACCAGCCTCTAAGTCGAAAGTGCTCTAGCGGGTGATGGTTTCCGGCACAAGCAGGGCCCGCGCGTCGTGCCAGCCGGCCTGATCCAGCACGAGCACCGCGTGGACGCCTGGCGCAAGCTGACGCGAGAAGTGCTCCAGAAAGATCGTCATCGCGTCCACGTTCACCCGCGGCAGCGCCAGCGCGAAGGTCTCGTCCGTGCCGGGCCGGCAGGCGGCAAACAGATACAGGCTCTCGAAGCGCTGATCGACGACCCCGGGCGGACGCATGCCGCGCTCATACCAGACGCGCGTTGTCCGGCCCTTCTGGCCAAAGCGCGCCTCGTCCTGACACCAAAGCTGGAGGCGGGCCTCAGGATGCTCTGCGGCGATGGTTTGCAGCTGTGACGGCAGCTCCTTTTCTGAATGCCGCCTGCGCGGCCGGATGGCCCTTCGGGTGCGAGGGCCGGGTCTTCTGACGCGACAGGTTCAGCCGCTTGAGCAGGCACGAGAGCCCCCATTCGCTGTAGCTCACGCCATAAGTTCGCTCGACATAGTCACACAGATCGACCAGGCGCCAGGCGCTGACCCCATCGCGCTCGGGCTCCGGCCCGCGCAGGATGTGGGCCTTCAGGGCGGCCTGCTGACCAGGGCCGAGTTGTTCCGGACGACCGGAGCAATGGCGGTCATGCAGCGCGTCAGGTCCCCCAGCATTGAAACGTTGGATGGCAGCGTGCAGGGCCTGGCGCTCCATGCCGGCCAGCCGGGCGGCTTCGGCCCGGGTCATGCCTTCCAGGGCATTGGCGATCGCCAGCAACCGCAGGGCGGCCCGACAATCCTTCTCGCGGACGGCCCGCGTGCGCAGATCTGATGGCGAGTAGTCCTGACGGATCGGGAGCCCGGCCATGCTGACCTCCATCAACAGCACCCCGCTCCTCAGTAAGTCACGCCACGCACCTTATCGCAAATGCGAGTCAGCAATTCCCTGAGCGGGTATGATCGAGAACTTGGAAGATCAGCCTTGTCGTTTTCCAAAATACAATGACCTAGGTCGTGTGGACGGATTTGATGAGGATGAAGCTCAGAGCAAGAGCAACGAAAGAGCCGTAGTTCTCGTCCGTCT
>NZ_QOIO01000125.1 GCF_003332305.1 Microvirga aerophila | reverse complement strand
CACGGACGGTCTCCTGTGTGTGAGATCTGCAACGACCTCATTCTGGCACAGCGATGCCGTAAGGGGGCCGTCCACCCCAACAGTTTAGCGACGATCTCCTCGGCCGTGTGCCTCTTCTTGCCCATCTTCAGTCCTCCTTCGGCTCAAAAGCCATACTTCAGGGAGGATCACTTTTCAGGAGGCAGACCAAGCCCGCCTGGGATGGGCAGGCAGAACCGACTGGCCGACCTTGAACTTGTTGTGCCTCATGGAACCGTCTCCTCCATAGCTCACGAACCCAACGCAGGGGGCAAGCCTCTGGCTGCTTGTTGGCTGCGGGAGCCAGAAGCCGATCAATCTCGCCTCGGGCTGGCCCAACACCACGGATGCCGCGATATCATCCCCAGCCGTTCCCATACGCCCACTCCTGGTCAGGCGGCAGGGTCAGCACCTGAGCCTAAGCCACCTCAGCCACCTGCTGCGCGGCACGGCGGGCAGCACGAGCCTCCTCGATCAGCGCAAGTTGCTGCTCCCGTGTCATCGGATGAATACGTCTCAGATGCTCCCGTCGACGCCGGTTGCGCTGCGGGGAACGCTTGTTCTCAACAACGGGATCGCTGTGTCTGTAAGCCGTCCGTGCCATGGCGGTCCTCTACCTTGGCTGCCGCATCACCATATACCTGCGGCTGCCGATCATCCAGATCATCCGGTTGGCTGAGGCCCTGGCTCGGGATTGCTTGACCACCTGCTGGAGCAGGCGCACCCTCCTTCGGAGTCTCAGCTTTGGAGGCGGCCATGCATGCGCCAGAGGATGATGTCACCCTGGTCCGCCGCTGGTTCCAGCGCCTGCAACTGTGCGTGCAGACAGTGGATTACAGTGGCTCGCGTCCGCTCTTTGCCGAGGACATGATCACCTTTGGCACCTACACAGCCTTCACCATCGGGCGGGAGGCAACCGAAACCGAGCAGTGGCGTCATGTTTGGGGCCAGATCGGCCAGTTCCGCTGGCGGCTCGATGATCTGCGCACCATCGTCTCCAGGGATCGGCTCACGGCGGTGGCCATGGCGGTGTTCGAGTCCACCGGCTACACCGAAGACGGCAAGCCCTTTGACCGCCCCGGACGCGCCACGGTCGTGCTCGGGCGGCAAGTTGTCGGTGAGGAGTGGGTGGCCCAGCACACCCATGTCTCGCTGTTCCCTGGCACCCCAACGCGGTCGTTTGGCTCCCGGCGAGAGAAGCCGCCCGCCCTGTAAGCGCCAACGACGGCTGGTCTTGCACCATGCTGCTAAGGGAGGTCTTCCATGAGTGAGCGAACTTACAACGTGCTGTTCCTCTGCACCGGCAACTCGGCCCGGTCGATCCTCGCGGAAGGCATTCTGCGCAAGGAGGGCAAGGGCCGCTTCCAGGCATACTCGGCGGGCAGTCAGCCCAAAGGCAGCGTGAACCCGCTCGCGCTGAAGGTGCTGGGAGCCCATGGTTATCCCACAGACGGCTACCGCTCGAAAAGCTGGGATGAGTACGCCGAGCCGCATGCCCCTGTGATGGACTTCGTGATCACCGTCTGCGACAGCGCTGCCGGGGAGGCTTGTCCGCTCTGGCCGGGGCATCCCTCGATTGCCCACTGGAACATCGATGATCCGGCAGCCGTCGAAGGTTCTGACCTGGACAGGGAGCAAGCCTTTGAACGGGCCTTTCAGGTGCTGACGAGTCGGATCAGCACGTTCGTCCATCTGCCGCTGGCAAGCCTGGATCAGTTCACGACGGGCATCCGGCTGCGCGCCATCGGTCATATGGAAGTGACAGGCACGGTGTCCGAAGGCGGGACGCCTCGGGGATAGCCACATCTATCGGTAAGGCTGGGCAGCTTCCTAGAGCGGCTCCAATCTCATGCTTGGATGGGCTCGGGGGTGAAGGGTGAGCGCTCAACCACCTGGACCTTGGCCATTGCGCCAACAGCCCGCAAGCCGTCGAGAACTCTCTTCATGGGCTCAGAGCCGACCGCCTTACGCGCATCCTCTTGGGTGCGGAACTCCAGCATGGTATAGGTGTCCGGACTGGCCTCATCCGCCGTGCGATAGGCCAAAAATGACACAGCACCAGGAATCTCCAGAAGCTGAGCAATCCATTCTCGAACGTACCGGTTGTAGTCGTTCCAGTGCTGCCGGTCGGTGGGGCGATCATACTGAAACATGACATAGGCCATGACTACCTCCGCATGGGCGTACCTAATCACAGCATAGCGGACCAACCCGAACCGCTCTGTCTCTTGCCCCGATAGTGGAGACGCGGAGTACGTTTGCGCTCCGAGGAAGCGCCATCAGTGCCTGAAGCCCGTCACATGTATCCCAAAATGACCGCGCCGCAGAACACGAGCGCCAGAGCCGCCACAACGAGCGCTTTGTTCTCGTAGGAGAGATAGAGCCTGATCTTTTGAAGCATAATGCCCTCCCAGCCGCATGGGAGTATACGCCTGCTATAGGCCAAGATATACGTGTACCGTCGCTGTAAATGATCAAACCTGCCGTCTAATAAGGATGGGGCTTACCTACGTCCTCCGATAGACCGAGTTGCGGCAACCAAGCGGGCATGATGTTTCAGAGATGAACGCTGCCCCGAAGCGAGTAGCGCACACAGTGCGGATGATGCTGCTAGTCATCGTGACCGCTGCCGCGATCTGGTACTTCACTCGCAGGCGGACGACGCCGTAGACGCGCTGCTTTATGCGAAGCCGAAGTTGCACACTGAGCTATACCTGTGCGGTCGGGCGCTCCGGACATTGTTGGTTTGGAGAGGGATGCCAGGACCAGATGGCGTTTCGCGCGGGGAAGGAGGCCGGCCACACGGTCTTGGGGCGTGAATTCGGTGTCACCGTCATCAAATAGCCGGATGCCAGTGCTATCGTTGCAGCATGGGTAAAGCTCCGAAGCACCCGAGCCCGCGTGACGACCTGAAGCGGTGGGACGATGAAGGTGGAGCGCCTCGCGCAGGCCACCCCTCGCACGAGCCGCATCCTCCTGCGATGCATGAGGCAGAACCGGCGCTGTACTACTTCAACGTCAGAACCGAGAGCCGTGTCATCGAGGACCCGGAAGGGGACATGCACCCCAGCCTCCAGGCGGCACGGGAAGCCGCGCTCGCCAAGGCTCGTGCCATGATTGCGGAAGGCGAGCAAACCGGCGAGGATCGGCGAAGCTGGCGCGTCGAGATCATGGACAGAGCCAATCAACCGGTGCTGACGGTCGCGTTCTCGGAAGTCTTTGACCCGGGAGCACCCGGATAGGCCGGGGGCAGGTGAACGGCCGCAGCGCGGCTGTGACGTAAGAAAGCGAGCCCTTCATGAGCAAGAGCCAACTTAGCCTCACCCGGAGAGTTGCGAATTCGGTCTGGAAAGCCGTGAGGATGCTGGAGGATCGCCCCGCACCATCCCCCAAGGTCAAGCTCGACGGGCGGCGTGGCTATGGCGACGGCGAGATTCCGTCGCCGGTTCAAACCCCTGACGAGAAGTGAGCCGCTGCATAGCGCGGACGGGACACCAGAACCCAACCGGACCAGGAGCTTCTATGCTGTCTCCGCACCTCCTGTTGTGCGGCAAAAGCCATGACGCGGGATCAGATTTTTGCCTTCGCGGTGCTGACCGGAATGATGGCCGTCTTCATCTGGGGACGCCTTCGCTACGATCTTGTCGCTGTTCTCGCCCTTCTGGCGGCTGTGTTCACGGGCATTGTTCCGCATCAGGAGGCTTTCTCCGGGTTTGGTGACGACATCGTCATCATTGTCGCGAGTGCGCTGGTGGTCAGTGCGGCGGTGGCCCGTTCTGGTGTGATGGAGGCGGTCCTCCACCGGGTCGCGCCGGTCGTCACGTCCGTGCAGGGCCAGATCGTGCTCCTCGTCGCAGCGGTGACCATCCTGTCAGCCTTCGTCAAAAACATTGGCGCACTTGCGATGCTGATCCCGGTTGCATTCCAGATGGCTCGGCGCTCGCAAGCCTCCCCCTCGTGTTTTCTCATGCCAATGGCCTTCGGATCACTGCTCGGCGGGCTGATCACCCTTGTTGGAACCTCGCCCAACATCATCGTCTCCCGCATGCGCCAGGAATTGACCGGGCAGCCCTTTGGCATGTTCGATTTCACCCCAGTTGGCCTCGGCCTTGCTGCGGCTGGTGTCGCGTTCCTGGCCTTCGGCTACCGGCTTCTGCCCGGTGGCCGCAAAGCCGCCGCGACCATGGATGAGGCGATCAATCTCACCGACTACATGACGGAAGCCCGTGTGATGGCGAAGTCGCCGGTCATTGGGCAGACCGTCAGCGCCCTCGCGAGGCTGTGTGACGGCGAGGTTCTGGTCACCGGCATCGTTCGGAACAGGACGGCGCACATGACGCCTCTGCCGGATGCAATCCTCCGCAAAGACGACATTGTTCTCCTGGAGGGGGACCCGGAAGCGCTCGAACGGGCCGTCGCCCGTGCCCACCTTGAACTCGAAGGAGGGAACCGCCCCACCGGAGGCAAGGGTGTGGGCGAGGAGATGGGAGGGATTGAGGCTGTCGTTGAGCCGACTTCGATCCTGATCGGTCAAACTGCCAAGCGCATGGCCCTGCACGAGCGCTTCAACCTCAATCTGCTCGCCGTCAGTCGCAGCGGCGAGCGGTTTACGGAGCGCCTGCGCGACATCACCTTGCGCACGGATGATGTCCTGGTGCTGAGGGGCGATCTCGCGCGGCTCCCTGACAAGCTGAAGGAACTCGGCTGCCTACCGCTCGCCGGGCGCGACATCCGCTTAGGCAGCGCCCGGCAAGGTCTTGTTCCTGTGGCGGTCCTGAGCAGTGCCATGCTCCTCACCGCCTTTGGCGTGCTACCGGTCGCCACCGCCTTCTTCACCGCCGCCATCTTGATGATCCTGTTCGGGGCACTCTCGCTGCGCGAGGCTTATGACGCCGTCGATTGGCCGATCCTGGTGATGCTGGGAGCCCTGATTCCGGTCAGCGAGGCGATGCGCACGACCGGTGGGGCCGATCTCATCGCTGGATGGCTGTCGCAGCTTGCCAGCACCTTACCGGCCTATGGTGCGCTGGCGCTGATCATGGTGGCGGTATTGGCCGTGACGCCGTTCCTGAACAATGCGGCCACGGTGCTGGTGATGGCTCCTATCGCGGCAACCTTCGCGGGGCAACTGGGCTACAAGCCTGACGCCTTTCTCATGGCGGTTGCGGTGGGCGCAGCCTGCGATTTCCTCACGCCCATCGGGCACCAGTGCAACACCCTGGTGATGGGGCCGGGAGGGTACCGCTTTGGTGACTACTGGCGGCTGGGTCTTCCGCTGTCGATCCTTGTCCTTGTACTTGGCGTGCCGCTCATCCTGCTCGTGTGGCCGCTGGTCTAGCGAGGGGGCAGTTGCGCTCTGCCGTTGGCAGAAACTGCATTTCATTCCGCGTTCGTGCCGCAGATCAAAGCCTTTGGCATACCGCAGCAGGGAGTATGGGCCAGTTCATGCCCTCTATTTCCCACCTCATCCTAGCTTGTCCGACGCGAGTTGCCCGTTACGTCGGCGGCAAAGTTGACCGCCAGCCGCCGCTCGACCTTGTGATCCTGCGGACCCATGGTCCCCTCGAGGCCATTTCGGGCGGAGGCTACTTCAAAAGGCTCGTTAGCTTCTCCCAGAGCCCAAGCTCAACCGCCCACCAGCCCAAGCCGATGCAGACCACGAAGGCTATCCAATTCAGGATACGG
>NZ_QOIO01000124.1 GCF_003332305.1 Microvirga aerophila | reverse complement strand
TGGCGGGGTGTGCCTCGACGGCTTGGATCAGGAAGGTCTCATAAGGCACCAGTTTGCCACCTCCCGGCGGACGGCCTTGGCGGGCGGGCGCCGGCGAGCCGAACCGCCGCTGGCGCTGCATCAGCTTGATGGCACAGCTGTCACTGACGCCAAAGTGGCGGGCCGCCGTCCGGCAGGAATGGCCCGCCTCGACGAAGGCTGCAACCCGCATACGAAGATCGAGAGAATAGCAGTGACCCATGATCCACCTCCCGTCCGACGAAGTGAATCACAGATCACATCAACCCAGAACCCTAAGAGTCGAATTTCCAGTCCGATGCTTTAGAGGGCAGGTTGAGCGGACGGCTTGCTGATTGGAAGATCGGATCGACGTATCGCGAAAACAGCTTTGCCGATCCCTCTCTTCCTCCAGCGTCTCAGCTGTCCCGTGAATATATTACCCCTCAGGTTCGAGGCGTCTGTAAAGTTTGCGGCATTCCATTCTTTGATCGGCGTGGCCGACCCATCATTGTTGTATAGGACAAAGTACGCCTTCTTTTCCTTAATAAGCTGCGCTTTGAACACCGCCTCGTCGGCCGGAAAGAAGTGCAGTTCGATGGCTACGGCTTCTATAAGCTCGTCACAGCCGTCGGACAGAGGCGACGCCCCGTGGTTTCGCGGTGGTGGCTCTATTCCGGGCGACCTGTCGTACTCACCATGGCAGCGTTTGCATAGAAATTTGATAACGTCCGTTATAGGACTGTGCTTTGCGAGAATCTCCTTCTCCGCGGCTCCCACGTCACAGCGTACGGCTCCACTGGGGTTTTGAAACTGGGACAAGACCTCCTCGATGATAATGCGGCGTCCTTTGCCGTGAACGTGGGCCGAGTCGAGCTCTTGGAATGTCCCATTACAATGCTCACAAGCGCCTTTCCTTGCCTTCCGCGCCCGTTTCGCGAAGACATTAACAGCGTTTCTGATCTTAGGGCCGAGGTAGTGGTGAAAATCCTGAACAGTTCCCTCGAACGTAGCCATACTGTCTCCAATGACGACTTTGGTTGGTTTCGGATTGGCCTGCTGTAGGCTCAGGTGAAAAAATGCGCTGGGATCGCTCCGGAGGCAGTTGCTTTCCGTCGGTCTGCTTCGGATTAAGTGTGTGCTCTCGCAATAGCTTCTGCTTCCCTTTCATTGCCGGTTCTGCTCAATTTCTCCGCCTCCAAGCGACGGAAGTGCTCTCGGTGCTTGTGCTTTAGACATTGACATACTGCCCTTGGAAAGCACGTTGCCGAGGTAAGAAACTCATGACACAGCGCGGACGCTAAGCACCGAGTTTCCGTACCTGTCTCGTGCAATCATGATGGCTTCGTACTCCGTGTCGCACCACACCATGTCATGGGACACTCCATACGAGCGTGCATACGTGATCATGTACTGCTTTGTTGCCATCACGGTTACCTTCGGATCAGCCAATGTGGCTCACTGACATTCTGATCAGGTCTCGGTTATGCCGTAACGCGCATCCACAGGCCCATGGGCAGCCCGCCTCCAATCCCGCCGATTCTGTGATCGGATACGCGAGCAAATGGGATACCTCGATCATCGGCTTCCTCGCCAACGCGACTAACGACGTACGTCAGACAGTGCTGCCTTGGACGCTGCTATCTTAATGACTGAACTGATGCATCCTGAATGCACTCAGCGTTCGATCCCTCTGCGGTAGTCGCTCTCTTGTTTTCCAAGGAGCCGTTGCATTACGTCTGCTTTGTGCTTGGCATCCGCTATGAGAAGATCGTCGAGCCTCTCACCTGGTGCCGCATGCGCGAGGTTTCTCAGTATCGCGCCAGCAATCGTGTTGTGTGGCGCAGGAGAGAATGACCCCGGACAATCATCGAAAAGCGGCTTGAATTCGATTCCTGGGGATCCATTGGTGGCGTGGTTCAACGGAGTGAAAGCCAGTGAAATGGCAGTGGCTCCTGGAATAAAGTTGAGTTTATTTTCGTAGTCGTGGTAATCCCCCGTTAGATCCCCATTTTTATCGTACATCACAACGCCGTTGACTTCGTCACGGAATGAAAGCGGATCTACGTCGGGCTCCTGGGCGGCATAAAGATCCGGTCCTAGGCCGCGCACGGGAGTGTGCTCGTCACCCGCATAAGTATTCCGTCTGTAGACCAATGAGCTGTATGTGAGATCGAGGTCGTCCTCCGTGGCTGTGATCACGAGGCGAACCCGCCCTGTGGCACGTTCGCGGTAGACGGCGAGCCAAACAGCAGAGACACGCCACACCATAGGTTTGTCGCCACGGTACGACGAATGCCAACTTATCCAGGCCGCTTCCCGTTTCGTGTTGCGCACGGCACCTTTGCTCACCATCCGGGCGACGTCTGGTCCATACATAGGCTTCAGGGCTTCTTTGATCGTCAGAATGTAGCTCGGCGAGTTCAGATCGGGTACGGTTCTTCTCCCAAGGCCATAGTCAGCCTGGAGGTGGTTGTGCAGCATTGTTTGCGCCAGAGCGTCTATGTCCGGCATGCCCGCCTCCCGCCGAAAGGCCGCCTCCCGACGCGCGGAAAACTCCTCCCGAAACTGCTCGACAACATGCTCATACAAGGGCACATTTTCCGGGCCGTAGCGGTGGATCAGGTGGCTAACTAACTCATCCTCGTGCTCTCGCGACTTTCGACCTTGTGGGATCGTGTACGGGATTGCGTAGTCCATTATCACTGGCGTGTAGATGAAGCCGATGTGCACCTTTGGTGCGAGCCAGTGAGTGCAGATGCCATCGCTCAATCTGTCGCCGTCTTCCCCAACAGGACTTTGAGGGATGTAGGAAGCGATCGGCTGTATGCGAAGTTCGTCCCAGCCTGTACCGTCCCAAAACGTGCCGAGGCCGACGAGGAACTTTCTCTCGGTGCCATCATTTTCGGGTACGAGCGGAATCTCGGACGCGGTGTCAAAGTAAGTATCCAGATCAACTGACGAGCTTATATGAGTCAGCACCCTGTTCATCTGCTCGACGAATTCAATTCGGCTCGCTTCGGCGCGTCGCAGTGTGATCCTCGTCCGCGTATCGAACGTTGTGCCTTCAATCAAGTTCAGGATCGCCTGCCGCCGGGCGTCCTCAGGAGCGACATCGCTGGGTCGCTGCAAATCCGCCCATGCTTGCGAGAGTCGTAAGAATTCAGCGCCGCGGGCATGGTACTCACCCGGCAGCTGTGCTGGAGGCAAAGCCTCTCCCTGCAGCCTTACATACCGCTTGCGCTTTTTCAGGGCGCTTTCGGCGACCGCGTCGCCAAACGCCGCAGCGAAGAGCTGACTAATTAGGTCGTGAACGTTATGGGCTTTGGCGGCCTCAATCATCCGACCTAGGTTTCGCGCGAGGCGCGGTCGATCAGGTTCAGATATACGTTTGCTGGACCGTATGTCCTGTGCGATTTGATCGGCCTCGTCCAAGCGAGCACGGGTATGGCGCAGGCTTGCCGCATGGTTCTCCGCAGAGTCTTTGTCGTGAGGCGGAAAGTGGTGCCATGCATTGATGACTGTGTCCGACATCTACGTGCTCCCGATCAGACGCGAACAGAAGTGTGCCGCTGAGAGAGGAACATGTTTCGGCGCGTAGGGTATGGATCGCAGCGAACAACTGTTACAACTCGGTCCATCTTGCTGAGGATGAGTTCGACCTTCTGGGCCGCATCAACCAGGCGGAATGAGTATCCCTCGGCAATCAGTTCGGCAGCGCGATTTCGCGAGAGGCGGAGCCTGCGCCGCTTCATCGCCGCAGGCAGTTCTATATCACCGAAGGCCAGAATCAATTCGATGACGTTCTTGTGCACGCCTCTCTGGGCAGCGCGAGTGACTGCGTGTCCTGAAACACGGGCTGCATACGAATTGAGATGGTCCTCTGGATCGGTCATCAGGAGTTCTCCATGTTGGATAGCCTGAGTGTGATGTGAAAGCATTGCCCACACGACCGCAATTTTGGATGTGAAATTGGGTGTAGATCTCTGGAATTTTGGGGGACTGTTTGGGGCAAAAAAGGAGGTTACATGGGGCCGGATCTGACGTGCTCAGAGGCAAGCTATTGTTAGATAACGCTCTTTTGGCGCGATCTCGACAGCTTCCTTTGCGCATGGATCCCTCATGTGAGATTGCGCTGAACATACTTGGGTGCTCGGAGGCTCCGTTAGAACCTTTCAAGGGAAGCCCGATTTTCGCGCTGGCCGATCGATCACCTCTATTTGGTTTTTACCGTCGGAACAGAATTGGCGAATCTCGATCCGGAGACGGACATTATTTCGCCGTTCACGTTTCCGATTGGGAGCTCGCTCCAGATGAGACCGCACAAAGGTTGTATGTGGCGCATTGGCCGTAGGGGAGCTCCTTGTATCCGCCTTTATCATGAAGTGGGCCCCGTCTGTGCCGACGAGCTGGTGTTCGCCTCGCGCCTGAATCTATGGAGGCTGAACTTGAGCAAGCGCTTGACATTAGCCGGCTGGGGTCGAAGGGGCAGAATGGTTTTGTTCAAGCTGCCTAATAGCGGGAAACAATCGATCTGTCGTGTCGATGCAACTGCTTTGCGACAGTCGAGCCCTCTGTCGCCTGACTGTTGCGTCCGAAACTGCAACGCCAGGCTTGTGCCGCATGTCATCTGAAGTTGAGATGAATGAGGCCCCATTGCATAGTATCCAATGGCAGTTTTTTCCTGACATAACCTTGGCCGTTTGCTGACAGCGCCAACCCTGCCCAAAGCTAGGCTTGGCGGCACACATTTCACATGATACATCGTTTCATTTATAGTGTTTTTGCCGGGTTGCTGCTTCACAAAGCGAGGCTATTAGGCTTAGCAGTTTAGCTTGGCAGTTGGTAAATCGTAGCTTGTGCTTACAACATCACCATTCGTCGGCACCTTGTGCTGACCCGATACTGGGAGCCCTTGGGCTCCCGTTTGCTTTAAGGAGCCACGCTCATGCACCACGTTCCTTCCGTGACGGCTACCGACTATCCTCGGCAGGCCCTGTTCGTATCCCGCCACTCAGCCATTTCTTGTTTGTCACCACCACTCCAGCCGCCCTCGCCCGCCCCAACTAAGAGCTGATGCGCAAACACAGGCGCGCCTACCGGCCGGGAGATCTTGATGGACTGTGCGGCGTCTACGCGGTGGTGAATGCTGTTCGGCATGTCCTCCACCTGCGGGAGAAGCAGTGCCAAAAGCTGTTCGGAAAGCTGATCAGAGCTCTTGAGCAAGACTGCCCTCGCCTTCATCAGCCACTCCTCCGAGGAATGTGTTTCCGCCAGCTGAAGCGGATCGTAGCTGTGGGGGGCCAGTGGTGTACTCAAGGTCAGAACCCTAGTGTCAGTATCCGGCCCCTTCGGCTGAAGCGCGACCAACGCACCCTCTCCGACTTGTGGGCTGCCTTGGACCAGGCGCTGGGACCAAACTGCGTAGCCATCGTCGGCATTACAGGAGCAACCGACCATTGGTGTGTGATCCATCGGGTCACGCCCAAAACCCTTTGGCTCCTGGACTCCTCAGGCCGGCGACGCATCAGCCGATCGCGCTGCACCGTTCGGTTCTCTCACACTCGCTATTGTCTCGAGGTAAAGGAGATCCTGCTGATCGAACATTAACTTATACTAAGTCCCTGAAGGGCTGACTCGTTCGTGATTTTCTGCGTCGGGGTGGGTGTGATTCAACTTGGCGAGCCATGGAGGTTCGCCATGCCGATCCCACTCCGTTCTGACTTCG
>NZ_QOIO01000123.1:2500-5730 GCF_003332305.1 Microvirga aerophila | reverse complement strand
TGCTTTTTGACAAGTGAAGATGAGAGAGAGAAGCGTGGACGGCGGTGTCCTTGCGGACGGCCCCTTGGGGCTGTCGATGAGATACCGACCGATGTCTATGCTTTTTGGTGAGTACCACCGCTCTGGGGAAACCTGGAGTAGGATGGACTCTGTCAATGCGTAGAGATTTAGTCGAGATCAAATTCTTTCAACTTGAGAGTTTGATCCTGGCTCAGAACGAACGCTGGCGGCAGGCTTAACACATGCAAGTCGAACGCCCCTTTCGGGGGGAGTGGCAGACGGGTGAGTAACACGTGGGAACGTACCCTTTTGTTCGGAATAACCCAGGGAAACTTGGGCTAATACCGGATACGCCCTTACGGGGAAAGATTTATCGCAGAAGGATCGGCCCGCGTCTGATTAGCTAGTTGGTGAGGTAAAGGCTCACCAAGGCGACGATCAGTAGCTGGTCTGAGAGGATGATCAGCCACACTGGGACTGAGACACGGCCCAGACTCCTACGGGAGGCAGCAGTGGGGAATATTGGACAATGGGCGCAAGCCTGATCCAGCCATGCCGCGTGAGTGATGAAGGCCTTAGGGTTGTAAAGCTCTTTCGGCGGGGACGATAATGACGGTACCCGCAGAAGAAGCCCCGGCTAACTTCGTGCCAGCAGCCGCGGTAATACGAAGGGGGCTAGCGTTGTTCGGAATCACTGGGCGTAAAGGGCGCGTAGGCGGCTTTGTAAGTCGGGGGTGAAAGCCTGTGGCTCAACCACAGAATTGCCTTCGATACTGCATGGCTTGAGACCGGAAGAGGTAAGTGGAACTGCGAGTGTAGAGGTGAAATTCGTAGATATTCGCAAGAACACCAGTGGCGAAGGCGGCTTACTGGTCCGGTTCTGACGCTGAGGCGCGAAAGCGTGGGGAGCAAACAGGATTAGATACCCTGGTAGTCCACGCCGTAAACGATGAATGCCAGCCGTTGGGCAGCTTGCTGTTCAGTGGCGCAGCTAACGCTTTAAGCATTCCGCCTGGGGAGTACGGTCGCAAGATTAAAACTCAAAGGAATTGACGGGGGCCCGCACAAGCGGTGGAGCATGTGGTTTAATTCGAAGCAACGCGCAGAACCTTACCAACCTTTGACATGTCCAGTATGGGCTCCAGAGATGGGGCTCTTCAGTTCGGCTGGCTGGAACACAGGTGCTGCATGGCTGTCGTCAGCTCGTGTCGTGAGATGTTGGGTTAAGTCCCGCAACGAGCGCAACCCTCGCCCTTAGTTGCCATCATTCAGTTGGGCACTCTAAGGGGACTGCCGGTGATAAGCCGCGAGGAAGGTGGGGATGACGTCAAGTCCTCATGGCCCTTACAGGTTGGGCTACACACGTGCTACAATGGCGGTGACAATGGGCAGCGAACCCGCGAGGGGGAGCTAATCCCAAAAAGCCGTCTCAGTTCGGATTGCACTCTGCAACTCGAGTGCATGAAGGTGGAATCGCTAGTAATCGTGGATCAGAACGCCACGGTGAATACGTTCCCGGGCCTTGTACACACCGCCCGTCACACCATGGGAGTTGGTCTTACCCGACGGCGCTGCGCCAACCGCAAGGAGGCAGGCGACCACGGTAGGGTCAGCGACTGGGGTGAAGTCGTAACAAGGTAGCCGTAGGGGAACCTGCGGCTGGATCACCTCCTTTCTAAGGATGTTCCTTCAGCAACGGCATCTGCCGTTTCTATCGGGGCTCTTTTGAACACAAGGGATCAGTCAGATCCCGCTATGCGGGACGCTGCCGTCTTCGCTTCTCTTATCTCACTCCGGACATTGTTTAGCGGTGTCGGGGCCTGTAGCTCAGGTGGTTAGAGCGCACCCCTGATAAGGGTGAGGTCGGACGTTCGAGTCGTCCCAGGCCCACCATTATTGGGATGCCTGGCCGACGCGGACGGGTTCGCGACGAGGGCTGTGCCAGGCACAGTCTCTTGCGAAGGCCGACCGGCCGCCGCGCCCCATGGCGCGGATAGCCAAGGCAACGGACGTTGCCGCCGGCGCCTGAGGCCAAACTAACCCCAAACTAAAAGGGGCCTTAGCTCAGCTGGGAGAGCGCCTGATTTGCATTCAGGAGGTCGTCGGTTCGATCCCGTCAGGCTCCACCAGTTCCCCACCCGTTATGCGGTCATGTCCGGTGTCAAAAAAGGTTCGCGTGCGGTTTGGTCATCAAACGGCGGCGCGGATGTTTGAAATCGTAAAGAGGGAACATACCCGGTTTGTGAGGCACCTAGTCCTCCAACCAGCTTCGGCCCCCGCAGGGTCGTTGTCCGGGTGTGTTCGGCAAGCAATGCTTTTGATCTGAAAAGGTCAAGAGCAGGTCTTTCTTGGATCCGTGTCCGGTCTTTGCCGACGGGCACCGATCATAAGAGTAATCAAGTGTCTTAAGAGCATCTGGTGGATGCCTTGGCGCTGAGAGGCGATGAAGGACGTGGTACGCTGCGATATGCCTTGGGGAGCTGCGAACGAGCTTTGATCCAAGGATCTCCGAATGGGGAAACCCACCTTCGACCCTTTGTATTGTGAGCGCAGGAGCAGTTCTGTGCTGGCACTACGGAGGGTCAGATGAAGGTATTAGGCCCTGAATCCATAGGGGTTTAAAGCGAACCCGGGGAACTGAAACATCTAAGTACCCGGAGGAAAGGACATCAACGAGACTCCGTTAGTAGTGGCGAGCGAACGCGGACCAGGCCAATGCCTGTGAGATCCTCACCGGAACCGCATGGAAAGGCGGGCGAGACGGGTGATAGCCCCGTACGGATAAAGGTGATCACGGGATACGAGTAGGGCGGGACACGTGAAATCCTGTCTGAACATGGGGGGACCACCCTCCAAGCCTAAGTACTCCTCAGCGACCGATAGTGTACTAGTACCGTGAGGGAAAGGTGAAAAGCACCCCGACGAGGGGAGTGAAACAGTTCCTGAAACCGGATGCTTACAAACAGTGGGAGCCCAAGGTTCGTCCTGGGTGACCGCGTACCTTTTGTATAATGGGTCAGCGACTTAAAGTAACGAGCAAGCTTAAGCCGATAGGCGGAGGCGCAGCGAAAGCGAGTCTGAACAGGGCGTTTGAGTTCGTTGCTTTAGACCCGAAACCGGGTGATCTAGCCATGTGCAGGATGAAGGTGCGGTAACACGCACTGGAGGTCCGAACCGGTGTCTGTTGAAAAAGACTCGGATGACGTGTGGTTAGGGGTGAAAGGCCAATC
>NZ_QOIO01000122.1 GCF_003332305.1 Microvirga aerophila | reverse complement strand
CTGTTCGGCAGCCATTCTGGCCGCAATCAGGCAGAAACTCCACTGATCCCACTGTCTAAATTTCCCGAGCCAGCTCTGACGAATTCGGTCGCGCCTCATTGATCACCGACTGGCGCAACAATGAGGATTTCTGGTGGACCTTTTTGCTACGATATACTCCGCGTCCACTTGGATTGTCCCCATCCTTATCGCTATCACTTTCCATGAAGCGGCCCATGCCCTTGCCGCGTGGAAGCTAGGAGACGATACAGCGCACCGACTTGGCCGTGTCACCTTCAATCCCCTGAAGCATGTGGACCCTTTTGGAACGATCCTGCTTCCTGCCCTGCTCTTCCTGACCAAGGCACCCTTCCTGTTCGGGTGGGCAAAACCCGTCCCCGTGGCATTTGGGCGTTTGGGCAATCCGCGCCGTGACATGGCGCTTGTGGCTCTCGCTGGACCGCTGACGAATGTGGTGCTCGCCCTCATATCAGCGGTTCTCCTCAGAGTTGTCCCGCTGTTGCCAGGGACAGTTGCGCCCTGGCTAGTCCAGACACTCTATCAGTCCATCCTGCTGAACCTGATCCTGGCGATCTTCAACATGTTCCCTTTGCCGCCCTTAGATGGAGGTCGTGTTGCCCTAAGCGTTCTGCCCAAGGCACTGGCGAAGCCCTTTGCAAAGCTGGAGCGTTACGGCTTCCTCATTCTGCTAGGAATCATCTTCCTTCTGCCGATGCTAGGCAGGCAGTTCGGAGCTGACCTGAACGTCTTTCGATGGGCTGTTGCCATTCCGCTCCAGTGGCTAACACCATTCTTCTTGGCAGTCGCAGGGGTAGCGCAGTAGAGCCTTTGGACCTTCTTCAACTGGAGGGAGGGCGAGCGAGAAGGTTCGCTAGGGCGAATGTGCGAAACGTTCAGTGGGCGAACACCTGCGATCTTGGAAAGATCGTGTTACCCGCTACCACCTGAGCGATCACGGACGCAATCTTCTCTCCGCCCTTGGCGGACGGCTCAATAGGATTGGCATAGTCGTCCGGTCCATTGCAGATTAGGCGAAGATCAATGAGCGGCAGCCTTCGAGAAAATGCCTCGCGGCTGATGACATCATTGAACAGCGATAATCCGGCTAGGATGAGGCGTTGCTCCCGAGGGTCAGGAAAGCGCGCATCGTAAATGGTGCAGAGCGAAACCGGCAGCCGGTGCGGCATGATGGCCTCCAGCATCATGTGATAATCACGGGCGAACTGTTCCCGCACGTCGGCAAGCCGTCCCGTAGCCTCAGCAACGGACCGGACAGCCTCTCTCAGGATACCGACGCTCCGGAGCCCATCATTCCCACCGACACTGACAATCAAGTGAGAGGCCCCAGCCGGTACGGTCCGAAGCTGACGCTCCACGTCGCGGGTGACCGCGCCATCGATAGCACAAAGGGTTGCCTGCCAATCCTGTGGGAGTTTTGTTCTGACCTGCTTCACCACATCCGGTTCCCCAGGCCGAACATAGGCCGCGTTATCGAAGATGCTGTCACCCAACAAGACTACGTGGCTCATCCCGCTCTTCCGATCAATCGATCCAATGCTGGGGCGAGATGGCTCAACAAGTATGGTTTTGCGATGAACTCGCTGCCCTCTGGTACAGGACCGGATGAGGGGTCCGAATGTCCCGACATCATCACAACCGCAATAGTGGGCCAGCGCTTTCGAACCAACCCAGCCAATTCAAACCCATCGATATTTCCTGGCACATGAGCATCCGTGACAAGCCCCTGCACGTCAGAGCGCTGCTCAAGACTTGTCATAGCTTCATCCGTGTCTGTTGCCTCGACCACGGCAAAGCCTGCGTCCTGGAGATGATGGGCAATGGCCTTCCGCTCAGTGGTTTCCTCCTCCACCAGGACAATCACCGGACGTTTTTGTGATCTAGACGAAGGCATAGCTGGCTCCGATAAGGAATTGCGACCACAAACCACCTGTGTATGCTGTCCTCGGGAATAGCATTCTCGTGCTTTAAGACCGCGCAGCGACAACTTGGCTGAATAGCTCTAGTTCCAGAGCCGCCAGTTAATGCACCGCAGCTACCTACTTGATAACGCGCAAGCTGGAGCAACAGCGGGTTACCAGCCACAACGACCATTGCGAGTTCGCGCGCAATGGGCAGCAGGGGACGGTGGGGAGCGGTGCCAGCTAATGAGCGATCCGGCCCCGGAAGACCGCGAACCGCCCGAAGGCGGCCTCTCTCATTCTATCTAACCGTGACGGGTGGCGTAGCGCCGCTTCTTGGCGAGGTTCTTCTGTCCTTCGAGCGTCTTGGCTGGGGCAACGACCTGTTTCCAGCGAACCGTATGCTTCTTCCACGACGGTCTCATGCGAGCTTTACCAGCCATAGTTTTCTCCCGTTCATCAGGTGAAGCATGAGACCATATCTGGTTGAAAACTGCGAGGCAGTATAATTCGTCCTAAGGATAGCCTCAGCTTCCCCGTCTGATGGTCGGCTCCTCACCAACCCCAGTAGGGTGGCACCTTCCAATGGTCGTGGATGTCCTCCTCACGCCTCCGATCCCACCACACTCTCTCATCACCCGAGAACACGGGAGCACCCGTTAGCTGCTCCTGGGTGATGTCGGTTCGATAGCCGCCAAGCTGGGTGTCGTACGTGAGCTTCTCCCACGGGATCGTATGGGTATGGCTGCCAATCCCAAGAAAGCCGCCAAAGCTCATCACCGCGTAGACCACCCGCCCGCTCACCTTCTCGATGACGAGGTGATGGATCGTGCCAATGCGCTTGCTGTGTGGGTCGTAGACGGGCGTGCCTTCAACCCGATTGCTCTCGATCAGAGGATGGGAAGCAGTCGTGTCAGGTGTTGCTGCTGCTTGGGTCATGATCAACCCTCCTGCGCAGACAAAGACTGCCAAATCAACCGGACCGACATCAGACGAGTTCCGCCCCTATGTCGGCCCCTGACCTTGCGCCACCCTAACCTTCTGGTCAGTGCCTGAGGTCAGGGTCACGAACCCTGGCAGTGACAGTCAAGCTATAGTGAAGCTCGACCAGACGCTGGTGGCTTCGCGCTCTTGCCGATGCCGAGCTTCGAGTTGGTCGGAGAAGCGCTGCTTCAAAGTGTCAGGGCCGGATACCTGAAAGAGTGCGTCACGTTTGGTTCGGTAGCGGGTCTCGACGGTAGCGAGCGCCGCCAGAGCCGCTAAGATGTCTGAGGTCAGATCATCCGGGCAAACCTGCTCCCGTGCCGCTGTGTCGCCCGTTTTGGACTGTAGCATCAGAAGCCTCCTCACGTCGCGTCGCTGGACGATTTTATGCTCAGCAGCGCCTTGTGCAAAACTGCTTTCTCGCAGCGTATCATGGTCATCGGGCTCTTCGATGATCAGGCGCAGAGTTCAGCCCCGACCGCACCTTACCAATTGACTTCTATCCTGCCGGTTTTGCTTGACGGAAGATCGTGAGGAGAGGACGATTCTGCTGCTGCTCAGCAGCAGTACGCTGATCCCAAAGCGACCGGCGCAGCTTGTGAAAGGAGGTTCAGCATGGAACCACCTTGCAACCTGGCCGCGATGATCGCTGCGGCATCCGGACGGGCCACAGCGTAGCGGCTTCCACGAGCGGCAGACCGGGAGCGGCCTCAGGAGCCGCATCAGCAAGGCATGGCTCCACCTAGCCTCTCCCGGCCTTGTACGGCGTGATGCCAAAGCAGCAGGAGGAGAATGATGTTCGCCAGCATTCCTTCTCGCGCTCACGGAGTTACCGGAGTTATGATTGTTTGGGGCATGGCCTGCGTCGCTGTCACGCTCGCAGCCGTCATGTTCATCACAGCGTTTCCTGCGCACTGATCCCCTCGCTGTAAACCGGCTGAGGTAGGGGCTGAACTGATGGAAGGTCGCGATGCTTCGCTCCAGCATGACGTGGGTGCTGTTCCTGTTCGCTGTTTTGCTGCTCGCTTGCGCTCCTGGGCCGATGCGTGCGCAGCCTCGGGCTGATGTGGCTCTGATGCTGTCAGGAGACATGCCGTCTGCCATGAACCAACGTCAGCCAAACGTCAAACGGCAGGGCTCTGGCGAAGCCTTCCAACTACCGCGTGGTCGGTTCTAAGGGGTGTCCGCCTGCGGGTGAAGTACCAGATCGCCACAGCGGCCACTATCACCAGCACGATCATCCACCACCAGTCAGCGATCCCGCCCGCAGGCGTTGCCGCCGCGTCCTCGGTGGCGTACCCGGAGCGGTGGTCCGTGCGAGAGCCCGCGAAGATGAGGTTACCAGAGAACCGAGGCCCGCGAGGATTCTAGAAGAAACGTGACCCTGCGGCGGAAGCTGAGGGGAGCCGGTTCAGCAACAATTCCTCGGCGCATGTTGTACAACCCTCCACCGCCTGAGGAGCCACGATTGTGTGGTGCTTTTCCTGGCCGGTCGAGCGGCACAGGTATATGCTGCTGCGGTAGCCAAGGTGGAGCCAAGCCATGGCACGAAGCGCTTGTTCACACAGCCATTCTGCCCCTCAAAGCAAGGCCCTGTCCGATCCCGCCTGGATCAGGCGGGCGCGGTTACGGCACATTCATCCCCTCACGCATGAGCGGCAGACGGCCCTCATCGAGACGGCTCGTGCCGCCCGCCGCTGGGAGCCGTCGCCCCGGCTCAGCCGGGTTGAGCCGGCCCTGCGTGACCAGATGCTCGGTCAACTCCCCAACCTGAGAGCGTTTGCCCTCTCGCTCACCAACAACCCCACCTGGGCCGATGATCTGGTGCAGGACACCATCGTACGGGCCTGGGCCAACATCGCCCGCTTTGAGCGGGGCACCAATCTTGGTGCATGGCTCTTCACGATCCTGCGCAACCTCTTCTACTCGGAGTACCGCAAGCGCAGACATGAGGTCGAGGATCCGGAAGGAGCATATTGCGAACACCTGACAGCCCTGCCTGAGCAAGAATCTGCTCTTGACTTCGCCGCCCTGCGGCGGGCGCTGGTTCAACTGCCGCCCGAGCAACGTGAGGCTGTGATTCTGGTGGGAGCCGAAGGGCGGTCCTATGAAGATGCAGCGGGCCTCTGCGAGGTAGCGGTTGGGACGATCAAGAGCCGTGTGAACCGGGCGCGGACGCATCTGGCCATGCTGTTGCAGATGAAGGACCGTCATGATCTTGATCCCGACCGTCTGCTCCAGGCGGCGCTGCAAAAGCCTGCCGGGATGGTTCGATAGCAGAACGTATCTCAATCAGCGTCCCTGAGGATCATAATGGTAACCTCAAACGACAAACCAGAGCAGGAAAAACCAGCCAAGGGCGCGTCGCTAGAACCGGCTTCCGGCTTCTTGAAGCCGTTGCAGCCGTCGAAGGAACTGGCCGCCGTTGTTGGCTCAACCCCTTTGCCGCGCCCTGAGGTGGTGAGCAAGGTGTGGGAGTACATCAAGAAGCACAAACTTCAGAACCCGCAGAACAAGCGTGAGATCATGGCTAATGAGAAGCTTCAGGCGGTGTTCGGCGGCAGGAACAAGGTGAGCATGTTCGAGATGAACAAGTACCTCGCCCAGCATCTCAAATGACTTCCCTGGAGCAGCGAGCGACGCCAGCCTTCATCGGGGTCGCACTGAATGATGAATCACTCGTGGGCCGCTCGTCTCAACGCAGCGGCTTGCAGGCGGTCGCGGAGTGCGGCTTGGCGCAGGTAACGGGCAGCAAATCTGAGACGGGCAGCCTGATCGGCTCGATCCTGATCAGTCAGCCGCTTGACCTTACGCTCAAGCCTCACAACGGCACG
>NZ_QOIO01000121.1 GCF_003332305.1 Microvirga aerophila | reverse complement strand
GACGAAATCCGTTACCTGGGGGAGATCGAGAGCCGATAGACGCACTTACGATTCACGCCCCGTCCCTCTCGATGCAAGAGCACACTGCGATTCGCTTGGTCTATGACCCCGAGAGTGAATGGTCTTGCTTCGGAAGAGATACTGCTGGCGAATGCCTCATGCGCTGATTGGAAGCGTCATGAGCCCGGTGAATGCTGATTGACGCGTTCGTGCGAGCGGCGTGCCCGCGAACCAGGCACCAAGCCGAATGAGGTTCATGGCTGCCGCCGTCAGCACATGCTGCAGATGGGTCTTGGCCAATCCGATATACCGGGAGCGCCGTAGGTGCAGGGTGCGGACACCCGCCGAGATCGTCCCCTCGATTCCGGCGCGCTGCTGATACTCCTTTGAGAAGGTGGGCTGGGCCTCCCGCTCGCGAGCCGCCTCCAGCGTTTCGTGTTCCTCGCGTGGCCGCAGCGTCAGAAGGCGCCGGCCGCTCCGAGTACACTGTGGCTTCAAGGGACAGGGTCGACAATCTGTCGTCGAGAAGCGAACCTTGAAGGCTGTCCGTCCCTGGTGGTAATCGGGCCCCCAACTCTTGCTCTGATGCCCTGCCGGGCAGGTTGCCACTTCGCGAGCCCAATCAAGGAGGAAGTCCTGCACGGTGAAGCCCTCGCCGGATTGGCCCTGCCACTGATAATCCTTGGGGGCCGGCCCAAGGAGCCTCACGCCTTTCTTTCGGCTGGCCACAAGCTGGTCGGCCGCGACATAGCCGGCATCGACAAGATGGGTGTCGGGGAG
This sequence comes from Microvirga aerophila, assembly GCF_003332305.1. Classification (GTDB taxonomy): domain Bacteria; phylum Pseudomonadota; class Alphaproteobacteria; order Rhizobiales; family Beijerinckiaceae; genus Microvirga; species Microvirga aerophila. The sequence goes on along the minus strand of NZ_QOIO01000121.1, from coordinate 5,051 downwards.
CAGACCTTTGGCCTCAAGCGCCTCATGGAAGTCTTCGAGAGCGTCGCGATCAACGACGGGTGCCGGCGTGGTCTCCACATGCGTGATCAGATGCGGTCCGCCCTCGTCGCACGTCTCGGTCAGATGCACCTTGTAGCCGATCCAGGTCGTTGACCGCTTCTTAGCGTAATGCACCTCTGGATCATAAGGTGAAGCAGCCATCAGCAAGGAGGGCGCAAGCCCCTCTTGGTTGGTCCGCCATTGCACCAGACGAGCGGCCTCACCTGGTTCGCCAGCCTCAGGTCCTGCAGGTAGAGCCTTGTCAACAAGGCAGAAGTTCTGAAGCCAGACCTGCCGCAGCAGCTCAACAGCTGGGATCTCGCGCAGCCAGGTCGGAGCCCCAGGGGCTGTGATCGCAGCAAGCAACTGATGACCATCACGACCGATCTGCTCGGCATGCGCGCGCCGCTTCGCCTCGCCCTGCGGCACGTCATAATCACTTGCCCGTCTGTCATAGCGCTCCACCCAGGCCGGATCAGCATGCATCCGCAGCCACTCGGGGGCCGCGGACGCTAAGGCATTCAGGGCAGCCCGCAGCGTCTCGGTCACGCATTCGAGACGGTTCAGGGAGCGCACCACCCCGAGCACATGCGTCGAGTCGGTGCGCCGCCTGCCACAAGACGGCCGCGGAACTCACTGAGAACCGAAGCATCGAAGCCTGGGTCGGTCAGCTCCAATCCCAGGAGATACTTCCAGTCGATGCGACCGCGGACAGCCTCGGCCGCCCGCCGGTCGGACAGGTTCTCGGCGAACTGGAGCAGGGTCACCAGCGCCAGCCGCCACGGGCATTCCGCCGGTTGTCCGCGATGGGCGAAGAGAGGTGTGAACTGGGCGTCGGTGAAGATCGTCCCAAGGTGGTCGCGCAAGCGCAGATAGGCATTGCCCTGGGGAAAGGCTGCACGGGCAACGGTTGCGGTTGAAGTCGGAACATCACCACTCACGGTCGGGCGGAGCGACCTGGAACCCTCCAGATCTGGACCCAAGCCCCTACGGCCTGAACGCTGACTGCGCCTCAACCGCTCCACCAAATAATGAATTCGCCAGCAGTATCTAAAGCGATGCAAGTCCAAGCCGTTCCATTGCTGGAGAGTTTGCCAGGCGTGCCGACCTGGGTTGTGGCCGATCGCGGGTACACCAGTCACGCCTTTCGCGAGCACGTCTGGAGCATAGGAGCCCGATCGGCCATCCCGCCGCAGCGGCACGAGGCGCCGGTCGCCTGTCCGGACTGGATCTATAATAATCGTAACGTCGTCGAGATGGTCTGATCACAAATGACAAATTCGGCCTGAGTCGTTTCGGACAGCTCAGGTTGAGTTGATGGCGGCTACCGTTGCACTTGCGCCAGTCAGGGCCGTCAGGTTGCCCTTCGTTGCCGAACTTGTCTGCGGTAGGAGGCAACGATGCGGGAGTGGCGAATGCACCGGAGATGCCAGCCTCATCCGGACGGGCAGCGCCGGTGGGACCGGACCTATCAGCAATTGATGGCATGGACGCAGGGGTCCCAAGACGCCGCGGCCCCGGTCGGCGCCGAGCCTCCCGCACGGGAGGTGAACCATGAGAACCGGGATCTATGCGCGGGTCTCCACCCAGCGCCAAGCGCAGGCCGACAGCCTCGCTCAGCAGGTTGATCGCCTGCAGGCCCACGCCCTTGAGCAGGGCTGGAGTGTCGCCCCTGAACACATTTTCCGTGATGATGGCTATAGCGGCGCCAAACTCACACGGCCCGGTCTGGAGCGGCTACGGGACCGCGCGGCTCTGCGCGAACTCGATCGGGTTCTGATCACGGCACCGGACCGGCTCGCGCGCAATTATGTGCATCAAGTTCTCCTGCTCGAGGAGATCACCGCCACAGGCTGTGAGGTCGAGTTCCTCGACCGGCCGATGAGCCAGGATCCGCACGATCAGCTCCTGCTGCAGATACGCGGCGCCGTGGCCGAGTATGAGCGCAGCTTGATTGCCGAGCGCATGCGCCGGGGCCGCTTGCGCAAGCTACAGGCCGGGATCCTGCTGCCGTGGACGCGCCCACCTTAACGGCTATCGGGTTGACCCCGAGCGGCCGCGGGATCCGGCCGGAGTGCGGCTTGATCAGGCTGAAGCTGCCGTGGTGGCCGAGATGTATGGCTGGTACGCGGACGAGACCCACCGTCTTTTCGGGCTGGCCAAGAAGCTGCAGCAGGATGCCGTACCGCCACCGCGGGTGCAGGGGCGCTGGAATGTGACGACCTTGCGGGCCATTTTGACCAACCCGGTCTACGCCGGACAGGTGTATGCTGGACGCATTCAGGCCGCCCCCTACCGCGTACGCCCGCCGGAGGACTGGATTTCCGTGGCGCAAGTTCCGGCGATTGTCACACAGGAGCAGTTTGATCGCGTGCAGACCAAGATCGCTCAGAACCGGCAGTTTGCCCGTCGCAACAATACGGCCCATCGCTATTTGCTGCGCGCCCTTGTCAGCTGTGGGGTCTGTGGTTTGGCGTGTTTGGGCCGCGGCTTACCATCCGGCTACTGCTATTATTGCTGCCGTGGCAAACAGTCGGCGCGGCAGTCCTATCGGGAAACCCGATCCCCCTCCCGCTTCATCCCGGCTCAGCAAATCGATGACCTCGTCTGGACCGACTTGTGTCAGGTGCTCACCCATCCGGAGGCGATCCGGTTTGCCCTGGAGCGGGCACATGGGGACATTGGCGGCCCCAGGAGCTGCAGGCGCGCCGCGAGGTGCTCCGGCGCGGCCAAGCCCATCTTCAGCGGCAGATCGAGCGTCTCACAGAGGCGTATCTGGCGGAGGTGTTAGGACTTGAAGAGTTCCGGCGTCGCCGGCGTGATTTGAACCAAGCCAAAGAGGCCCTCGACGCCCAGGTGCGGCAACTGGAGGCCCAGGTGGATCGCCAGACCGAGATTGCACGCGTGAGCCTGAGCATCGACGATTTTTGCCGCCGGGTGCGGGACGGACTTGAGCAGGCAACCTGGGAACAGAGGCGGCACTTGATCGAGTGGCTGGTGGTGCGCGTCATCGTCACTGACGGTGAGGTCGAGATCCGCTACGCTATTCCGACCAGCCCTGCCGGTGAAGCCACTCGGTTTTGTCATTTGCATTCAGACTATCGAGCGGCTCTGGGCCAGGCTCAAGGAGTGGCGGGCCGTTGCAACCCGCTACGAGAAGACTGCCTCATCGTTCAGGGGCATTCTCTGTCTCGCCGCTGCTCTCGATTGGCTCAAGCACTAACAGGACCTAGCTGAGCCGAAGAAGAGCGCTTGTCAGGTATGGCGGTACCCTCCCGTTTAACCGCCTCAGCTCTGCCGAATGCCCTGCAATCGACTGGTCGGCTGATACTCGTTCCGTCAATCCGCTACGGCTTCTTCAATGGTCCTCGGCTTCGGCGTTGTATCCGAACCGACCTCCTACTGAGGCCGACGAGAATGCCGCTCTTCTTTGGGCTGCCGAACTTCACGGCGCTTAAACCTGCGGTAGACCTGCTTCACCGCTAGGGGGATGCGAGGCCGCACGTGATCCTGGTATAGGGATTGCGCTGCAACGCGCGGAAGCTCAAACAACACCGGCAGGGTCGACTGGCGGACTAAATGAAAGTCGACATATTCGTCACGCGGCATGTGAAAGAGACGGTGCTGGGCCGCATCGCTCATTGGGTTGAGTTCAGCCAGTTCAGGGCGAGAAAATGCCTCCCTGATCACCTCCTCCATCAAGAGATGACCTGGCATACACTCCGCAAAATCCTCATCATACGCGTATTTGGGCAGCATGAGCGCTGCCCCGCATCGGAACGCTATTTGGGCTGCCACGAGACGGCCCTCAACTCGGATTGCGTGCCATTCTAACCTACCTTTGGCAGCAAAGTGCCTGACCAAGCTGCTGTAGAAGGCAACCATGTGAGGATCATTGCGAATCGCGGTGCCCATGCGGCCCTTCCAGCCCGAGGCCTCGAGCGCCAGAAACTCAGCCAAAAAGTCCTCGCCCGCCGCCGATCCTTTCCTCATCTCCACCGTAACGGTGCCATGCTTCCTAAGCCGCTCGCGCCCGATCCTCAGGTTTCGACGCATTTTGCCGAGACTGGCAAAGTAGCGGTCGCAATCGCCCTGCACATGGAGGAGGGAGAGTGTAGAGCGAAGGCCGCGGCGCAGGGCATAGCCGTCGGGCACATCCTGCAGGACGCGCCAGACAGTAGAGTTCTGCCGCACCACCTTGAGACTGATGCTGAGATGGTTGGGCACCTCCCGAGCCACCTCTGCCAGCAAAGCTCTGAACGCGGCTCCGGCATGGTCGGGTGCCACTACGATGTCACCGGATCGTGTGTGTTCATCGAACGGGGTTCGCAGCACTGGCCAGCGAGACCCTAGTAGCGGATGTGGGGCGACAATGACGGGCAACACGCCGACAAGTTCATCTCCAGCATAGGCAAAACAGCAGAACCACGTTGCATGCGGCTGGAGGCGGTGGCGGAGAAAGGTCACGACCCAATCTGGCAGTAGGCTCGGGTTCTTCTGAGGCGCATCCCAGGCAAGACGATCCCAGGCCGGGATGTGAGGCGCAAGGGCATTAACATCGCAGACGGTTATTGTTCTCAACTCAATGCCGCGAGAACACATTGTTTGATCATATTCGTCGGTCATGATTAGTAGTATCGTCGACAGCTGAGTTCGTTGGGTCACATTAAGTATTATATACTTTGGTAACATTCTGAGCAGCCAAGAGAGCAGATGGTAAATCTACCGACTTTACCTCCGTAAGTTCCTAGCAGAGAACTGATTCTCTCCACTCCGTTCCTCCATCGACTGTTTCGTCATCACTCTCTCAAACCTCGCTTTCGACAGACCATCAGGACTAGGCTCAGGACTCGTTAATTGAGGTAGAAGGCGACGGCCGCTGCGATGCAGATGGCCGAGAAGAAGGTGTGGGCGCAGCGGTCATAGCGGGTTGCAATCCGGCGCCAGTCCTTGAGCTTGGCGAACATGTTCTCAACCTTGTGCCGTTGCCGATACAGCGTCTTGTCATAGGC
>NZ_QOIO01000120.1 GCF_003332305.1 Microvirga aerophila | reverse complement strand
CGAAGTCAGAACGGAGTGGGATCGGCATGGCGAACCTCCATGGCTCGCCAAGTTGAATCACACCCACCCCGACGCAGAAAATCACGAACGAGTCAGCCCTTCAGGGACTTAGTATTAATCTATTGGCAAGGTTCAATTACATATCGATCTCTTACTCTCGAACGGCTATGCATCAGATTTTCGCTAGGCTCAGAACCTATTAATTCGGGCTGAGGTGTGATTCAGGGCCTCCTGTCGAGGAGGCTTGGAACGGATAATTTGTTTCTGCTGAGCGAACGCCAGATGGCACAGGTTTCACCGTAATTTCCGCCAGCCCACGGCGTATCACCAGCCGAGGCTCTAAACGCCACTGGATGAAACTTCAGTGGCGGGTCAGATGGTCCATCTCGGCATTGAATGCGCGCTCAGCCAAAGCCTTCTTCAGCTCGTCGAGTAGTCCATCCTGGGCGAAGGCTGATTTGGCCTCAGCACCCACCAGCAGTTGATCCAGCAGGTGGTCGGAAATGCGGCGTGCCATGCGATGTTTCCCTCATGATCATCGTAAGGCCCCACACAAAATTCCCGACAGTTCCGCTAAGCAGTCAAAAAAATGAGCCTGACGGTGGAGTATCTGTCAGGCTCAAGTTTCATGCACAAGGGAACAGTGTCGTTAACGCAACCAGACCCGTCCTCACTTCAGTGCAAGCTCGAATTGTCCATGCCGACCTGTTGGCGCTCAGTCACACACCCTGATCCGCCGCACGACCCGCTCACCCCAAGGGCTCACGCGCTCTTTGATGATCAGTCGGCACTCCTGACCATGGCTCCAGGCAGGACGAGCGAAGTCAGGACGAGCCCAAGGGCGATTTTCAGCGACATGCCGCCCGTAGAACCTGTCATGCTCACGGTGGTTGTAGAAGCGCCCTTCACGCCAATGCTGGCGGGGCTCTGCGGGAGCAAGGTAGGCGTTGCCATATTCGCTTATCTGTTCCTGCTGATTGTACCAAGTGGAGCCGGGGATAACCTCTAAGTCGGCCGCCTGAGCAGCACTTCCAAGCACAAGAGCCACTACACCAGTGAGAACAGCCCTCTTCCAACCGAAGCTCATATGATCCTCCCGATGAGCTGAACTCGGAAGGAGCCGCCCATTGATCGAGAGGTTGCACGAGAGCCGTTGAAGGAAGGCAGAACGGGACTTGCAGCCGTTGTTCATCAGGTGAGCGACAGGTGAGCGACTTAAGCGTTCCTGAGGCGGCTCTGATCTGTGGCCACCGTGACCTATAGATGTTGAGCCGATACACTCACCTGAGGCCAGAGAGAAGGTTGCTGAGGAACTGGCTAGAGCCGTCTGTAGCTGAGCGTCGAGAAAGGCTTGTTATCCAGAAGACACAGCAAGAGCCAGGCACGTCCGTGGGGGCTGGGCCGCTCGACGGGACACGTTCGCAGCTCACTATGAATCAAAAGAGGTAAGGCCAAAGGCCTAAAGGTCCTGCGACTATTGGCAGATTTCAACATATTCTCTGGAGGTAACATCAATTCAGTATCCGCGACTGCTGCACAAATGCTTCGGCTCTGCTTCAGCCGGTCAGGCTCAATGATTTTCTTGGCTTTAACAGATGCGAGTTGATCAATGTCTCTTCATAGTGCTCATGAATATTATTACGATATAGCAGCCCAGGATGCATTGCAGATTCCCACCGTTTTGATATGCGACAGTTTCCTGATGCGCGAAGGGATCAAGCACCTCCTGTCGAAGACTCAGTTCCAGATCCAGGACGAGGCCGTCGACCGTCCATCAGGTTTCCCGGGCTTTCCCGATGCCAAGGCCATCCTGTTCCTTATTGGCTGACAGCTTTGATTGGGACTTCCTTGTGCTGGCCTATCAGGCCGGAGCGGCGGGAGTTCTGCACACCGCAACAGCCCCGCAGATCCTGGTCAAATCTCTTGAGCTGATCGTGCTGGGAGAGCGTGTGTTCCCCGCTGCCGCGATCCTGTCGGCTATCAATGATCTGGCAGACACACTCCGGCAAGAACATCAGCCCGGGATGACAGAGGCACCGATCAAGACCCATTCGCCGGAGGAGAGAAACCTATCTGGCCGGGAGGAGGCGATCCTCCGGTTGCTGACGGAAGGGGCTCCAAACAAAGTCATCGCCCGCAAGCTCGGTGTGGCAGAGGCAACGGTCAAAGTTCATATCAAGGCGATCCTGAGAAAGCTTCGCGCGCAAAACCGCACCCAAGCTGCCATGTGGGCCACAACCCACCTCAGCTCCGCATCTGGCGAGAGGCCTGACCGAACTCCTTCATAGATCGTCTAGGCGTGTGAAACAGATTTAGATCCCTGCTGACTGCAACCCCATAGGTGACGGGTGGCATGGCTCATTATCAGCTCTTCCTTTGGAATAAGCATAGCCGTTACAGGTATCCCAAGAGCGTGAGCGCGCCCGATCACTTCGCCTTGAGGATGGCACGGGTCCTTCTGGGAGAATGCCGCACTATGGCGTGGCTGATCGGCCGGGATGATGTGCTCAACGTCACTCGGCAATTCACGGCGCGATAGCCTCAACCGAAAGGGCATCTCGGTCGGATTGCCAAAGTGTGTAGAAGTCCGTCGAACTGTTATGCACCTCAACTTCCATCGAACTACTGCGGGATAGGATTGCGGCCAGCCTGATGGCGATGGGGATTGCATCAGACAGGTTGGATCGGGTCGTTATAAGCAAGGTCTCGTGGGCAATCGCCCATTCCCCATTGATGCAAGCGACAGTGATCTTGTCTGGCATGTTTGCTTTCTGCCCCTTGGGGTTACGGCTCAGCCTGACCCTGTTTCCGGAATATGCTTACCCATTCCTTGATGGTTCTTGTGGAACAGTTCGGCTGAACCTCTCATGAAACGATCCGCAACCTCTCAGGAGAACACAGGGAACACCTTGGAGCCTCAGGTGTCCCTAGAGGTACGTCTCGCCAAGGCTGAAGCCCAACTCGAAGCCCTCAAAGAAATCGTTGAGCTGGAGCGGAAACAGGCTGAGGAGTTGAAGGAGGAGCGTGATCGTTGGGCGTCTGCATTAGAGGCCAGTCAACGGCAGATCACGGATCTCACGAAGAGGGCTGAGGAGCCTCCCAAGGGGTGGTTCTGGTTTCATCACGGGGCGGCTTCCTGATCCTGGGGAAGACCTGTTCCAAGGTGTTCCTACAGGTGTTCCAGGCTGTTCGCGGATCTACGGCCCAGGTGCCCACTCTACAAATGTAAGCAGGAAGCTCAGCAAGCCTATGACGCCAAGGGGAGTGAGATTTCTCCGATGACTATGGACAACATGAGGAGCCAAAGGGGTCTGTTCCATCAACGCCTACTGTCAATCCATCCACTGTGGCAATGAGGCTGCCTTCAACGCTGAAGCTTGGCTGGATGACATGCCGGTTCCAGACGTAGCCTTCGACCTCCGATGCTCTCAATACGAGAGGAAAGAGTTGGGACCTGAGAGGTGAGTGAGGTCTCTGCCGATTTTCGGCTTGGCCTGCGCAACTGATCCGTCCGGGCTTAATCGAACCGGTGCGCCCCCAGAATAGCATCAGGTCTCATACCCCTTGATAATTCAATCGAGCGACGCGTCAGCAAGAATGGAAGGCCCTACGTCTCCTATAGAATAGGGAACGATCGTGGTGATGTTGAACGGGCGAGTCGCCTTGGAAATGACGATCTGTCCAACAAGCGGTAGGTAGCAATGTGCGCTGAAGCAGCCGTCAAACAGCATCCTAAAGAACTGGATAAACGGGCGACGTGGGACACGTTCATTGAAACAAAGACTGATACGGGCTTCAGGCAGTCATCATGGTACACGGCCCTCAAGGTTGCCCGTGGATGGGAGCACTTTGGGACAGTGCTGCGGGATAAAGACACTATCGTGGGTGGTGCGATGGTTCTCGCGCGGTCCTTCGCTCCAGACAAACGCTACTATTACATTCCCGATGGTCCGGTGTTCCTGGAGGAGGACTCACTGGCCGAGCAAGAACAGGTCTTTCGCGCCGTCATGGCGTTCATCGAGCGCAAACGGCAGACCGAACAGCAAGTGGTCAGTCATCTGTGCATCAATCCCCGATGGCAGCAGGTGCCCAGTTTTATAAAGGGCTTCCAGGAATCCAGCCACTACTATGGTTCGCCACGGGATACCCTCTGCGTTGCTCTAAACGCCTCTGAGGGCGCGATCCTGGCTCAGATGAAGCCAAAGGCCGGTACAACATTGGCGTTGCTCAGCGATACGGCGTGTTGGTTGTCGAGGACATCTCACAGCAAGGCATCAACGACTTCCTGAGCATTTACCAGGAGACCTTTGCCCGTAAGGGGAAGCGCGGTCGCAGCCCCGGATATTTTCATACCCTGATCCCTCTGCTGCTGGCGGCAGAACGAGGTTCGATCTTCTTTGCCGAGTACCAAGGCATGCGGGTTGCAACAGCCCTGGTCGTCTTTAGTGGCCGCACGGCAACCTACTACTATGGCGGTTCCCGGACCGTTCATCGCAATGTCATGGCACCGTATCTGCTCCACTTCGAGATTATGAGGAAGGCAAAGGGTCTCGGCTACCAGACCTATGATCTGTTTGGCGTAACCCCTCAAGATGGGTCAAATGACGGATGGACTGACATCAGCGTCTTCAAACGGAAGTTTGGAGGACGAGAACTCCGTCTCGTGCCATCGCTGGAGTACATCTACGATTCAACTGCATATCAGGAATGGAAAGCTAGTGAGGAAGAGTGAAGTGCTCCAGCCAATGGGTCACAGCCTAATGTCTTCCTGACGAAGCTGTCGGTTGAAGGATGAAGCGGTCCGTGAGGAAGCCGACGATGCTCACAATCTCTTCCTTTGGTAGCGTGAGTCCGACCGGCCCAAACTTCGGATGATAAAACCCAAATAGGACACCTTCCGGTGGAGACGCCCGGATGGTCCACTTGGTGTTGGCAGCAACGCTGATCGGCGGTTCATCGCGCTCGAAGGGCGGGATCGGGTGCCCCTTGACCATTTGGCTTCTTGCATTGCCAAGTTTGTCCATCAGTTGATCAAGCTCATTGAGTGCGAGGTCCACCAGATGTCCTGGTTGCCCAAGAGGTTTGATCTCTATCGTCACGGTTTTGCGGTCGTCAGCAACTCGGATTTTAAATCGTGCCCTAGGCATGACCGAGCCCCATATATGGCTGTCTTAGCTCTAACTTGAGCACACGGCTTTTTCACGTCTGTGCCGTGATGTCAGGAGGAACACAGGAGGCTCAAGGCACGGGCCTATGACTGAACAGGGCCCTTAGTCCATACGATCTATGGTCCTCCTAAGCCCCGAGCTTGTCGTGAGGTTTTTGTCTGTGTCCCCTTTGACACCTACTCGTCCAGCATCAGTCCTTTGAACTGCTGAACCTTGTTAGGCGCGGGGGAGTGTATGGAGGCACCGGATAGGCTGACTGCTCCCGAAGCACCCGGACGGCTCGATCAAGTGTTCCCCCGGCTTCGCAAGGCTGCGGCCGATCCTGGGCGCTCTTGAGCGTCGCCCTCAGGATGATGTCCTTACAGTGTCGAGCTACCTGATCGTCCATGTTGGTCATTAGCCACCTCATCCTTAGCCCACCAAGGCTCACCATCAATCTAGGCAGTAATGCGTCTCCTTTCGGGTCCAATCTGTCCGATTTTGGGGGCCAGGAGTGACGGGTGGTGGGGGTAGGTTCGCAAAACCTGGAAATGGTCCGTCGTTGAGTTGTCGGACCTAGGAGGCACGTGAGGGCTCTGGAGATTTATAGGTATCAGCACGCCTAGCAGAGGCTATCGGCAGAACCACTGTTAGCGGTGTTCTCAGGCCACGGCCTTGAGGTCTGGCGCGGTGGCGTAGGCCCACGGCAGCAGATCATCGATGCGG
>NZ_QOIO01000012.1 GCF_003332305.1 Microvirga aerophila | reverse complement strand
CGAAGTCAGAACGGAGTGGGATCGGCATGGCGAACCTCCATGGCTCGCCAAGTTGAATCACACCCACCCCGACGCAGAAAATCACGAACGAGTCAGCCCTTCAGGGACTTAGTATTACATCGCGACTCCGGACGCGGAGAGCTTCCGCCGGTCCGAGGCGCAGGTGTCCGCCGCCTTGGCCCGGGCCGTGGCGCGCGGCCAGCGCAGCATGTGAGGCTTTTTAGGCGTTCTCGTCCGCCAGCATGGCGGCAAGCTCGTCCTTGAGGTGCACGCGGCGGCGCTTCAGCTCCTCTTCCCGGTCTTCGTTCGCGGGCTCCACCCGGGTCTCGATGCGATGGATCGTGCGGTTCAACTCGTTGTACTCGTCGAAAAGCCGCGCGAAGTGGTTGTTGCTGGTCTTCAGCTCACGGATCCGGTCAACCTTGTCCGGAAAGTCTTCGGCGAGATCGTTGGGAGCATTGCTCATCGCGTGCCGTCTCCTTTGGCTGGGCGTTTGCCACGACAACGCCCCCTCGTCGCTTTCCGTTTCATTTGAATGAAGGATGGACCCATGGCGTCCGATTTCCACGAGGTGCGCTTTCCCCTCGATGTCAGCCTCGGCAGCCGGGGCGGGCCGGTACGGCGCACCGATATCGTCACGCTTGCGTCCGGCCGCGAGCATCGCAACAGCCGCTGGGCCCAGTCGCGCCGACGCTACGATGCGGGCCTGGGCGTCCGGAATATCGACGCGCTCCATGCGGTGATCGCGTTCTTCGAGGAGCGACGGGGCCGGCTCATCGGCTTCCGGTTCCGCGACCGCACCGACTGGCGCTCCGGACCACCCTCCCGCGAGCCCACACCCCTCGACCAGCGGATCGGCACCGGCGACGATACGACCCGCGTGTTCCAGTTCGCCAAGACCTACGGCTCCGCTTACGCGCCCTATGCGCGCACTATTGCCAAGCCCGTAGGAGAGACGGTGCAGGTTGCTGTCAACGGCTTCGTGCTGCAGCCCGGTCAGGGCTTTGCGTGCGATCCCACCATCGGCCTCGTCACCCTCGCGGCCGCTCCGCCTCCGGGCGCTGCCGTGACGGCGGGCTTCGCGTTCGACGTGCCGGTGCGGTTCGACACCGATGAGCTCGACATTGACCTTTCGGCCTTCGACGCGGGCGCGATTCCCCAGATCCCGCTGATCGAGATCGTTCCTTAAGCGCTCCATCCACGAGACCCATCATGCGCAACATCCCCCCAAACCTGGCCGCCCACCTGGCGGACGGGACGACATCCCTTTGCCATTGCTGGCGATTGACGCGCCGCGACGGCGTGTCGTCCGGCTTCACGGATCACGACCGCGACCTTGCTTTCGGGGACATCGCCTATATGGCCCATTCCGGACTCGACGCCGCGGAGGCGACGAGCGAACTCGGCTTTGCGGTCGGCGGAGGCGAGGTCTCGGGGGCACTCATCTCGGCGGGGCTGACCGAGGACGACATCGCGTCTGGGCTCTATGACGATGCAAGCGTCGAGACGTGGCTCGTCAACTGGTCGAACGCGGCGGAGCGGCTTCTCCTCGACATCGGCTCCATCGGCGAGATCCGTCGCGCCGATGGCGGATTTGTGGCCGAGGTGAGGGGGCTCATGCACCGCCTCGACGAGGAGCGCGGACGCCTGTATCGCGCCACCTGTTCGGCCGATCTCGGCGACCAGAAATGCGGCGTCAATCTCGCGTCCCCCACCTATACGAGAACCGGAACCGTCACCCGCACCGACAGCGTGCTCGCCGTCGCGAGCGCCGGCACGGGCTTTCGCGACGGATGGTGCACGGGGGGCCGTCTCACCTGGACGAGCGGCGCGAATGCGGGATTGTCCGTCGAGATCAAGGTGCATCGCGCTATCAGCGGGACGGACGAGTTCGACCTGTGGCAGCGCGCACCGCAACCGATAGCTGTCGGCGACACGTTCACGGCGACGGCCGGATGCGACAAGACCCATGCGGCCTGCCGTGCTAGGTTCAGCAACGTCGAGAACTTTCGCGGCTTCCCGCACATGCCCGGCAACGACTTCATCATCCGCATGCCGCGTCAGGGGGAGCCGGGGCTCGACGGCAAAAGCTTCTTTCGGTGAGACACGCAGTCTCGTCCAGAGATGCTGACTGGGAGCAACATCCACGCCGTCATGGCCGCACTTGTTGCGGCCATCCATGTCTTTGAGCCGCATCCCTGAGAAGGCATGGATCCCCGGAACAAGTCCGGGGATGACGCTGGGGTCATTCCTCACCTGAGGACGGAGCCAAGACGTACTCTCTCACGATGCTTCGCACATACACAAAGACACCATGCCCACACCCGACACCATCATCATTGAGGCCCGCTCCTGGATCGGAACGCCTTTCCGTCACCAGGCTTCGCTCAAGGGCGTCGGCTGCGACTGTCTCGGCCTCCTGCGCGGCGTCTGGCGCGGCGTCATGGGGGCCGAGCCCGAACTGCCGCCGCCTTATGCGCCCGACTGGGCGGAGGCCGGGGCCGATACGCTCGTGGCGGCGGCGCGGCGTCACCTCATCGAGATAGACCCCGCAACCATCATGGCCGGAGACGTGCTGCTCTTTCGCTGGCGCGAGGGGCTGCCCGCCAAGCACTGCGCCATCGCTACCTCGGACAGAACCATGATCCATGCCCATGACGGGGCACAAGTCGCCGAGGTGGCGTTCCGGCCCTGGTGGCGTCGGCACCTGGCTTACGCATTCCGCTTTCCTGGATAAACCTGATGGCTACTCTCGTTCTTCAAACGGTCGGCTCCGTGGTCGGCGGCATGGTTGCGGGCCCCTTGGGAGCCATGGCGGGCCGAGCGCTCGGCGGGCTTGCGGGCGCTGCCATCGACAATGCGCTTCTCGGCGGAGGCTCCGATGCCCCGAAGGTGGTCGAAGGGCCGCGCCTCAAGGAAATCGACGGCCTGACCTCCACCTAGGGCGCCGCGATTCCGCGCATCTACGGCCGCGCCCGCGTGGGCGGACAGCTCATCTGGGCGACGCGCCTGGAGGAGGTGGTGAACACCGCGGTGGAGCGCTCCGGCACCCAGGGCGGCAAGGGCATCGGCGGCGGTGGGCCAAAGACCGTCAACAAGACCTATTCGTATTTCGCCAATCTGGCGGTGGGCCTGTGCGAGGGTCGTATCGCGTTCATCCGCCGGGTGTGGGCGGATGAACGCGAAATCGATCTCAAGACCATCACCATGCGGGTGCATCGCGGCAGCGAAACGCAGGATCCCGATCCGCTGATCATCGCCAAGGAAGGCTCCGCATACACGCCGGCCTATCGCGGGCTCGCCTATGTGGTGTTCGAGCGGTTGCCGCTCGCAGATTTCGGCAACCGCGTGCCGCAATTCTCCTTCGAGGTCGTGCGCCCTGTGGATGGGCTCAACCGCATGGTCCGCGCCGTCTGCCTCATCCCGGGCGCGAGCGAGTTCGGCTACGACACGATCCCCGTCACGCAGGCGCTGGGCCTGGGATCGACCAAGCCGGAGAACCGGCATCAACTGAGGAACGGCACGGATGTGGCGGCGTCCCTCGACGCGCTGGAGGCGCTTTGTCCGAACCTCAAGCGTGTGTCCCTGGTGGTGAGCTGGTTCGGTAACGACCTGCGATCCGCAGTGTGCAGCCTCGAGCCGCGGGTGGACGCGAGAACCAAGACCACAGAAGGCGACACGTGGTCGGTGGCGGGGCTTACCCGCGCGACCGCGAAGGTCGTGTCCCTCGTCAACGGCTCGCCCGCCTATGGCGGCACGCCCTCCGACGATACGGTCATCCGCCTGATCCGTAACCTGAAGGCGAGGGGGCTCGAGGTCGTGCTCTACCCATTCGTCATGATGGACGTACCCGCCGGCAATACCTTGCCGAACCCCTATGGCGGCACCGGCCAGCCGCCTTATCCCTGGCGCGGACGCATCACCTGCCATCCGGCGCCGGGGCGGCCGGGTTCTCCCGACGGCACGAACGATGCGGCGATTCAGGTGAACCAGTGGTTCGTTCGCCTGTGGGGCCTCACCCGGCAGGTGACGCATTACGCCAACCTCGCCAAGGAGGCGGGCGGCGTCGACGGCATCATCATCGGCAGCGAACTCGTGGGCCTCACGAGAGTTCGCTCGTCGCCGGGCGTCTATCCGGCCATCGCGAGGTTGAGAACACTCGCCAACACCGTGCGGTCGATCCTCGGGCCGAGCACAAAAATCGTGTACGCGGCGGACTGGACCGAATACGGCGCGCACGTTCTCGACAACGGCAACGAGGTGCGCTTTCCCCTCGATCCCCTTTTCGCGTCAAGCAATATCGACGCGGTGGGCATCGACTACTATCCGCCAATTTCAGATTGGCGCGACGGGCCCGACCACGCGGATCTCGCGGAGGGCCGCAGCATCTACGATGCGGACTACCTGCGCAGGCGGCTGGGAAGCGGCGAGGCCTTCGACTGGTACTACGCCAATGCGTCCGACCGCGCGGCGCAAACCCGCACGCCAATCACCGATGGGGCGCAGGGCAAGCCGTGGGTCTTCCGCCAGAAGGATCTGGTCTCGTGGTGGTCGAACACGCATGTAGAGCGCAGCAACGGCCAGGAAGTCCTGACCAGCCCCTGGGTGCCGAAATCGAAGCCGATCTGGCTGACCGAGATCGGGGTTCCGGCCGTCGACAAAGCACCGAATGGGCCCAACGTCTTTCCCGATCCGAAATCCTCCGAGTCGGCCTATCCGCCCTTTTCGCGCGGCGTTCGCGACGATCTCGTCCAGGCCCGCGCGCTTGAGGCGATCCTCTCGCGCTTCGATCCTGCGCAGAGCGGCTTCTCGCCCGACTACAATCCCGAATCGCCATCCTATGCCGGGCGCATGGTGGATCCGGCAAACGTCTATGTATGGGCCTGGGACGCGCGTCCGTTCCCGGCTTTCCCCGACTTCGACAGCGTGTGGAAGGACGGGGCCAATTGGGAGACCGGGCACTGGATCACTGGCAGGATCGAGGGCGCTCCGCTCGACCGTCTCATCGCGGCGATCCTGAGGGATTTCGGGCTCGACGCCTCGGGTCCGTTCCCGGTCGATGGTTTCGTAGACGGTTACGTGGTCGACCGTCCCATGTCGGCGCGCGGCGCGCTGGAGCCCCTGATGCGCCTCTTCGGGATCGATGCGGTGGCGGGCGGCGGCAGGATCTCCTGGCGCGGGCGCGGCGGACGCGCGGCCATTGGCCTAACGGCGGGCGACTTCATCCTCGACGGGAAGGAGCCGTCCCTCAAGCTCGTCCGCGCACAAGAGACCGAGCTCCCGCAGCAGGTGGAGATCGGCTACACGGAGGGCGAGCTGGATTATCGCCGTGCGGCCGTGGCTTCGCGCCGCCTTGCCGGCGCCAGTCGCCGGGAGTCGCGGGCGGATTCCGCCATCATCACCCGCCGGGCGGAAGCGCAGCGCCTCGCGGATACCTGGCTGCAGGACCTCTGGGCCGGCCGTGAGACCGCCGAATTCGAGCTGTCGCCTCGCCGGATCGACATCGAGCCGGGGGATCTGATCTCCCTGCCCACGGCGGCCGGGCCGAAGCTGCATCGGGTAACGCGCATCGCGGACGGGCCCACCCGCAAGGTCAGCGCCCGCGCTGTGGAGCCGGCCGTCTTCGAGACGCCCGGCTCATCGATACCCCGCCCTGTCCGCCGCCCACCTCCCATCCCCGGCAGGCCGGACGCAGTGATCCTCGATCTGCCGGCGGCTGTCGGAGAGCCCACAGCCCTGCAATATATCGCCGTGGCGGCGGATCCCTGGCCCAGCGCCGTCACCGTTTGGCGCTCGTCCAACGGCGCGAGCTTCACGCCCCATCGCATCGTCGACATACCGGCCGTGATCGGCCGGACCACGAGCCCGCTTCCGCCAGGGCCCCTGTGGCGCTGGGACCAGGGTGCGACCCTCGATGTCGATATCTCGTCCGGCGCATTGAGCGCCGTCGACGACGAGGCAGCGCTTGCGGGCGGCAACCTGTTCGCCGTGCAGGTCTCCAACGGACGATGGGAGATCCTGTCGGCCGCCCGCGCGGAGATGATCGGCGAACGCAGCTATCGTCTGTCGCGCTTCCTGCGTGGGCTTGAGGGCAGCGAGCCCGAGGCCGCCAGAGCGGTTCCGACAGGAGCTCTGATCGTCCGTCTGGACGAGGCGGTCGTACCGCTGACGAGCGATCTGCAGGATCTAGGACAGAGCTGGCGCTACCGGGTCGGACCCGCGGGCCTCGATCATGCCGACCCGGCCATGGTGGAATTGTCAGGCGTCGTGGGTCGGGAGGCTCTCAAGCCCATGAGTCCCGTCCGGCCGACGGCGCGGCGGGAGATGGGCGGCATCCGCCTGAGCTGGCATCGCCGTACCCGCCGGGGTGGCGATGGCTGGGACACGGTCGACGTGCCGCTCGGCGAGGATGTCGAGCGCTACGAGGTCGACCTTCTGCTGAACGGCAATGTTCGTCGCTCCCTCACAAGCGCGGAGCCCTCGATTCTGTACACCGCCGACCAAGAGGCTGTCGATTTCGGCGGGCCGCAATCGACGCTCTCGATCCGTATCGTGCAAATCAGTTCCGTAGCCGGCCGCGGTTTCGAGCGCGTGGCGACCATCCCGGTTCTCTGACACTTCTTTGTTTGTTTCCTTTTCAGGCTTTTCATGACCGATACCCCACACCTCAGCCTGCCGCTGCTCGCCGCCGCACAGGCGCAGAAGCATGTCACTCACAACGAGGCGCTGGCAGCGCTCGACGCCATTGTGCAGCTCGCCGTGAAGGAGAATGATCGCACTCAGCCGCCAGGCTCTCCCGCCGAGGGTGACCGCTACCTGATTGGCGCCGGAGCCTCCGGCAGCTTCGCCAATCATGAAGGCGAGGTCGCTCTCTTCGATGCCGGGACCTGGCGGTTCTTCACGCCACGCGCCGGTTGGCGGATTTATGTGGAGGCCCAGGACAGCATCCTCGTCTTCGACGGTTCCGCATGGCGCGACCTTGGTCATTACAGCCGACAGCTCGACCATCTGGAGCGGCTGGGCATCGGCACGACGGCGGATGATCTCAACCGCCTTTCGGCAAAGCTCAACGCAGCTCTCTTTGCGGCGCTTACCGCAGGGGAGGGTGGCACGGGCGATCTGCGTTTCGTGCTCAACAAGGGCGAGCCGACAAACGTCCTGTCCCAGCTCTACCAAAGGGGCTTTAGCGGGCGGGCCGAAACGGGCCTGATCGGCAGCGACGATTTCAGCATCCGCGTGTCGCCGGATGGAAGCCAGTGGCGAGACTCGCTGCTGATCGATCGCAACACGGGTGTCGTGTCGTTTCCGTCCGGATTGAACGGCGCTCCGGGTCCGAACCTCCTCATCAATTCAGCCTTCCTGGTCAATCAAAGGGCTTTCGCCGGCGGAGCGCTTGCGGCGGGCGTCTATGGGTTCGACCGGTGGAAGGCCGGCGCGAGCGGCTGTACGCTGACCCGCGCGGCGGATGGCTCGGTCACTCTTGCGGGCACCCTCGAACAGGTGGTCGAGAGCGCGCAAGCAGCATCCCTGTTCGGGTTCACTAATTTTGCAGGACGCACCTTGACCTTATCGGTCGAGGATCCATCGATCCCACTTCCGGTTTCCGTCGGCACGAAGTCGGCAACGATTCCCGCCGGGGCCGGACGCCGCTCCGCGACGGTGACGCTCGATGCGTCGGAGACAGGCCATCTGACCGCTCGGCTCCAACCGTCGAGCGCCTGCACGTTCAAGCGGGTGAAGCTGGAAACTGGATCGTTGGCAACGCCCTGGATCGGTCAGCCTCTCGACATGGAAGAACTCCGTTGTCGGCGCTTCTATCAAAGGCTTGTGACAACCAGCGGCTCGCTGATCGTGCTGGGAGTGCCCGGACAACGGATTTCGAGCAACCTCATCGACATTCTCTGCCAGTTTCCGGTCCCGATGCGTGCGAGCCCGTCCCTCGTCACGAGCGGCTTTTCATGGTCAAGCGGAGCACCGGTCAATAATCAGATCGGCTTTTTCGACAATACAGGCGGGGTCTGGCTCACGCCGAGCGGCGGCCTCGCGGTCACGGCAAGCGGCACCGGGCCTTCGGCAATGGTGTTGAGGATCCAGGCCGGAACCTCGTTCACGGGCTCGGCCGGAGCCATCGGGTATCTCCATCTCGGCAGTTCGGCCTATACCGCCCTGAGCGCGGAGCTGTGATGCCCATGGTCCTACGCCCAAGGCCTTTCGACCTTCGACTTCCGGTCGTTCTCTCGCACGAAGGCGGTTTCGTCCAGCATCCGCAGGACCCCGGCGGCGCGACGAAGTTCGGCATCACCCGCGAGACCTTGGCCCGGTTCCGGCAGAAGCCCGTTTCGGTCGAGGATGTCAGAAGCCTGACAACCGCCGAGGCCGCCGCGATCTACCGCCGCCTCTACTGGGACCCGATCCGCGCCGACGAGCTGCCCGCAGGGGTCGATCTCACGGTGTTCGACTTCGCGGTCAATTCCGGCCCGTCCCGCGCTGTTCGCGCGCTGCAAAGCGCGCTCGGCGTTCTGGTCGACGGCGTCGTCGGACCGGTCACCCTGGCGGCCGCTCGGGCGGCGGATGCGGCAAGCCTGATCCGGCGGCTGACCCGCGACCGGCTCCGGTTTCTCTCCCGTCTCGCCATCTGGCCCATCTTCGGACGCGGCTGGCGCAGACGGGTGCTCGCGGTCGAGCAGGAGGCCCTCCGGCTCGCCAATTCGACCCCACAAACACAAGAAGGATCCATATGATCGATTCCAAAACCATCCTGGCCAGCCGCACCGTCTGGGCGAACTTCGTCGGCCTCGCGGCGCTGATCCTCGGCTTTCTCGGCTTCGATGCCTCCGCCCTGAACGGCGGGGAGTTCCTTGAGGCGACAGCCCAGCTGATCGCCGCCGCCAGCTTCATGGCCTCCACCATCTTCCGTATCCTGGCCACCAAGCAGATCCTCGACTAGCGACGTGGCGGCAGGCCGGCGACAGCTCTACAGTTACATTCAGACTTCGTTCAGTGCCGGACGGGCATGGTTCTCTCATGCGTCTTGTTTGGCTGATCATTGCGATGTTGGGGTGGACAGGCGCCGCCTATGCCCAGAGCGCGTCGGCTGCTCTTAAAAACTGCCTGCCGCCCCGCGAGATGCAGGAAGCCGTCGCCTCCAAGGGCGTGGTTGCGCCGGCATCCGCCGTGATGACGGCGCGGCGTGAGGTTCCCAATGCCGATGTGGTGCGGGCCAGCCTGTGCCGGAGCAGCGATGCACTGGTCTACGTGATCATGGCCTTGCAAAAGGATGGTCGCGTCGTGCAAGTGATGATCGACGGGTCTTCTGGACGCGTGAAATCGGTCCATTAAGGAAAGCTACAAGCGTGCGTCTTCTTGTTGTCGAGGATGACAATACCCTCAATCGCCAGATCGTAACCGCCCTTGAACAGGCCGGTTACGCGGTTGATGCTGCCTTCGACGGGGAGGAGGGGCAGTTCTTGGGCGACACTGAGCCCTACGACGCCGTGATCCTCGATCTCGGGTTGCCGAAGGTCGACGGGGTGTCGGTCCTCAGCGCCTGGCGGCGCGAGGGGCGCAAGATGCCGGTCATCATACTGACAGCCCGCGACCGCTGGAGCGACAAGGTCCAGGGCTTCGACGCCGGAGCCGACGACTACGTCACCAAGCCGTTCCACATGGAGGAGCTTCTCGCCCGCGTCCGGGCCCTGCTGCGTCGCGCGACCGGGCATGCCACGAGCGAGATCAGCTGCGGGCCGGTCAAGCTCGATACCCGCTCGGGCCGGGTGACGGTGGAGGGCAACCCGGTCAAGCTCACCTCGCATGAATACCGGCTGCTCTCCTACCTGATGCACCATACGGGCCGCATCGTGTCCCGGGGCGAGCTGACCGAGCATCTCTACGACCAGGATTTCGACCGCGACTCCAACACGATCGAGGTTTTCATCGGCCGGCTCCGCAAGAAGCTCGGCGTCGATATCATCCAGACCGTTCGGGGACTGGGCTACCTCCTCGACGCCGGTCAGACCAAGACGTGAGCGCCTTCCGGCCCATCCTCAAAGGATTCGCGGGCCGTTCGATCGCCGTCCGCTTGGCGGCGTCCTCCGTCTTCTGGAGCTTCGCCATCCTGCTGATCGCGGGCCTCATCCTCTCGGCCCTCTACCGGGACAACACCGAGAAGGCCTTCGACCAGCGTCTCCTGGTCTACGCCAATACGCTGGCGTCCAATCTCGTCGCACCGGGAGATCCAGACCGGGACCTCGGGCCCATCGGCGATCCCCGATTCGAGCTGCCCCTGTCCGGCTGGTACTGGCAGGTGGCCCGGCCCAACGCCACCCCGGGCGAGGTGCGCTCGTCGAAATCGCTCTTCGGCGGTCAACTCGCCAGCCTTGCGCCTGCGGACAGCCAGGCCTTCGGACAGATTCGCCGCGGCTACGGCAGGGCCCCTGACGAGCGCGGCCTCCGCCTCGTGGAGCGCGACATCGATCTGGGAGAGGACGGCCGCTTCGTCATCCGGGTCGCCGGTCCGGCAGACGAGATCGAGACGGCCGTGCGGGGGTTCCTGTTCGCCCTGACCGTGACCTTTGCGCTGCTGGGGCTGGCCCTGGGCTTCACAACCCTGCTCCAGATCCGCTTCGGCCTGCGACCCCTGGCGAATCTCCGCAGCGCCCTGGGGGCGATCCGGCGCGGCGAGGCTGAGAGAATCGCAGGCGAGTATCCGCATGACATCGCGCCGCTCGCCAACGAACTGAACCTGCTTCTCGAAACCAACCGGGAGATTCTCGAGCGGGCTAGAACGCAGGTGGGCAACCTCGCACACGCTCTCAAGACACCGCTGAGCATCGTCGTCAACGAGGCAGAGAACGCCCCGGAGGACGTTGCCGCGAAGGTCCGCGAGCAGGCCACCGTGATGCGGGACCAGGTGAACTACTATCTCGACCGCGCCCGGGCGGCGGCCCTTGCCGGCACCCTTGGCACGGTCACGGATGTGGAGCCCGTGATCGCCGGCCTCGCGCGCACCTTCGCGAAGATCTACCGGGACAAGGACCTGGCGGTCGAACTGGCGATTCCAAAGGGGTTGCGATTCCGAGGCGAGAGGCAGGACCTTGAGGAGATGGCCGGCAACCTGATCGACAACGCAGCCAAATGGGCATCGAGGCAGGTGGTGGTGACGGCCCAGGTGATCAGGGATGGGGACGACCGGTCCCGGCTCCGCCTGCTCATCGACGACGATGGTCCGGGTCTCCCGGAGGCGGCCCGAAGCGAAATGATCAAGCGCGGCCGTCGCCTCGACGAGACGAAGCCGGGCTCGGGCCTGGGGCTTTCCATCGTGAGCGACCTCGCGGCGCTCTACCGTGGTTCGCTGAGCCTGGAGGCCTCGCCGATCGGCGGGTTGAGGGCCCTGCTGGAACTGCCAGGGGATAGGAGCTAATACACAACCCAGAGCGCGTGACACCGTGCCACCATCGTGCTTGAGCAGTCCCCGAGGTAAGTAGACGTCATGGTGATCTGGATAATACTCCTGGCAATGACGGCGGCGGCCGTGATGGCGGTTCTCTGGCCGCTGTCGCGCCATTACGCCGTAAGCGGACAGGCGGATCCAAACACCCAGTTCTATCGTGAGCAGATAGACGAGATCGAACGCGACCGGGAGCGGGGCGTGCTGCTGCCCAACGAGGCCGAGGCCGCCAAGGCGGAGGCCGGCCGGCGTCTTCTGCGCGCGACCGGCATGGAGGATGTGGCCGTCGCCGTCGGAGAGCCTGCCCTGCGCCGCAGGCGCGCGGCCTCGACGCTGGCCCTCTCAGTCCTGCCGATTCTCGCCATCGCCATTTATGGAGCCTACGGCTCGCCCCACCTTCTCGGGCAGCCGCCGGTCATGGCGGCCCGGGGACCCGCCACGCCATCGGATCTCGCCACCGCCATTTCGCAGATCGAGAGCCATCTGGCCCAGAATCCGCAGGACGGTCGCGGCTGGGAGGTCATCGCGCCGGTTTATGTACGAATGGGCCGCATGGGTGACGCCGTGAAGGCCTATGAGGCCGCCCTGCGTCATCTCGGCCCCGACGCGAACCGGCTCGCGAATTACGGGGAGGCCATGGTGCTGGCCAAGGACGGGCTCGTCTCGTCCGAGGCCCAAGGCATCTTCGAACAGGCGGTGAAGCTGGATGGCACTTCGCCCAAGGCCCGATTCTATCTTGCCCGCGCGGCGGAGCAGGACGGGCAGATCGACAAGGCCAAGGCGGGATACGCCGCGCTCTTGGCGGGCTCTCCCGCGGACGCGCCCTGGACGGCCGTCGTGGAGGAGCAGCTGGCCCGGCTCGAAGGACCGCAGACGGTCTCCAGGCAGGATGCGGAACCGCAGATGGGCGCGGACGATATCCTGCGCATGGTGTCGGGTCTTGCGAGCCGCCTGGAAGCCCAAGGGGGCAGTGCGGACGAATGGGCGCGGCTGATGCGCTCCTATGCGGTGCTCGGACAGCGTGATAAGGCGGCGGACGCGGCCCAGCGCGCTCGTCAAGCCCTCGCGCAGGACGACGCCGGGCTCAAGACCATCGACATGATGGCCCGTGAACTGAAACTGACCGACGCCCAACCATGACCCGTAAACAACGCCGCCTGACTTTGATCGGTGTCGCCGGCTGCATCCTGGCGATCGCACTTGGCCTGGTGCTCTACGCCATGAACGACACTATCGTGTTCTTCAATTCGCCCGCCGACGTGCAGGCCAAGAACGTGCAGCCGGGAACTCGCTTTCGCCTCGGCGGCCTCGTGAAGGAGGGATCCGTCCAGCGGGGTGACAACCAGCAGGTCGCCTTCGAGATCATGGACGGGCAGGGATCTATCCGGGTCAACTATACGGGCATGCTGCCGGACCTGTTCCGCGAGGGGCAGGGCGTCATCGCCGAGGGCGCGCTGGAGCATTCGGGCGTGTTCCGGGCCGACTCCGTTCTCGCCAAGCATGACGAAAACTATATGCCCCGTGAGGTGGCCGACACCCTGCGGCGTCAAGGCCTTTGGCAGGGCGATTCAAAAGCCTCACAACAGACGCAGTAATTCGAGGGAGTGCCATCCGTGTTGGTCGAGGCCGGACATTTTGCGCTCGCGCTCGCGCTTGGCTTGTCCCTGATTCAGTTCCTGGTACCGCTCTGGGGTGCCCGCACGAATGATCCCGTCCTGATGTCGGTGGGGCCGTCGACCGCCCTGGCGGTGCTGGCCTGTCTCGCCTTTGCGTTCCTTGCGCTCACTGTCGCCTATGTGACGTCCGACTTCTCGGTCCTGAACGTGGTCGAGAATTCGCACTCGGCAAAGCCGCTGATCTACAAGATCTCAGGCGTCTGGGGAAACCATGAGGGCTCGATGCTCCTATGGGTGCTGATTCTGGCCTTGTTTGGAGCCGTCGTGGCGCTCGCGAAGAGCAGCGTGCCCGTGCGGCTGCAGGCGAACACCCTGGCCGTGCAGGCGGCGATCACCATCGCGTTCCTGCTCTTCATTCTCATGACGTCGAATCCCTTTGTCCGCGTGGTTCCGGCCCCCGTCGAGGGACAGGATCTCAACCCACTGCTTCAGGATCTGGGGCTCGCGATCCATCCGCCGCTTCTCTACATCGGCTATGTGGGCTTCTCGATCTCCTTCGCGTTTGCGTGCGCAGCGCTCATCGACGGGCGCATCGATGCGGTCTGGGCCCGGATCGTCCGGCCCTGGACCCTGGGCGCGTGGGCATTCCTCACCCTGGGCATCGCCATGGGGTCCTATTGGGCCTATTACGAACTCGGATGGGGCGGCTGGTGGTTCTGGGATCCGGTCGAGAACGCCTCCCTCATGCCATGGCTTGCCGGAACGGCGCTTCTTCATTCCACCGTCGTCATGGAAAAGCGCGACGCCCTGAAGGTCTGGACGATCCTGCTGGCGATCCTGACCTTCTCCCTGTCGCTGCTCGGCACATTTCTCGTCCGCTCCGGCGTCCTCACCTCGGTCCATTCCTTCGCGGTCGATCCGGAGCGCGGCAGCTTTATCCTTGGCATCCTCACCATCTTCATCGGCGGGTCGCTCGCGCTGTTTGCATGGCGCGCGCCCCTGCTGAAGCAGGGCGGAATCTTCGCGCCCGTCTCGCGAGAGGGGGCTCTCGTTCTCAACAACCTCTTCATCGCGACCGCATGCGCTACCGTCTTCATCGGCACGCTCTATCCGCTGGCGCTCGAGGTGCTGACAGGCGACAAGATTTCGGTAGGCGCACCGTTCTTCAACTTCACGTTCCTGCCGCTGGTCATTCCTCTTCTCATGCTTCTGCCGTTCGGACAGACCCTTGCGTGGAAGCGGGGCAATTTCCTCGGCACGGCGCAGCGCCTCTATGCGGTGTTCGGGGTCGTGATCGTGGCGACGCTTGTCATGCTGGCCTTCACGGCCGGCGGGCCGGTTGGAGCACCGTTGGGCATTGGCCTCGGAGCCTTCCTGGTCCTCGGCTCGCTGAATGAGATCGTGACCCGCTCCTGGTCGAGGGGCAGCCCCTTGTCGGTCACCTGGCGTAAGGCCAGGAACCTGCCGCGGTCGGCTTGGGGTACGGCACTTGCTCACGCAGGCGTCGGCGTGACGGTGATCGGCATCGCGGCCACCGCCTGGGACCTGGAAGGCATGGACACGCTCAAGATCGGCGACAGGATCTCGGCTGGTCCTTACACCGTTCGGCTGGAGCGCGTGGTGCCGCGTCAGGAGGCCAATTTCCGCGAGGATGTGGTGACTCTTCGGGTCTTCCGGAACGGCAATGAGATCGGCATGGTGGACACCATGAAGCGTCTCTACGTGACGCGCGGCATGCCGACCACGGAGGCCGGCATCGTCACCATCGGCCTGAGTCAAATCTACGCCAGCGTGGGGGAGGTTCGGCCCGATGGGTCGATCGGCCTGACCCTTTATTACAAGCCTCTGGTCCTGCTGATCTGGCTCGGCGCCGTCGTGATGGCGGCGGGCGGTGCGCTTTCCCTTACGGACCGACGGCTGCGTATCGCCGCTCCGGCTCCCGCACGGTCGATTCCCGTGGCGTCGGTTCCGGCGGAGTAGAGCATGCGCTACATCCTCGCCCTCCTTGCGGCCTTGTTCCTCGGCGGAGCGGCCTTTGCGGTGCAGCCCGACGAGGTGCTGAAGGATCCGGTGCTGGAAAAGCGGGCCCGCGCAATTTCGGCGGGGCTTCGCTGCATGGTGTGCCAGAACCAGTCCATCGACGACTCGGACGCGCAGCTCGCCAAGGACCTGCGCATCCTCGTGCGCGAGCGCCTTGTGGCTGGCGACACCGACCAGCAGGTCGAGGGCTATCTGGTTCAGCGCTACGGCGAATTCGTGCTGCTCAAGCCGACCTTCGGACGCCACACCATGTTGCTGTGGCTCGCTCCGGCTCTCGTGCTCGTGCTCGGCGGGATTGGAGCCTATGCGGCCCTGCGGCGGCGTCCGCCTTCTGCCTCAACCCTCGACGACGAGGAGCAGAAAGCCCTTGAGGCCTTACTCAAGCGCGACCAAGGCGCCTGAGCCTGTGCGGCTCAGCCCTTCGGGTTGACGCTGTTGCAGAATTGCGGGGTGTTGATGTTCCAGTTCCCGCATTTGTCACAGGCGGTGGCCACAAACCCAATGCCCACCACCAAGCCGATACGAATGAAACGCCTCATCGAAAGCCCCCAAAGGTTGTTGGGCCGGTTGTGACACCTCCGGCACGGTTCTGGCAACTGCCAAACCCGATTGAACCTTACCAACATTTCATCTTTGGGTGAGGGTGCCGTAAGGCGACAGCCCCCATGTTGTTCTCACGATGATCCCACAAGGGTTTCTCGAGGAGAGACAGAACATGTTGGATAAAGTTTCCACACCCGCCCGCAAGCGTATGACCAAATGGCTCGGCGCTGCGGCCGTTGCGGCGCTCGTTGCCGGCGGCGCCGTCGAGAGCGGTCTCGTCGCCCCCAACACTGCCCATGCTGAGCTTCGCTCGGCGGCGCAGCCCATCCAGAACGTCCCGTCCTTTGCGGACGTGATCGACCGTGTGAAGCCCGCCGTCGTGGCCGTGAAGGTCAAGGTGCAGAACGTGGCCGACCGCAGCGATGAGGACGCTGGTCCTCAATTCTCCATGCCCGATCTTCCGCCCGGGCACCCGATGGAGCGCTTCTTCCGGCAGTTCCGGGACGGCGAGCGCGGTGAGCGCGGCGACCGTGGTTCGCGTCAGCAGCGGCCTCGGCAGTTCGGTCAGTCCCTCGGCTCCGGCTTCTTCGTCTCGGCTGACGGCTATGTGGTGACCAACAACCATGTGGTTGACAAGGCCAGCGAAGTGACCGTGACCATGGATGACGGCAAGGA
Source organism: Microvirga aerophila (assembly GCF_003332305.1). Taxonomy (GTDB): domain Bacteria; phylum Pseudomonadota; class Alphaproteobacteria; order Rhizobiales; family Beijerinckiaceae; genus Microvirga; species Microvirga aerophila. Next base: position 106,526 of record NZ_QOIO01000012.1, on the reverse strand, counting down.
GCTGAGCGCTAAGGTGATCGGCACCGATCCGAAGACCGACCTCGCCCTGCTGAAGGTCGATGGAGGCGACGACTTCCCCTATGTGCGCCTTGCTGGCCAGAAGGCTCGTATCGGCGACTGGGTGGTGGCCATCGGCAACCCGTTCGGCCTCGGCGGTACGGTCACGGCCGGCATCGTGTCGGCGCAGCATCGCGATATCGGCGCAGGCCCCTATGACGACTTCATCCAGATCGACGCGTCGGTCAACAGAGGCAACTCGGGTGGTCCGACCTTCAATCTCGCCGGCGAGGTGGTCGGCGTGAACACGGCGATCTTCTCGCCGTCGGGCGGCAACGTGGGCATCGCCTTCGCAATCCCGGCGAGCACGGTCGATCAGGTCGTGACGTCCTTGAAGGATAGCGGCTCCGTGACCCGTGGCTTCATCGGCGTACAGATGCAGCCGGTCACGAAGGAGATCGCGGAAGCGATTGGCCTCAAGGAGCCGAAGGGCGCTCTCGTTGCGGAAGCCATGAAGGATGGTCCCGCCGCGAAGGCCGGCGTCCGGACGGGCGACACCATCGTGGCGGTGGACGGCCAGCCGATCCAGGAGGCCAAGGACCTGTCGCGCATGATCGCGAACGTGGCCCCCGGCAAGTCGGTGGCGCTCACCCTCTATCGCGACGGCAAGGAGCGCACCGTCACTCTCGAGGTCGCAACTCAGCCGAAGGGTGCTTAAAGCCTTTCGGACAAAGCTGGATACCGGGTTTCATGTCCCCTCGTAGCCCGGCATCCCAGAGCGTGATCAGCAAAAGTGGCGTCCGATAGTACGGCGGATCACGCTCTGTCTTTAGTGGCGCATGGACTTCAGGCCATTCCCCTCGGGCCTGATCATGCGCTGCCCACGGCAGGCCGGCCTCGTTCCCCTCCAGGGCTGGCCTGCCGCTGGGTTTCAGATACGTTAGACCCATGTCCATGCGAATTCTCATCATCGAGGACGACCGAGAGGCGGCCTCCTATATCGTCAAGGCGTTTCGCGAAGCGGGCCATGTAGCAGACCATGCCGACGATGGCCTCGACGGTTACGCCATGGCCGAGGCGGGCGATTATGACGTGCTGGTGGTCGACCGCATGCTTCCCAAGCTCGATGGCCTGTCCCTCATCCGCTCCTTGCGAGAACAGAAGGTGGAGACCCCGGTCCTGATCCTTTCCGCCCTTGGACAGGTGGACGACCGGGTGAAGGGGTTGCGGGCCGGTGGAGACGATTATCTGCCCAAGCCCTATGCCTTCTCTGAGCTGCTCGCCCGCGTCGAAGTTCTCGCCAGGCGGCGCGCCTCAGCGCCCAATGCGGAGCCGACGGTCTACCGCATCGCGGATCTGGAACTCGACCGCCTGTCCCATCGGGTCACGCGTTCCGGTCAAGAGATCATCCTCCAGCCCCGCGAGTTCAGGCTGCTCGAATACCTGATGAAGAACGCCAATCAGGTCGTCACCCGCACCATGCTGTTAGAGCACGTGTGGGACTATCATTTCGATCCGCAGACGAACGTGATCGACGTGCATGTCTCCAGGCTCCGGGCTAAAATCGACAAGGGTTTCGACAAACCACTCATCCACACCATCCGGGGCGCGGGCTACATGGTCCGGGTCGGAGCCCAGGGGGGCGAGGAATGAACCGGCCGAACGATGGACGTGGACAACGCGGGGGCGGATCATGACCGCCCTCGGCAAGCTTTTCCGCACGACAGCCTTTAAGCTGTCGTTTGCGTATCTGCTCATCTTCACCGTCTTCGCTTTCGTGTCGTTAGGGTATGTCGCCTGGAGCGCCCAAAGACTCCTCAATGACCAGTTCGTCTCCACCATTGAGGCCGAGATCAATGGGTTGTCGGAGCAGTATCGCCTTGGCGGTTTGCGCCGCCTGGTGAACATCGTCGAGCGGCGCTCCCGCGCTCCCGGTGCATCGCTCTATCTCGTCACCACGAACAGCGGCGAGCGCATCGCTGGCAATGTGGGAGCCTTGCCTCCGGGTGTGATCGACCAGCCAGGTCAGTTCGAGACGGCCTATAACCGGACGGACGACACGGACGCCGCTCCAAGCCATGCGATCGTGCGGGTCTATATCCTACCCGGAGGTTTTCGCCTTCTGGTCGGGCGGGACGTGGAGGAGCGGGCCCGGCTTCGCGAGGTGATTCAGCGCGCATTCGGATATTCGCTCCTGTTCATCGGTGTGCTCGGCTGTGCGGGCGGCTGGTTCATCACACGCAGGGTGCTCAAGCGCGTCGACGACATGACGGAGACGACCCGCAGCATCATGGCGGGAGACCTCGGAGGCCGCTTGCGCGTTGCGGGCACGGGTGATGAGCTTGACCGCCTTGCCCAGAATCTCAACGACATGCTTGATCGCATCGGCGAACTGATGCGTGGCATGCGGGAGGTCTCGGACAATATCGCGCACGATCTCAAGACCCCTCTGACCCGTCTGCGCAACAAGGCTGATGAGGCGCTGCGCACAGCCAAATCTTCTGACGAGCTGAGGACATCCCTCGAGGCGATCATCGAGGAGAGCGACAACCTTATCCGCATCTTCAACGCACTTCTCATGATCGCAAGGTTGGAGGCTGGAAACGCGCGGGAAGGCCTGGCGGATTTCAACGCGGCCGAGACCGTGCGAGACGTCGCTGAGCTTTACGATGCCTTGGCCGAGGAGGCGGAGATTCCGCTCGAAGTCACGGTCGAGGACGACTTGCCAATCCATGGCAACCGCGAGCTGCTCGGGCAAGCCATGGCGAATCTTCTCGACAATGCGTTGAAATACGGTGCTCGCACGACCTCTAATGGGATTGCTCCTGTCATCACCGTTACGGCAAAGCGGGTCGATGGGGATGTGCGGATCGAGGTGGCAGACCGGGGGCCGGGTATTCCGGAGGCGGATCGCAGCCGTGTTCTCGAACGATTCGTGCGGCTGGAGACCGCTCGTTCGCGCCCCGGTTTCGGCCTCGGCCTCAGCCTCGCGGCGGCGGTGGCGCGGCTGCACGAGGGCACGCTTCGGCTTGAGGACAACGAGCCCGGCCTGCGGGCCGTGCTGATCCTGCCCTTAAGGAGCGTCCCACTTCCGCAAGCACTTTCGCAGGCGGCCGAGTAGGAGCCCCAGGGTTCGATATTTCGGTTGCGTTCGGCAAAGGGCCGTGGACACTCGGGGCCCTCTCGAACGCAATGGATTAGCCGTGCCGGATCAGAACCAGCCCCTCCTCAGCCGCCTGACGCAGGCTCCCCCCGTTTCCGATGCCAAGCGGGCCAAGGCGCAGCTGGCGGATTTCATCGGACGGGCGCAGGAGGTGGCTGAGGCAGCCGCTCTCCTGCCGCACATGGACACTGAGCCGCTTCGGAACCTCCTTCTCTCCATCGCCGATCATTCGACCTTTCTCTGGCAGCTCATCGTGAGCGACCCGGCCCGCATGGCATCCATCTGCTTGCAGTCGCCAGAGGAGACGCATCGTTCAATCGTCGCAAGCCAAGCCGGTCTCTTTCAGGAGTTTCGATCGGGGGATCTGACAAGGGATGCGGTGGTGCGCAAGTTCCGCCGCAACCGCAATACCCATGCGCTTCTGGTTGCTCTTGCGGATATCGGGGGCATCTGGAGCGTCGAGGAGGTCACGGGAGCCCTGTCGGAATTCGCGGATTCTTCCGTGCGCGGCGGCGTTGATCTGATCCTGACCGAGACGGCCCAGTCCGGTCGCATCAAACTCCGGAATCCGGATACACCAGGGGAGGGGGCCGGCATTACGGTCTTGGCGCTCGGCAAGCACGGCGCGGGTGAACTCAATTATTCCAGCGACATCGATCTCGTGGCGTTCTTCGATCCCGAGTGCCCTGCCTTGAAGGAGGGAGCCGAGCCGGCAACCATTTATACGCGCATCGCCCAGCAGCTCGCAAAACTGCTCCAGGAGCGGACTGCCGACGGCTATGTGCACCGGGTCGATTATCGCCTTCGACCGGATCCGGCCTCGACTCCGACAGCGGTGGCTCTACCGTCCGCCTATGTCTACTATGAAACAGTTGGCCAGAACTGGGAGCGCGCCGCTCTCATCAAGGCGCGGCCGGTCGCAGGCGACATCGCCGTCGGCGAAAATTTCCTGAGCGAGCTGCGCCCCTTTATCTGGCGCAAGTATTTTGATTTTGCGTCCATCGCCGACGTTCATGCGATGAAGCGGCAGATTCATGCGGTGCGTGGTCATGACGAGATCGCCGTGGCGGGCCACGACATCAAGCTCGGACGGGGCGGCATTCGCGAGATCGAGTTTTTCGTACAGACTCAACAACTCGTCTTCGGCGGACGCCGTCCGGCGCTGCGAGGCAGGCGAACCCTCGATATGCTCGTGGCTTTGCACGACGAGGGCTGGATCACCGATAAGGCGCGGGATGAACTCTCCGATGCCTACCGCTTCCTGCGCACCATCGAGCATCGGCTGCAAATGGTGGCGGACGAGCAGACGCAGCGTCTGCCCTCCGACGAGGACGAGCTGAAGCGCTTCGCGAAGTTCTGCGGCTATCCGTCTTTGAAGGCTTTCGCCAAGGCCCTGACCGAGCAAGCGCGCATCGTTCAGGGGCACTATGCATTGCTGTTCGAGGAAGGGCCGGAGCTCGCCTCCGACGTGGGCAATCTCGTCTTCACCGGCACAACGGACGATCCCGAGACTCTCGCGACTCTTGAGCGAATGGGCTTTCATAATCCCGCCCAGGCGGCCGAGACGGTCCGCGGATGGCATTTCGGCCGCAGAGCCGCCATCACAAGCCAGCGCGCGCGGGAGGTCCTGACCGAATTGACGCCGGCACTGCTATCCGCGCTGGGAGGGACGGCCGACCCCGATGGCGCACTGGCGGCCCTCGACCGGGCCTTCGGCCGAATGCCGGCCGCCGTGGAGCTTCTCACCATCTTGCAATCGCACGATCGCCTGCGCCTCCGTTTCGCCGACCTGCTTGGCACTGCCCCGCGCCTCGCCGACACGGTGGCCCAGTCCCCGCACGTGCTCGATGCGCTCATCGATCCGGCCTTCGGCATCCCGTTCAGCGATGACGCCGCCATCGGCCAGCAAATCCGTCAGATCATCGGCACGCCGTCCGACCATGAGGACTTCCTCGACAGGGCAAGGGATGCAGCCCGGCAGATGCGTTTCATCACAGGCGCGCGCCTGCTGTCGGACATCCTCTCTCCGGCACAGGCCGGCGAGGCCTATGCGTCCATCGCGGATGCCATCGTTCGCGAATCCCTTGACGCGGTGCGGAAGGTCTTCGAAGCGGAGCACGGCACGGTGCCGGGGGCGCAAGTGGCGATCCTGGGGCTCGGCCGCCTCGGCACCCGCGAGCTGACGGCAGGGTCCGACCTCGACCTCGTGGTCATCTACGATTTCGACGAAGACAGGCGTGAGAGCACCGGGCCCCGCAAGCTCGACGTGGTGGTCTATTACACCCGCCTCACCCAGCGCCTCGTGGCGGCGCTGACCGTACCGACCCGGCGAGGCCTGCTCTACGAGGTTGACCTGCGTCTACGCCCTCAAGGAGGCAAGGGGCCCGTCGCCTCACAGTTCCGCGGCTTCCTGAACTACCAGCAATCGGAGGCGGAATTGTGGGAGCACATGGCTCTCACCCGCGCCCGCGTGCTGCTCGCCGATGGCGATTTCGGGCCGCGAGTTGAAGCCGCCATCAGAGACATCGTCGGCGCTCCCCGCAACCGCCGCAAGGTTTTCACTGAGGTTCGCGAAATGCGCGAGCTCATCGCCAAGGAAAAAGGCGACGACAACCCCTGGGACCTCAAACTCTCCCGAGGTGGCCTCACCGACCTCGACTTCATCGCACAAGCCCTCGTGCTCGCGCATGGGGCCGAGCATCCAGCCTTGATCGGCCTGCCGACGGAGGACGTTTTCGTTCAGGCACAACAGGCAGGCCTGCTTGGCGAGGAGGACGCCCGTACGCTGATTGAGGCACATCACTTGTTCAATACGATTTTCCAGTGGCAGAGGCTGATGGTGGAGGGTTCATTCGATGCCGCCACTGTGCCAAAAGCCGTGCTCCGACGACTATCTGCCGTTGCTGGCCTTCCTGCGGCCGAGTTGACGGTCACGCATCTGATCCATGTGCTTGGACATGTTACGCAACGGTTTAGTGCATTTTACAAGATTGGATAAGGAAGCGGTTTCTTCGATATTTTCATGTGGCAAATAATGATATTAATGCTTGGGATGTTATTATTTTAGCAAGGCGGACACTTTTTTATTTAATCTAATATTATTCATTAATAAGGTTTATTTGTACTTGCATTAATTATTTTACTTAAAGATGTTAAAACGCATCCTGTAACCCTTGATTGAATTTTGAAACAATGTAGCATCATGTGGATGCGAATGAGGCTGTCCATCGGATAAGCGTCCAAGACTCGGTCCAGCACGCGCTAGCCCCTCGCAGAATTGATAAACCAGAGAGGCACAATATGGCGACTTCACTCGAAGCAGAACTGGCTTGGTATTTAACCAAATTCTCTAATCCCCTCATAGCTTATGAGGGGTCTCGGCTCATTTATGGCCCGATTACAAATTTTGATTGGGAAAGCGGATATGAAGGTGAAGAGCCTCAGGACAAAGACGAAGATGGAATTATAGAACCTGAGGAAATTGCGGGCTTTAAGAGCGTAAAAGAGCAGTTCGACGGATACGCAGGACTAGACCCCTTAGTAAAGGACGAAAAGACAGTTCTTGAACAAATCACGATGGAGGATGGGGGCGTCTGGTATCTGGACTCGACAGGGCAGGTATATGTCGTGAACGAGGTCGGCCTCTTCTTCAAGGTCACGTCTGATTTGGGACGCATTCTCGATGGAACCGCTCTCGCAAATGGAGAGTTCGAGACGATAACGACCGATAGAGGAACGTACTACCTGCATTCAAGCGGCGCTCTCTACATAAGAACTTATCTTGGAAACGGTAATTGGACGGATCTGCTCCCAATCGATGACCAAGCTCCCATCCGGGATCAAGATTGGCTGATCATAACAGAACCAGGCAATGGCGATCAGCCCTGGCCAGGGATAGAGACCCAGTGGGACACAATCACCACGGACAGAGGAACATTCTGGGTCAATCAATATGGAGATACCTTCAAAGGGTTGCCTCTCTATTGGCCGCTTCCCGATGGTGAGCCAAACTATTACGAACCTCCCACATTAGTTGGTATCGGGGAAGTTTTTGGGATTGATACTCCACCTGGTGAACGCCTCAATAAGTACAGGATAAAAGGCCAGAACAGTCCGTCTAAGGACACGTTCTTCATGCGTGATCGGTCTGATGGATCAACGGATGACGGCGCAGGTGATGTGATCCGCGAAGGCTACATGATCTATCGCGGCGAATATGCCATCAAAATGATTTACGGCACATCTGCTAGCGATGTGATTGAGGGCGGCGGCTGGGTCTTGGCCGGCCTCGGTAACGATTTAGTCTACGGCAATGAGCAGGATGACACACTCATTGGAGCTGCCGGCGACGACACGCTCCAGGGAGGGGCCGGAAACGACACGCTTGGCGGCGGCGGCGGTTCCGACGAACTGCAAGGCGGCGCAGGTGACGACCTGCTCGAGGGCGAAGGCAATGACGATGTTCTCATCGGCGGCGCTGGCGACGACACGCTCGCGGGCGGCGATGCCCTTGATGACCTTTACGGCGGCGCGGGTGACGACCTGCTCGCGGGCGAAGACGGCGACGACACGCTCGATGGCGGCGCTGGCGCCGACACGCTCAAGGGCGGGGGCGGGTTCGACACTGTAAGCTACGAGAATGCTCAATCCGGTGTGGCCGCGAACCTCAAGACCGGCGGGACCTTGGGTGATGCCGAGGGTGATGTCTATGAAAATATCGAGAAGCTCATCGGCTCGCACTACAGCGACGTGTTGACCGGCGACAGTTCCCACAACGAGCTTCAGGGCGGCTTCGGCGACGATACCCTTGATGGCGGATTCGGCCGGGATACGCTTTATGGCGGCGCCGGCAACGACACGTTGATCTGCCGCACCGGCAACGAGTGGGATCTGGTCTATGTCGGCTTCGATCAGCTCAACGGGGGCGATGGCTTCGACATCGTGTCCTATGTCACGTCATCCTCCCAGGGCGTTCATGCCAGCCTGATGAAGGGTGGACGCGTGGGCCTTGAGGCAGAGACCTATTCGAGCATCGAAGGACTGGCCGGCACCTCGGGCAACGATACTCTGGAGGGTGACGCCGGCGCCAATGGCCTTTACGGCAATGGCGGCAACGACACCGTTTATGGCTATAGCGGCCAGGACACTCTCGAAGGCGGGGACGGCGATGACAGCCTCTCCGGCGGCAATGAAGCAGATACTCTTACCGGCGATGCAGGCAACGACACGCTCCATGGCGGCACCGACAACGACGCGCTGACGGGCGGGCTAGGTGCAGACCTGCTCGACGGTCAGGGTGGCTTCGACATCGCGGCGTATGACGATGCCGCCTCCGGCGTGATTGTCGATCTTGCGACAGGCGGCATGGCCGGCGAGGCGGAAGGCGACATCCTCGTCGACATTGAAGGCCTGTCAGGCTCCGCCCATGGCGACCTGCTCAGCGGCAATGACGGCGCCAACCTGCTCGCCGGCAACGGCGGCAACGACAGCCTAAACGGCGGCGCGGGCGACGACACCCTCGACGGTGGCTTCGGTGACGACAAGCTCTCTGGCGGCGTTGGAGCCGATGCCCTCGATGGCGGCTTCGGCGACGATGTGCTGAATGGCGGCCTCGGAGCCGACACCTTGATCGGCGGCGAAGGCTTCGACGTGGTGTCCTATGAGGATGCGGAAGCAGGGGTCGAGGCAAGTCTTGCTGTCGGCGCCGAGTCTAACGGTGACGCGTTCGTCAGCATCGAAGGCCTATCGGGGTCCGTACATAATGATCACCTCGTGGGTGACGCGGGCGACAATCGGCTCCTTGGCAACGCGGGTGACGACTTCCTGGAAGGCGGCGTCGGCAATGATCTGGTCGATGGCGGCGAAGGCGACGACCTTCTGTCGGGCGGCTTCGGCAACGATACGCTCAATGGCGGAGCCGGTTTCGACGTGGCGACCTATCTCCATGCCACTGGCGGCGTTATGGTCAGTCTGGCTGACGGGGTCGCGGGCGGCCATGCGGCCGGCAACGATAGCCTCACGGGCATCGAGGCCGTGGTTGGATCTCGCTTCGGCGACACCCTGATCGGCGACATGGGCGACAATTCCCTGATGGGCAACGAAGGGTCCGACCGTTTGTTTGGCGGGGCGGGCACCGATTTGCTGAGCGGCGGCACGGGAGACGACATCCTGGCTGGCGGCGCTGGTGCGGATAATCTCGTTGGCGGCTTTGGCTGGGACGTGGCATCCTATGAAGGCGCGCAATCCGGCGTCGCGCTCGATCTTTCCATGGTCGGCACGGGCGGCGATGCCGCAGGCGACAGCTTCAGCGGCATCGAGGCCGTATCCGGCTCCGCCTATGGGGATCAGCTGACAGGCGATGCGAGCGGCAACATGCTGTCCGGCAACGATGGCGATGATCTTCTTGACGGCGCAGACGGCAGCGACACGCTCGACGGGGGTGCCGGCAACGATACCCTTGATGGAGGGTTCGACAACGATACGCTCAATGGGGGCGCGGGCGCGGACATCATGTTCGGCGGGGAGGGCAACGATGCTCTCGGCGGCGGCAATGATGACGATGTTCTCGATGGCGGCAACGGCCGGGATGCTCTCGATGGAGGCTTCGGCAACGATACGCTCATGGGCGCGGCAGGGGCTGATGCCCTGTTCGGCGGCGAAGGACACGACGTTCTCGCTGGGGGTGATGGAGCCGACACGCTTATTGGCGGCGCCGGCAACGATGCTCTCGATGGCGGTGCGGACGACGACCGTCTCGTCGGCGGCGCCGGCGCCGATGCCTATATCGGAGGCGATGGCGAGGACAGCGTGAGCTATGAGGATGCGCAGTCAGGCATCGTGGCGAGCCTCGAGACCGGCGGTGTCAGCGGCGATGCGGCCGGCGACACTTTCACGGGTGTCGAGATCCTGCTCGGCTCCGCCTTCGACGACCGGCTCACCGGCGACGCCGGCAACAACACACTGGTCGGCAATGGCGGCAACGACAGCCTGAGCGGCGGTGCCGGTAACGACGTATTGGACGGCGGCAACGGGGACGATACCTTGGCGGGAGGAGCCGGAGCCGATGGTTTGATTGGCGGCGCCGGCTTCGACATGGCGACCTACCACAGCGCAGGCTCAGGGATCGTAGCCAGCCTCGCGGCGGGCGGCGCAGGCGGCGATGCAGCAGGTGACACATTCAGCCGCATCGAGGCTCTGTCAGGCTCCGCTCATGACGATCAGCTGAGCGGCGACATGGGCAGCAACCTGCTGGCCGGCAATGGCGGTGCAGATCTCCTTGAAGGGTTTGAAGGCAACGATACCCTCGACGGCGGCGCCGGCAACGATACGCTTGCAGGCGGCGCTGGCGCGGACCAGCTCAAGGGCGGCGACGGTCAGGATGTGGCGGATTATTCCTCTGCCGGCACCGGACTGCGCGTGAGCCTCAGGGCACCTTCCAGCAATACGGGCGACGCCGCTGGCGACACGTTCCAGTCGATCGAGAACTTGAACGGATCAGCCTATGACGATCTGTTGACGGGTGATGGATCCGCCAACGATCTGTGGGGCAATGCCAGCAATGACACCCTTGACGGAGCCGGGGGCAACGACACCCTTTGGGGTGATCGCGGGAGCGACGTCTTTGCGTTCGGCACGGCCTTGGACGGCGTGCACAACGTGGACCGGATCATGGAGTTCGATGCGTCCGAGGACATCATCCAGCTTAAGGCTGACATCTTCGCAGGCATCCGCTCGGGCCTACTGGATCACGCTGCCTTCACGGTGGACCGGAACGCCACGCAGACGGATCACCGCATCATCTACAACGCCGACACCGGTGAGCTGTACTATGACGCGGACGGAAGCGGTCGTGAGGAGCAGGTTATGTTCGCGGTGGTGACGCCGGGCACGGCCCTGACCTCGGATCACTTCCTGATGATCTGACGCAAGTCCACAAGAGGACGACCACCAGGACAAAAGGCGTGGCGCTCAAAGCGCCACGCCTTACTTGTTAGGCCTAAAGGCGGATGGACTGATAGCCAGAGGGAGCTGCTTAAGCTGCCGCATCCGCCAGAGCGATATCCGCGTTGGTCGCTTCGGTGAGCGGCAAGTGCACAAGAACGATGGTGCCGATGCCTTCATGGCTCTTGATGCGCAGCGTTCCCCCATGCAGTTCGGTGAGCGAGCGGGCGATCGCGAGGCCCAGTCCCGACCCCTTGTAGCTCTTCGAGAACTCGGTTTCCACCTGCTCGAAGGGGCGTCCGAGCTTCTGCAAAGCATGGGCCGGGATGCCGATGCCGTCGTCCTCGACGTAGATGTTGATGGCGTCTGCGGCCTGACGCGTGCGCACCGTGATGCAGCCGCCTTCGCTTGTGAACTTGGTGGCGTTCTGCAGCAGGTTGACAAGGATCTGATGGATCGCCCGCTCGTCCGCTGGTACGACGATGTCCTCGGGAATGACGTCGACTGACACCGAAAGGTTCTTGGCGCGGATCTGCTCGCTCACCAGCTTGATCGCCCGCTGGATCGACGCATGAACCTCGATCGGCTGCTTGGTCAGGCTGGTACGGCCGGCCTCAATGCGCGACATGTCGAGAATGTCGTTGATCACGGACAGGAGATATTCGCCGCTCGAACGGATGTCCGTGCAGTATTCCTCGTACTTGTCGGAGCCAAGCGAGCCGAAGATGCCGCTTTGCATGACTTCGGCAAAACCGATGATGGCATTGAGCGGCGTACGCAGCTCGTGGCTCATGTTGGCCAGGAACTCGGACTTTGCCCGGTTGGCGCTCTCAGCCTGCGCCTTCTGGTCGAGATAGCGCTCGGCTAGGTCGGCGAGCTGGTGCGTCTGTGCTTCAAGCTTTTGACGTGACTGCTTTAGATCGAGAACAGTCGCGATCAGTTCTTTCTCAGACTCGACCAGACGATGCTCATGGCGTTTGAGCGCCGTAATATCAGTGCCAACGGACACGTAACCACCGTCCTTCGTGCGCCGTTCGTTGATCTGCAGCCAGCGGCCGTCCTGAAGCCGCGCCTCGAACGTACGCGAGCCGACATCCTGGTTCTGCGCGCGGACAAACTGGTGTTGCACTTCCGGAGGACGTCCAAGGGCCATGACTTCGGCATAACTCATCCCCTGAAGGGCGGCATCGGCCGGCAGCTCGTGCAGCTTCTGGAACTTGGAATTGAACAGGACGAGGCGGTTGTTCGCATCCCACAGAACGAAGGCCTCTGAGATGGCTTCGATCGCGTCGTGCAGCCGAGCATCGGCCTTGGCGGTCTTCTCTTCGAGCTTGCGTTGCTCCGTTACGTCGACCGCAATTCCCACGAGATGGCTTGCTGCATCGTCGGGATCGTTCATCAACTCGGCGCGGGCGCGCAGCCATACCCAGTCACCGGTTATGCTGCGAATGCGGAACTCATAGTCGACCAACGAGGTGCTGGCGGAGGCAAGCTGCTCAGCGAGAGTATAAAGATCCTGGTCCTCGGGATGGATCATGCTGTTGACTTCGCCGAAGGACAGGAACTCGTCCTGCCGGTCGTAGCCGAGGAGTTCGTACATGGAATCGGACCAGTAGATGCGTCCGCGTCCGATGTCCCAGTCCCACAACCCGCAACGCCCACGGTTCAGGGCGGAGTCGATCCGGTCGCGCACCTTCTCGCAGACCTCGTCGGCCGCCTGTGCGCGATTCGCCTGCATGACATAGGCAATGCCGATGCCCAAGAGCACCATGATGGTTGCGCCGAGCAGAGAAACGTGACCGATGGTGCGCTTCCACCATCCCGAGAACACCTGCGGCATCGGCTGGATGATGGCGATCTGCCCGGCGGACGCCGCCAATGAGCGTACCGTGGCGATGCCCTCGCCGCCACTGGCGAGCTTGATTGTCATCACGCCGGCCCGATCAGCAAAGAGCATCAGGGGCTGCGCGTCGCCGAGCACATCGCCCAGCGTGCGCGGAGTATCTTCGTGCGCAGGGTAGACGGCCTGGACGGCGCCAACTTGATCGACGAGGAGCACGGTGCGCCCGTTTGCCAAAGCGTTCGACGGCATGCTCTTGGCAAGCTCGTTCAACAAAGCTGCCGCTGCGGCACTGTTGGCTGGCGCTGCGCGTTCCCCGAGCTTTGCCGCCGATAGGGACGCGACAATATCGATATCGCTGATGGCGTCGATGAGGGTGTCCTTGCGGCCTTCGCGAACCTGGATCCAGGCGCTCGCCGCAAGAGTAATAAGGAAGAGTGCGAGAACCGCGGGAACGGCCAGTCGAAGCAGTGGCTCGTATTGCTCAAGTCGCCGATAAGTCGGGTTCGCGTCCGATCGCGCCACCCCTAGAATCGTACCCGCGCGTGCGGGTACGCATGCGGACACCGCCCCCGCCATGCGATTCTTCCTCCGGAATCCGTTTATGTCCCTATTCGGAAGGACGTTGCCGCATCTCTCCGAATCACCATCAATAGAATCACGGGCGAGTGATTTGTCTAGCTATGCGATCATCTAGGTTAACAACTAATTTAAAGCTAGATTTCCGCAGCCCGCAAGCTAGCAATACGCAATAATATCAAATACTTGTCAGACTTGTTGCTCCTCAAGCGAACGTTGCGCAATGTCGCTCACATCGCGGGAAAGATTGGGTTTTCCAGCGATCCGAAGAAGCGCATTTTTCGCGTGTGATCGGCGCATTTTTTCCATCATTCGCCACGTGCCGAACGCCGTGAGGAGGCGCGCCGCGAGTTGAGGGTTGAGTTCATCAACGCGCAGGACAATTTCGGCCAGGAAATCGTACCCTGACCCGTCGGCGCGATTGAACTGCATCTGATTCAACATCGCGAAGCTTCCCACGAGAGAACGCACGCGGTTGGGGTTACTTATCGAAAATCCGGGATGACTCATCAGGCGACGCACGCGCTTGAGCGTTGCGTCCTCAGGAATTGCAGCCTGAAGCGTAAACCATTTGTCGAGCACGAGTGGTTCGTCGCGATACCGCTCCTCGAATGTGTCGATAGCATGTTCGCGGGCGTCGCCAGGCAGCGTCATCAACACGTTCAGCGACGCGAGACGGTCCGTCATGTTGCTCGCCGACTCAAACTGTTCGCGCGCGGTCCTCTCACCCAGATCAGGGTCTGCGCCCGCCAGGAGATCGAGGGTCACGTTGCGCAGGGCGCGGCGGCCAGCGCTGGCTGCATCCGGGCTATAAGCCCCGGTATCAGCGAGCCCTGTATAGAGTTCCTGGAGGTTACCGCGACATGCTTGTCCGATGCGGCGACGCATTTCGATGCGGGCGTGATGGATAGCATCGGGGTCGATGTCCCGACCGATCTCCTGGGCAATATCGGCCTCACTCGGAAGGGTTAGGACCAGAGCAGCGAATGCAGGATCTCGCATAGCGTCGTTGCTGATGAAAGAATTGAGCGCTGAGCTCAATCCCAACATGTCCTCGTCGAGGATCGGATCTCCCTTCGAGAGGCTTACCAACAGACGCATTGCTACGGTTTGGGATGCCTCCCACCGGTTGAACGCATCCGTGTCGTGCCGCAGCAGGACGAGAAGTTCCTCGTTCGACAAATCAAGCGATGTCTTCACAGGAGCCGAGAAACCCCGGAACACGGAAGGCACTGGGGGCGTCGCCACATCCTCGAAGGTCAGGCTGTCGGTCGTCTTGTCCAGCATGAACACGCCATGTCGGCTCACGCGCTCGCCCGTTGCTTGCAGGGGCCGTCCGTCCCGCGCGACTAGACCGAGCACGACCGGAATGGCCATGGGCTCCTTGACGGGCTGCCCGGGCGTGGGCGGCGTGACTTGCTCGAAATCGAGCCGGTATGTCTTGGCGCCCTCGTCATAGGCGCCTCTGACAGTGACCCGCGGGGTTCCCGACTGGACGTACCAGCGCGCGAAATGCGAGAGGTCGCGTCCGGTCACATCCGCGAAAGCTCTTAGGAAATCCTCCACCGTGGCGGCCGTGCCGTCGCAGCGCTCGAAATAGAGGTCCATTCCGCGCCGGAAGTCTTCGTCGCCGATGATCGTCTTGAGCATGCGCACGATCTCGGCGCCCTTCTCATAGACCGTCGCGGTGTAGAAGTTGTTGATCTCGCGATACTGGGCGGGCCGCACGGGGTGGGCGAGGGGGCCCGCGTCCTCGACGAACTGACGGGCTCGAAGGGTCTTCACCTCGGCAATTCGATGCACGGGCCGTGAGCGCTCGTCGGATGAAAATTCCTGGTCGCGGAAGACCGTCAGGCCCTCTTTCAGGCAAAGCTGGAACCAGTCGCGGCATGTGACGCGGTTGCCCGACCAGTTATGGAAATACTCGTGAGCGATGATCGCCTCGATGTTGGCGTAGTCCGCATCGGTCGCCATCTCGGGCGAAGCAAGCACATATTTATCGTTGAAGATGTTGAGGCCCTTGTTCTCCATCGCGCCCATGTTGAAATCGGACACGGCCACTATGTTGAACACGTCGAGATCATATTCCCGGTCGAAGACCCTTTCGTCCCACCGCATGGAACGCTCAAGCGCATCGAGCGCATAATCAGCGCGGTTCTCCTTTCCGGGCTCCACATAAACCGCAAGCTCCACCTCTCGGCCGCTCATGGTTGTGAAGGGCTTCGCAATCTTCCCCAAGCGCCCGCCTACGAGGGCGAACAGATAGGAAGGCTTGGGGTGCGGGTCATGCCAGACCGCAAAGTGTCGGCCGGTACCGTCCACATCTCCGGACTCCACCAGGTTGCCATTCCCGAGAAGGACGGGCGCCTCGTCCCGGCCCGCCTCGATCCGGGTGGTGTAGACCGCCATCACGTCGGGCCGGTCGAGGAAATACGTGATGCGCCTGAAGCCTTCGGCCTCGCATTGCGTGCAGTAGTTGCCGCTGGATCGGTAGAGGCCCATGAGCTTGGTGTTCGACGTGGGGTCGATCTCGGTTTCGATGGTGAGCGTGAAGGGCCGCCGGGGCGGCTGAGCGATCACCAGCTCCTGTGGCGAAGCTTCGAACTCACCGGCTGGCAGGGCCCGGCCGTCGATGGCGAGCGCCTTGAGCTTCAACTCGTCCCCGTCGAGCCTGAGCGGCGCGTCCGCGCGTCCTTCCGGATTCGGCCGCAGGGCGAGAATTGCGGTGATCCGCGTCGCCGTCGGATGCAGCCGCACATCCAGCTCGACACGGTCGATCAGGAAATCGCCGGGCCGGTAATCCTCAAGCCTCACAATCTGGGCCGTATCGGTGCGCATCGGGGAGCTTTCGTCTCGGTGTTACTTTATTTTGATTTATGGTCTGGTCGATGCAGTGCAAGGCTTTCGGATGCAGGGCTTCAAAAACTTAACGCTTATTAAACATCACCAAGCTTTCCTGGTGCTGGTGTCCCGTGGCTCTTGATCTCCTGGCCAAATGCTCCATCACGTAGCATCAGCCAATGGGGAGACCACGATGGAATACCTGCACACGATGGTTCGCGTTTCGAACCTCGACGAATCCCTCGACTTCTTCTGCAACAAATTCGGGCTTGTCGAAGTACGCCGGACGGAGAACGAGAAGGGGCGCTATACCCTTGTGTTCCTCGCGGCCGATGAGGACGTGGAGAAGGCCAAGGACACGAAGGCGCCACTCTTGGAATTGACCCACAATTGGGACGAAAATGAATACGAGGGCGGGCGCAATTTCGGCCACCTCGCTTATCGGGTCGACGATATCTACGCCTTCTGCCAGAAGCTGATGGATGCGGGCGTGACCATCAACCGTCCGCCTCGGGACGGATACATGGCCTTCGTCAAGACGCCGGACAACGTCTCCATCGAGCTCCTCCAGCGTGGCGAGCCCAAGCCGCCCCAGGAGCCCTGGGTCTCGATGCCGAACACGGGAACCTGGTAAGCCTTGCAAACCAAGGGAAAGCACGTTGGCCTCATGCCTTCGCGGCACCGCTGGCGAAAAGGTCTTGCTCCGCCATTCGACCCGGCTCACCATAGGGAGCCGGGTGTAACCGGCGGAGGATGATAGTGACACGAGAAGCGATCCGCTTTTTGCGCCAGGGACGAGTCGTAGAGGTCACGGGCTTTCACCCGCGCACGACGCTTCTGGACTACCTGAGACTTCAGGAACGCAAGGTCGGTACCAAGGAAGGCTGCGCCGAGGGCGATTGCGGCGCATGCACCATTGCGCTCGGCCGCGTGAGGGACGGGCATGTGCATTACGAGCCCGTCAATGCCTGTATCCTCCTGCTGGGCCAGATCGATGGCGCCGAACTCGTGACCGTCGAGGACTTGGCTGCGGAAGGCGATCTGCATCCGGTGCAGGCCGCCATGGTGGCGCACCACGGCTCCCAATGCGGCTTCTGCACCCCTGGCATCGTCATGAGCCTCTTCGCCCTTTACCATGAAGGCCGGCAGCCCTTGGGCCGGGACGCGATCAATGATGCGCTTGCCGGCAACCTTTGCCGCTGCACCGGCTATCGGCCCATCGTGGATGCAGCGCTCGACGCCTGCAGCCGCCCGCCCAACGATACGTTCTCGGCGAATGGCGAAGCTCGGGCGAAAGCGCTGGTGGAGCTTGCGGACGGGCAGGACATCCTGATCGACGGGGAAGACCGGTTTTTCGCAGCTCCCGCCTCCGAGGCACCGCTCGCCGCGCTCTATGAGCGACATCCCGATGCAACCGTGGTGGCAGGCTGCACGGATGTAGGCCTGTGGATCACGAAGGGGATGAAAGAGCTCGATAAGATCATCTGGCTCGGACGGGTGGCGGAGCTGGGCCTGATCGAGGAAAATACAGAGCGTCTCGTCATCGGCGCGACGGTGACCCATGCACAGGCTTATCCGGCCCTCGCACGCATCGATCCCGATCTCGGAGAGATCATGCGCCGGTTCGGCTCCGTGCAGGTTCGCGCCTCGGGCACGATCGGCGGAAGCATCGCCAACGGCTCGCCCATCGGTGATCTTGCGCCGGCTTTCATCGCCCTCGGGGCGGAGCTTGACCTGCGCCAGGGTGACGAAAGCCGCACCATTCCATTGGAGAGCTTCTTCATCGCCTACCGCCAGCAGGATCGCGCCCCGGGCGAATACGTGCGCCGCGTGGGCGTGCCGAAGCTGAAGGCGAACGAGACGTTCCGCGCGTACAAAGTTTCGAAGCGGTTCGACGAAGATATCTCGGCTGTCCTCGGAGCCTTCAGGCTCACGCTCGACGGCCGCCGCATCACGGCGGCGCGCGTTGCGTTCGGCGGCATGGCGGGGATCCCGAAGCGCGCCGCCGAGACCGAGCAGGCGCTCGTCGGATTGTCTTTGGACGACCCCTCCTCCTGGGGCGAGGCCCTTGCCGCCACCAGGCGCGACTACCAGCCCCTCGACGATCATCGGGCCTCGGCCGCCTATCGCGGGACGGTCGCCCGTAATCTCCTGTTCAAGGCCTTGAGCGAAACCGCATCCGGCCAGACCCTTGCCACCCGCATCGTCGGCCGACGCGAGACGCTCGAGGCGGCGGAGTAGGTCATGAACGCGCCGACCAAACCCGCTGACGCTGAAGCGCTCCGTCACGTTCGCCAGCCTCTGCCGCATGATTCAGGGCTCAAGCACGTCCAGGGATCGGCCCAATATATCGACGATATCCGCGAGCCCGACGGGACGCTTCATGTGGCCATCGGGCAGTCTCCGAAGGCCCGCGGACGGCTCCTTTCCCTCGATGTCTCCTCCGTTCGGGCTGTGCCCGGCGTCGTTGCGGTTCTGACGGTCGCGGATGTGCCGGGCAAAAACGATGTGTCGCCCGCCTTCGGCGACGATCCTCTCTTCGTCGAGAGCGACATCGGCTTCGTCGGCCAAGCCGTTTTCGCGGTGGTTGCTACCAGCCGGGACATTGCGCGCCGCGCGGTCAAGTTGGCCGTGATGGAAATCGAGTCGGAGAAGCCCAGCATCACCGTCGAGGACGCCCTGGAGCGGGGCGAGACCGTCTTGCCGGATTATGCCTTCGGACGCGGCGACGCGAACGCCGCCATCGCGGTGGCTCCGCGCAATCTCGAGGGTCAGTTCCATGTGGGCGGACAGGAGCACTTCTATCTCGAAGGGCAGGTTGCGCTTGCGGTCCCGGGCGAGGACGGAGACGTGTACGTCTATTCCTCGACCCAGCATCCCAGCGAAGTGCAGCATGTGGTGGCCCGTGTGCTGAACATTCCGGACGCCTACGTCACCTGCGAAACCCGCCGCATGGGTGGGGGCTTCGGCGGCAAGGAAAGCCAGGCAACCCAGTGGGCCGTCACGGCGGCGCTGGCGGCGCAGGTGACGGGGCGCCCGTGCAAGCTGCGGCTCGACCGGGACGACGACTTCATCCTCACCGGCAAGCGGCACGATTTCCGCTGCGACTGGAAGGTCGGCTTCGACCAGGAGGGATGCATCCAGGGCTATTCGGTCGAGCATCTCGCGCGCTGCGGCTACTCGGCTGATCTCTCGGGCGGCGTCGTCGACCGGGCGATGTTCCATTCGGACAACGCCTATTGGATGCCGGCCGTCCATGTAGGGTCGAAGCGCCTGAAGACCAACACCGTGTCGAACACCGCCTTTCGCGGTTTCGGCGGGCCTCAGGGGATGCTCGCCATCGAGCACGTGATGGACCAGATCGCCTGGGCGACGGGGCGCGACCCGCTCGATGTGCGCTATGCGAATTTCTACACGCGCGACGGCAACCTCACGCCCTTCGGCATGGAGGTGGAGGAGATCGACACCCTGCACGGCCTCGTGCGAACCCTGGAGCGTACCACCGACTACCGCGTCCGGCGCGAGGAGATAGCCGCCTTCAATGCATCCTCGCCCATCATGAAGCGGGGACTGGCGCTGACGCCGGTGAAATTCGGCATCAGCTTCACGCTCACGCATCTCAATCAGGCAGGCGCACTGGTGCACGTCTATCAGGACGGGTCCGTCCACCTGAACCACGGCGGCACCGAGATGGGGCAGGGGCTCTACATCAAGGTCGCGCAAGTGGTGGCCGAGGAGTTCGGTATCTCCATGGATCAGGTCCGGATCACCGCGACGACCACCGCGAAGGTGCCGAACACCTCACCGACGGCGGCCTCGTCAGGCTCCGATCTCAACGGCATGGCGGCGCGCATCGCGGCAGGCGCGATCAAGCGCCGCATGATATCTCATGCGGCCGACGCCTATGGCGTGCCGGAAGAGCAGATCGAATTCCGCGACGATCGGGTCTTCATCGGTAACGAAAGCATCTCGTTCCCGGAGCTCGCCCGCAAATGCATCCAGGCCCGGGTGCAGCTCTCGGAGGCAAGCCACTACAGCACGCCGAAGATCACCTGGAATCGGGAGAAGGCGACGGGCCGCCCGTTCTTCTATTTCGCCTATGGGGCAGCCTGCTCCGAAGTGATCATCGACACGCTGACGGGCGAGAACCGCCTGCTGCGCGCGGATATTCTCCACGATGTTGGCAAGTCCCTGAACCCAGCCATCGACATTGGCCAGATCGAAGGCGGGTTCGTGCAGGGGATGGGTTGGCTCACCACGGAGGAGCTGGTGTTCAACCGCGACGGACGCCTGCTCACGCACGCGCCCTCGACCTATAAGATCCCGGTGTCGTCCGACGTGCCGGCGGATTTCCGCGTTGCTCTTTATCCCAATGCCAATCGGGAAGAGACGATCTACCGTTCGAAGGCGGTGGGCGAGCCGCCGATCATGCTGGCGAACAGCGTGTTCTGCGCGCTGGCCGATGCGGTCCATTCGCTCGATCCATCGAAGCCTGTGCCGCTTGACGCACCGGCCACTCCCGAGGCGATTCTTCGCGCCTGCGAGGCCCTTCGCGGGAGACCGATGGGGTGAGAGTCTGGCGGCAGCTCGCCGATCTTATTGGCCAGCACGGTTCTGCGGCCCTGATTACCGTTCACGAAGTCAAGGGCTCCGCACCCCGGGAAGTCGGGGCGCATATTGTCGTGCGTCCGGATGGGGCCTTCCACGGCACCATCGGGGGTGGGCAACTCGAATTCCGCATGCTCGACATTGCCCGCGACATGCTGCGCGGGGGACGCGGGGCAGCCCGCATCGTGGATCAGGCCCTTGGGCCCGATCTCGGCCAATGCTGCGGCGGGCGCGTCAAGATCCTCATCGAGACGTTCGATGGACGCGACCTGGAAGACATCAAGCCTCTCGTCGACTCGGAGGCGCACGGCGTCTTCGAGGTCGAGTGCCGCCTCGACCAGGGCCGCGTGATCCGTGACCTGTCGTCGGCGGTTGGGGACGACAAGGCGACCCAGTGGCGGGAGACCCATGGCGAAGCCCGCACGCCGGTTCTGATCTTCGGGGCGGGGCATGTCGGGCGCGCTCTTGCTTTGGCGCTCGCGCCCCTGCCGTTCTCGGTTCGCTGGCTCGACGACCGGGAGGATGCGTTTCCTGGCCATGTTCCGGCCAATGTGGCGGCGGTGCGGATGCAGGATCCGGTCGGAGAAATCGCCCAGGCCGACCCTCGGTCGCTCATCCTGGTCATGACCCACGATCATCCTCTCGACATGGCCATTACGGCGGCTGCCTTGGGCCGGGACTTCCCCTATGTGGGCCTCATCGGCAGCGACACGAAGCGGGCTCGCTTCGAGAAGCGCTTTCGCGAATTAGGCCTGAGCGAAGCCCGCATCCGCTCCTTGGTCTGTCCGATCGGGATACCCGGGATCGTCGCCAAGGAGCCGGCCGTGATCGCGGCATCGGTCGTAGCCCAGCTCCTCCAGGTGCGCGAGCGGGGAGCCCTCGATTCAAAATTCTCGCCACCCGTCCCCGCAAACGATAAAACCGCCCCATGACCGATCCCAAATCAGACGATCAGCGCTACCTCGCCCGCGCTGTGGCCCTTTCCCGCGAGCATATGAACGACGGCGCAGGCGGTCCCTTCGGGGCCGTGATCGTGCGCGACGGCGAAGTGCTGGCCGAGGGCTGGAACCGGGTGACCTCCACCAACGATCCGACCGCCCACGCGGAGGTCACGGCAATCCGCCGGGCGTGCGAGGCGGTGGGGGATTTCGCCCTGCACGGGGCGACGCTCTATACGAGCTGCGAACCATGCCCCATGTGCCTCGCCTCGGCCTATTGGGCCCGGGTCTCTCGCATCGTCTACGCCAATACCCGCCAGGACGCCGCCGCCATCGGCTTCGACGACAGCCTGATCTACGACGAGATCCCCAAGGCGGTCGAAGAGCGCATCATCCCCATGGACCACCTGCCGAGCCTGGAGGCTAGGGCCGTCTTCGACGCCTGGGCCGACAAGCCCGACAAGGTCAGCTATTAGCCGTTGGGTTTATCCAACCCGGCTCCCTATCTATAGAATTCGCGATCATCCTTACCCGAGACACAAAGCCATGCCCCGCGTCGCCACCATCGTCCGCAAGCCCGCCGTGAAAGCCGACCGCGTGGTCGATACGGTCACGCTCGATCACGCGACCCGCAACCGCCGTCAGGCGCGGCTGACGGGGGAGGGCGGGACCGAATTCCTGCTCGATCTCGACATGGAAACGACCATCAACGACGGCGATGCCCTGCGGCTCGAGGACGGGCGTCTCGTCCAGGTCAAGGCCGCGGCCGAGCGCCTGCTGGAGGTGCGGGCCGAGAACCCGTTGCGCCTCATGCGGCTGGCCTGGCATCTCGGCAGCCAGCATGGCCTCGTCGAGATCACCGGCGATGCGGTTTACGTGGAGAACAATCCAGCGGTCTCGGAACTGGTGCGCGGGCAGGGCTGCGTCGCCACCCCGGTGGAGCGCCCGTTCCGACCAGAGCGCAGCGCCCATCACTGCGACCACGACCATGGGCATCACCACAGACATGACCACCATCATGGTCATGCCCATGCTCACGCCCATGCTGAGGCCCACACGCATGAGCATCACGATCATGCTCACCACGAACACGACCACCATCATGATCATCATGAGCATGGTCCTGGCTGTGGGTGCGGCCATCACCACGGGCACAAGCACGATCATTAAAGGGGAGTTTTTGCTCTCCGGATTATACTCAGCCTCGCCCTGAGCGTCAGGCTCATAAGAGGGAAAAGCGCGCAGCCCTCATCCTGAGGAGGGCTGCGTCTCGAAGGACGAGGGCGTCTCCAGAGACCACTGAAACCTCCTTCGAGACGCAGCCTCACGGCTGCTCCTCAGGATGAGGGAGAGGTCCCTTTAGGAGAGTGGCTGATCAAACGCCAAAGCAATGGAACTCGCTCAGCTTGTCGGCAAGCACCGCGAGAGGCGCGTGATCCCCGTCGGGTAGTGCATCGACCAGATCAGCGACCCCTTTGCCCCCAAGGAAATCCTCGACGAAATCTCCGAGTTTGCCGAAGTCTGCGATCTTCTCGACGTTGACACCCTTCTGCGCCAACAGGGCAAGCGCCTCTTCGGTGCCGAAATCGAACGAAACGTCCGCCAGAACGATGGGAAAAACCGGTTCCCCATTCGGACCGATGGATTCAACAAGGTCCGCAAGCTCCTCGGCGAGCCGGTCAGTGATGGGGTGGTTGACCGAGGCGAGGGCGACGCTGAGCTCTCCGAGCCAGGACACGAGCCCCGCCACCTCGTTCGGCTCCGGCGTGATGCTGCCCTGGTGAATGAGATCGACGGCATCATTGACGATGCCCTCAATGTCGAGGGTGAGAAGCAACTCCGGGTGCTTGTTGACCACGGCAACCTGATAGAGCATCGCCAGTATGGCGGCTCCGCCATAGGCGTCGCCCTCTCCGGTCACGGCATTCTCATCCAGACCCTGGATACCTTTGATTAGCTTTATGTCCGCGAACGCGCGAAGGAGCTTGTCCGGCTGGTCATAGGCCATGTCATGTTTTCGGAACTTCCTATCCAGCGGGTCTTCGGGTTGGACCGAGTAGTCTCCTGGTTCGGTGTCCGCGACGAACTTCCCGCCCGACCAATTGACGCCGCCATACTTGCCGTAGGTCGGGATAGGAAAGCCTTCGGGACCCTCGAACGGGATGAGCCAGTTGATCTGCATAGATGAGCCCTCT
The DNA here is from genome assembly GCF_003332305.1 of Microvirga aerophila. Taxonomy (GTDB): domain Bacteria; phylum Pseudomonadota; class Alphaproteobacteria; order Rhizobiales; family Beijerinckiaceae; genus Microvirga; species Microvirga aerophila. The sequence goes on along the minus strand of NZ_QOIO01000012.1, from coordinate 82,424 downwards.
CTCAAGGAAGCTGAATTCTGCTAGGTGTCGGAGTGTCGGGCTCAAATCACAGGCGCAATCGGGCTAGAATGCGGTAGCGCGGCCATATGGTTTCGGCCGGAAAAGCCGCTGTGACACAGGCGACCGCTTATTTTCCTTGTGATCCGCGCCCCCATATTGGAAAAGCCCCTACGGGACGATCCGCACCCAAGGTTTTCTGCTCAAACGACAATTTCTACATGACACAGAAGTTCTTTACCGTTGCGCCCATGATGGATTGGACTGATCGGCACTGCCGCTCGCTCCATCGCGTCCTGTCGCGCCGGGCGCGGCTCTACACCGAAATGGTCACGACGGGTGCGGTGATTCACGGACCGCGCGAGCGGCTTCTGGGTTTCGACGCGGCGGAGCATCCTGTCGCGGTGCAGCTGGGCGGGTCCGATCCCACGGAGCTGGCCGCGGCCGCGCGGATCTGCGCCGATTTCGGTTATGACGAGATCAACCTCAATGTGGGCTGCCCGTCGGACCGGGTACAGAACGGCCGTTTCGGGGCCTGCCTCATGCAGGAGCCCGCTCTCGTGGGCGATTGCGTGGCCGCCATGAAGGCCGCCGTCAGGCTTCCGGTCACGGTAAAGTGCCGTATCGGCGTCGATGATCAGGACACGGAAGAGGCCTTGAATCGTCTGACCGACAGCGTGGTCGCGGCAGGTTGCGACGAGCTGACCGTCCATGCCCGCAAGGCCTGGCTTCAGGGGCTTTCTCCTAAGGAGAACCGTGATATCCCGCCCCTCGACTATCCGCGGGTCTATCGCCTGAAGCAGGCGCGGCCTGACCTCCCGGTCGCCATCAATGGCGGCATCCGCAGCATGGAAGAGGCTCACGAGCACTTGCGGAATGTGGACGGCGTCATGCTGGGCCGCGTCGCCTATCACGAGCCCGAGATCCTCCTATCGGTTGACCGGGAGCTTTACGGCGAAGAACCTCCGGTGGCCGATGCGTTCGAAGCGGTCGAAGCTTACGAGCCCTATGTAGCGGCCCGTCTGGCGGAGGGCGTACGCCTCCACTCGATGACCCGCCACATGCTGGGGCTCTTCACCGGTCGTCCGGGTGCGAGGGCTTATCGCCGCCATCTGGCGACCGAAGCCACGAAGCCGGGCGCGGGCCTGCAAACGCTGCGGGATGCCGTTGCCGATGTGTCGCGTTCGGACGTTCGAGCAAGCCAGTGCGTCGAAGGTCTTGCGGCAGTTGGTTGACCCAACGGCAATGTATTGCGTCTGCCATCTGTGAGTTGTCAGAAGTAGATTTCCGGCAACCTATAGGGCTAATTCTGTAATTTATAGTTGATTTATGCAACTATAGGTTAATGGTGCAGGTGCGTTTCCTCACATTGCTGAATAAAATCACAAAAATTGCGCTGCCAGACCCTTTTTTGTAATATTGTTCGGCCTAAGTTCTAGGCGCGGACGGCCAAGTTCATCGGCTTTCCGCGCAACATGAACATGGAGAAGATGATGTCGACGTGGTCTAGCAAGGCATTTCTCGCCGCTGTGATTGGACTTTCTACCGTTGCGGGCGCCAATGCCTTGGAAGTTGCGAACGGCCTCAGCGCAAATGGCTTGAGCGCTAACGGCCTGAGTGCGAATGGCCTCAGCGCGAACGGCTTGAGCGCCAATGGCCTGAGTGCGAACGGCCTCAGCGCCAATGGGTTGAGCGCGAATGGCAACTCCTCCGTTGCGGCGCAGGTCGAGGCCGTCATCCTGCATGATGGCTCCCGCATCAGCATCAGGTGAGCCGAACTGCACCGATCCTCTTCCGATCTACCCCTCGCTTCGGCGAGGGGTAGTGATTCACGCCTCCATGCGCACCTCCATCTCGGTCATTCTCCTTCGAGCCTCGCTGTTGTGGTTTGTCACCACTGGGGCTGCCTTCGGCGCCAGTGGTCAGCTTCGAGCTCAGGGAGCCGAATTCGTTCTCCAGCTTGAGGATGGAAGAATCCTGAAGCGCGACGCCCTGGTCGGGTTGAAGCTGGTCTTGGCTGGCGAGACCGGAGGGACTGAAATTCGGATCGATGCCGTCGACGAGGACGCGGGGGCCGTGGGCGGACCGATCCCGCTCTACCGCTTGTCCTTGGTCCATCCGGCTGATCCGGCCTCGGCCGATTTCTGCCGGCCCGATGCTTATGGCCGACGTGCAGGCTTTCCGCTTTCCGATGGAGCAGGAGGGTTCCGCCTGACCTGCACCAGCGGCGCCGAGGGCAAATGCGTCCTGATGGGATATCGTCCTTGGGAAGACACTGAGGACATCCCGATGAAGGATCTCCACCGCGCCTGTGTTCACATGCTCCGCGCCGATTATGGGGGTGACGATCATCCCAGCACGAGGAATGGCACCGTCATCGACATTTATGACCGGTTCGGGATCCAGAAGGCCGAACGGGTCGGCGGCATGCGGTTCGAAGCGGCCTGGGGCCGTGATGGAGCCCTATGCGTCGCACATCCGCGCATTGCAGAAAACATCAGCCTTGAGGATATTGGCCGCCGATATCCTGCCCTGGCGGGTTTCCTCGGTCCTGCTTCGTGCGACGAAGATGCCATGAAGGCGGAGCCCAGAGCGCTACTGTTCAATCGATCTCCCGCGCCGTTGCCCTGACGAGAGGCGTCAGCTCGGCCGCTTCTGGCCGTCCTTCGACCGCAGGATCAGGCGGTTGCCGCGCACCTCGTAGGAGGCGAGGCGTTCGAGGAACGTCATGCCTAAGAGATTGGCGTGCAGGACGCCTGATTTGGCGATGAGCGCCCGCACGTTCTTTTCCGTGATCGGACCCACTGACAGGCTCTCAATGATCACGGGAGCCGCCAGCGCCGTGCCGTTGGCGGTCGAGACCGGGATGGAATAGCTCAGGCTGTCCGGCTTGAATCCGAGGGCGGCCGCGTTCTCGGCTCTGAGCACGACCGTGCTGGCGCCCGTATCGAAGATGAAGCGGGCCTCGTGCCCGTTGACGCGGCCGGAAACCACGAAGCTTCCGTCGGTTTTGCGCGCAGTGACCACCTCGCCGCCCGGCGTGACGACGGTCCGGCCCGAGCCGATATCGCCAATCGCGCGATCAAGCGCCGCCGACAGTTCGTCCCGCGAGGCGTAGAGGACGAGGAGGCCCATGAGGATGCCGCCGCTGATGGCGATGGCCTGGACGCCATGGGTCCAATGACGGAGGAAGCCTTCGATGATGGTGCCTGCCATGATCAGGGTAGCGGCGCAGAACCCCAGAAGCAGCGAGGCCTCGACCGGCGTGAGACCAGCGATGGGCGTTTCCCCGAACAGACCCAGCAGGAGCGCGGCTCCCAATAGAAGGCTGCTGACGCCGCCAATGCCCGGCATCGCGTTAAGCCTTATCAGACTTGAGTTCGAGTTCGAAAGCCTTGCGCATACGTTCCGGCAGCTCGGCCATGATGCGCAGGCGCTCCTCCTCGGGGAGCCTGAACCAGCGGGCGATTTCCTCTCGCGTGCGGCCGCAGCCCTCGCACAATCCCGATTCGGGGTCGAGGATGCACACGCGGATGCAAGGGCTGGAAACGCGGCTCATCTGACCTCCATGTCGGTTACGGCCCCGTTATGGTCAAGAGGCCGATGAGCGCGGCGATCTCGGCGACCTGTTGGGCCGCGCCTGCGATGTCTCCTGTCTGGCCCTGGATATGGCGTGCCGAGAGCCGCGTCAGGCCCCAGCCGGAAAGCCCGGACAGGACCAGCATCAGGCTGATCCCTGCGGGAGGCAGGTCCGATATCACGCCGAGCCCGACAGTCATGGCGGCTGAAAGCGCTGCCGCCCACCAGAACGTCTCGCGAGTCGGCTGGCCAACCGCGTAGGAGGCCCCGTCGAGCCTTGCCGGAGGCAGCAGCACCAGCGGCATCAACCCGGCCGTGCGGGACAGGAGCGCCGCGATCAGCACGGCCGCGAATGCTGCTGGCGAATCGACGCGGCTCACGAGAGCCGCCAGCGCTCCGATCCGCAGGGCGAAAGCCAGGATAAGGGCGGCGGTGCCGTAGGAGCCGATCCGGCTGTCGCGCATGATTTCGAGCCGCCGCTCCCGGGTCGCGCCGCCGAAGCTGTCCGCGGTGTCGGCGAGGCCGTCCTCATGGAAGGCCCCTGTGGTCAGGGTCATGGCGGCGACCGACAGGGTGGCGGCGAGCCAGGGTCCAAGGCCGACCCCAAGGGCTCCGATCAGCACGAGGGCCGGAAGAAGGCCGATCACGGCCCCGGCCACCGGAAGAACGCGCGTCAGCCTCGGGAAGTCCGGCAGTCCATGGGGATCGTGCTCCCAGGGCAGGGCGGGCACCGGAAGGCGGGAATAGAAGCGCAGGCAGCAGGCGAGATCGACGCAGAGCGCCTGCCATGCCTCCGCCGGCCGCATCCTGGCCTTTTCCAAATGCTCGGACATGCTTCACCCCGCGTGGATCCCCCGCTATAGGTCACGCCTCTCAGAATTCTTCAATGCCTCTTTCTTCGATGCCCTATGGGGCGGAGCCCTTCATGACCGACGCCGTTTCCTCACCCTACGACGATATCCGCCGCCTGATCACGACCATGCCGGGTCCGGACGAGGCGGCGGTGGAGGCGGTGCGGCTGAGGGAGCGCCAGTTGACCAAACCGGCGGGCAGCCTGGGCCGTCTCGAATGGCTCAGCGAATGGCTTGCCGCCTGGCAGGGCAAGCCCAATCCGACGGCGGATCGCCCGCTGGTCTGCGTGTTCGCCGCAAGCCATGGGGTCACGGCGCGGGGCGTATCGGCCTATCCATCCGAGGTGAACCGGCAGATGCTGGAAAACTTCGCGGCCGGAGGGGCCGCCATCAACCAGATCTGCGCGTCTCTTGGCCTCGGCTTCAAGGTGTTCGATCTCGCCATCGACATGCCCACCCACGACATCACCGAGCGCGAGGCCATGGACGAGAAGTCCTGCGTGGCCACCATGGCGTTCGGCATGGAGGCGATTGCGGGTGGCACCGACCTCCTCGCCGTGGGCGAGATGGGAATCGGCAACACCACCATCGCGGCGGCCATCTACACCGCTCTCTATGGCGGCCCGGCCGGGCACTGGGTCGGCCGGGGCACCGGCGTGGACGACGAGGGCCTTGCGCGCAAGGTGGCCACCGTCGAAGCGGCAATCGAGCGGCACAAGGATCACCTGAAGGACCCGCTTGAAATCCTGAGCCGCCTTGGCGGTCGCGAGATCGCCGCCATCGTGGGCGCGATCCTGGCGGCCAGGATGCAGCGCATCCCGGTGGTTCTCGACGGCTACGTGGCGACAGCCGCTGCGGCCATCCTCCACGCCATCCATCCCTCCACCATCGACCACTGCATCGCCGGGCATCTGTCGGCGGAGGGCGCCCATCAGGACGTGCTGGCGCGACTGGGCAAGATCCCGCTTCTTGCCCTCGGCATGCGCCTCGGGGAGGGGTCTGGCGCGGCGCTGGCCGTCGGGATCGTCAAAAGCGCAGCCGCCGTTCACCGGGACATGGCGACCTTCGGGCAGGCTGGGGTGTCCGAGCGGCTGTCCTAATCATGCGTGGCCGTTATCGCTCCCGCCGGTCGTCCTGGAGCGGGCTGAGCTCGCTTTTCATCGCCTTGGCGCTTGCCGCCGCCGCGTGGTCGTTTCTCAAACCGAGCGGACGCCTTCTGGAAGGGCGGGCCCATGCGACGGACGGCGACACTATCCGGATCGGCGAGAACCGCCTGCGCCTCATGGGCATCGATGCTCCCGAGCTGCGGCAGACCTGCACCCGGGACGGTAGGCCTTATGCCTGCGGTGAGACGGCCCGGGAGGTGCTGATCGGCATGATCCAGCGCGAGCAGGTGGAATGCCGTTCCTCCGGGCGCGACCGGTACAAGCGACTGCTCGTACGATGCACGGCAGACGGCCGTGACATCAACGCCGCCATGGTGGAGGAGGGTTGGGCCGTGTCCTATGGCCGGGATTATGAGACGGAGGAGGCGCGGGCCCGCCGCCGTTCCGCCGGTTTGTGGGCCGGCGAGTTCGACCGCCCGCAGGACTGGCGCAGGCAGAACACGCGGGCGAATTGACGCTTCGCGATCCCAAGCGCCGATCCCTATCTGACAGGGATGAATTCTCCTGCCGACTTTGATGAAATCGTCCAAAGCCTGAGAGCCTGCCGCATCTGCCGCGATGCGCCCCGCTATGGTGGACCGTTGCCCCACGAGCCCCGTCCCATCATCCAGGGCAGCGCCACCGCGCGCCTGTGCATCGCCAGCCAAGCGCCCGGTACGCGCGGCCATGCCATCGGCATCCCGTTCCCGGACCGCTCCGGCGCAAGGCTTCGCGCTTGGCTGGGACTGGACGAGGCGACCTTCTACGATGCCTCCCGGGTGGCCACCGTCCCGATGGGCCACTGTTTTCCGGGCCAGGACGCCAAGGGCGGCGACCTGCCGCCGCGCCGGGAATGCGCCGAAGTCTGGCGAAGGCCCATCCTCAATGCCCTGCCGGACGTCGAGCTGATCCTGCTGATCGGCCAATATGCGCAGGCTTGGCATCTCGGCGACGATTTCCGGGACGGGCTGACCGCGACGGTGAAGCGCTGGCGGGACATTCTCTCGAGTCCACGCCGCCCCCGCATCCTGCCCTTGCCGCATCCGTCCTGGAGAAACAACGGCTGGCTTAAGCAAAACCCCTGGTTCGAGGCCGAGCTTTTGCCGGTGCTGCGGGCCGAAATCCGAACCATGATGAGCCTTGATGGATAAGTATCCGGTCGAAAAGAGTTTAATCTCAGGCTTGTGCGTCTCAAAAATGATTGGATAAAGACTTTACTTTGGAATCGGATGGCTCGGTTAATCAAAATAAAAGAGAAATAATTATTACGCTAATACCTCACACAGTGGGAGGAACGGCCAAGGATATGGTGCGTTGTTCATTGAGGACCCTGGAACTGTTTTGGCCGAATCCCGTCTAAGTCCGCAGGCGCCGGAGCATATCGGGACCTGAGGGCTGAAGCGGCCTTTCCAGGCTGCTCCAGCCAATCTGATCGACCGCATGAAAGCGAACTTTTGTTCGTGTATGGCGGCCTGCACGGACGTTCCTGAAAAGGACGCACCCATGAACACCCATTGCTATTCAGTCGGAGAGCGCGTGCTCTATACGCGGCAGCGCATTTCCCACCTGTCCTGGAAGGCTCCCTACACGGTCACCCGTTGCCTGGCCTCGGACCAGATGGAACCTCAATACGAAATCCGCTCCGCCCACGGCGCGTACCAGCGTCTGGCCTCGGAGCACGAGCTGACCCGGATGGCCGTGCCGGCGCAGGCGTTTCATCCCGCCGAAGCGCTGAGCCCGCTCGACTTCTTCAGTCCGAATGAGGCCGCCAATAACAATCTTCTCCCGGCCGCAGGTCTGCCTCGCAGGGCTTGGCACAAGAACGAGCGACCGTCCTCAAGGCACGGATAAGGGGCCATGTACCGTCCATTGATCGCCCTCAGCGAAACCCAGCGAACGATTTTGTCCCTTGCAGGGCTGGGTGTCGTGTTCGCCTTCGGGATGTTCTGCATTCTTCTGCTTTGATCGAGAATGGGCCTCGTCAGCCCCAGCGAAAGGACGCGAATGTCCCAGCATGTCTACGCCCGTGGGCAGCATGTCAGCTTCACGGATCCCCGTTTCCTGGGCGACGCATGGTCCGGAGCCTTCGTCATCACCGAACTCCTGCCCTTGGGCCAGGGCGATCCGCAATATAGGATCAAAAGCACTGGCGAGACCTACAACCGGGTGGCTTTCGAGCGCCAGCTGAGCGCTCATTTCCGCATCTTCAGGCCTGTGTGAAGCGACCCCTCCTAGCGACCGCCCGAACTCCGCCCTATGCTCAAGCTCGACGAGATGGAGCTTGAAGCATGAACCTGACGACCCTGCGCTGCACGCTAGCTGGCCCTGTCGCGACCATCACCCTTGCGCGGGCCGACAAGCTGAATGCGCTCAATGCGGCCATGCATGCGGAGCTGCGTGAAACCCTCGACCGGGTCGCGCAGGACGATGCGGTCCGCGTGGTGGTGCTGACCGGGGAGGGGCGGGCCTTCTCCTCGGGCCAGGACCTCACGGAGGACCTGCCTCGCGATGCGCAAGGGCGCGTCGATCTCGGGCCGCCGCTCGCGCGCGACTACAATCCCCTGGTGCTCAAGCTCGCCAATTACCCGAAGGTGACGATCGCGGCCCTGAACGGACCCGCTGTCGGCGCGTCGATGAATATCGCGCTTGCCTGCGACATGGTAGTGGCGGCCCGCTCGGCTTACCTGCAAGAGGCCTTCGCCAAGATCGCACTGATTCCGGATGCGGGCGGAACCTGGATCCTGCCGCGTCTCGTCGGCCCCAAACAGGCTCTGGCGCTCATGCTCAGCGCCGAGCCCATTCCGGCCGAGGAGGCGAAAGCCATGGGGCTTGTCTATAAGGTGTTCGAGGACGCGGCCTTCGCGGACGACGTTGCGGTCTTCGCGGCAAATATTGCCGAAGGTCCAGGCCTGGCCTATCGCCTCACCAAGCACGCAGTCGCCCAAAGCCTTTCGAACGATCTGGCGGCGCAGCTCGCCCTTGAGGCGAAGCTCCAGAGCGAGGCGGGCTTCAGCCACGATTTCATGGAGGGCATCATGGCGTTCCGGGAGAAGCGCTCACCCCGGTTCGAGGGACGGTGAGGAGACAAAGCATGCGCCCCGGCTATCTTATTCTTTTCCTTGTCACCCTGAGCGCCGTTATCGGGCTGTTCATGTCGCGGGATCCCGAACGCGCCGAGCGCTTGTCGCAGATGTATCGCGACGCCGCCTTCTCGGGCGAGTCGCGCCAGATCGTGCTCGCCTTGCTCGCCGTCGGCATCGGCGCATTCATCGTCTACCTGACGGTGACGAGGCGGTAGAAAATCCTACCCGACGTCATTCCGGGGCCGCAAAGCGGAGCCCGGAACCCATACACACTAACGGTGCAGAAAGAGGCGAGACGCGTCACGCTTGGTTCTGAAAGGCTGGCGTCTATGGGTTCCGGGCTCTCGCTATCAGTCGCCCCGGAAAGATGTGGCGCTCACTTCTCGAGCCGCGCGAGCAGGCTCGACGTGTCCCAGCGGTTGCCGCCCATGCGCTGGACCTCGGCATAGAACTGGTCGACGAGGGCCGTGATCGGCAGACTTGCGCCGTTCTTGCGCGCTTCGCCCAGGACGATCGACAGGTCCTTGCGCATCCAGTCCACCGCGAAGCCGAAATCGAACTTGCCCTGGTTCATGGTCTTGCCGCGGTTTTCCATCTGCCAGGACCCCGCCGCGCCCTTGGAGATCACGTCGAGGACCGCCTCGATGTCGAGCCCGGCCTTCTTGCCGAAATGGATGCCCTCGGAGAGCCCCTGCACAAGACCCGCGATGCAGATCTGGTTGACCATCTTGGTCAGCTGGCCCGCCCCGGCAGGCCCCATCAGGCGGCAGGCGCGTGCGAAGCTCATGATGACCGGCTCGGCCTTGGCGTAGGCCTCCTCGTCGCCGCCGCACATGACCGTTAGAACGCCGTTTTCGGCACCCGCCTGACCGCCGGAGACCGGCGCGTCCACGAAGGCCGCGCCCTTTTGTTTGGCGGCCGCATGGAGGTCACGCGCGGCTTCGGCCGAAGCGGTGGTGTGGTCCACGAAGAGGCTGCCCGCCGTCAGGTTGTGGAATGCGCCGTCAGGCCCGAGTGTCACTTGGCGCAGGTCGTCGTCGTTGCCGACGCAGGCGAAAACGATCTCCTGTCCCTCGGCGGCCTCGCGCGGGGTGCGGGCTGCCCATCCGCCATTTTCCGATACCCACTTGTCGGCTTTCTCGGCCGTGCGGTTATAGACCGTCACCTCGTGGCCCTTGGCCGCGAGATGCCGCGCCATGGGGTATCCCATCACGCCTAAACCCAGAAAAGCGACCTTCGCCATCACCTGCTCCCTTTGTCGGTGCTTCGGTTCTAGAGCCTGTTCAGCAAAAGTGGAAACCGGTTTTGCGGCTGATCACACGCCTTTACCGAATGGAGCGCAGGCGCGGGTCGAACGCCTCTACTTGATGTCGATCGAAAAATACTTGGCGCGGATGCGGTCATAGGTGCCGTCCGCCATCGCCTTGGCGATGGCGCCGTCAAAGCGCGCTTTAAGGTCCTGATCGTTGAGGCGAAGGCCAATTCCGTAGGCCTGGTAGTGAAAAGCCGGATCGGCGGGCGCATCGGCGATGATGCGGCAGCATGCGCCTTCGCGGCTTTCGAGGAATTTCGACAGCGCCAGCTTGTCGCCGAAAACGGCATCGAGACGCCCGGTCAGCAGGTCGAGATTGGCTTCCTCGATCTTGGAATAGACCTGGATCTCGGAGGAATTGTAGAACTGCTCGAGATAGGCGGCGTGGTCGCTGCGGTCCGTTGTGCCGATCTTCTTCTCGGCGAGGCCCTCCGGAGTGACGCGGTCGATGTCCGTGTCCCTCTGGCCGATGAAGGAGGCCGGGATGCGGTAGTACGGGATCGAGAAGGCGATGCGCTTCCGCCGCCGCTCGTTGATCTCGAGCGAAGACATGATCGCATCGTACTCGCGGTTGATGAGGCCGCGGATGATCCCGTCCCATTCGTGCTGCGTCAGCAAGCATTCGGCCTTCATGGCGTCGCACAGGGCCTTGAGGAGATCGACCTCGAAACCTTGCAGCTCGCCGCTCTGATCCATGTAGTTGAAGGGCGGATAGGCGCCTTCGACGGCAACGCGGATCACCGGCTTTGCCGGCGCGGCCATGTCCTGCGCCGCAGCCGAAAGGCTTGAGCCCAGCCCCAGCGCGAAGCCTGCAAGCAGTGTCAGATGTCGCCCGAAGCTCAACGCGTTCACGAAGGGTGCTGCCTGAATGTCCGGGTCGATATTCCCTTAAAGTCCTTAATAGTCAATCAAATGGCGGCCCGGCCGAGCCTAGCCGCCCGTCACGCTCATGTGGCGGCTCAGGGCGGGCCGCGAGTGACGCCGGTCGATGATGAAATCGTGGCCCTTCGGCTTGCGGGCAATGGCGTCGTTAATGGCCTGCCGAAGCGCCGCATCCCCGTCCGACACCCGGACCGGCGCACGCAGATCGGCCGCGTCTTCCTGGCCCAGACACATGAAGAGCTGGCCTGTGCAGGTCAGCCGCACGCGGTTGCAGCTTTCGCAGAAATTGTGAGTCATTGGCGTGATGAAACCCAGGGTCCCGCCGGTCTCGGCGATGCGAACGTAGCGGGCGGGGCCACCCGTCCGATGATCCATATCCTCCAGGGGATAGCGCGCTCCCAGGCGCGCCCGCACCACCGACAGGGGAAGGAACTGGTCGATGCGCTGGCCGTCGATCTCGCCGAGCGGCATCACCTCGATGAGGGTGAGGTCCATGCCGCGCCCATGGGCCCATTCCAGGAGACGTTCGATCTCATCCTCGTTGACGCCCTTGAGCGCCACCGTGTTGATCTTGATTCGCAGACCGGCTCCTTGAGCGGCGTCGAGGCCCGCCATGACCTTCGAGAGCTCGCCCCACCGGGTGATGCGGCGGAACTTGTCCGGGTCGAGGGTGTCGAGGGAGACGTTGACGCGCTTCACGCCGCAGGCCGCAAGCTCCGCCGCATGACGGGCGAGCTGCGAGCCGTTGGTCGTGACGGTGAGTTCGTCCAGGGCGCCTGAGGACAGGTGGCGGGATAGGGACCGGAACAGGGTCATGATGTCCCGGCGCACCAGCGGTTCGCCGCCGGTGATGCGCAGCTTGCGAACGCCCTGGTCGACGAAGACCGAACAGATCCGATCGAGCTCTTCCAGAGTCAGCAGGTCGCGCTTCGGCAGGAACGCCATGTCCTCCGACATGCAGTAGACGCAGCGAAAATCGCAACGGTCCGTCACCGAGACGCGCAGGTACGTGATGGCGCGACCGAAGGGGTCGAGCAGGGGCGCGCCGGCCTCAGGAGAGGTGAGCTGGATCGAAGGTCCCCGCATCGGGTAAAGCCATCCGTGTGGTGAGTGCTTGCTTTAAGATGGGTTCTCTAGCAGCTACCGTCAAATCACCATTGACGTAGGGGGAATCATGACGCCCGCGCGCTGGCCGACGGAACTTCGCCTGTCCAAGGACAAGCGAACCCTGCGCATTGCCTTCGATGACGGCTCGGCCTTCGACCTGCCGGCCGAATACTTGAGAATCGCAAGTCCATCCGCCGAGGTTCAGGGACACGGCCCGGCGGATCGCAAGACGGTGCCGGGAAAACACCTGGTCGAGATCATCGGCGTCGAGCCGGTGGGCAACTACGCCGTGAAGCTCATCTTCGACGACCTGCACGACACCGGAATTTATGGCTGGGATTATCTCCACAAGCTCGGGGCCGAGCAGGAGGAGCGCTGGCGGGCCTATCTCGACGAATTGGCCGCCAAGGGGCTCTCGCGGGACCGGTAGACGGGAGCGCCGCTCCCATCATGCCCGTCCTTGTGCCGGGTATCCACGCCTTGTAGCGCGACGGTTATAGACGTGGATGGCCGGGACGAGCCCGGCCATGACGACCGATAGGGCGCGCCCAAAATGAAATCACCGGCCAGTGGCCGGTGACGATGTTAAAGAGCCGTGCAGGATGCGATCAGCGCTGGACGATGACGCGGGCGCCGACCCTGGCGCGGTTGTACAGGTCCACCACGTCTTCGTTCGTCATGCGGATGCAGCCCGACGATACGGCCTCGCCGATCGTCTCCGGCTCGTTCGAGCCGTGGATGCGGTAGATGGTGCTGCCGATATACATGGCGCGCGCGCCGAGCGGGTTGTCAGGACCGCCGGCCATGTAGCGCGGCAGGTCGGGACGGCGCTTCAGCATGGCCGCCGGGGGACGCCAATCCGGCCATTCGCGCTTCATGGTGATGGAGTGGCTGCCAGCCCAGGTGAAGCCGGGACGACCGACGCCGACGCCGTATTGGATGGCTTGGCCGTTGCCCAGGACGTAGTAGAGGCGGCGCTCGCTCGTGGAGACGACGATCGTGCCTGGAGCATAGCGTCCGTCGAACGAGACGACCTGGCGCTGAGTCGGCGCAGCCTGGGCCTTCAGGGCCTCATCGGCGCTGTAGAGGGGCTGGCGGGTGAGCGGATCGATAGCCGTAAAAGCTGCAGCCGGCGTCGCAAGAGCGACGAAGGCGCAGGCAAGCCCGTAGAGAGCAGCGCGGTTGCGTCCCATAATTGCCTCGAAATGAACAAGTTTGATGCGGGTTCCGTGATTGCTCAACGCAACAGCCGCGTTTCAGATCCATGCATTATCAGAGGTTTGACAAAGAATCCTAGTGCAACGCTGCCACATTTCGGCCACGTCGTAACCGACTGGTTAAGGCCCCGCTGACACAATTCGCCGACGCGAATTAGTTGAAGGTGTTTCCGATTCTTTGGCTTGACGTCAGGGGTTTAAGGACTCTAGAAGGCCCTTGTCAGGGCGCGTAGCTCAGCGGGAGAGCATTCGCTTCACACGCGAAGGGTCACAGGTTCAATCCCTGTCGCGCCCACCATTCCTTCCTGACAGCCAAGTTCACAATCATGTGTGCGCCCAAGCTTGGGGCGCCTTGTCGTGGCTTTCAGGCGGCGATCGGCTTCAACAGATTCTCCACCGCGTCGAAGAGCTCGTCGAAATGCTCGATCACCAGATCGGGCCCGAGTTCCTGGACCGGAACCTCCGTATAGCCGAACGGCACGGCGATGACCGGGATCCGGGCGTTCTTCGCCGTGACGATATCGGTCCGCGAATCGCCGATCATGATGGCTCTGCTCGGATGTCCGCCCGCCCGCTCGATGGTGAGGGTCAGATGCCGGGGGTCCGGCTTGAAATAGGGGAACGTGTCCCGGCCGCAATTGGCCGCGAAGCGATGGCCGACGCCCAGCTCGTCGAGCAGCTTGACCGAATGCGCCTCCATCTTGTTGGTGCAGACGGCCAGGATGAAACCCGCCTCCTCGAGCCGGTCGAGCGCAGCGTCCACTCCCGGATAGAGCTGTGTCCTGATGCAGATGTTCTGGCTGTAGTGAGTCATGAACTGGCGGAAGAGCTCATCGAGATGCGTGGGCGCCAGCTCCTTGCCGGCAGCCTCGAAGCCCCGCTCGATCAAGGCGCGGGCGCCGATTCCGATCATGTCACGGGCAGCTTCCACCGGCACGGGGGACACGCCCTCCTGCGCCAGGATGACGTTGAGGGTCCCGACGAGATCGCCAGCCGTGTCTGCCAGGGTTCCGTCCAGATCGAAGACGGCGATAGGGGGGGTATGAATGGCCATAGAGGTCGGCTACCTGCTGAAGTCGCGGGAATCAAGCATGACGATGATATGTTGGTCTGGTTGATTCGTTCTTACCGGATGGAGTGATGAATGCGCCTTGTTGGTTCTGCGCGGTATCTTTCGATGGCCCTCGTGCTTGGAGCCCTGGCGTCTCCTGTTCTGGCTGCACCCTATGATTTCGTGCCGGCTCCGCAAAACGACCTCAACCGTATCTATCGGATCGACAGGGTGACCGGGGAGGTCACGTCCTGCCAGTATGGTCTGCAGGAAGGCACAATTGGGGTCACCCTGTGCTTCAGCGGTGGCGAAGGGGCAGGGGCTCAGACGCCCGGCGAGTATGGTCTTGTGGCGTCCCGCCACGAGCGGGAAGGGGGCGTCTTCCGGGTCAATTACCGCACGGGCGAGATGAGCATCTGCTACGTGTTCGACGAGCGCGTGGTCTGCACTCCGCAGACGAGCCCGTCCCCCACGGCAGCGGCGTCCGCGCCTGCGCCCGCTGCGACCCCGAGCGTGCGCCCCGGCACGGGCGCTTCGCCGCAGCGGCCGTGAAAACGGGCTTTTTCAGTCATCCGCGATTCACATGGGATATGAAACGTTCTTTCTTCCCATCCAACTTACGTGCTAGAGGCGTGCCGCCCGGCGCCGCCACTGCGACGAAAATTATCAGAGGTCATCTAAGTTGAGCGACAATCTCAAGCGCGCAGCAGCCGAGCGGGCCGCCTCCCTGGTATCGGACGGCATGAGGCTCGGTCTTGGCACGGGCTCGACGGCGGCGCATTTCGTTGCCGCCATCGGCGAGCGGGTGCGGGGCGGGCTCAAAGTCGTGGGTGTGCCCACCTCCGAGGCGACCCGCGCGCAGGCCGAGCGTGAAGGAATCCCCCTGTCGACCCTCGACGAGACGCCGGAACTCGACCTGACGGTCGATGGTGCGGACGAGCTCGATGACGAGCTGCGCCTCATCAAGGGCGGCGGCGGCGCTCACCTGCGGGAGAAGATCGTTGCGTCCGCAAGCCGGCGGATGATCGTGATCGCGGACGGGTCGAAGCGCGTGGCGAAGCTCGGGCGCTTTCCTCTGCCGATCGAGGTTGCGCCGTTTGGCCTCAAAGTGACCGAGATCGCCATCTCGAAGCTGTTCTCAAGCCTCGACCTGAGCGGGGACCTCCGTCTCAGGCAATCCGCCGACGGAGCGCCCTTCATCACGGATGGGGGACATTTCATCCTCGATGCGCATCTCGGACGCATCGAAAAGCCGAACGTGCTCGCCTCGACGCTCAACTACATCCCGGGCGTCGTCGAACACGGTCTTTTCCTGGGCCTTGCCACCGGTGCGATCCTCGCGACCGATCAGGGGCTCGTCGAACTCGGTCAGATCTGACCGCCCATTCTCTTGCTTGGAGTCGATATTCCCATGATCCGTTCCGCTTCCCGACTGGCCGCGACCTCGGTCGCGCTCTTCATGCTGGCCAGCCCCGCCTTCGCTCAGGGGCAGCCGAGCGCCAACCATCTGGCCCTGGCGCGCGAGGTCGCCGTCAACTCCGGCATGACCCGCTCGTTCGACGCCATGACCGAGCCGCTGCTGGCTCAGCTCCAGCAGATGAACGTCACCCGTCCGGAGATCAAGCAGGACCTCGATCAGGTCGTCACGACGCTGCGGCCCGAGGTCGAGCAGCACAAGCAGAAGATGATCGACAATGCGGCGCGCGCCTTCGCGTCCCGCATGACCGAGGCGGAGCTCAAGGAGGTCGCGGCCTTCTACAAGACGCCCGCGGGCAAGAAATACGTCGAGGTGCAGCCGGTCCTCCTCGACGACATCGTCAAGGATCTCGCGACTTGGACGCAGAACGTGTCGGAATACATCATGATCCGCGCCCGCGCCGAGATGAGCAAGAAGGGCCATCAGCTGCAATAAGGCTGACGCCGCATTCCTAACACGACAAAGGCCCGGCTCGACTGGGCCTTTTGTTTGTCGGGATGACTGGTTTGCCCTCAGTCCTCGCGGACGAGCAGGATCACGGGATGGTCCTTGTAGGTCACGCGGGCGGATTCGGCGTAGCCGCATTTTTCCGCAACGCGCAGCGACGGGGCATTGTCGGGATCGATGATGCAGAAGGAGCGGGCGTTGCCGAAGCGCGTTTCGCCCCATGCGAGGGCCGCGCCCACCGCTTCCGTCGCATGGCCCTTGCCCTGCGCCTCCAGGGCGAAGACCCAGCCGGCCTCGGGAAGATCGGGCGGAGGTGGCTCAATGTCCCGTTTTATGTGGCTCAGGCCGACCAGACCCGCGAAGGCGCCGGTGGTCTTGTCCTCGACCACCCAATAGCCGAAGCCCAGCAACGACCAGTGTCCCGCATTGCGCAGGAACTTGCCCCAGGCTTCTTCCGTTCCGGACGGCTTGCCGGTCCCGATGAAACGGACCGTTTCCGCATCGCCCCACAGGGCCGCGCATGCGGGAAAATCCGCAAGCGTTGGCGCGCGCAGGCGCAGGCGGTTCGTCTCGAGAACCGGCGCGAGGATCGGTCTGTCGTTCACTACGCTACCTCGAATGCATCGGCGCGGCTGTAAGAGCGGCCGGGGCGACTAATCTTCGACGGCCTTGAACCGCCCGAGGCCCTTCAGCACGAACGGGGCGATGAGGGCCACGAGCGCGATGAACAGGAGCGTCGCTGAGATCGGGCTCTGCAGCAGCACCATCGGGTCGCCGAGGCTGATCGAGAGGGCGCGCCGCAGCTGGCTTTCGGCGACGGGTCCGAGGATGAGACCCACCACCACCGGGGCGATCGGGAAGTCGAACCGTCTCATGAGGAAGCCCAGGATGCCGAACACCGTGAGCATGATGAGCTCGACCGGCGACGGATTCGCCGCGATGGTCCCCATGGTGGCGAAGACCAGGATGCCCGCATAGAGCCAGGGCTGCGGGATCGCGAGCAGGCGCACCCAAAGGCCAACCAGCGGCAGGTTCAGCACCAGCAGCATCGCGTTGGCGATGAACAGGCTGGCGATGAGGCCCCAGACCAGATCCGGCCGGTCGGCGAAGAGCAGGGGGCCCGGGTTGAGGCCGTATTGCTGGAAGCCGGCCAGCATCATGGCGGCGGTGGCGGAGGTCGGCAGGCCGAGCGTCAGCAACGGCACCAGGGTGCCGGCCGCCGCTGCGTTGTTGGCGGCCTCGGGGCCCGCCACGCCTTCGATGGCGCCCTTGCCGAAATCCTCCGGGTGCTTCGTCAGGCGCTTCTCGGTCGCATAGGACAGGAAGGTGGGGATCTCTGCGCCGCCGGCGGGAAGCGCCCCGATGGGGAAGCCGTAGGCGGTTCCCCGCAACCAGGGCAGCCACGAGCGCTTCCAGTCCTCCTTGGTCATCCAGAGGGAGCCGCGGACGGGTTCGAGCTTCTCCTCGTGGATATGGCGGCGGGAGGCGACGTAAAGCGCTTCGCCCACGGCGAAGAGGCCGACCGCCAGGGTCGTCACCTCGATGTTGTCGTAGAGCTCAGGAACCCCGAAGCTCAACCGGGACTGGCCGGACAGGATGTCGATGCCCACGAGGCCGAGCAGCAGGCCAATGAACAGGCTGGTAAGGCCTCGGACCGGAGAATCGCCGAAGGTGGCCGAGACGGTGACGAAGGCCACCACCATGAGGGCGAAGTAGTCCTCGGGGCCGAAGCTCACTGCGATATCGACCAAGTAGGGGGCCAGCAGCGAGAGCCCAAGGGTCGCGATGGTGCCGGCCACGAAGGAGCCGATGGCCGCCGTGGCAAGCGCCGGTCCGCCGCGACCGGCCTTGGCCATCAGGTTGCCTTCAAGCGCGGTGGCCATGGAGGCGCTCTCCCCCGGCGTATTGATCAGGATTGCGGTGGTCGAACCGCCGTACATGCCGCCGTAATAGATGCCCGCGAACATGATGATGGAGCCTGCGGGGTCGAGCTTGAACGTGATCGGCAGAAGCAGCGCCACTGTGAGCGCCGGGCCGATGCCCGGCAGTACGCCCACGGCCGTGCCGAGCAGAACGCCGATGAGGGCGAAGAGCAGGTTCATCGGCTGGATCGCGACGGTCAGACCGTGCGCAAGCGAAACAAAGGCATCCATGGCCGGCCTCAGATCAGGCGTTCAAGGGGGCCTGCCGGGAGCGACAGGGCGAGCAGCTTCGAGAAGAGGACGTAGACCAGCACGGCCAGCACGAGGCCGATCAGGAAATCAACCAGGAAGGCCCGGCGGCCAAAGGCCCTGGAGGTGGTCGCGAATAGGATCGCGGTGCCGAGAATGAACCCGCCGCCGAGCCCGATGAGCGCGATCAGGCAGACGAGGCCACCGAGGATCAGGACGATGGGCATCCAGTCAAGGCTGTCTCGGGCCGGAAGGTCGCCCCGGAGGGCACCGATTCCGTTGCCGATGGCAAGCAGAACAAGGCACGTCGAGACCACGATGGGCATGACCTTCGGGCCGAGGTCATAGGGCGACAGGATCTGAAGCTTGGTCATGTCCCACCAGACCAATCCGGCCAGGACAAGGAGAACGAGAGCGATGACGAGGCCTGCCACGTCGACGCGCCGTTGCGGAGATGGGGTCATGGAGCGATCCAAAAGAGAAGCGCCGCGCTCGATGACGCGGCGCTTCTTATGGCATTTATCCGGAAAATCAGGACTTCACCAGTCCTACTGCGGTCAGTACCTCCTTGGTGCGGTTCTGCTCATCAGCCAGATTCTTGGTGAAGGCGTCACCGGACATGTAGGCGTCTTCCCAGCCCTTCTGCTTCAGGAGATCCTGCCATTCCTTGGACTTGGCCATGCGGTCCATGGCATCGGTCAGGGCCTTCTTCTGATCGGCCGAGATGCCGGGAGGAGCCACGACGGCGCGCCAGTTGGCGATTTCCAGATCGATGCCCTGCTCCTTGATGGAGGGCACGTCCACATTCGCGGTCTTCTTAGCGGAGGTCAGGCCGATGAGGCGCAGCTTGCCCGCCTTAACCTGGCTTTCGAACTCGCCGTAGCCGGAAATGCCTGCCGTCACCTTGCCGCCGAGGATGGCCGCCAGGGCCTCGCCGCCGCCCGAGAACGGGATGTAGTTGATCTTGGTCGGATCGGCCCCTGCCGCCTTGGCGAAGAGCGCCGCAGCGATGTGATCGACGCCGCCCGCGGAGCCGCCGGCCCAGGTCACCTTGGCCGGATCGGCCTTGATGGCGGCCGCGAGTTCCCTGGCGTCCTTGATGGGCGAGTTGGCCGGCACCACGATCGCCTCGTACTCCGTCGTCAGACGGGCGATGGGGGTCGTCTGGTCGAGGGTGACGGGGGATTTGTTGGTGAGGAGCGCGCCCACCATGACGTAGCCCATGACCATGAGCTGGTTGCCGTCGCCCTTGGAGTTGTTGACGAACTGGGCGATGCCGATGGAGCCGCCCGCGCCCGGAACGTTGGTGACCTGCACGCTCTTGGCGATGCCGGACTGGCTCAAGACCTGCTGCATGGAGCGCGCGGTCTGGTCCCAGCCGCCGCCAGGGGCTGCCGGAGCCATGATCTTCAGCTCCATCTGGGCCGCTGCCGACGTTACGAAGCCGGCCACGGCGGCCGCCGCGAGCGCGCCGCGCCAAAGGCCTTTGCGATATTGGCTCATCTGTTTCCTCCCGGGAAAACTGTTACGCTTGACCGTGCTTTAAGAGCACGTCCTGCGTCAAAGCGTAAAGTCCCAATTGCAAGGCGGCAAGCGCTTGGTTCTTTATCCCCGCCGAACCTTGGCGTAAGAGCCTTGCGCATGAATGCGATTGGGACAGTATCCATCGGCAGCCCTGCATCGGTCCGCCGGCTCCAGGCGGCGGAGATGTTGTGGCGTGTGGCCCTGGGGGGGCTGGCGGTGATGCCGCTGGCGATGGCGGTGGCGCATCGGTCGACCCCTCTGTTTCTCGGGGTGAGCGCGCTTTCCGCCCTCGGGGCAACGGCTCTCGAAGGACGCTTTCGCCAGCTCGTGCGCGAGAGCGCCTCGGCCCTGTTCCGTCCAACGGGCATAGCTGTGCTGGCCTTTCTGGCCTTGAGCGTGATCTCGATCTCGTGGAGCCAGTTCAACGACATTTCGATCCAGGCTCTCGGGGAATTCTGGCTTCCCATCGCGGGCGCCTTCATTCTATGCCAGGTTCTTCCCAAGCGCATGACGCGCCAGGCCTTCTGGATGCTTGCAGGTTCGGTGGCCGCCGCTTGCCTGCTGATCATCGTTGAACTCGAGACCGGTCTCACCCTGCGGCGAAGCCTCGGGATGCGGGCCGACAGCTTCATCTTCAACCGGCCTAGTCTGACCCTTCTGGTCCTGCTGCCGCCTCTGCTGGTCTGGCTCGTGACCCAGATCCCCCGGGGCTGGGCCGTCGCTCTCGCGATCCTCGTGCTGGTTGGCGCAGCGGTCGCTCGGTCCGACAGCGGCGCGGCGGGGCTTGGCCTGATCGTGATGGGCCTCGCATTCGTGTCGGCTTGGGCGTCGGTTCGGGCGACCGCAATCGTGATGGCGGCGGGGTTCGTGGCCGCCATGGCCATGGCTCCCTTCCTGGGGCCGATCAGCGAAAGCCTGATCCCCCCGGCCGTGCACAAGGCCTTGGCGGGCGGCCACTCCCGGGAGAGGGTTGCGGTTTGGCAGAGCTTCGGCGCTGCGGTGCGGGTCCAGCCTGGCCTCGGGGCAGGTTTCGGCATGAGTCCGCGGATGCGGAAGTCGAAGATCGTGTGGAAGGTCCCGAAGGAGCATCGGCGCTTCCTGGGGATCGGGCACCCCCACAACCTGCCGCTT
Source organism: Microvirga aerophila (assembly GCF_003332305.1). GTDB lineage: Bacteria > Pseudomonadota > Alphaproteobacteria > Rhizobiales > Beijerinckiaceae > Microvirga > Microvirga aerophila. Next base: position 61,450 of record NZ_QOIO01000012.1, on the reverse strand, counting down.
CAGATCTGGACGGAGCTTGGCATGGTCGGCGCCGTCCTGGCCCTGGCGATTGTCCTTCTGGTCATCCGCGCCATCTGCCGCCAATCCCGTCTTGTCGCGAGCACGTCCCTGGCCCTGCTTGCGGCGGCGGGAGCCGTTGCTCTCGTGGGCCACGGCGCGTGGCAGGGGTGGTGGGCGGCCTCACTCGGAGCCTCTGTCGCATGGATGCTCGCAACTTGCAGAACCCGGCTGGAGACAAGGCCATGAGCCAATTCGACATCGACCTCTTCGTCATCGGCGCCGGGTCCGGCGGCGTTCGCGCGGCCCGCATCGCGGCAGGCTACGGCGCGAAGGTGATGATCGCCGAGGAATACCGGGTCGGCGGCACCTGCGTCATCCGCGGCTGCGTGCCGAAAAAGCTCATGGTCTACGCGAGCCGTTACTCGCACGAGTTTGAAGAGGCTGCGGGATTCGGCTGGGACGTTGGAGAGCCCCGTTTCGACTGGGAGACCCTGATCCGCAACAAGGACAGGGAAATCGACCGCCTGGAAGGGATCTACCGGACCAATCTCGAAAAGGCGGGCGTCGAGATCGTGAACAGCCGCGCGGTGATCGAGGATAACCATACGGTCCACGTCCTGGCGACCGGCGAGCGCATCCGGGCGCGCTATATCCTGGTCGCGGTGGGTGCGCACCCGACCTTGGAGCCGGTCATCCCAGGAGGGGAACTGGGTATCACGTCCAACGAGGTGTTCCACCTGAAGGAGCTGCCCAAGCGCATCATGATCGTGGGCGGCGGCTATATCGCGGTGGAGTTCGCGGGCGTCTTCGCCGGGCTCGGTAGCGAGGTCACGCTCCTGCACCGGGGCGACAAGCTCCTGCGCGGCTTCGACGACGATGTGCGCGAGGCGCTGGGTGCGGCCTATGCCCACCGCGGGATCAATCTGGCGCTGGGCAGGACGGCGACGCGCCTGGACAAGACCCCGGATGGCATCGCCGCCACCCTGTCGGACGGTTCGGTCGTCACGGTCGATCAGGTCCTGGTCGCGACCGGCCGGAGGCCTAACACAGCGGGGCTCGGCCTGGAGACGGTCGGCATCGCCGTCGACGAGGTCGGAGCCATCCCGGTCGACTCCTATTCCCAGACCCTGATTCCGTCGGTCTACGCGGTCGGCGACGTGACGAACCGGGCCAACCTGACTCCCATCGCCATCCGCGAGGGCCACGCCTTCGCCGACACGGTGTTCGGCGACCGGCCGACCATCGTCGACCACGACCTGATCCCCACGGCTGTCTTCTCCACCCCGGAAATCGGCGTCATCGGCTGCAGCGAGGCCGCGGCCTGGTCCCGCTATGGCGACATCGACGTGTACAAGACGGCTTTCCGGCCCATGAAGGCAACCCTGTCAGGCGCTCAGGACCGGGTGCTGATGAAGCTCATCGTCGACAAAGCGACCGACCGGGTGGTGGGCGTCCATATCGTCGGGCATGATGCCGGCGAAATGATCCAGCTCGCCGGCGTCGCCGTGACCATGGGAGCCACGAAGGCTGATTTCGACCGCACCGTCGCGGTCCATCCGACCGCTTCGGAAGAGCTGGTGACGATGCGCACGCCCTACATGGTCAAGAAGCCGGTGGCGGTGGGGTAGGAGTGCTCCTCACCAAGTGAGCGAGCGGCAGCAGAATAGAGTTGCAGGAAGGCGCCATTGAGCCTTGTTCATAACGAGCAGACTAAGCTTACGGCGACTGCGCTCAATAACATCGCGGTCGCCTTCGTGATTGCGGGCTTCGTCGGCCCGGTGGTCGCCCTCGGCTATGGTTCGGACGCCTTGCCGAGAGGTGGAATCGCCATTGCCGTGAGCTTCATTTGGCTTTTCGTTGGGTTCATCCTACATTCTATAGCGAAGCTGATCCTGAGGGACCTGGAGCCATGACCATCCTGGAAGCCTATGTCTATTTTGGCATTCCCGTGATCGCCGTCGCCATGGGCCTTGGCGCCCTGTGGCAATCCCGTCGCGAGAGCCGCCGAGTTCACTCCCGCTGATCCGCCCGCATGGGGTGGCGTCTGTCGCACCCTTATGCCGCACCTCCCTCTCCGCACTCGCCTTTTCTTTTGTGTCGTGTATAGGTGCCGTTTCGTGCCGCTTATTGCGGTGACCGAGGAAACGAGACACGGGGGTAAGTGTCATGACTGAGCGGTGGACGCCTGACAGCTGGAGATCGAAGCCGATCCAGCAGGTCCCAGCCTATCCGGACCTTGAGGTGCTTGGAAACGTCGAGCAGCAGCTCGCCGGCTTTCCGCCGCTGGTTTTTGCAGGCGAGGCCCGCAAGCTGAAGCGTACGCTCGCCAAGGTCGCGGCCGGTGAGGCTTTCCTGCTCCAGGGCGGGGACTGCGCCGAGAGCTTCGCCGAGCATTCGGCGGACAACATCCGCGACTTCTTCCGGCTCTTCCTCCAGATGGCCGTGGTCCTGACCTTCGCGGGCGGCTCGCCCGTGGTGAAGGTTGGCCGTTCCGCCGGCCAGTTCGCCAAGCCGCGCTCCTCCGACACCGAGACGGTGGACGGGGTGGAGCTGCCGAGCTACCGCGGCGACATCATCAACGACATCGCCTTCACGCCGGAAGCGCGTATTCCCGATCCGCGCCGCCAGGTCGAGGCCTATCGCCAGTCGGCCGCGACGCTGAACCTGATCCGCGCCTTCGCGACCGGCGGCTACGCGAACCTCGAGAACGCCCATCGCTGGATGCTGGGTTTCGTGAAGGATTCGCCGCAATCCTCCCGGTACAGCGAGATTGCCGAGCGCATCACCGAGAGCATCGAGTTCATGCGGGCGATCGGCATCGATCCGGAGACGCATCCCGAAATGCGCTCGACGGATTTCTACACCAGCCACGAGGCCCTGCTGCTCGGCTACGAGCAGTCCATGACCCGCGTCGATTCCACCACCGGCGACTGGTACGCCACCTCCGGCCACATGCTCTGGATCGGCGACCGCACCCGCCAGCCCGATCATGCCCATGTGGAATACATGCGCGGCATCAAGAACCCGATCGGCCTCAAGTGCGGCCCGTCCATGACGGCGGACGGCCTGCTCCGGCTCATCGAACAGCTCAACCCCGAAGACGAGGCCGGCCGCCTCACGCTGATCTGCCGCTTCGGCGCCGACAAGGTGTTCGACAACCTGCCGGCCCTGGTGCGCGCCGTGAAGGCGGAGGGCCGCACGGTGGTGTGGTCCTGCGATCCCATGCACGGCAACACCGTCAAGGCGGGCTCCGGCTACAAGACCCGACCGTTCGAGCGGATCATGAGCGAGGTTCGCGACTTCTTTGCTGTCCATCAGGCGGAAGGGACGCACGCGGGCGGCATCCACCTGGAGATGACCGGCAAGAACGTGACGGAATGCACCGGCGGCGCCCGCGCCCTGACCGATGCGGACCTCAGCGACCGCTACCACACCTATTGCGACCCGCGCCTCAACGCGGAGCAGGCCCTCGAGATCGCGTTCCTCACCTCGGAGCTGATCAAGAAGGAACGCCAGGCCCGAGAGCGGCCGACGCCGCTGGCTGCGGAGTAAGAGACAAGAGAAGGGGCGCTCGCGAGCGCCCCTTTTGCTTTAGTCCAGTCGGATCTTCAGCTCAGATAGCCGAGGAAGAACAGAATAAGGATGATCGGCAGAGGAATGCCGATGAGCCAAAGCAAGCCACCTTTTAACATAGCGATCTCCCGTCTGAATTCGTGTTTGAACAACGAACTAGACTGTATCGGGTTCCTCGGAAGCTTGAGCTTTATGCAAAGGCTCCGAATGCACATTGATGGGTCGATCACGTACCTGGTTCGGCCGAGTTCGACGGAGCTCCTTGGCGGATCGAGAGCGTCCGCCCGACATGGCTGGCGCGCCGGTAAAGCTTGTGCGATGCATTGCTCAGTCCGGATGCCGCACTAGATCGCTTGCCATGGCCCAGAACACGCTCAAGATCGCACTCGCTCAGCTCAACCCCATCGTCGGCGATGTGGCCGGCAACGAGCAGAAGGCCCGCGCCGCGCGCGCGGAGGCAGCCAGGCTCGGGGCCGACATCGTGATGTTCACCGAACTTTTCCTCGCCGGCTATCCGACCGAGGATCTGGTGCTCAAGCCCGCCTTCCAGGATGTATGCCGTGCGGCCTGCGAGCGCCTTGCCCGCGAAACGGCCGATGGCGGACCCGCTATGCTGATCGGCTTGCCCTGGCGGGAGGGGGACGCCCTCTACAACGCCTATGCGCTCCTCGACGGCGGCACGATCTCGGTGCGCTACAAGGTCGATCTGCCCAATTACGGCGTCTTTGACGAGAAGCGCATCTTCGAGCCGGGCCCGCTGCCGGGGCCGGTGAATTTCCGCGGCATCCGGCTCGGACTTCCGATCTGCGAGGACATCTGGAGCGAGGACGTCATCGAGTGTCTGGCCGAGACCGGCTCCGAAATGCTGCTGGTCCCCAACGGCTCGCCCTATTGGCGCGGCAAGACCGAGGAGCGGTTCAACATCGCGGCCGCGCGGGTGACGGAGAGCGGCCTGCCGCTGGTCTATCTCAACGAGATCGGCGGCCAGGACGAACTGGTCTTCGACGGCGCGTCCTTCGTGCTCAACGCCGATTGCTCGCTCGCCTGTCAGCTTCCCGCCTTCGAGGAGAGCATTGCGCTCTCGGTCTGGGAAAAGTCGGACCTCGGCTGGGCCTGCGTCGAGGCTCCCATCGTGACCGTGGAGGAGGGGGAGAAGGCGGATTACGCCGCCTGCGTCCTGGGTCTTCGGGACTATGTGGAAAAGAACCGTTTCCCGGGCGTGGTCCTGGGGCTGTCCGGCGGCATCGACTCGGCCATCTGCGCGGCGCTTGCGGTGGATGCCCTCGGGGCGGACCGGGTCCATTGCGTGATGCTGCCCTACCGCTACACCTCGGGCGAATCCTTCAAGGACGCGGAGGAATGCGCAAAGGCGCTCGGCGTCCGCTACGACACTCTGCCGATTGCCCCGGCGGTGGAAGGATTCGAAGCCCTGCTCCAGCCGCTCTTCGCGGGCAAGAAGCCGGACATCACGGAGGAAAACCTCCAGAGCCGCGCCCGCGGCACGATCCTCATGGCGATCTCCAACAAGTTCGGCTCCATGGTGGTGACGACCGGGAACAAGTCCGAGATGTCAGTAGGCTACGCCACCATCTACGGCGACATGAACGGCGGCTTCAACCCGATCAAGGACCTCTACAAGATGGAGGTCTACCGCCTGTCGGCCCTGCGAAATGAGTGGAAGCCGAAAGGCGCGCTCGGGCCCGATGGGATCGTGATTCCGGAGAACATCATCACCAAGGCGCCCACCGCCGAGTTGCGCGAAGGCCAGAAGGATCAGGATTCCCTGCCGCCCTACGAGGTGCTCGACGAGATCCTGCGGGGCCTCGTGGAAGAGGAACTGCGCGTCTGCGAGATCGTCGAGAAGGGCTATGACCTGGAGACGGTCAAGAAGGTGGAGCGGCTGCTGTATCTTGCCGAATACAAGCGCCGCCAAGCTGCCCCCGGGGTCAAGGTGACCCGCAAGAACTTCGGCCGCGACCGCCGCTATCCCATCGTCAACCGCTTCCGCGACCAGGGCATGGTGGCCCACAAGAACGACGAGGCCCTGCAACGGGCCACCGGCCAGCCGCGCATGAGCTCGATGGACGTTTAACGAATTTTCGGCGTTCCTTATCAGTAACGTCATGGCCGGGCCTGTCCCGGCCAGCCACGTCTCAAGTGGCTAAAGGCTCAGGTCTCCGGAACAAGTTCCGCGATGACGGCAGGAGGCGGATCCACTCGATCACTCCTTCGCAGAAACGGTCTCCCCCTTGCGCCGCCCGGCTCCGTTCGCCATAGGGTTTGCTATGTCAAAGCCAATCGTCCGCTTCGCTCCGTCCCCGACCGGGCTCATCCATATCGGCAATGCCCGCCAGGCCCTGATGAACGCGCTCTTCGCCCGGCGCGAGGGGGGCGTGTTCGTGCTCCGCTTCGACGACACCGATCTGGGGCGCTCGAAACGCGAATACGCGGATGCGACGGAAGAGGATCTGGCCTGGCTCGGCATTGCGCCGAACCTCGTGGTGCGCCAGTCCGAACGCTTTGCTCTCTATGACGATGCCGCCGAGCGGCTGCGCATTTCGGGCCGGCTCTACGCCTGCTATGAGACGCCCGAAGAACTGGAGTTCCGCCGCAAGCGGCAACTCGCGCGTGGCCTGCCGCCGATCTATGACCGGGCCTCCTTGAAGCTTTCGCCGGAGGACCGGGAAAAGCTGGAGGCCGAGGGCCGCAAACCCCATTGGCGCTTCAGGCTCGATCACCGCAACGTGGTCTGGCACGACCTCGTGCGCGGCCCCTGCCATGTGGATTGCGCCTCGCTGTCCGATCCGGTTCTGGTGCGCGAGGACGGCACCTATCTCTATACGCTGCCGTCCATCGTGGACGACATCGACCTCAACATCAGCCATGTGATCCGGGGCGAGGATCACGTCACCAACACGGCGGTGCAGATCCAGATTTTCGAGGCCCTTGGGGCTCAGGTCCCGTTCTTCGCCCATATCAACCTGCTGACGACCGCTAGCGGGGAGGGGCTGTCCAAGCGCCTCGGTCACCTGTCCCTGAAGAGCCTGCGCGAGGCCGGGTTGGAGCCGCAGGCGGTGGCGTCGCTCGCGGTCCTCGTCGGCTCGGCCGAGTCGGTGCGGCCGATCGCCGATCTCGACGAGCTCGCCCGCCTGATCGATTTCGATCACATTTCCCGCGCGCCCGCCAAGTTCGACGAGCATGAGCTGGAGCAGCTCAACGCCCGGCTCATCCACGAGATGCCCTATGAGGCCGTTCGCGAACGGCTGGCGGCGCTGGGAGCCGACGCGGGCGAAGCTTTCTGGGCGGCGGTTCGCGGCAACCTGACCAAGGTGGTGGACGCGGCCCAGTGGGCGCAGGTGGTGAACGGTCCCGTGACGCCGGTTATCGAAGATCGGGCTTTCATCGACACCGCCATACAGGCTCTTCCTCCCGCGCCCTGGGATGCTGCAACCTGGAAAGCCTGGACGGAGGCCGTGAAGCAGGCCACCGGCCTCAAAGGCAAGGCCCTGTTCCTGCCCCTGAGGCTTGCCCTGACCGGTCTTGATCACGGCCCTGAGCTTGCAGCGCTCCTGCCGCTGATCGGCCCCGAGCGCGCCAGGGCAAGGCTTGCCGGGCAGGCGGCGTGAGCGGGTTCGTTGATTGAAGCGCTGGCTTGTTCCCTCCCCCTTGCGGGGAGGGTGGCCTCTTCAGCGGCCGGGTGGGGGTGGAACGACTGGGTGACAGACGTTGAGGTGGAGGCTGTAACCGCGTCGCATCTCGACGAACGGGCAAGGAGCTCCGACTTTGCGACCCCCACCCTCGATCCCTCCCCGCAAGGGGGAGGGATCGAGGCAGATGCGCCGCAAAGAAATCTATTGCGGTCGTCACGCCTTGATCTTGTAGCCCGTCCGGAAGATCCACCATACGGCCGCAAGACATGCCAGCATGAAGGCGAGCGTCATGCCGAGGCTGATGCCGACGCCCACGTCGGACACCCCGTAGAAACTCCAGCGGAAGCCGCTCACCAGATACACGACCGGGTTGAACAGGGCGATGGTCTGCCAGAACGGCGGAAGCATGTTGATGGAGTAGAAGCTGCCGCCCAGGAAGGCGAGCGGCGTCACGATCATCAGCGGCACGACCTGAAGCTTCTGGAAGCTGTCGGCCCAGATCCCGATGATGAAGCCGAACAAGCTGAAGGTGACGCTGGTCATAACCAGGAATGCCACCATCCAGAAGGGGTGAAGGATGGTGAAATCCACGAACAGCCGGGCGGTCACCAGAATGATCGTGCCGACGATGACCGATTTGGTGGCGGCCGCCCCCACATAGCCGATGACGGTCTCGATAGCGGAAATCGGCGCCGATAGAAGCTCGTAGATGGTGCCGGTGAATTTCGGCATGTAGATGCCGAAGGACGCGTTGGAGATGCTCTCGGTCAGGATGGACAGCATGATCAGGCCCGGCACGATGAAGGCCCCGTAGCTGACCCCGTCCACATTGGCCATGCGAGAGCCGATGGCCGATCCGAACACGATAAAATACAGCGAGGTCGACAGAACCGGCGAGGCGATGCTCTGCATCAGCGTGCGCCAGGTACGCGCCATCTCGAAGATGTAGATGGCCTTGATGGCATGGATGTTCACGCGCGCCCCCTGACCAGATCGACGAAAATGTCCTCCAGGGAACTCTCGGTGGTGTGGAGATCCTTGAAGTCAATGCCATGTTCGCCGAGCTGCCGCAGCAGGCTGGCGATGCCCGTGTGTTCGCCCTGCGCGTCGAATGTGTAGATTAGTTCGGCACCGTCGGGCGAAAGTTGCAGGTGATCCGCCTGGAGATCGGCCGGCAGGGTCTGGAGCGGGCTTTGCAGGTGCAGGGTGAGCTGCTTCTTGCCGAGCTTGCGCATCAGCGCGGTCTTCTCCTCGACCAGGATGATCTCGCCCTTGCTGATCACCCCGATCCGGTCGGCCATCTCCTCGGCCTCCTCGATATAGTGGGTGGTCAGGATGATGGTCACCCCGCTCTCGCGCAGGCCCCGGACCATCTCCCACATGTCCCGGCGCAGCTCCACGTCGACCCCGGCGGTGGGCTCGTCGAGGAACAGGATGCGCGGCTCGTGCGACAGCGCCTTGGCGATCATGACCCGGCGCTTCATGCCGCCGGACAGGGTCATGATCTTGCTGTCCCGCTTCTCCCAGAGGGAGAGGTCCTTCAGGATCTTCTCGAGATAGGCGGGATTGGGCGGCTTGCCGAACAGGCCGCGGCTGAACTTCACGGTGGCCCACACGCTCTCGAAGGCGTCCGTGGACAGCTCCTGCGGCACGAGGCCGATCTTCTGGCGGGCGGCGCGGTACTCGCCCACGATGTCGTGCCCGTCCGCCTGGACGGTGCCGGTGCTCGGGTTGACGATCCCGCAGATGATGCTGATCAAGGTCGTCTTGCCGGCCCCGTTGGGCCCCAGCAGGGCGAAGATTTCGCCACGGCGGATCTGCAGGTCGACATTTCGAAGGGCTTGGAAGCCCGACGCATAGGTTTTGCTCAGTCCGGACACGGAGATGATCGCATCCGGGGCCACGGCGGAAGAGTGCATCGGCAAAGGGTCGAGAGGTTTCATGCGGGCCTGATAGCACAGGCCCGCCTCAGGCTGAAACTCCGCCCTAATTTGCTAGACGCCGATCAGTTCTTGGCGTTCGGCACAGGGATGAGGTCAGGGGCGACGACCCGGATCGTCCGCTTGGTGCCGTCGCCCGTCACGACCTCTTTCTTCGCGCCTTCTCCCTGGGACACGACGGTCGTGTTCTCGATGGCCTGCGGGCCGATGCCAGCCGATTCCTTGCTAGCGGTCGGGGCGGAGGCGGCGATCTCGGCCGCGGCCTTCTCCTCTTCGTTGGCCTTCTTCTCGGCGGCCTTGCGGGCCTGAACGACCTTCGGGCGGGACATCTCCTCGGCCTTCTCGGCCGTCACGATCACATCGCCCTTGCGCTGTTCCAGCATGCCCTCGGCCTTGCGCAGGATGGTGGACCAGCTCTCGTTGTCCTTCTTGCAGGCGCAGCTTTCGTCGAAGGTCTTGCGGAACTTGAAGGCGTTCGCCAGCGACGTATAGGCCTTGCTGCCGGTGACCGAGACTGCATTGTTGAGGCCGTTGTCACCGCCGGGGGAGCCGAACGCGATGGTCTCGGTGCCTGGGCAAAGCGCTTGGCACATCTCGTCGGCGCTCTCGCGGCCGCCCGGCGCGTTGCTCAAGGGGAAGTACGAACCGTCGCAGGTCTTCACGCAGACGAGCCTGCGCCCGCCGGTGGGTTGATCGTCGGCGATGATCGGCTGGCCCTCAGGCATGATCTCCTGAGGCTGCACCTGCGGCTGCGCGCCGCGGGGCGGGCCGAAGAGGGACTCGAAGAAGCCGCGGGGGGCGTCCGTGCTGCAGGTCTGCTGCACGGCGGCCTGGAGCTGCCGGCGACGGAACTCCACATCCCCGGATTGCGAGGCCTCGGCCGCAAGGCGCGAATAGCCAGCCTCAAGCTGCCTGATCTGCCCCGATATGGAGCCGCACTCCGCCGGCGCCGGTCCCGACAGGAAGCCCAGGGGGCCACGCTCGCAGCCGATGGAGCGGTAATAGCGCAGGAGCCGGTTGAGCTCGTTGCGCTGGGCCTGCATGGCGGCGGCCTGAGGGCTTCCGCCGCCGCGATCGAGCGAGGCGAGCTCCGCGCGGAAACGCTGGCATTCCGGGGATTGGGCGAGGGCTGCTTGGCCGGCGGCCAGGAAGGCCGTCGCGGCGATCAGGGAGCGGAAGAAGGATGTCTTTGTCATAAAGCTCGTCGCAAAAACCGGATTGTCCAGGGCGTGATCGGCCTCGAGTCCGTGGTCACTACGTCCTGAAGTTGGCCCTAATGTGATGACCGCCTTGCCGATCCGAAGGAAACCCCACTAGCCTTCTGAATGCGACAAGACACCCACGGGGCCACCATGTACTCTCATACGACCATCGGGGCAAATGACCTCCTGCGGGCGACGGTGTTCTACGATGCGGTCCTGGCCCCGCTCGGCCTGGAGGTGCGCTTCTCCGGCGACGGAATGGTGGGATATGGCCTGCCGGGAGGACGGCCCCAATTCCTGGTCGTCCGGCCCTTCGATGGCGGCGATCCCTCGGTCGGCAACGGCTCCATGGTGGCTCTACTCGCCCAGCGGCGGGCTCAGGTGGAAGCCTGTTATGCGGCCGCCATGGAGCAGGGCGCCATGGACGAGGGTGCACCGGCCCTGCGGCCCCAATACCATCGCAACTACTATGGGGCCTATTTTCGCGATCTCGACGGCAACAAGATCTGCGTCTGCAGCCATCACGCTGGGTAGTGCCCTCGCCAAACCCCACGGGCCTCCCCACATAACAGCTTAACAGCGGGAGGTTTTATTCGATGTTGAAGCGAATCGCTCTGGCCCTGGTCCTCGCGATGGGCGCCGTCACGGGCGCCGCGGCCCAGGACCCGGACCTGATCTTCAAGAAGTCCACGGTCTGGCGGGCGCTGACTCCCGACGACAAGCTCGCGGTCTACGGGGTTGACGATCCGCTCGTGGAAGGGGTGGCCTGCCATTATACGACCCCGGAGCGGGGCGGCATCGCCGGCACTTTCGGGGTGGCCGAGGAGGTCTCGGACATTTCCCTGTCCTGCCGCCAGATCGGCCCGGTGCGCTTCAAGGAGCGGTTCGGGCAGGGCGACGTGGCCTTCAGTGAGCGCCGGTCCCTGATCTTCAAGAAGATGCAGATCGTCCGGGGCTGCGACGCCAAGCGCAACACCCTGGTCTACATGGTCTATTCGGACCGGCCCATCGAGGGTTCTCCTAAAAACTCCACCTCCAGCGTTCCTCTCATGCCCTGGGGCACGGAAGCGCCCGCGAAATGTGGCGAGTGGCTGAACAAGTAAGGGGTGGTTCGGGGGGTCTGCTTGACGAGTGTCGGAAGTGGGAATTTCTCTCGCCCTTGCGGGGAGGGATCAAGGGCTGCGCCGCCCCGGCGCTTATACCGGCCTGGCTACGTGAAAAAGGCGGCCCCCGGAGGAGCCGCCTTTAAGAATTCCTTTACCTTGAACGTGCTCAGTTCGTGCAGGTGATGGCGACCGGCAGCAGCTCGTTGGACTCGATGGAGACCTTCTGCACCGATCCGGCCATCTCGTTCGGAGTGACCTGCTTGAAGTAGGCCGCCCGGGCATATCCTTGCGCTTCGCACCAGGTGTCTGCCACAACTTGGCCACAAGCTTGGCTTGAGATGAGGCATTCGGCGACGCCGTAGCCGTCGGCCGCAGGGACCATGAAGGTCGCTTCGGTGGATGAGGCCTGGGTTCCGTCCGACAGGAGCGTTAAGGACGCGGCTGCTACGAACAAAGTAGTACCCAACCCGAGCATGGCATATGCACGGCGCATGTAGACCTCACTAAATATTACTCGTGATGCATAATCACGAAGGGGCATGAATAAAGCTCTAACGTAGGTGTGAAAACTGCGTTGCATGCATTCATGCAAATAAAGCATGCTTGATTGACGTGGAACCTTGACGCCGGAGGGCCGAGAGGGCATTGATCTGGGCATGAACACGGCAACGATCCTCATTTCCGGGATTATTTGCGGCTAGCGCATTTCGCTGGCTGGAGCCGTCTCGTTCTCACTCCAAGATCGAAACCATCCTCCGGCCTGCGGCCTGAAGGGACTTGGTTTCATGGCGGCCAGTTTAAGGCTCTACAACACGCTCACTCGATCGAAGGATGGTTTCGTCCCGATCGACGAGGAGAACGTGCGCCTCTACGTCTGCGGGCCGACCGTCTACGACTACGCTCACATCGGGAATGCCCGACCGATCATCGTCTTCGATCTTCTGTTCCGTTTGCTGCGTCATGTGTACGGCAGCGGGGCCGTAACGTATGTGCGAAACATCACGGATGTCGACGACAAGATTAACGCCCGTGCGGCCCGCGATTACCCGGATCTTTCCCACAACGAGGCTATCCGCGCGGTGACCGGCAAGACCGAGGAGCAGTTCCACGCGGACATCCGGGCGCTCGGCGTGCTGATGCCCGAGGACGTGAACGAGCAAGGCCAGCCTCCGCGCTTCGTCGAGCCCCGTGCGACCGAACACATCGCCGAGATGCGCATGATTATCGAGCGGCTGATCGAGCGCGGCGCGGCCTATGTGGCCGAGGAGCACGTGCTGTTCAGCGTCGCGGGGATGCAGAAGCTCCAGGGCGTGCCGCAATATGGAGCCTTCTCCAAACGTTCCCTCGACGAACTCCTGTCCGGAGCCCGCGTGGATGTGGCCCCCTACAAGCGCGACCCCATGGACTTCGTGCTGTGGAAGCCCTCGGGTCCGCAGGACCCGGCTTGGGATTCCCCCGCCGGCATCGCCACCCCCGGACGTCCCGGCTGGCACATCGAGTGCTCCGCCATGGCCTGGAAGCACCTGGTCAAGGCCTTCGAGACCAGGCTTTCCTGCGACGATCCAAAGGATCGCGCGGTCTTCGACATCCACGGCGGCGGCATCGACCTCGTGTTCCCGCACCACGAGAACGAGATCGCCCAGTCCTGCTGCGCGTTCGACATGGCGCGCATGGCCAATGTCTGGATGCATAACGGCTTCCTGCAGGTGGAAAGCGAGAAGATGTCGAAGTCGCTCGGCAACTTCTTCACCATCCGCGAGCTACTGGAATCCGACAGGTTCGGCGGACGCTCCTGGTCCGGCGAGGTCCTGCGGCTTGCCATGCTCCGCACCCATTACCGGCAGCCCATCGACTGGACGGTGAAAGGGCTGGAGGAGAGCGAGAAGACCCTGGATCGCTGGTACGAGCTGGCCGGAAACGGCACGTCTACCGGCCTCTCGGGTCAGATTGTCGAGGCTCTGGCGGACGATCTCAACACGCCGAAGATGCTGGCGGAGCTGCATGCCCTCGACGGGCAGGGCGCGCACGAGGAACTGGGCGCGAACCTGAGGGCCCTCGGCTTCCTGACCGAGGGCGCCGAAGCCTGGGCGGCTCGCAAGAGAGCCTCTCTGAGCGTGGACCCCTCGGTGGTCGAGAACCTGATCGTCGCCCGCAAGGAGGCACGCGCCTCGAAGAACTGGCCCGAGTCAGACCGTATTCGCGACGAACTCGCCAAGCTCAACGTCCTCGTGAAGGACAACAAGGACGGCACCACGACCTGGGAGGTTGCGCGATGAATTGTCGTTTTTCCTCCACCGTCATGGCCGGCCTTGTGCCGGCGATCCACGCCTTCCAAGCGCTGCGGCCCCAAGACATGGATACCCGGGACAAGCCCGGGCATGACGAGCGTATGACGTGCTGCGTATCCGCTGAAGAGAGGGCTCGCTGATGGGACAGTCATTGCCGAAACCGGGCCTGCGCCCGTTCCTTCCGGCCGATGTGCCGGCGCTCGTCGAAATCTATCAGGCGAGCGTCGAGGAATTGACGGGCGAGGACTACAGCGAGAACCAGCAGGAGGCCTGGGCGGCCTTGGCCGAGGACGAATCCTTTCCGGCGCGTCTTGGCCAGGCCCTGACCCTGGTCGCCACCCTGGAGGGCTCGCCGGTCGGATTCATCGCGCTCAAGGACAACGAGCTGATCGACTTCTTCTACGTCCACCCGGCGGCTGCCGGGCAGGGGGTGGGAGCGATGCTCTACGGCGCAGTGGAGAAGCTTGCCAAGGCACGCGGGGCGTCGCGTCTCGTGGCGGATGTGAGCGACACCGCCCGCCTGTTCTTCGAGCAGCGCGGCTTCCAGCCTCAACGCCGCAACACGGTGTCGCTCGGCGACGAGTGGCTCGGCAACACCACCATGGAAAAGCGCCTCTCGGCCCCTGAGGAAGGGAGGCTTCCCTCATGACCCGCGAGCGCATCTATCTCTTCGACACCACCCTGCGCGATGGCGCGCAAACCACGGGCGTCGACTTCTCGCTCGACGACAAGCGCGCAGTGGCGGGCCTCCTCGACAAGCTCGGCATCGACTATGTGGAAGGCGGCTATCCGGGCGCGAACCCGCTCGACACCGCGTTCTTTTCCGAGAAGCGCACCAAGAACGCGAAGTTCACCGCCTTCGGCATGACCAAGCGCGCGGGCCGCTCGGCCTCCAATGATCCCGGCGTCGCAGCCCTGCTGGACGCGCAGGCCGACGCGATCTGTTTCGTCGCGAAGGCGTGGGATTATCACGTCCATGTGGCGCTCGAGATCAGCCTCGAGGACAATCTCTTAGGCATTCGGGAGAGCGTCGCGGCTGCGCGCGAAAAGGGCCGCGAGGTTGCGGTCGATTGCGAGCATTTCTTCGACGGCTACAAGGCCAATCCCGAATATGCCCTTGCGTGCGCGAAGGCGGCGTTCGACGCCGGTGCGCGTTGGGTTGTCCTATGCGACACCAATGGCGGCACCCTGCCGCACGAAGTAGCGGCGATCGTGGCCGAGGTCGGCAAGCTGGTGCCCGGTTCGCATATTGGCATCCACGCCCATGACGATTGCGGCTGCGCGGTCGCCAATTCCCTGGCGGCCGTGGAGGCAGGGGCACGCCAGATCCAGGGCACGCTCAACGGCCTTGGCGAGCGCTGCGGCAACGCCAATCTTGTCACGCTGATCGGCGCGCTGAAACTCAAGGACGGGTACGCAAAGCGTTTCGATCTCGGCGTCACCGACGAGACGTTGAGCCAGCTCACCCATGTGTCGCGGCAGGTGGACGAGATCCTCAACCGCCAGCCGAACCGTCACGCCCCCTTCGTGGGCGCGAGCGCCTTCGCCACCAAGGCGGGCATCCATGCGTCCGCGGTGCTCAAAGATCCGCGCACCTACGAGCATGTGGAGCCGGACGTGGTCGGCAACGTGCGCAAGGTGCTGGTATCCGACCAGGGCGGACAGTCCAATGTGCTGTCCGAACTGAAGCGCCTCGGCTTCCATCTCGAAAAAGGCGATCTGCGCGTATCGCGCCTGCTCGACGAGGTAAAACGCAAGGAGTCGGAGGGCTTCGCGTTCGAAGGCGCCGACGCGTCCTTCTTCGTGCTGGTGAAGCGCATGCTCGGCGAGGTTCCGGCTTTCTTCGAGGTGGAGCGCTTCTCGGTCAATGTGGAGCGCCGCTACAACGCGGTCGGCGAGTTGGTGACCGCGTCGGAAGCCATCGTGAAGGTGCGGGTCGGCGACGAGGTGCTGATCTCGGCGGCCGAAGGCAACGGCCCGGTCAATGCCCTCGATGTGGCCTTGCGCAAGGATCTCGGCAAGTATCAGGACCTGATCCAGGATCTTGAGCTGATCGACTATAAGGTGCGGATCTACCAGGGCGGCTCGGACGCGGTGACCCGTGTCCTGATCGAGTTCGAGGATGGGGCCGGTGACCGCTGGACGACCATCGGCGTGTCCCCCAACATCATCGACGCGTCGTTCCAGGCCCTGACGGATTCCATGATCTACAAGCTGTTGAAGAGCGGGGCGTCCCACTAAACCTTGCCTCGTGAGGGGGATCAGCCCTCCGTAGCCTCATCCTGAGGAGGTCACGCAGTGACCGTCTCGAAGGACGAGGGTGAGGGCTATGGGCCAACCTCAACGAACGGAGGATAAGACAGCGGCTCCTCTACAAACGGCTAGCTTCGCCCGGTCCATGCTGTCAGCTAAACTCTCAATGAAGGGCTGCAGGGGGCTGCACAATGTTGAAGAGGTTGGTCTTCGCCGCAGCAGGCTTGCTGCTCGCCCACCACTCCGCTCAGGCTGAAGGAAATCCTCTGCCGCTCTGCCCGGGAATCGCGCAAGTCATGGCGGCCGATCCCCTCCTTCGGGACGCCTTCAAGGCAGCCTATCCGAACATCGCCGAACGAAAAGGCAAGAAGGCTGTATCCGAACCCTGCGTCTATCCCTTTCAGGCCATCCTCTACGAGAGCGCCGTGGTGCTCCTGACCCTTGGGCAGATCCCGGGCGAGGCCTGTCATAGCTGCGGCGCCAAGATCAGCGCCGTATTCCTCCAGTGGAATGGCTCGGCCCTGACGCCGGTCGGCCGGCATGACGAGTTTACCGAGACCGGAACCTTCGGCTCGGCGCGCGTGGTGACGCCGATCCGGCTCGGGGCCGATGACGGGGTCGTGCTTCAGGAGAGCGGGACCTTCCAGGGCATCACCTCCAGCAGCATCAGGCCCTTCGTGTTCCAGGGCGAGCAGGCGAAACCCCTCGAGCCCCAAGAGGGAATTCCCTCAGGCTTCACAGATTGCGGGGCTAAGGTTGATGGTAAGCGCTGCTCGGACATCGATGCGACGTGGTGGGTGGACCCCGGAGGGCGCCTGCTAGTCACCTACTCGGGCACGTGGGTTGACAAGAGCAAGGCCTTCGGAACCGTCGTCTACAAACGCAAGGGCGATGCCCTGGTCATCGTCTCAGGGGCAAAGATCGCAGCCGATAGGAACGAGCCTTAGAGAACCGTTTTTCGGTGCAAAATATCGAGGCTGCTCTTTCGTACGACGCCCTAGAACCGCTGCTCGATCATTTCCTCGTTCCCCACGAGGCCGAGCCTGCGGGCCGATGCTTCGAGCATGGGGATCACGTCCTCCACGCGCTCGGCTACCAGATAATTGAGTTCGAGGCCCGGGCGGATGAAGCCCTGCTCACGCATATGGGCCAGCAGGGTGAGAAGAGGCCTCCAGAAACCGTTGGTGTTGAGCATCAGGATCGGCTTGGTGTGCCGCCCGAGCTGGGCCCAGGTCATCTGCTCGACCAGCTCCTCCAGAGTGCCGATCCCGCCCGGAAGGGCCACGAAGGCGTCGGCCTTCTCGAACATCAGGCGTTTACGGGTATGCATATCCGGGACGACGATGGTCTCTTGCACGTCGTCGAGAAGCTTTTCGCGCGACTTGAGAAAATCAGGTATAATCCCGGTGACGTAGCCCCCATGATCCAGGGTGGACTGAGCCACCGTGCCCATGAGGCCGACATTGCCGCCGCCATAGACGAGCTTGATGTCCTGCTCGGCCATAGCGCGGCCTAATGCCGCCGCATTTTCGGCAAAAACCGGGGAATCCCCGAAACCGGAGCCGCAATAGACGCAAATAGATTTGATTTCTGACATGGGCATACTGGTAGAGCGGGGAAGCTCCCGCACGGAATCATAGAACATTGTTATTGTCCCTTATGGCCGTAGCCTTTTGAAAGATAAACGGTTTAAATGCAGGAAAGTGCCTGCAGTTGAGAAAAAGCATCATGGCCAGCGAGAAACAGATCACAGGGACGATTGCGCTGCTCGGCGCAGCAGCCGTTGCTGTCGTCACGGTGTTGCTCGGCGTGCTTTACTGGGAAAAGATCGGAGTCCCGTTCTTCGACAACTCTCCGCAGGCCAGCCTTCAGCCGCTCCAAGGGGCAGGAACCCAGGCTCAGGCCCCGGCCACGGCCACGGCTCAACCCGACGCGGCCAACCCCAAGGCGGCGCCTGCCGGGGAGTCTCCCAAGCCTGCCGCGGATGCTCCGGTCACGCCGTCCTTCGACGTGGTCCGGATCGAGCCTGACGGGGAAAGCGTCATTGCGGGACGCGCGGCTCCAGGCGCGACCATCGAACTCCTGCGCGGCGATCACGTCCATGCGCGCGCGGTCGCCGATGCATCGGGCCTCTTCGCCATCGTGCCGCCACCTCTGCCGCCGGGCTCACACCAGATCGTCCTGCAATCCATCGCTCCCGATGGGGCCCGCCAGCGCTCCCGGGAGAGCGTGACGGTGGTCCTGGACACCGGCAAGACCAGGCCCCTCGTGGCCCTTACGGCTCCCGACAAGCCGACGGTGCTGCTCTCGA
This sequence comes from Microvirga aerophila, assembly GCF_003332305.1. GTDB lineage: Bacteria > Pseudomonadota > Alphaproteobacteria > Rhizobiales > Beijerinckiaceae > Microvirga > Microvirga aerophila. The sequence goes on along the minus strand of NZ_QOIO01000012.1, from coordinate 43,127 downwards.
ACCCTCAGCCGCCTGAGGGCAAGCCGGGCCAGGACGGCGCGCTCCCGCAGGAAGCCAAGGCCCCTGCGACGCCTGTCACGCCGGCTCCCCAGGGAACTCAACCCGATCCCGCCGCTCCAAACGCGCCCCGTCCCGAGATCAAGATCGTGACCGTGGAGGCCGAGGACGGACGACTCTTCGTGTCCGGGCTGACGGCTCCGGGGGCGACGATCCGCCTCTATCTCAATGAAAGCTTCGTCGCTCCCGGTGGGGCAGGGGGCGACGGCAAGGTTTCGTTCGCCATCGGCGGCGGCGTGAAGCCGGGAGATTACCGGGTGCGGCTCGACGACGTGGATCCCGTCTCCGGACAGGTGAAGTCCCGGGCCGAGGTCGGCTTCAGCATGCCGGCGCAGGTGGCCAGCGCTCAGGGCAGGCCGTCCGCATCCCCGTCGGGGAGCCAAGCTCCGCAGGCTCCGCTGCTCAATGGCCTGCCGTCCGCCAGCAACCAGACGGCCTCGGCGGCTCCGGACGCGCAGGTGATCCCCTCCGGCACCGTGGTGGTTCCGAACATCACGACGGCCATCGTATCCCGAGGGGACAACCTCTGGCGCATCAGCCACCGCACCTACGGCAAGGGTTACAGGTACACGGTGATCTACGGCGCCAACCAAGAGCAGATCCGCAACCCGAACCTGATCTATCCAGGCCAGGTTTTCGTCCTGCCCAACGGCGAGCCGCAAAAGACCAACTGATCTCCGGTCCGGACGGGGTGAATTCGGCTTCCCGATCATCTATATGCAGGTCCGACAGTTCGATCGGATTCTGAAGTATGTCCCTCAACACCGCCGCCCCGTCGGCAGGCGTCTCCGCGCCGAAGGACCGTGGCTTGGCCGCCACCATCACGAAGCTTTGGCCCTATCTCTGGCCCCACGGGCGGCCGGATCTCCAGCGGCGCGTTTTTCTGGCCTTTGGATTGCTGCTCGTGGCCAAAGCCGCCACCATGGTGACGCCCTTCGCCTTCAAATGGGCGACCGACGCGCTCGTTGCCGTGACAGGCAGCGGAACGGCCACCGAGCAGGCCGCGACCGCCGGATCCTGGATCTGGCGCGCGCCCATCCTCCTGACCATGATCTACGGCTTCACCCGCGTTCTCATGGCGGTGCTGACCCAGGTGCGCGACGGCCTGTTCGCCAAGGTCGCCATGCATGCGGTGCGCAAGCTCGCTATGCAGACCTTCGAGCACATGCACCGACTGTCCCTCCGGTTCCACCTGGAGCGCAAGACCGGCGGCCTCACCCGCGTGCTCGAGCGCGGCCGCGAGGGCATCGAGGAGTTGTCCCGGCTCGTGGTGCTGACGCTTCTGCCCACCATTCTGGAGTTTCTGCTCGTTCTCGGCATCCTGGCCTATGAATTCGACTGGATCTATTCGGCGGTTGTGTTCGTCATGGTGGTCATCTACCTCGTCTATACCTACCAGGCGACGCAATGGCGGATCTCGATCCGCAAGCGGATGAACGAGTCCGACACGGACGCCAACACCAAGGCGGTGGACTCGCTGCTCAACTACGAGACCGTGAAGTATTTCAACGCCGAAGCCCGGGAGGCGGCCCGCTACGACCGTTCCATGGAGCGTTACGAGAAGGCCTCGACCCAGACCTACACGTCGCTCGCCGTGCTCAATGCCGGACAGGCGATTATCTTCTCCATCGGCATGACCATCGTGATGATCCTGGCCGCCCGGGACATCATGGCCGGCCGCGTCTCGATCGGCAGCTTCGTCCTGGTCAATGCGATGCTGGTGCAGCTCTATATCCCGCTGAACTTCATGGGAATGCTCTACCGCGAGATCAAGCAGGCCCTGATCGATATCGACGACATGTTCGACATCATCGAGAAAAACCCGGAGATCGAGGACAAGCCGGGGGCCAAGCCGCTCCAGGTCACGCAGGGCGTCGTGCGCTTCGCGGACGTGCATTTCGCCTATATTCCGGAGCGCCCGATCCTCAAGGGCGTCAGCTTCGAGGTGCCGGCCGGCCATACGGTGGCCATCGTCGGGCCCTCGGGCGCGGGAAAATCCACCATCTCCCGTCTGCTGTTCCGGTTCTACGAACCCACGAGCGGCCGCATCCTCATCGACGGCCAGGACATTGCCGACGTTCAGCAATCGTCCCTGCGCAAGATCATCGGCATGGTTCCGCAGGATACGGTTCTGTTCAACGACACGATCGGCTACAACGTCCAGTACGGACGCTGGGACGCCGATGCCGAAGAGGTGAGGGAGGCCGCGCGCCTGGCCCAGATCGACCGCTTCATCGGCCTGCTGCCGGAGTCCTACGATACCCCGGTCGGAGAGCGTGGCCTCAAGCTGTCGGGCGGCGAGAAGCAGCGGGTGGCCATCGCCCGGACGATCCTGAAAGGCCCGCCAGTCCTGGTGCTGGACGAGGCGACCTCGGCTCTGGACACCTTCACCGAGAAGGAAATCCAGGATGCCCTCGACCGGGTCAGCCGGGGCCGCACGACCCTGGTCATCGCCCATCGCCTGTCCACAATTATCGGCGCGGACGAGATCATCGTTCTCGATCAGGGCCGCATCGTCGAACGCGGCACTCATACGAGCCTTCTGGATCAGGGCGGCGTCTATGCGGCCATGTGGAACCGCCAGCGCCAGGTCGATGAAGCCCGCGAAACCCTGAAAAGGGCCGAAGAGGAAGAGCACGTCACGGAAAGCGTGGCGGGTTGACGGAACCCGCCGCCCCTGCCATCCCCCTTCCGACGAACATCAAGGCTTCAAAGAGTATGTCTGATATCCTGGAATCGATGCGCCGCATCCTCGTCCCGATCCACCGGGAGGGTTATCCCTACATTCTGATCGGGCTGGTGGCGACGATCCTGCTCTCGCTGCTGTGGTCGCCTCTGGGCTGGATCGGCGGCATCCTGACGGTCTGGGTCTGCTACTTCTTCCGCGACCCTCCGCGGGTGACGCCGATCCGCGACGGTCTCGTGGTTTCTCCGGCCGATGGGCGGGTGAGCCTGATCACCACCGCGGTGCCGCCGGCCGATCTCGATCTGCCCCAGGAGCCGATGACCCGCATTTCGGTGTTCATGAATGTGTTCGACTGCCACGTGAACCGCTCGCCTGTCGCGGGGCGCATCACCCAGATCCTCTATACGCCAGGGTTGTTCCTCAACGCGGAGCTCGACAAGGCGAGCGAGGACAATGAGCGCAACGCCCTCGTGATCGAGAGCGCGGGCGTCAAGATCGGCGTGGTCCAGATTGCCGGCCTCGTGGCGCGCCGCATCGTGTCCTTCGTCAAGACGGGCGATTCCTTGGGCGCGGGCGAGCGCTTCGGCCTCATCCGGTTCGGCTCCAGGCTCGATATCTATGTGCCGCTCTCCACTCAGGTTCTCGTCGGCTTGGGCCAGATGGCCGTCGCCGGAGAGACCGTTCTGGCGGATCTGACGGCGAACGAGCCCGCGCGCCAGTTCCGGGCCGGCTAGGATGTCCTGCCACAAGGGAGCCTGCGCGAGGCCGTTGAAAACACGGCATAACCGCAACGCGCCCAAGCCGCATCCTTGCCGCTGACCCTGGCCCCCTCTAGAATCCGCCCATGAGTGACCTGTTTCCTCCCTTTGCCCCCGATCCGGACGAGCCGCGCAGGCGCTTGTTCAAGCCCGTCCCCATCCGGGTCATCATCCCAAACATCATCACGCTGATCGCCCTGTGCCTGGGCCTGACGGCGATCCGGCTGGCCTATGAGGGCCGCTACGAACCCGCCGTCATCGCCATCATCGTGGCGGCGGTGTTGGATGGAGTCGATGGGCGGATCGCCCGCCTTCTGAAGGGAACGTCCCGGTTCGGAGCCGAGCTCGATTCCCTGGCGGACTTCGTGAATTTCGGCGTCACGCCGGCGCTCATCCTCTACAGTTTTCTCCTCCACGAGCTTCGGGCCTTGGGCTGGATCTCGGTGCTGGTCTTCGCCATCGCCATGGCGCTGCGGCTTGCACGCTTCAACGTGATGTTGGACGATCCCGACCGGCCCGAATGGAAGAAAAACTTCTTCACCGGCATGCCGGCCCCGGCCGGGGCCGTGACGTCGCTTCTGCCGCTTTACCTGTATTTCCTCGGCGTGCCTGTCACCGGCTCTGGAGTCGCGCCGGTTGCGCTCGTCTACCTGTTGGGCCTCGCCTTCCTGATGGTGTCCACCATTCCGGTCTATTCCGGCAAGAATGTCGGGAAGGTCCCTCGCCATTGGGTTCTGCCGATCTTCGTGCTGTCGGCCGCGGCCTTCGGGCTTCTGGCGAGCTTCCCGTTCGAAATGCTGACCGCCATCACGATCCTCTTCCTGGCGACTATCCCAGCGGGCGTCCTGCGTTATCGCAGGCTTGAGCGCGAATATGCTGCCCGGCCGCCATCCGTTCCCGAAGCCGAGCCGCCCTCGGCTTGATTCGACCGCTCCCGGTGCCATTTTGTGACCGGGCCGGCACAGGCGGTCCTCATACCGGTATTTTCTTGGCAAACCTGTTCGCATAGGGTCCGCTGAAAGGCCCCAAGAGCGTGGAGATCATCGTGGCGTCTTCCTCCGACGTGTCGACTTCCGGCTGGCGTCCGAAGCTCGTTCTGGCTTCCGCCTCGCCCCGGCGTCTCGCCCTGCTGCAGCAGGCGGGCATCGAGCCCGACAGCCTGCTGCCGGCCGACGTGGACGAGACCCCCCTAAAGGGAGAGACCGCCAAGGACATGGCCAGGCGCCTGTCGCGCCTCAAGGCCGAGATCGCCCGCAGGACCGCCCGAAACCGGGAAGACCTGAAGGGATCCTATATTCTGGCGGCCGACACGGTGGTCTTCGCGGGCGGGCGGATTCTGCCCAAGGCTGAGGTTGTTGACGAGGCGGCCGCCTGCCTGCGCCTGCTCTCCGGGCGGGCGCACCGGGTCTATACCTCCGTGTGCCTTGTGACGCCCAAAGATACGGTTCGCGAGCGGCTGGTGGAGACGAGGGTGCGCTTCAAGCGCCTGTCCCGGGACGAGTTCGAGCGCTATCTCGCCTCTGGCGAATGGCGCGGGAAGGCTGGCGGCTATGCCATCCAGGGTCTTGCGGGCACCTTCGTGATCAAGCTCGTGGGTTCCTATTCAAATGTAGTAGGGTTGCCCCTCTACGAGACGGTCGCCCTTCTGGATGGGGAGGGCTTTCCCGTCCGGTTCACCTGGCTCAACGCAGCCTGAAGACGCGAGGGCAGGAGGGCCGGATGAACCCCGCCAACGAGAACAAGCCCAAGGGCCTGAAGAGCCAGTGCCCGATCTGCGGCAAGCCGGAGGTGACGGAATACAGGCCATTCTGTTCAAAACGCTGCGCCGATGTGGACCTGAACCGCTGGCTTTCCGGCCGCTACGCGATCCCGGCCGTTGAGGACGACGAGGACCGCGATGAGGGCGACCAAGAGGCCTGAAAAAATTTCCTCGAATTTGTTTCTCAAGAAAGCTGGACACGCGCCGCGAGGCTGACTATACAACCGGCCTCGACGCGAACGGCCCACGGCCGACGCCGGATGCCCAGGTAGCTCAGTTGGTAGAGCATGCGACTGAAAATCGCAGTGTCGGTGGTTCGATTCCGCCCCTGGGCACCACTCTAATTGCTTGAAATTTCTGAAAATTTCCGCAAACGCTCCAATCGGGGCGTTTCGTGTTTTTGGCGTCGGGGGCACACTGGGGGCACAAACTCAGGCGGTAGCTTGCAAAAGATGGAGAGGCTTGCTTCATTCTCTCGCATGCGCCTTCTCCTTAGGCATGTCCGTGAATCCCTTGCTCGTCTCTTTAGGCTCCGGTCAACTCGTACTGGTGGTCTAACCGCGACCGAATACGAAGCGGTTTGCCTTATAACCTACGAGGGCAGGACAGCTTATGCCTCCGCCTGTGAGCAAGCATTCTACTGCCGCGCCAGGGGCAGTGAGCAGGGATTCCGATTCTGGTCAGAGGTTGCTGTCGAAGTTGCTCAAAGAACTGAGACGAACGCGTTTAGGACGAAAGAGCGGCCTAAGTGAGCGCTCTCTTGCGATCAGGCAGAGTTCAAACTCGTCATGGATCGCTGTCGTTGGCCTGCTTCCAGTCCAACCTGCTAACAAGACATCGCCCGCGCTAGAACTCATTTTGTCCAACAGGATAAGATTGCGTCCTGGCTCGCGGCAGATTATCTCTCCTTAGCACTCTTCCCCGTCGAGTGCTAACGCTGCCACTCGGCGCAGTTGAGTGTCCCTAAAATGCTTTGGGAGGCACACCCATGACATTCCGTCCCTTATACGACCGCGTTGTCGTCCGCCGTATTGAAGCCGAAGAGAAGACGGCCGGCGGCATCATCATCCCGGATACCGCCAAGGAGAAGCCGCAAGAGGGCGAAGTCGTCGCCGTTGGCCCTGGCGCCCGTGACGAGAACGGCAAGGTGGCTGCTCTCGACGTGAAGGCCGGCGACCGGGTGCTGTTCGGCAAGTGGTCTGGCACCGAGGTGCGGATCGATGGTCAGGACCTCCTGATCATGAAGGAATCCGACATCATGGGCGTGATCGAAGGTTCCACCACCTCGCAGAAGGCCGCCTAAGCACCCGATCCAATCACAAGAACCACCTGAACAGGAGGAACAATCATGGCTGCTAAAGAAGTCAAGTTTGCTGCAGGTGCCCGCGAGAAGATGCTGCGCGGCGTCGATATTCTGGCTGATGCGGTGAAGGTCACCCTTGGTCCCAAGGGCCGCAACGTGGTGCTGGAAAAGAGCTTTGGAGCGCCACGGGTTACGAAGGATGGCGTCACCGTCGCCAAGGAGATCGAACTCTCCGACAAGTTCGAGAACATGGGCGCCCAGATGGTGCGCGAAGTGGCGAGCAAGACCAGCACCGTGGCGGGTGATGGCACCACCACCGCGACCGTTCTCGCCCAAGCCATCGTGCGCGAGGGCGCCAAGTCGGTGGCTGCGGGCATGAACCCCATGGACCTGAAGCGTGGGATCGACATGGCCGTGGCTGAAGCCGTGAAGGACATCCAGGCCCGCGCCAGGAAGGTCGCTTCATCGGAGGAGATCGCCCAGATCGGCACCATCTCGGCCAACGGCGACGCCGAGGTCGGCCGCATGCTGGCGGAGGCGATGCAGAAGGTGGGCAACGAGGGTGTCATCACGGTCGAGGAAGCCAAGACGGCGGCCACGGAACTGGATGTGGTCGAGGGCATGCAGTTCGACCGCGGCTACCTCTCGCCGTACTTCATCACCAACGCCGAGAAGATGGTGGCCGAGCTCGAGGATCCCTACATCCTCATCCACGAGAAGAAGCTCTCGTCGCTCCAGACCATGCTGCCGATCCTCGAGGCGGTGGTGCAGACCGGCAAGCCCTTGCTGATCATCGCCGAGGATGTGGAAGGCGAGGCTCTGGCCACCCTCGTAGTCAACAAGCTCCGTGGCGGCCTGAAGATCGCTGCCGTGAAGGCTCCGGGCTTCGGTGATCGCCGCAAGGCCATGCTCGAGGACATCGCCGTCCTCACGGCTGGTCAGACCATTTCCGAAGACCTCGGCATCAAGCTCGAGAATGTCACCCTCGACATGCTCGGCCGCGCCAAGCGCGTCCGTATCGAGAAGGAGAACACCACCATCATCGATGGCGCCGGCCAGAAGGCCGACATCGAGGCCCGTGTTCAGCAGATCAAGGCACAGATTGAGGAGACCACCTCGGACTACGACCGCGAGAAGCTCCAGGAGCGCCTGGCCAAGCTCGCAGGCGGCGTCGCGGTGATCCGCGTCGGCGGCTCGACCGAGATCGAAGTCAAGGAGAAGAAGGATCGTGTGGACGACGCGCTGAACGCCACCAAGGCGGCGGTCGAGGAAGGCATCGTTCCCGGCGGCGGCACGGCTCTGCTGCGCGCCAAGGCGGCGGCGGCGAAGCTGAAGAGCGACAACCCGGACATTCAGGCCGGCATCAACATCGTGCTGCGAGCGCTTGAGGCTCCGATCCGCCAGATCGTCGAGAACGCCGGTGTCGAGGGCTCGATCGTGGTCGGCAAGATCATCGAGAACAAGTCCGAGACCTTCGGCTTCAACGCTCAGACCGAAGAGTACGTGGACATGCTCCAGGCCGGCATCGTCGACCCGGCCAAGGTTGTCCGCACAGCCCTGCAGGATGCCTCTTCGGTTGCTGGCCTCCTCGTCACCACCGAGGCGATGGTCGCCGAATTGCCGAAGAAGGAATCCACTCCGGCGATGCCGGGCGGCGGTGGCATGGGCAGTATGGGTGGCATGGACTTCTAAGTCCATTTGCTGTGGGGACACTAATGAGGCCGCCCAAAAGGCGGCCTTTTGTTTTGAGCCTGACGGTGCGACCCCGCTGTCGTAGCGTACGAAGATGTATTATTGATACCTGCGCCACAGACGGTGAGCTATGAGAACTCGCCATGTGGGACGCTCTGGGGGCAGCGATGGCAAAGCGTGAACCGATTCTGGAAGTAAAATTGGACGAGAACGGCGGAACTCTGCAGTTCTACGATCATGATGAGGTCCAAGCATTCATCGATCGTGAAAGGGGGATCTACGGCTGGCTGTCACAAGCAGATCATGCTGGCCAGCACATGCACAACATTGTTCATCAGCAAATAAACGCCCTACAGAATGCACTGCACCACTGGCGCTCACATCCTAACAATGCGGGAAACATGGAAAGTGCTTTTGTCCAAGTGTTCCGCAACGTGGGGTTGCCAATTTCAACGACCCCGACAGCAAAATTCATTGGGCGGATTTGTGAGGAGCGTGGCGCTCCTGTAGCTGCAGCTGTTTTAGCGGCTGTCACTAATCAGCTGCCAAATCTAAACATCCAGCAACGAGACGTCCTGAGGGGCGTCCAACTCGCATACAACTTCGAGGAGGGCATTTCGCCCGGAAGTGCCAAAAGCTCAAAGAAGGCATTGGATGCCCTATCTGCCAAATACGGAGACGATATCGAACTCCTGCGGAAGCAGAAAGCTGTAGAGCTGGAACACTTTGAGAAGATGAAAGCGAAGCATGAGCGTTACCTACGTATCATGCAAAAATTCGCCTCGCGGTACGCTAAAAACTTTGAGGAAGCTAAAAGGGCCCAGATCACGGAGGCCATCCAAGAGTTCAAAGCCGTGCAAGCGACGTACGAAGAATTTATGAAGATTAAAGCTCCAGTTGATTACTGGAGGGACAAAGCAAAACAGCACAGAGATACAGCGAAAAATCATCGTACTCTTCTGCTGTGGTTCGCCGTTATTGCTGGCGTATCGCTGCTTATCGGCCTGTTCTTGATCAGCAGCAAAGCAATCAATCTCGCCGAACAAACCAGTTCACAACCTCCAGCGCTCTTCGTCATTCTTGGTGCCATCGGCGTCGTGATGACGACGATGGTGTTCTGGGCAGCTCGACTTATCGTTCGGCTCTTCATGAGCGAGCATCACTTGGCCATTGATGCGGAGGAACGGGCTACGATGGCGATGACCTACTTGGCCCTTACCGAGAAGAAGGGAGCTGAGGAAAAGGATAGGGCAATCGTCCTTGCAGCCTTATTCCGACCCACCACGGACGGGATCGTCAAAGATGATGCCGCTCCGGACCTTGGGCCAGCAGGGATCCTGTCGAAGGTTCTGGAAAAGCGATAATTCGCTGTTGTCGACCAGGTGAATGGATACCTTCTCGCTAAGGACACTGGTCAAGTAGCGACAAGGCCCAAGGTCTGTAAAATCGTATCTCCTCCCACAGTTTTTTGCGCACGCGGAAGCGGCATTCCTCCAAAGGCCTTGCGAAATCCGAAGCGGCGAAGTGCTTTGGAGTGGCTGTTGCAGTGCATCCAACAAAGCGGAGGTGGTTCAGTGCCAATCAAACGGAGAGGCTCGTGAAACTAAAAGGCTGGGTGGCATGTCTGCTCATTGCAGCGGGTGTTATTGGCAGCATTGTCCTTGTCCATGTCCTTGGCCTTGAGGATTCAAGCCGAAGTTGCGGACGCGGCGGATGCGCCAGCGGTACCGCCATTATCGCCTCAGCATTCTTCATGTTCGGGTTGCTGCTTTTCCTAATGCTCAGTGACAAGGTGGCTGATTTTCAGACGCGCCGAGCCGTCAAACGGATCATCGCAGCTAATCCGGAGCTTCAAGATCACCTCAAAGATGCTTCGCCCCAAAAAATGGATCTCACGCAGATAACAGCGCTTCAAAAGGGGATCAAAGCGACGAAAGAAGAGGCGAGGTATCAAGAGTTCCGGCGCAAGGTCGAGGAGGATCGACAGAGGCGACTAAAGGGTGCGCATAACGGGCCGAGCCGGTTTTAATTGCTTTGAGGCAGGTGAGGAGAGGGGCAGAGCGAGATCGTGATGGACGAGCCTACATTATGCTTGTTGGAGGTCGCCGGGACGTGGGTATCCGGTATCGGAGCGCTCCTTGCAGTCGGCGTGTCGCTGCACCTTGCGAGGCAGCAGACTGCTGTGAAGCTCGCTGTCAGGGCAGGGCCTCGGGTCATCGTGCGCCCAGGCGAGCCTGAGATGCCGGAATACATTTCGGTGCATGTCGTGAATCTTGGGCAGTAGCCCGTGACCATCACGAACGTGGGATGGCGGTTCGGACTCTTCCCGAAACGCTACGCGATCCAGATGCTGCACGGGATCCGGCTCTCGCACGTCGCACCGCTGGAACTCGCGACAGGCCAGCAGGCGACGTTCCTTGTGCCGCTCGGGACTACGACGTGGCTCAAGGACATGGCCGGTGAACTCAATGGCACCTTCCCACGCTTGTCGGCGTGGATGATGAAGGTGCAGATCTTCACGAACGTAGGAAAGACCGTTTCTCGCCGATTAGAGGCGGGGTTGAGAAAGAAGTTGGTTGAGGCCCGCGCGGGGGCATGAAGTGACCGATTGGCCTCGCAATGCCTGACGACCTGAGGTCGCCCATCAAGCACCACCTTGTGCTGCTCCGGATCGACCCGGAGCAGGGCATCCGGCGCTTCTACAGCCTGATGATCGAGCGCGACTTATTTGGGACCATGCGCCTGGTGCGCAATTGGGGTCGGATCAGAACCACCGGCCGGGAGTCGGTCGAGGTCTTCAAAAGTGAGGCCGAGGCTGGGAAGGCATTAGAGGTACTCGCAAGGGTCAACGGCGGCGAGGCTACCCTGATCTGTGAGAGAGCACATAATCAAACCGAAGGTGACCGTTCTAGAGATCCGAGCGAGCATGGCGACAAAGCGGACAAGACATCAACAACTCGGAGACCGCGGAGAGGCCCTCGTTGCGGAACGTTGCGAATGCCCCCGATGCAAGCGCGCACGCACTCTCCGGCGGCTCCCGCGCAATACGAAGTGCATCGATATTGTCTGCTCCTTCTGTGGGTATACCGCTCAGATTAAGACTAAAAAGGTAAAAGGATCCTTGGACGTAGTTCCAAGGTCGATCCCGGGCGCATCATGGAAGTCACAGCTTGAACTAATAGAAGATGGTATCTACGTGCCTGTATTCATTGTATTGGAAAAAAAGCTCAAGCTTGATAAAAAACTGGCCTATATTAGTGACAAAATCTTTAAGCTTGTTGCAGACAACATCTATCAATATGCCATCTATTACCTTTCAGAAGACCTTCAACACCCCGAGATGTTCAAGGTGCGCAAACCCCTCTCTCCCACAGCGCGGCGAGCTGGATGGCAGGGCTTCAACTACGACCTTGGGTCCATGCGAGAGGCTATTGTTCGCTTGATGTAAGAGTGAGTTGGAATAACGGGCGAGGCTACAACGATTCACGTACTAATGGATGCCTCAATCCATTTAGCATCAAGCCTGGAAGTATCGACGCGTGGCAGTGCGTGGGCTCTGCCTCCTGATCCTCGACTGGTACTTGTCGTTCCATGGGCTGCTCTCTTCCCAGTCTGGGTTGCTGTTCAGCGTGCTGATCGCGATGTCGAGAGCCTCGAGTTGGCGCGTTATGTGCTGCTTCGTAGTCCGATCATCCGTTTCGCCGTACCAATGCTCCAGCCAGCGCCGCAGTGTGGTCAGCGCGGTCAGCTTGCGCTTCTGTGGATTGGTCAGCCTTGGGTTCTTTTTCATGTGCCCTCTTCCGTTCGATGGTCACGCCCACTGCCAAATTCATGTAGGGCGTTTATGGAAATGGCTGCCGGAGAAGGTCCCCTCCAGCGGTCAGACTGAGCAAACTGTGGCAAGAGTTACGCCGCGTTGCGATGATCACTCCCACTGTAATCCGTGTGAAAGAGGGCGTAACCTGTCCTTGGTCTTAGGCCTAAGGTCGGAAAGCCACCGAGGCCTTTGCTGTTTTTAGATCACAAGTTTCCGACGCCCACAGATTATCTACCATGACCGTGCAGTCTGGATGAGCCCGGCGCGTTGCGTATCAGTCCGGCGCAGTGGGCTCAGCACTGAAAGCGCCCTGGCCGAGAGTTCTACCCTCCTTGGCCGGGGCGTTCGTGTTTCCGGCCACAAATTGCGGAAGCGCGATTACTGAACCGAACGGCTATGGGCTAGGCAGTTTAACGAACCGTCACTCGGTAAACTTTCATTGAGCCGAAATCGCGAATGTGGCCGACCCCACACTCATAGTCTCCGCGTTTCACTCCTACGTCGTTGAAGGAACGAGAAACCCCGTTGATCCAAGTTCTGCATGCGTCGACGGACGAGAGGCCGCTAGAGCGGCGATCTTTTGTGAGGTCGTTGCGGTCGGGGTAGTAAAATGCGTCCACTGTTTCCCATGGGGCAGCCTCATCTCCCCATATCCAGCTTGCAATATCGGACTTCGGGCTTCCGAATATGGCCCAAAGTAACAAGCCAACGATCAAAATCCAGCGCATAACTCGTCCCCGCCCAACTGAACTATTGCAGCGGTCTAAGTGATCGCCAATGCCAGTTCGTTCCATCCATCACTGGACGGTATCGGAGGCTATCGCGAGGGCCAAGCGGCGGCGACCGGAGCAAAGCGCCAATTGGCGCTATGACCGACCGCGAGGCCAGAGAAGTTTCCGCGCTCAGAGATGGTCAGGCTGTTCGTTTGGCTCTGAATCCTGAGAGTACCCAGCCGCAGATCATGCCGACACCCAGCAAAACCAGAGGCGGCAGGAAGAGAGCGCCAACAAGCTCCGTTCCTGTGTCCCATGCAATGCGCAAGTTGGAGCGGAAGCGATTATCACGCTCGCAGGCAATAACGTTTGGCACAGACACCCGTATTGCTTGCGGATACTTCTCTTGGCGTCCGGTTTCGAGGATCTCTTCCAGCTCATAGGCCATCAGGATCTCTTCACCCTGCCTCGTATGCTGGGTGCAGAACTCTGACACGATCAGCCAGTTGCGAGTGTTGTTCAGGTTTATGGTGCTGAACTGTGCAAAGACATAGACGCCCCAGATGAGACTGAGGGCGACCCACAGCCGAAAGAATCCTCGCGTCCAAGTCATTACCTAGCGCCCCCAGAACCGGCTCCTTACGGCCTTTAGGTTGGCGAGCATACAGGCTCGCGCGCATGTGGGAAGGTCCTGCGGATTTCCGGTAAGTCTGTTTATGGAATGAATTGCGGGAAAAGGGCTGGCACTTGTCAATGCCAGCCGCGATGCCGTGGATCAGAATAAGGATCCTACCCACGAACCCGAATGGTTCGAGCCTGCGGCAGCTCAGGAGCGGCTTGTTCCGAAGATTCCTCTCCCCCGGGCGCCGCTGCTTTTGGCCCATCGTCCATGAAGAGGCGCGCGATCAGGCGCGTCAGTTGGCCAGAACGCCGCAGTTTGCGACCTCGCGCAACGAGCGGAAGAAGGTCGAGATGCTGTTTGTTCATCTCATGACTATCCTGCGGTTCGAGCGCATGCGCCTGCGCGGACTGATGGGAGCCAGGGACGAGTTCCATCGGGTAGCCATGATCCAGAACCTGCGCCGCATGGCTCGGCTGACCGCGGCAGCGCCCGCCTGCGCGAGGTGACGGGCTGAGCCCCGCGGCCTCAGATTCCGATCACCTTCACCCCAGCCACTAAGAAGCGAGAGCCGGGCACCCAGTGGCTCAACCGGCAGAGCTTTTCAACGGCATCGATTAACAAGCGGACAATCACCGCAAGCTTCCAAGGGCAGACTTTGACCCGAGCCAGACCTATGAGGAGCAAGGCATTCGCCACCAACGATGCAAGGTGGACCCACTGAGATTCCCAGATCCTCCGTCGGCAATCTCCCAGAGATAAACTTAAGACGGACCGCAAAATTGGGATCTCTGCCTTCTGCAAGCCCGAGGTATGATATTCTACCGTCTGGCCGACGGGCACACAATTCCACGCCTGGAAATTTTCCCTCGCTCATAAGGCAACTTTCAGATACTATACTCACGCCTGATCGCAATTTATGCGTATACGTCCAGAGTCCTAATAGGTTGTTCTCGAATCGGACAGGCTGGCGACTTGTCAGCAGTCATTCGATGAACGTGCAATGCCATGCAAGTTGTGGCCCGCGACGTCAACGGGCCCGTTTCACTTTGGCCATAAGAAGCCAGAGCCTCCAGTAACCTTAGGTGCAGTCTGAGTAACGAGAGTGATTACCCATTCCCGCTATGCTCGCGTGGTTATCCCAGTCGAGGCTCGTGGATGCGGTGAGCGCACTTCCGGTGATACTGATCAGGCTTCTTTGAAGGGAGCGGGAAATGGTTCGGTATCTCTCTCGATGGCGGCTCCGGTGCGACGGAACTGCGCTCCACCATTGCCGCCGTAGTCATCCTTGTGTTGTTCGTCGCACGTCGCCACATTGCACCTCATCTAAGACGTTCTTTCTTTCGGCGGCCCAGATGGGACTAGATGGCAGCCGGGGTCGAGGCAAGACACTCCCTACAGGCCAATATGGCTTCCTTATGCCCGAGGACATCGATGAGGTCGGGTCCTCCATGCAGGTTCCCTCCGGGCTGTGCGCTGTCGTCTACGAGCATGCAGATGATGGAGGGGGCTATGGCATATCCATCGACGTGCTCAACGATTGTCCGAATCTGTCTGTCTGTTGCTTCAATGACAAAGTTTCGTACATAGACGTCTTTCCCACCGCAAAATGCGTGGAACTCCGCGACCACCGGGGAGATTTGAAAAGGCTATCGCCGCTCGAGTTAGTCTCCGGCACATCAAGCGGCGGGAGCCCTTTCAGTCATTACACAACGGGCGGAACGCAGATCTTCATTGTTGGATCAACGATCGAAGATACCTACGCCATTCGCCCCAAAGGCCGTCGCATCACCTACGATACCACCGCACCCGGCAGCCACGGCGCTGTCCGCGCGCACGTAAAGTTTATTAACGAACACCTCACCGAGAGAAGTGCCGATTGGTGGATCGGCACTCATGGCATGCCTGAGGGCGAACTCGGCGGCAAGCATCTAGAGAAGAAATCCTGGAAGCAGGAATGTGCCTATCGACACTACCAAGGATACCACGTGAATAAGTTATACCGAGGGCTTCTGGAGGCAGCGTTGTCCACACCAATCCGGCCAACAGTCTACGCGTGGTGCTTTAGCTCGTCTCGGTTAGTGCCCTGACGTCATTGAAGGTCCAGCTCACATCACAGTTGAGGATTCTTCGACGTGCCACAGCAATTCACGATACAAGGGAAGGTAGTGGGCCCGCGGGGGCAGCCGACAACGGCGATGCGAGTCGAAGCTTTCGACCGCGACCTGCCGAGCTTGGAGCGGCGTGCTGGGCGCCAATACGCTCTATTAGGAGACGCCCCCACTGACGATGAAGGGCACTTCGAGATAACTTACTCGCTCGAAAGCTTCGCGGTTGCCGATGTCCCTCAGCAGGGGCGAAGGCCGAGGCAGAAAGCTGCCGATCTTAGCTTTCGTGTTGTCGGGCCGAACTCCTTCGAACACAAGATCCGAACCGTGCAGGCGCTTGGACGAAGCTTCAGATTCGACGAGATTATCTTCAACGCGCCCTCCGATCTTCAAGTTCTGATCGAGGTGGAAGCCGTTAGGGACAGCGGCTCCTCCGAATACGAGAGGCTCGTAGCACTGATTGCTCCCGCTATCGAACCAGTCGCACTTGCTGAACTGACCGACGACGACACCACATTCCTCGTCCACGAACTTGCGGCCGAGCTCGAGCTTACCCAGAGGATTGAGTGGCTCCGACGCAGCGCTCTGCTTGAGAGGGAGTCGGCACTTCCCGTCGAAGCGTTTTACGGCTGGGGACGAAAGGACCTGCCCGCGCTTTTCGTAGATTTGGCGTCAGTGCCGCTTGACACGCTGACACGAGTGCTCGAGAGGCTAAGTGCTACGCCGCGCGATGTTGTACTGCGTACACTGTTAGCGGCAATCGACGAGAACATCATCCCGGGCAGTTTACGCGATCCGGCCGAGGACATCGCGCGACGCCTGACGCGGCGAGCACAATTGCTGCGCCAGGTGAGCGCGCAGCTCACTGATGACGAGACCGGGGCAGCGCTGGCCGGCTTTACCGTATTGACATTTGACGTTAGCGAGTTGGAGGAGAACCGGGGCCTAGATCTCACGGACCAGAATGGGCAATTCTCGTTCGATTTCTATACGCCGCCCGGCTTAGATGATGGCACGTCCGTACGACGATTCCGGTTCGAAATCCACGCCCCGACTGGAGAAAAACTGGAGCACGACGGCACCCTCGCTCTCGATCCCGGCGCACCCTCGGATGAAGTACGCGTGATCCGTGTCGCCATGCCTCACCCGGAGCAGGACCGCGAGCAGGAGTTGTTCGATGAAGCCCTAAGCGAAGTCCCAGAACAGTTGCGCTCGATCATTGGGGCACACGAGATCCGAACCTTCGCGGAGTTGCGTCATAAGGGCGGTTTGCGTCGGCTCGACAGTCTTCCTGACCTCGAAAGTGCGCCTGTGCGCCGCCTCGACGCCCTTGCCGATCTGAATCGTATTTCGCCCGATCCGACCGTCGCAGGAGCAGTTCTTGCGAAAGGCTTTGATAGCGTCGCCTCAATCGCAGCTGTACAATCCTCCGACTTTGTCACCAAGGTCAGCGGCGACGGGATCAGCGATTCGGATGCATTGAAGCTGCACCTTACCGCCAGAGCGCAGACGCACGTCCTAAACAACGTGGCGATCGCCGAGATAATCGATACAGCGAATGGTTTCCAGCTGCTTGAGGACGAGGCGGGCGAGAAGCAAAGCGTCGCACCCCAGCGCTGCGGTTGTTCCGATTGCGAGGGAGCCGTAAGTCGGGCGGCCTATCTCGCCGCTCTCCTCGATTACGCCGTCAAACACATCACGCACGCTGGAGCGGCGATTGATGTGCCGTTCCTGCGCGCTGAGTTTCACCAGCCATTCGACTCACTGCCCGTCGAATGTCACGCGACCACAAAGCAGCTCCTGCAGATTAGGATCTGCATAGAAGTGTTGCGCGACTACCTCGGTTCGCGACCGCTAACTAATATCTCGAAAGAAGATGCCCTCGCCGTTGGCGAGGAGGCCTATCTCGTCTCGACCTACTTGGAGATCCTCACTCGTCTCGGCTCTTCTTACGAAGAAATCCGCCGCTCTCGGGGTGCGCCGCAGGAGAGCAGGTCGGCCCTCGCCGGGGCTCTCGGTATCGACCTTACGGACCCGCGGCCGGCCGATCCACCCGGCGACGAGTTAGATCGTCTGTTCCTACAGCCGCAAGCTAACCCAACGGCGCCGCATGCATTGACAGAAGATGCTCTTGAAGCTCTGTTCGGCCTGCCAAGTACGATTCGCGATCCGCTCTCGCAGGGCGCCAAGTTCGGCGACGATCAAGCCCAGCTGACGCGCTGGAACCTCGATGGCGTTGTTTGGAATCACAATACCGATGGCGACGGCCAGGTTCATTTCACGCTGGCAAACCCCTCGCCAGGGGTGTTCCGCGTCAACGTTTACCGCGATGCTGCGCGGGCCGTGCTCGTAGCCTCGGGCGAGATCCCAAGCGCAGTCGGACCAGTTCGGCTGACACCCGAGAACAGCAGTCGCTTGTCCGGCGTCGTCGAGATCGCCTACAGCACGGGCAGTGCTTCAACTTCCATTGCCGCTGTTCCGGCGTTCGCGAGTTGGCGACTTAAACGCCTGCGCACAATTTGGCGCGAGCAGGATCATCCCATCGATGAGTACAGCTCGGAAAGCCCGCATCCGTTGCCCATCATCGACCCAGATTTGATCGGTCCCGACGACTTCCGTCATCCTGTCAATAAGGCCGCCGCGAGCGATCCGGATCGTGCTTTCGACCTATGGACGGCACGGCGTCACTGGGTGGACAAAACTCTCGACGACATCAACACTAAGAGACGCACGTCAGGCCTGACTGCGGCCCTGAAACAGGTCTTTGGAGACCCGCTGCCCGACCTGGACAGCTGGTTTGCTGCGCTCTCAAGAGGCGCAACAACTAATGTTAAAGCCGCAACAGAGGAGATTGGTAAGCTCGGCATGACGACCGAAGCCTTCCTGCGTTTGATGTCTATCGGCGAGAACGACCGCCTCGCAGCACTAGATGCTCGCAATCCGAAGCCTACTCCGCAGGAGTGGAGCGAAGTTTCGTCGATCCTCACCCAGGCCGCTAAATTTGCCCGCTTCCCTGTCTGGCGCGGCGAAGAGAACGCAGCCGGCGTCAGGCTCGGCCCGGAAGAGTTCTGGTATTCGCTGACCGAACCGAGGGAAGGCGAGTGGCCCCCGTTGAAGGTTGCGAGTGAGCCCCTCATCGATCCGTCTCGTCTCAAGCGCGCGGACCTCCCCGACTGGTTCGCCGGCAAGGCTGCACTACAAATCTGGGATACGCGTGAGGCGAAACTCCTCCAGATCCGCAAGGGACTTCAGAACAAACGTGAGAGCAGTGGTTTCGGCGCAATGATGCGAATGGCGCTGGGACGTCCCTCACCAGGCAATCCGCTACCGCACAATCTCGACACATTGAACGCGCAACTCAGTGGCGGGGGCGAAGACGATCGGCAGAACGCAATTGACAAAATCCAAAGCGATCTCCTCCTCACCGTGCCGCAGTTTCAGCGCCTCATGGTTGTCAAGTTGAAGAGCGCCCAGTCCGATCCGGCAAGGAAACCCACCGCCGCGGAATGGGCCGAGGTCTATGATATGCTGACTCCGGCCCGCAAAGTCCTGCACGAGTACCCAGGCTGGGTATCCAAAGAGGCGGCTGTTGGTCTGTTTTATTGGCGAGCCCTAAAGGCGCGGCTTCCCCTGTGGCGCGCCGCGATCAACGATCGGAGCCTCTGGCGCCGCGCGCTGCGGCAGCGAAGCCGGATGCCGATTGTCGATCCGAACGTGATCGGTGTCGAGGATCTTGCGCAGCCGCTGCCGGGTACGGCCGCCTTTGACGTCTGGAAAGACCGCCGCGCGAAGTGGACGTCGCTTCGCGATGACCTCAGAGCAGCGCGAGAGGCCAAGGCAAATCCGCTCGCTGGCTTCGACAAAATTGTCACGCGGGAACTCGGCGTCTCCATAGCCGACCTCGAGTTGCTGGAGCAGAGGCGGGAAGCGGGTTTCGCCACGGAAAAGCAACAGGAACAATTTGGCCTCACCAATGCCGCCTTTAATTTCCTGATGCGCATCCGCGCGCTTTTGAAAACAGGACAACCCTTAATCGATTCTGAATGGAGCACCGTCTATGACACGCTGGCCCATGTCACGACCCGGCGAAGGTCCGCAGTCGATGCTGCCGAAGAACGCGTCGCGGGCATACTCCTGTCATCGGACCACTTTGTCCTCGCGACGGTCTTGAAAACGCCACTCGCGTTCATTGAAATCTCAACTCCCCCGTGGCTCGCTGCCTGGAACTACCGGCGCGAGTGGCAGGAAACCCTCCGGTCTAGGCTGGGGTCAGAACAGTCCGTGAGCGAAGCGCTTACCTCGGCAGTTCGTGCCGTAGAAGGCTCAACGCTGCTTGCGCTGCGAGCTGCTCTGATCGCCGCGTCCGACGCTGTCGGCGCTTCGCCGGAGGAGCGCGCAGAGTGGATTACCCAAAGGCTGCTCATCGACGCTAGAGCGGGCGTTTGCCAATCTTCCACGCGCGTCGGCCAGATGATTGAGACCGTCCAGACACTCATCTTTGGGCTGCGTACAGGCCAGTTCAAGCCGCTCGAGCAACTCCCACTCAAGCTCGTTTCCGATGAATTCGATGAGGAATGGAAGTGGCTTGGATCCTACGCGACCTGGCGCGCGGCGATGTTCGTGTTTCTATACCCGGAGAACATTCTGGCACCAGTCCTGCTTCGCCCTCAGACCCCCGCCTTCGCGCAGTTAATTCAAGGCACCCGCGCCACGCGGCTCAGTCCCGACCAGGCGTGCCATCTGGCGCGAAGCTACACCGACTACTTTGCCGACGTCTGTTCGCTCGAAATTGAAGCCACCTGTCAAGCCGAGGCGCAGATGTACGCAGGCGAAGGCTGCGACCGCACTCCGTCGGCGAAACAGTCAATGCTGTTCATGTTTGGCTGCGCGCGCGGCGGAAAAGTGTACTGGTCATCCTTTGATGCGCATTCGTCTCCAGCGCGGGCGCAAACACCTTGGCAGGAAGTCCCAGGGCTTTCGAACATTCGCGTAGTTCGGATCGTCGGCGCCCACGCCTATTACCGCCGCGCGCCCGCCGAAGCTTATGGCGGCACATTCGGCATAGCGATGCCCACTGGCTTTGCGTCGGTGCTGTTTTCGCACATATACCTGTTCTGTATCACATCAGAAGCGGGCCGGCACGCGTTGCGTTTTGCCAAGCTGCGCCTTGACGACTTCGGCGCTTGGGAGGGGGACGCCGCGGAACTCCCGATGCCGCCTGGAGGGTTCTCGTCTTTATCTGAGATCCACGTGGTTCAGACCCAGAACGTTTTCCAGCCGCCGGAATTGGTCTTTCGCCATCGTCCCGAGCGGTTCGTTTACTATCGCCGCCTTAATGTCGATGGGAAGGAGTGGGAGAACAGCGGAACCGACTGGCAGTCGTTCTACTACATGTTCAATCAGTTCAATGGCAGGCTGAGCTTGGATGCAGTCCTGCGTGTGAACAGCGACTATCTGTGGTTCGTCACCACCGCAGAAACCGGCAACCTAGGTCTTGAACTCCAACTCGTCGAACTGCGCCCTGGCAACCAAATCCCCGGCGTGTCGCGGGCGTGGTTCTTCGGCAGTGCAGAGTTCAAGGGAGCGCTCCCCGGACCAGACGATTACGGCGGGGGCATTCACTTGCCAACGTTGAGCGTCAGCTCGATATATTTCTTCTGGCGGGATTCCTCCGGCTCCCGATACCGTCGATTCACCAGCCTGCATGGCGATGAAGTGAACAATCCGATGCGTTACGCGCTGGCGGATCTCATTCAAGTTGTTCGGCATAGTGGAGACGGTCCGGACGGCGCTGAGATGGTTGCCTACAAACGAGAGAGAAACGGCCGCGCATTCTATGCATACAAATATACCGACACAGGCGGCGCAATGGTTGGGTCCAGCACGGTACAGGTCGTTCCTCGTGTCACGTCTCCGTTGTCCATTCCTCAGCACCTGACCGGCCAACAATTGCAGCAGCGCCGGCAGCAGATCGCTACGGGGTTCTCTGGCAACAAAGACGCCCCTCCGCCGGTGCTCATGTACT
This sequence comes from Microvirga aerophila, assembly GCF_003332305.1. GTDB lineage: Bacteria > Pseudomonadota > Alphaproteobacteria > Rhizobiales > Beijerinckiaceae > Microvirga > Microvirga aerophila. Next base: position 21,590 of record NZ_QOIO01000012.1, on the reverse strand, counting down.
TGCACGAGGCCTACTATTTCGTTCCCTTGCAACTTGCTCTGTCCCTGCAGTCCGCCGGACAATTCGTCGCCGCACTCGACTGGTTCCGCACCATCTATGACTTTGAGGCGGAAGTGGGACCTCCCAACCTGAGGAACATCTATTTCGGCCTAGAGCTTGATGCCATGCGGCCGCTCAATTCGACCTTTCATTTGGCCGAGGGCTGGCTGCTAGATCCCCTGAACCCACATGCAATCGCTGCGACACGAAGGTACGCCTACACAAGATTTACGATTTGCTCGCTCGTGCAATGTCTGCTCGAGTTTGCAGATTCGGAGTTCTCGCGCGACGATATCGAATCTCTGGCACGATCCCGCACGCTGTACCTTACGGCTCTCGACCTCTTATCTTTACCCGAGTTGAAGCAAAAGCTGGGCATCTGCAATGACCTGATCGGCCAACTTGTTCTCGAACCCGGCATCGAAGTGCCGCCTGAAGTTCCTCCTGCGATCCAGGCGCTTCTCGAAGACCTGACACAGAACGTTGTAATTACGCTCCCCTTCCTTGTCGACGTAGTCACTGACCTGAAAAATGTACTCAGCTCGCCCGGAAGCTGGGACTTGAAACTCCAGCAGGCCAAGAACGTGGTTGGCAACGCCGTGGCCGCCGCTCCCATCCGGCCGAGCCTCGGAGAGCTCATGACGGCTGAGCAGGATGCGGTCAAGGCTAGGGAGAGTATTCTATTGACGCGTCCCGCCCTCGACGCCAGGCTTTTGCGCGCTGTCAATGGCATGGTCAATGGAGTAGACGGGGGCACGCCGCTGAGCGCAGATCCTGCCGCCGCAGTTGCTCCCCTTGCCTCGAGCCCAGCGGCGTTCCAGTTCTGCGTTCCTCCAAATCCAATGCTTACAGCCTTGCGTTTGCATGCCGAACTTAACCTCGCTAAGTTGAGGTCATGCCGTAATATTGCTGGCATTCGGCGCGATCTCGACCCCTACACCGCACCCGTAGCCGTAACCACGAGCCTAGGCACTGATGGGCTTGCAAGCGCGCTGTCGCTACCCGGGATTCGTCAGATCCGCCCGACGTTATACCGCTTCTCAGTCCTCATTGAGCGTGCAAAGCAGTTGATTCAGCTCGCTGCCTATATGGAGACATCGATGCTTGCTGCGCTCGAGAAGCGTGATGCCGAGGCGTACAACTTACTTAGGGCACGACATGACCTCGGTGTTGCCGAGGCGCATGTCCGAGTCCGGAAGGCTGAAGTGATTGAAGCGCGAAACTACGTCACGCTCGCGGAGTTACAGCGGGATCGTGCTCAGATTCAGATCGATACTTATGAAAACTGGATTCAATCCGGCTATCTCGAGAGCGAAACGAACTACCTTAATGCGCTTGAATATATCGGTGATGCAAGGCGGAGACTATTGGGGTACGCATCCTCCGATCAAGTGCTATCGGGCTACAGCATGGACCCAGTTGGTACAATATTCAAAAGCGTCGCGTCGGCAATGACGATTATGACCAATCCGCTGAACCGGACCGTCGTCAACAATGAAATCGCTGCGCAGCGATATGCGTTCCAGGCGAGCCACGAACGGCGCGTGCAGGAATGGCAGTTGCAGCAATCACTGGCGCAGCAGGACTACAGGATCGGCGAGCAGCAGGTTCGTCTGGCTGGAGACGGCGTTACGATCGCTACACAGCAGCAGGTTGTCGCAGAGCTGGAGACAAGCAACGCTGAAGACACGATTGAGTTCCTGAACGGCAAGTTTGCAAATCGAGAGCTTTACGATTGGATGAGTGGAGTGCTTGAGGGTGTTTATCGCTTTTTCCTCCAGCAAGCGACCACTGTTGCCCGGCTCGCCGAGATCCAGCTTGCATTCGAGCGGCAGGAGATTGTTCCGACATTTATCAAGAATGACTATTGGACAGAAACGTTGGACAGCTCCGGCACCCAGGCCACCTCCAAGGATCGTAAGGGACTCACCGGCTCTGCGCGGCTGCTTCAAGACACGTATCAGCTTGATCAGCACGCCTTTGAATCGAATAAGATAAAGCTGCAGCTCACTAAGACGTTGTCGTTGTTTCGCATCGCCCCGCTTGAGTTCCAACGGTTTCTCGAAACAGGCCTTCTGCCCTTCGCCACCACGAATGAGATGTTTGATCGCGACTTCCCGGGGCATTATCTTCGTCTTATCAGACGCGTGCGTGTCTCTGTTATTGCGCTTATTCCGCCCACTCGCGGCGTCTGCGCCACTCTGAGCAACTCGGGACTATCCCGTGCAGTAATCGGTCGCGATGTCTTTCAGTCGATTCCGATACAGCGCGATCCTGAGTCAGTCGCGCTGACCTCCCCAACCAATGCAACCGGGCTTTTCGAACTCGACCCTATCTCCTCCGAAATGCTCCTTCCCTTCGAGGGCATCGGCGTCCACACCAGCTGGGAATTTTGCATGCCGCGAGCTTCCAATGCTGTCGACTATCGAACCATTGCCGACATCTTGGTTACTATCGAATACACCGCGCTAAACAGCGCGGAGTACGGCAAGCAAGTCCGGCAGGCGCTCGGCCGCAACCTAAGCGCAGACCGAACGTTCAGCCTTCGGTCCCAATTTGCTGATCAGTGGTACGACCTGCATAACCCTGCCCAGACTAAGACCCCGATGACTGTTCGCTTCAGGACCGTCCATGACGACTTCCCTCCCAATGTGGAAGGCGTGTTGATACAGCACGTGATCCTTTATTTCGTGCGGCTGGCCGAGCAGCCGGAAGAGGCGCCGGTCGCGACTCTGCGCTACTCTGCTGCAGAAGAGCCCGGCACCGTTGGCGGTCCCGGAACGCCGATTGACGGAGTCATCAGCACACGGCGTGGCAATGCCGGATCCTGGACATCTATGATCGGAAAGCCCCCGATAGGCGAATGGGAGCTCTCGCTGCCGAATACGGAAGCCGTTGCACGTCGTTTCATTAACGAAGATTTCGCCGATATTTTGCTGATTCTCACTTATTCCGGCCAGACGCCGCCGTGGCCGGAGTAGGAGTCAGAGAAAAGACACCCGTCAAGCCAGAGAGTGAGTGGCTTCCGTTCCCGGCGATGCAATAACGAACACCGTGTTCGAATGGCTGCACCGTTGGGTTTGGGTGGTTTCGCTTGCCCAGCAGATGTCGAGTGCAGCTGTGTGTCTAGAGCGTCAGACCTTTAAGTGGACGGACCACCGGCGGCTTCGAGATGGCTCCAGGATTGCTGAGATGCCAAACTCATCGGATCCGACTTCTCGTCCGATGCTCTAGCCCAAAGATGCAATCGTCTGTTCCTCCGATCCGGTCTAGAGCCGCTCCACCAGGTTGTAGTTGCCGTAAACGCAGTCGGAACAGGCTATTGGCTCCTCATTGTGCCTAGCTGAGATCGCAGGAGGAGCGCCTATGGCCTAGATACGCTCACGAAAGGTCTGGGCCGCAAGACCATTTCGGCCCGTCCCCACAGCCGCACATCTGGCAAGCCCGGGAGAACCGGCAGTGCCACCTGCAAGTCGCGCCCCTGCCGTGGCGCGAAGGTTGTGGCTCAAGCGCGCCACTAGGCACCGGGGCCGCTGTTTTTCGGACGTACCAACAGGGCCACGCCTGCGGGGACGAATGCTGCGAGTTTCCAAGGCCCTGGGGCGAACACCACGATAGCTACAGTTGCTACCGCGAGGACCCCAACCACGATCTGCGTGTTTGTTGGTCCTCTTGACGGAGACGAGTACACAGGTGCTGGTGCCGGAGCGGGCGACGGCGCCGGAGCGGGCGCTGGATTTTGGTCGCGCACTGGGGCCGTAGCGAGGGCCGGCTGTGTCGAGGTCGCCGGCCGAGTGGCCCATACCTCAACCTTTACATCCTGTTTGCGCTGAACACGGATGTTGTACTCGATGAACCCTGGTACGGCACCAAGCGTCGCTTTGCTCTTCGGCAGCGACAGTGTGATCGTCACTTTACCCTCCGGTGTGTCCAACTCGATGGGGTCGAGCACCTTCGGATAAGTCTTCTGGATCACCTCCAGCACCGTGCCGACCCTCGCAAGCACGGCACCGCCGTTTTTCGTGGACGACGGGAAGTGATCAACGTAGTTCTGAATCTGCTTCGTGTATTCCTCAAGGTCCGCGCCCCCTGCGGGCTTGAGGTCATAGACGTGCGCCTCGACGCCTTTTGTGCCCGGCGCATAGACAATGAGGTCTATCTCGCCTTCCGTCTTTCCGGATTTTGAGCCACCCGGCAAGGTGTCAGCATCAATCACTGCCTTGTACGGTGTCTGTGTGTTGATCCGCGCAAGAAGTACAGGCAATACGATCAGGTGGACTGGTGTGCCGATCGCCCCTCTGTTCTTGCTATCGGGATGGACCTCAGGGTCGACGGATGGCCCTAAACGTCCGCCGCCTTGTGCGGCCGGTGCCTGACCACCCTGCGCTTCCTCGAGGCCACGTGGGTCGACGAGCGTGAGGGGATTGCCTGCTACGTAGGAGTAAGCATTCGTGCCGGCGGTGAGCGCGAGGGGATCGCAACTCGTCCATCGCGTGAGCCACGGGGAGTAGTACCGCAGCCCGATAGCGTACAGCCCGCTCTCCTCATCGCGCTCGCGTCCCGCGAGGCGGTACCGCTTGCGGGCGTGGCTCCCGAAGCTCGTGGCGCCGTAGGGATAATACTCCTCGCGGCTGATGAAGTTGCTGTGCGATGCCCGCGTACCCCCAAGCACAACATTTGAGTTGTTCAAGTGGTCGGTGAGGTGGTACTGCACAGGAACGGCGGCGAGTGCATCGCCCGCAAATGCCGCACCAATGCGAACACGCGCAACTCGGGTCTGGTTATCCATGATGTGCAGCAAGTCGTGTGACTCGCCGCCCTTCACGCAGCGCTCAAACACGCCATCGATGTAAATCGTTGACTCAATCGGCCCAGCCTGACGCCGCACGACCTTCTTCACACGCTGCCCACCAGAGTCGTATAGATACTGAGCCTCGATTGACGCTGGCCCAGCGCCAGCCTGCGTCTTGTACTGACGTAGCCGGTCCGCATGATCCCATTCGTAATGGCGCGATGAGGCTTCTTTGATCAGGTTACCGCTTTCGTCATACTCGCACACAAACGTCAGCCCATTAGCAATGTGCGCTTCCAGCCTGTTGCTTGTGCTCTCCGGCGTCAGAGTGGTGACCCTAGCGCTGCCGGACGCAGCGCGCCGCAAACGAATGAGATTGCCCGTGAGATCGTAGCGATAGGTCTGTTCATATGGTCGCGATTTATTCCAATCGAGACATCGCACAGAATCACTCCACGGAAACGGCTCTGCGGGGACGTCGCACTCGCGACCGGTAGCGCGCGTGAGCTGGTAGATCGCGTTATAGGCGAACAGACGGTTCAGCGCATTGGGTGAGAGCGGTGTACCGGACGCAGGGGCACGCTCATTGAGACCAATGACGTTACCGACGAGGTCAAATTCGAACCCGGTGTCCTGCAGTGGCACCGACCCACTGGTGTCGTATGCGTAGTCGGCTGCTTGTGCGCACCGGCCAGTCCATGCCCGGGCCAACCGGAACGTTGAAGGATCGTGCGCCTGGATTGACACCACGCCGTTCCCATAGTGAGCGATAGTGCGCTGACCCCGGGCATTGTAGGCGATATGGCGGACGTACGAAGCGCCATTTAGGGCGACGCTCTGGAGCATTCCTGCGCGGTTGTATGTGGGCTCCAGGAGCTTGCGCCCTCCGTTAACGTCACGCGGATAGCGTATGCTTCGATGTCGGCCGAGCGCATCATACGTCATCGACAGTTCAAGTCGACTCTCTTCGAGGATCTCGTCCCCGGATGTGTCCCAGTTGGCCCTCCACGCCGCAGTGACCTCGGCGTCCCGGACGAATCGGCGGGTCTTCGACAGGATCCGACCCTCGATGTCATACGCGTCGAAGACAACCAAGCCTGCCTCGTCGCGATGACGATGGAGCCGGCCGAGCCTGTGCTTTTTGCGTTGGGCGGCACGTTCCGCTGCCGGCTGCGCAGGGGTTCCACCATCGCCGTATTCCATCTGCTCGCTCCGCACGAGCGAGTCAGCTGCCCGAGCGCGAGTCCAGATGCTCGAAGGGCGATTAGCGCGATCAAAGGCATGCAACCGCCGCGCCCCGCGCCCATCGCGCTCTTCGACGAGATTGCCGCTGGCATCAGGAACTGTGAGCTTGATGCCGGCGTCGATGCTCTCGACGCGAAGCAGGCGGTTCAATGAATCGTGGATGCACCGCGTGGCGACGCGGCCAAGGGGATCCGTGATCGTTTGAACGTTGCCGCGGATATCGTAGGTTGTCGCGACATCAACGGTTTCGATCGGATTTGTCGGCGACGTTCGATTTCGGCGTGTTGTCTTCACTGCTCGCCCGAGCGCATCCGACGCGTGGCTGGTCGGCGTATCGAAGTGGTGGCGATAGCTGCCCGTAGTCAAAGGGTGGGTACGGCCCGCGTTGTCGTTCTGATCATAGACGTAAGTCTCCCAACAGGTCGGCGCGAAGATATCCGGCGTATCGAGGCTCGCCGGAACGCCAGGGACCACACGCTGTTCAGAGCCGTCCGAGTGAATAGTGCGCAAAAGGTGCCCGCGCGGGTCGTATTCCATCCGCTGGCTGGCGCCCAGTTGCGCAGCCGTCGGCCGCGAGTAGCTCCAGCCCGCCGCGAAGAATGGCTCGAACTTCCGGATTACACGACCCTTGTTATCGAATACTTCCCAGCCACTCACCACCACGTTCGGTGGGGCGTCCTCCGTCCGATGGCGTCCCACGATCGTGCCAAGCTCTTTGCCCTGGAGCGAAGAGATCACTCCGTCGCCGAACTCGATGTCGCCGAACAAAGTGTCTTCGGCGAGCGACCGTGTCTGCACGATTCGCCCGAAGCCGTCGGAGTACTGTCGTGACTCGATTGTCTGATTGCGCACCGATAGATCAACAGAACCATCTGAGTCGTGGTAGAGGAAGCGGGCGGTATGAACTGAGATCGGCTCACCGCGGAGCTCAAATGCGTTGAAATCGAACACCATCCGAAACCCGTCGCGCAGCTGATCTCCGTTCCCGGTGTCATCGAACATGCGCACGCCCTCCAGCAAACCCATTGGACTGAATGTGTATCGCGTGTGCTTGCCGTTACAGTCCGACAGAAGCTTTGGTTTGAGGACACGATAGTTGTATTCAGCAGTTAAGTGTAGGCCAAGTGGATCGGTCAGCGCGACCGGCAATAACGCAAATGCATCGTAGCGAATTGTCGAGTCGCGCGACGCGTCCTGTCCGAGCGGTGATCGCACAGCCGTCACCAGACCGCGAACCGCTAAACCGGGCTCTTGGAAGTCGTATCTCCGCCTCACTTCAGGTATGTAGCAGCGATCTGGAAGCATCGCGTCTGCCGCGACATGGATGTAACCGGCTCGAGACGGAAGCTGTGTGCGGAAATCTGCTGGATACTCAGGCGACCAGGCTGTCTCGCCGGCTTTAAGATAAGGTGGCCGCTCCCCATCAAATGCAAGTGCCAGGAGCGTTTCGGAGAACGCCATGCGCCAGGTTGCGGTCGCCGCGCCGAACTGCCCGACCTGACCCAAGGGCAAACCGGCGAATGCCGCCCCATCGTAGAAATGCAGGGTATGCGTTGAGAGCGTCCGCTGCACGTTGGCCGATAATGCCGCGAATGCTTGAACTGTCACTGGCGACAGTGCAGAGAGCTCGTAGACTGCGATGGCAGCCGGCCGGTCGTAGATATAGACGCTCGGGTCTATTGGCTGTGCAAACAGCGTATGAGTAGAAGTGGCGAGGAACTCAGACGAGGCGTCGCTGGCTCGGCGCCAGAAGCGTGGGCATGCAAGCGCGGTCTCCTGCCTCGGCTGTCCGAACGGGTCATACTCGTCGACAAACCTGAGCCGTGTCTGCGGGTCATCCCCGCGTTCCCACTGCGTCGTGCGCTCAGCCCGAAGGGATGGAAAGAACACCAGCGGCTGTCCGACGCTCAGATCTGAGGAATCGAGGTGATCGGCAAGTACGGCCGCCAGGCCATTCTGCCGGACAAGCACCACGCTATAGGCGTGCTCCGTCACGCTATACGGCCGTTGCTCGCGGAGCGTTCCGTCGAGCGCATAGGTCTCGGTGCGAACGATGCTCCCCTTCAGCGACCGCAGCGCACTCCGGCGAGCGCGCGACGTGGTGGGTGTAACAGGAAAGGCCGCGACGAACGAACCGACCTGTGTGGAGCCCTGTAGTAGCGGCGGATCCTCTGCCCAGTACTCCTCGCGGTAGTCCATCTCGGACCATCCACCCGATTCATCCTGGACGGCCCCCTGATGGAACCAAGTCCGGGTGAGTAGTGGTGGAGAGAAACGGTTCTGCGGGACCGCCTCGCTGCCTGTATTGCCAAGAAGACCAGGGCTGTTGTATTCTTCAAGCGTTTCGGTGTCCACCTGCTCGACCATACCGAAGCCACGGAACTCGCGCTCTTCACCGTCCCAGTAGCCGTGGTGATACCGAAGTTCGCTGGTCAGCTTGCTGCCGGCGACGCGATCCAGAATCTCCACGCGTTTGACCACGAGAACTGGGAACGGCAGAGTTGTGCGCCACGGCCTTCGCAGATGTGCAAGATCGCTGAGCGCCAACGAACTCGAAGACTCATACGCGATATAGGTCTCTGCACCGATGCCGTTGTTCATGCGGTCCAGAAGGTATGGCTTGAGCCCTCCAGTGAAGTCGAGGAACCAGGAGTGCGGTCGTCCGGTTGATGCGAGTTCGCTACTCCAAAACACGCCTGCCACACCGGTGCCAAGCAGATCCACCAGCGAGACAGTGTCCAGCCCACCATGTGCCCGTGGAGTTCCATGAATAATGATAGGCTCTTCGCTCCAGCCACTGCCGCTCTGATTGATCCACAGCAGCACCTTTCCGTCGTCGACGTACACGAGGTCGGCTAAACCATCGCCGTCCACGTCGCCGAGCAGCAGTCGGGCAGGGTCGTAGCCGTATGGTAGCCTTGGGCTGCTCCGCATATGGACGCGCTTACCCCATCGCGCGCGGCCCAGACTCGGCCAGTACTCGACGTTGCCATCATAGAGGAGCACGACATCATTCAGGCCGTCGCCGGACATGTCAGCCCAGCGAACGCGCGGATCCGCGAAGCTGACATTAGGGAACTCATCGAGCTCCTGTCGCTCGACGAAGCGGGTCTCGAGCCAGCCGCGCTCGGCGTCGTTGAAGAAGCATTCCAGTCGAGTGCCCGAGCGGATCGCGTCCGTCGTCCCATCGCCGTCGAGGTCAACTAGACGCACTTCGGGGTCGTCGAGGTCGAACGTAGGTGCGTTCTGATAAGGCCTAAACGACTTGCGATCCCAGCGACCGCCGAACGCGAGCGGAAAGTAGCCGGCAACGCCGGACCGTGACATTAGAAGATCGCATCTGCCGTCTCCATCGGCGTCTAGCAAGCGCACGCCGGGTTGACCGAGAGATAGCCCGGCCGGTGCCTGGTGCATCTCGCGTGGGGGATCGAACCGGCCGCCCCCACGGTTGCGCCAATAACGCACTACCCCGTTGATTTGCAGCAGGTCAGGCAGCCCCGTGCCGAACAGATCGACGAATGCCACGTCAGGGCTACCAAGTAGTTGCGTCGGAAGATCCACACCGGTGAGCGGCTGGAAGGAGCGACGCTTGGGTTCGAACTGCGTGTATCCGAGCTTGACCCGCGGCATTTCCTGAACCGCAACTCCACTATCGTCAAATCCGACGACGTCGCAGCCAGTCAAGAGCGATATGCCGTTGGCCGGATCTGCCGTGTAGTTGAAGCGGTATTCACGTGTGGGACGAATGGCGTCGTCATGGGTTTCAATCACGATCCGGTGACACCGACGAGTGGTCCGAACCTCGAAGCCGCCCCGGTACTGCGAAAACGGGTCGGGACGAGATTCGTATTCCAACCGGACGTGGATCAGAAACTTCTCCCTCGGGGAAACGCCATAATCTGCGTACAGCACGTCGGTCAGGAGCGGTTGATCCCATGCGTGGGGCCCCTCAGTTCCGGTATCGCGGATGTCATACTGGTACCGGATGAGGTTGCCGAACACGTCGCGCGTTTCCGACAGACGCCATGCGAATGGCGTTGTCGGCGAACCGGGACGCGGCAGGGTTGCGGCGTCGCCGGAGCCTCCGAGTGCTCTGGGTGATCCATATACATGGACGAGACCGTCCTTGGTGCGCACCTCCCAGTGGTTGGTCGTCGGCGAGCTCACGTGCTCGATGAGGGCGAACATGCCCTCAATCCGCGGCCGGTAGCGCACGCGCCCAGGATAGCTACCTGAAACCCGCACGAGATCTTCAACGCCCGACATGATGAAGGTATCGCTCAGATCATCGTAGCGAGGCACCCCCTTCGACGTCTTGCGGCTGATGCTGGGAACGCTGAGCTGCCATCCCAGGCCGAACAAGCCATTGCCATTGCCAGTGCTGTACGTGACGGACAGGCTAGGTTGAAAGCCGTTACGGCCCGGTGGCAGGTCTATTGGCAGCGTGAAGTTACCCGTTCCAGTATGAAGGTCCGGCACAAACTTCTCGCCGATGCCGTGAAGTGCACCGCCGCCCTTTGGGACACTGATGATGGAATCGTCGTTGTGAAGACTCATAGCGGAATCTCCGCATTGTCGGCACTGATTGGGTTGCCGACAGAAGCGTGCGTCCGGAACAAACGCCGGGCGTTATTGCTTGTGAACGCCTAGCATCGCGTGTTTCGCTCCTGCCAGGCACACACGGCTATGCTAACAGTAAACGTCGAATCACCTCAAGAAGCGTATTCCTTGGCAGGCTCGACTGCAAATCCATCTTTGACTATGGTGTCGACACCCTTCGCTTGGATAAGAATGTGGCGCGACTGGTAGGGATTGAACGCGACCGCGTTAGCGCTTGCGAACAGGCGGAATGCGAACGACTGATGCAGGTCTGGACTGTCGAGTGGGAGTTTCCAGAGATTGAAGACTACAATCTGCCGAAGCTCCAATGCAAGATGACCACGCCGGAAGAACGGGAAAAGCAAGAGCGCGAGCGGTTAGGCCGGATCGAGCGGAGAAGAGCAAAGCGGCAACGCCAAGATGGTGGCTACTAGGCGAGCGTGGTGGGCCCGAAGAAGAGCGGCACAAAGTCCAAGATCCAAGGCTGCGCGAGAAATGCTGGAATGGTTTTACTTTTGTCGTACGACTCGATTGGGAGAACAGTGACCTCGCTGACGGGCAAATGGGGCCGGATCGACACCAATGGTCAGGAACTAGTCGAAGCGTTCTCCAGCGGGATCGAGGCCAGGACGGGGCTGAAGGCTGTAGCACCGACCAAACGTCTGCGAGGCTACCGAGCTCTGTGATATTGGCCAGCATCAGTCACAAGGGCTAAATATGAGCGAAACACCCTTGGCATGGTTCAATCTTGCCCATGTTGATCTTTACGATGCCGCGACCCTTCACAACGCTCAGACGCCGTCAGGCGGGTTCTATAGCGCTCCTGTGAGATTCCTGTACTTCCATTCGATTGAGCTGTTCCTGAAGGCCCGTCTGCGGCTCCGCGGGATTGAGGACAAGATTCTTGAACGGAAGCCTTACGGTCGTAACCTAACCTACCTTCTTCGCCTTTGTGAGTTCGCCCAAGCCAACGAAGAGTTCACTTGGTACCAGCTATCGATGTGGGCGGCGAGGCTCGCTCCGAGCATCTTCGAAACGAAGAGCCATGAATGGATGAGGACGCAATGGAGACGATGCGCTGCTGATCCACATCGCTACCGGATCACAGCTGACGACATCGCTTGGCAGCTTCAAGTAACAAACGACGAGCGTCTTGAATCCAAGCTTAAGACAATTGGGGCAATCGACAAGCCGAAACCAGAGCGGGAGCGCGATCGCCGTACCAAAGATGCGGCGCGCAAGCGGGAAGCGAGAGCTGCAAATGGCGCTACGCCAAGCCACGCAACGACGACCAGCTGTTAGAAGTATGGGTGGAGGAGAACGGATCAAAGGAGCAGTTAGCGAGGTGGGGGAGGGGGTCGAATCTGTGGTACTTCGAGGGATACCGACCGCATGGGGGCTCATGCGCAGAATTTTTCCTGGCTAAGCCCGAAATTTCAGCTCTGCTGTCTTAGACAGTTTGGCGATGCTTTCGTCGTCGCGGGGCAGTGGATAGGAACCAGCAACTACGCTCGCCGGAATGTGCTCAGTTCCCCAATTCCGAGCGTTCTGCGTCGTCTGATCATCCCAGTTCTCCATCCCCCAATCCGCGAACGCTGGAGCAAGTCTTCTGGAGCGCAGGACGTAGATAGGGAGGCGCTTGACGGCCTCGTCGGGGCCGACACGCTGAACCCGCCGAGGATCAGTCCTTGTTCTTAAGGAGTTTCTAGTGCAGGGAATCCCTAGTGCAGCGGTGCCAATCGTACTGGTATCCGGCCTCGTTCTTCTTCCCATAGCACCAGCCGAGTTGATTCAGGCGCTTTGAGTAAGCCTCTCGTTCCTCGCAGGGATCGGCGTCGGCCGGCGGGTTGGCCCCGGCGCTGCCACGGCATTCCATGGTCGCCTCAAGCCATAGCTTCATCATGGTTTTCGGATCGTTGCGCGATTGCGCATAGGCTGGTGTCGATAGCGCAGCTACCCCGACAACCAAACAAACGACAAAGCGCTTCATTCTTGTCTCCTTGGACTACGTTTCAGTTGTAGGGGCAGCGAAAGGAGGAGGATATCAAGGCGACGGTTCGGCACACTAGATCAAGCAATCAGTCGACCAGATGATGCTACCATGATCGGCGCTTGGCCGCTGCAGCTCGTAGGTTGATGTTCTGGCAGCCCAAGGGGTGGGGCGGGTCAAATCTCTGGGGGATCGTAGAGGTTCGACCGCATGGGATCTCATTCAAATATTTTTTGGAAGCACGAAATTTTTTAACGCTTAGTATGGGGAGCGAATAAGTGAAATCCTCGTACGTGGACAAGGGTTTACCGGAGCCGATGTAGTAGACAGATTTCTGAATTTCAGTTGTATTGAGCCTTGAATCGGAATGAAGTCTCGTGAGGCCCAAGGTCTATCAAATGCCTCAATCTCCAACTTCGGAGGACGACCCAGTGTTTGACCGACCCTCCCAAGCGGTCATGCCGTGACAGATGTGACAGTTTATTCTTTATAAATGTCATAGACGGGTAACACCTTGTAAGAAGGAACCGTCACATCTGTCACAAGTAGCTCAATCGATGAGGTGCGAAGCTTCTAGCTCGGCTTTGTTTGAGTGCGCTATATCGCGAATGCGAAGCCCTCGGAAGGAACTCCCATTTCGTGTGCGGCACCGTTCAAAGCGCCGCGCCTCAAGATTTTGTGATAACTTTTTCGGGGACCCAGGAGGCTCGCCGTTCTGCTCGGCCCACATCTTCCAGGATGTGAACAACGTCGATAATGCTGTAATAGCGCCAGCATCTTGGACGCATGCCTCGTCAATCCAATGAGCCACGGTATCCTCAGCCGCAAGGTATGCCTGCGTTGCCTCCAATATTGCCGCTGACGGCCGCAGCCCGTTCTGTTGCCAGCGGAGACACCCCTCGATCATCCAAGCCAGAATGCCAGACCATTCAGCTTTTAGCACCTCTGGCAGTCGTCCATCGCGTTCCCTTGGCGGTATCGTTACGGTGAATGGAAGAAGGTTGAAACGCCTGCTGATCGCCTCATCAACCGATCGCAAACTTGGCATGTGGTTGCCGCCGATGAGAAGCTTGAACTGAGGATCGTATTCAAACCAATCCTGCCTCATGCGACGCGCCGTAATCCGGTCGCCTCCGGTCAGCGATTTGATCCGGCTTTCGGCCCACGGCCTGCCTTCCTCTGTCTCAATTGCAGTCACAAGCCGTGCACCTTGGAGGCCTGCCAGACCAGTTGGATGCTGGTCGGTAGTAGTAGCAACAAATGTTTCGACCGCCGCCGTCTTGTGGTAGCTGCCCAAGATCCCCGCCACTGCGTTGATGAAGACGGATTTGCCGTTTGCTCCTTTCCCGAAGAGAAAGAAGAGCGCTTGCTCTTCGGTAGAACCGGTCAGCGCATAGCCACACATGCGCTGCAGGAAGTCCTGGAGACCTCTGTCACCGTCAGTGATTCGGTCCAAAAACTGATGCCAACGGGGACAACTTCCGCAAGGCGCAACCGCTGTGATCTTGGTGACATAGTCGGTCGGCCTAGCCTGCCGCGTCTCTTGGGTACGCAGATCAACCAATCCGCCCGGAGTGTTGAGAAGCCAAGGATCTCTGTCCCACTGTTCCGGGGCTGCCGCCAACCGGCGGTCCGCCCTAGCTAGGCGCTCGACAGCAGAAACGGCCTTCGCACTCGCCAAGGCATTGGCTGCTCGCGGGTCGCCGCACTTTGCCGCGGCTTCGCGGCACACCTTCCGCACGAGATGAACTGCCAAAAGTGTATCGTCCGGCCGCCAGTGCGTTCCTGTCCAGATAAGCCACTTAGACCATGATGCGACAAACCGAAGGTCGTGAGCGTGCTGCTCGGCGAATTGAAGAGCTAAACCGTCCTCGGTGAAGGGCCCCGCCCCTGTGAGAGGGCGGCATGCATGGATTGAGTTTGTTTCAAATTGGAACTTGCCGCAGTCGGTTTGGGCGTCCATGGAATCGTTGTCCATCATTGCCTTCACTTCCCGAGCTTGGGCAGTCGTTCGAGGAATTTTTCGTAATCCGCCTTGAGAATGAGCGTGCTGCGTCCGTGCTTCCGAGCGATCAGCTCACCAGCCCTGATCGCCTCATAAAGTTTGCTGCGCTTGACCGGACCGATCTTAGCCAACTCATTGATAGTATAACCGAATTTATGGATCATCATGTCCTCTTCTACCAACATGCACGCGAGTGCTTGTAGGAGGACATTCGCGGATCGGGCGGGATCAGAAAAGAAGACGCAATGATTTTTGCTGCAACGATTGTCAGCGCGCCGTTTTCCGAGGGCGCCCCGGCATTCCCCAACCAGTTGCACCGGCTGACTCTTTTGCTTGCGTCCACATCGATTCGAAACCGCGAAGTGAGATATTCCCCCACCGCTTCCTCGCCTCCGCGCGGTAGTATTCTTTGGGGTGTGGCTGGGTGTTCGGCGATGCTTGCATCTCGCGGATCAGCCACTTCATGCACTCAGGTTGAAACCCGATGGTCTTCTTGACGGTGTTGTCAGCCGATTTTCTGACTCCCGCAGCGATGTACACCGAGAACAGCTTTTCACCGTTTGGACCCTCCGCCGGCTCACCGGGCGTTCTCGGAAGGGCAAAGTATCGCCATTGATCCGGATGGACTTTAGAGAATGGGGCGAGTGGGCTGTTCCTTCGGGCGAAGACCTCCGCGTGACCATTTGTGATCGCCCATTCGAGGTAACCGAACCGCTGCCGCAGATCGATTGCCAGACAGGTCAGGGCCTCACCGGCATCGGAAAAATGTAGCTTGATCTGGAGTTCCTCAACCGCATCGCAAAAATCCTGCGGGGATTTGGCAAGATCGAAGGCCGTTTCGAAAACCGGCCCATCCTCCCGATTGCTCGGACGCAGCCAGAAGCTGGGCTCTTGCGGATCCACCACAAGTTCAAGGTTCCCAACCCGGACCACGAACACCTCGTCCGCGTAAGGGACAAGGTCCCATTCTTCGAGCCCCCAAAAGCCAAAGTAGTTTTTTGCAAGCTCCACAATCGCGTTGACCCAGTCCTGCCCTGTACCAGTGAAGGCGGGGACGAAATAGAAAGCAGCCCGATCGAGCGGGATCCAGTCCGCCTTCGGCGCATCAGAGGAATTATCCCGCTCACCAAGGCCGCGAGCGGCTCCGGTCTTGTCGCTCATAACCGCCGCTCCCGCAGAGACACCACGTTTGCACTCGGCCGGTCCAAGACCAGATCCTGTAGCGCGGCCGCCCAGCGCTCGAGAGCCATCCGCTTCTCGCGGGACCGGTCATACAAGTCATAGTGTCGGCCGCCAACGTCGCGGGGCGTATGGTTCAGGAGGGCATCCCGATCCTCCCGCGGCACGCCGAGAGCGGACAGACGAGTCGTGAAGCTCCGGCGCAGATCATGCGGGGAGGGCGGTGAGGCCTTCCAGCTCCGGACCACCTCGCCGTCTCCCTTGAGTTCACGCGAAAAGCGCGCCATCGCGACGGCGAGGGCGTGCGCCGTGATCGGAGCCGCCTCGACCGAGGGGGACGGGAACAGGAAGAGCTTGTCCGGTGCGACCAGCGCCAGCGCCTCCCGAACCACCTCGACCGCCAAGCCGGGGAGCGGCACGTAATGCGCCCGCCCGTTCTTGCATCGCTCGGCGGGAATGATCCACGCGGCACGGGACGGATCGTCGAGGTGCTCGAACTCCGCCCGCGCGGCGCCGGCCGCCTCGCCGGCCCGGGCGCCGGTCAGCAGCACCAGGCGGAGGGCCAAGCCGACCCGCCGGGATACCGGCGGAAGCACGATCGCCGGCCAGAAGACTCGCAGCTCGCCGTCGCTCAGGACCCGACGCCCGATGTTCTCGACCCCGCGCTTTTTGAGCCGGTGGCACGGATTGGCCAGGACGAGGTCGGCATCGAGCGCGAAGCTGTAGATTCCACTGATCAGCGCTTGAACCCGGTTCGCCTGCGTGGCCCGGCCGCCGGCGACCATGTCCTCGCACAGTTCGATCACATCACGGCGCTGGATCTCGTCGTAGCGTCTCTTGCCCCACCTCGGCAGGATATGGAGCCTGAGGTTCCGCTCGTCGGCGGTCGCGGAGCGCTTGAACCGGTGGGCGTATTCCCGGAGGTACCGCTCGGCGAGTGCCTCGAAGGTCTTCGTGGTCGCCTCCTCACGGGCCCGCCGCTTCATCTCGTTCGGGTTCTGCCCGGCCGCGACCGCTTTGCGCAGCGTCCCGGCGCGTTCCCTGGCCTCCGAAAGGCTGACGTCCGGATAGGAGCCGATCGTCACCCGCGAGACCGCCGCCGTTTGCGGGTCTCGGAACCGGAACGACCAGGACTTCGCGCCGCCGGAGGTGACCCGAATTGCGAGACCCGGGCAGCGGGCGTCGGTGATTTCGAGGCGGCCGGACGGCGGCGGCGCGAGGCCGCGGACGAGAACATCGGTCAAAGATTTCTGCACGATCGACACCTTCGCGAGAGAGCGTGCCACGCCTCCGGCCCGCGTTGCGTGCTGTGCCCCCGAACCCGCAGGGGAGGGTCTGGGGGCACACCGGGGGCACAACAAGGGTCGGCTGAGGGTGGACGTGGGCGGATGGCAACATCCGAATATGCACGTTAGCTCAAGCGCTTGGCCCGTTCAACAATATCCGCCGGCGTTCGCGGAAATCCGGAATTACGCGACTGAAAATCGCAGTGTCGGTGGTTCGATTCCGCCCCTGGGCACCACTAATTCTCCTTATAGATCAGGGGCTTGAAGAATAGTGGTGTTTCGATAGCGCTCTCGATGTTACCGAGCGTGTTACCGGATCAAATCTTCTGCCCAATACATCGCAATTTCCATCAATGGCTTCAGTCTAGGCTTGATATCCTTCTGGACGAGTCGGAATGCGCGCGATATTGGAATCGGAACCTAAATTTTTAACCTTCGTTAACCCAAGGCTGCGAACTTGCGCTCTCCGTCGATGCTACACCAGCGAGGTGCCGACATGCACATGCTGCAAACGTTTATAGCTTGGCTCTGGCGCAGCAGTGACAAGACGGAGAAGCTTGCTTTCAAGAACCAGCGTGAAGCGGCTGAGTTCGTGCGCCGTCTCTATAACGAGAATGGCGCTCCGAATGCGAAGCTCAAGGAGCTCTATAGGCGTGGGCGTCAGATGCGCGATCGTCACGACCCTTCAGTCTCCCACCACGCCTAATCCTGACGAACCTTGTAGTTGAAAGTCCGCATAGAGCCGTTCGAACGGCACCGCCCGCGCAATTTCTTCGATTGCGGGCGGAAACCTATCGACAATTGGTACAAAAATCATGCCAAGAAGTGCGTCGACCGTGCGGAGGACCGTGTGTTCGAAGCAGTTCTGGAAGCGGATAGTCGCGTCGTAGGCTACTATGCTCTGCAAATCGGCAATGAGAGTATGGATGCGTTGCCGAACAAGCCGAACGACTATACCCAGAATTATCAGGCCTTTCCTGCTGTCCACCTCGGTTTCCTAGGGGTTCATCGTGAATACCAGAGGAAGGGGATAGGGACTGTTCTCCTGACCGATATTTTCGAGAAGGTGTACAGGATCTCTGAAATCGCCGGTATGTACGCGCTCACCCTCCAGTCATACGACGAAGATTCAACGGCCTTCTATAAGGGCCTCGGGTTCGAGGCATACACTGACCACCCAACTTCACCGAAAATGCTGGTCCCAATTCGAATAATTCGGGAACTGGTTGGAGAGGCCAGTGAATTGACTGAGGTCGACTAATCTTCCCTGTCCTTGTTCCTCCGCGCCACTCTCAACTCCGCAACCCGGCTCGTCTGAACGATCTTCCCGCGGTTGTAGCGCATCGTCGTGCTGAGCTGGGTATGCGAGGCGGCCTTCATCACATCCTCAGCCTGAGCGCCCGCCTCAAAGGCCTCTGAGACGGCCCCAGCGCGGCTGTCCATGTTCCAGACATCATCCGGCCATCCGGCCTTGCGGGCAATCTTCCTGAACGTCCGGCTAAAGTGCGACTTCTTCCAAGGCTTGCCTGAGCCCTCATCCAGGATGATCGCGCCAACCCGGTGCTCAGAGGGTACTCGGCCAAGAGCCGCGATCATGTCGGGGTAGAGCTTCAGGTCATGCTCGGCCGTCTCGGATCCATTCGACTTGGAGGTGGGCTTCTTCAGGATCATGCCGCCGTCGATGTGGCGCCAGGTGAGGCCCCATTCCCAGATCCATGCACCATCGGTGATTGCGCCCTTGATGCGCTCCCGCTCCTCCGGCTTTGGCTTCACCCATTCTCCGATGACATCCTTTTGGCGAAGACCTAGATCGAACTGCAGGGTGAGCGCCAGGGCGAGGGAAGGGCGGCTGGCCTCGACCGCGGCTTCCCTGAAAGCAATGATCTGATCGTAAGTGGGACGCTTCTTGCGACCCTTGGGCACGGTGAACTCGGTGTGCTTGAGGACATTCGCCAGTTCGATAGAGTTGGCATCGCGGAGTTCACAGCCATAGCTGACGATGCGGCGAAGGGTTTGAACGCAAGCATAGCCGCTTCGCTCGCCATAGCCATCTACCCAGTTCTTATGCCAGCGCCGAACATCCCGCCCGGTGATCTCGCTCAGAAGGCGCTTACCGACCGTAGCGACAATGATCTTGATGTAGCGGCTATAGAAAATCTGTGTGTCGCGGCGCTTCTCGTGATAGGGGCTATCCTCATCCGTCTCGAAGGCGACTGCCACCCAGGCGATGGTTCCAAGTCCATGCATATTCTTGGATGTCTCGGCGCCTCCAGCCCACTCTAGCATCTCAGCGCTCAGAATACGGCACCGGGCTGCGATTTCTATCGCCTCGTGTGGATTGTTCCAATCGCCGAAAAGCCGGACCGTCTTGGGAGTGTAGCCCTTCTTCACGAGCTGCTCATCTGCAACCCAATACAGATCGATGCGGCCGTTATGCCGCTTCATCCGCTTAAGTCCCGGGGCGTACAGCTCATGATCCTGGCTTGCCATCCCAGTTTTCCTCACCGTCCGGCCTCGTCACAAGGCTAGATTCGATGAGTCCATGCCGCCTGTCGAGGAAAGCTTTCACTGCCGGCCAGTAGCGGCCGCCGAACAATGGGTCGACCTTGGGTAACCCACGCCGCTCGAGCACAGCAGCTATGCCGTCCCATGCGCTCACCCGGTGCGGCGGCAGGACCTCCCGGGCGATCTGCTGTTCCGTAGGATAGAGAGGTAGGTCAGAGGTTTCTTTCTTCTTGCCCATGATCAGAGCGCTTCATCCGCCACAACAACCCACAGGCGCAATGTCAGCCGGCTGGTAGAGCGGGTGAACGGCTTGCCTCAATGCCAACAGTTAAGGAGCCGGCTTCAATTCGGACGTTCATGCACCCGCGTTCGTCACTGAGATCCCCTGCTCAGGACAAGCCACTCAGCTTAGTCAAAACCACGACCACGCGAACAAGGTTGAAAGAGCGAGCTGACATAGCGGCCATCCCTTTTGAGAATAGCCATTACTACGAATCCTGTCAACGCGGCCAGCGCTTTCTGTAAGCCTAGCAGTACTGAGAGTGCCTTACCTTGCCTTGGTGGATGGTTTGGTTCACCCAACGTCTCTAAGCCTTGATGTCTCGGTGAGCGCCTCAATGAACATTCTGATCGTCCTAACGTGTTGCTGCATCTGTCGATTAGCATCCATAAAATCAGATTTACTCCAGACCATCTCCGATGAGCCGGGTCCATGAGGTGCATTAGGCCAAGTAACTTTCACCTTTCGATCGTCGATTCCGTAGAAACGACCATTTACTATCCGATTTTTTATTTCAGCTAAATTTTGGATTTCCTTTAAAGTAGCTATTACTGTTCCGGCTAAATCAGGATTTTTCTCCGAGTGTGCATCCCCTACCGAATTAAGAAGGACGACTTTCGCATCTGCTCCGAGGCAGTTTACAATATCTGCTAGGTCGACGAAGGGTGATTTGAGGAGTGCTGTAATGGCTTCGTCTAAGGAGCGTTCAAGAATTCCCCAATGTGATAGAAACTCACCGACTAGGAGTGCCGGATTCAAGCCCAGATGAGACGAAAATGGCACTTCGTCATTATCCCTTTCTGCAGGCTCCATAGGTTCTACTGAACCCTCTCCAACCAAAAGCCATGCTGGAGAGACGCCAAATCTACGCCCATACCTCTTGGCGTCCTCGACGCTTAAGCTGCGTGCACCGCGCTGCCCAGCTCGTTCATGTGAGTTATAGGTGCTGACGCTTACTCCCATCTCGAGTGCGGCCGCTCTCGCAGAAGCGAGGCCCGCCCTTTGTCGCGCCCACCGTAGGCGTTCGCCTGGAGTTTCCATGTCTCGAAAACTAGACCTCCGATTCTGAAAGAGAAGTTGACAGGTTACCTAAATCCGTAGCAATGTCTCCAACGTCAAGGATGATCTATGGCATCTCCGAACCAGCCCGCGACCTTGGCACTGAGGGGTGAGAGCCATGGGGTATGTAGATGTAGATCCGAGTGCTTATCCGAGTGAGAAACTCGCCAAGACCGATCATGGCGGCCAAGGTCCGCTGAATGCGGGGGACACATATGAACCTCTGGTGGTCGCGGGTGACCTGCGCTGCACACGTACTCTCTCTGCATTTTGAATACTGTTCGCCTCGTTAGGCCGTGTGGACGGATCGAGATGAGTAATGGGTGAGTGGATTCCCAAATCAGTCCTGCGATGGTTCATGGCAGGTCGGCTTCAGGAGGCGCGACCATGCTGACGGGGATGAGAGAGGAAGACTGGGTGACGGTGCTGCGGGTGTTTACCGCCTCATGCTCCCGGCGAGGCGCCAAGGGCCGCAATGACCGCCGCTTCCTCGAGGCTCTGCATTACTTCACCGTCCACAACATCACCTGGCGAGCCCTGCCTGAGTGCTTCGGAAACTGGAACTCGGTGTGGAAACGCTTTTGGCGGCTGAGTCGGGCGGGTGTGTTCGA
>NZ_QOIO01000119.1 GCF_003332305.1 Microvirga aerophila | reverse complement strand
CCTGGACGACCCATAAGCGCCATGGATAGTTCTCCCGAAGCACAACGAAATCAATCATGATGCACTGACCGGTTGAACCCACCGTGGCCTTCTTCAGGATGTCGCGCTCTTGGCGGAGCACCTCGTTCTCGCGCCGCAGCCGCTTCAGCTCGGCGGCCATGTCCTCTTGGCGATCTTCGAGCGGATCGTCGATCTCACGCTCGCGGCGGCGATCGAGCCAGTGGCGCAGGGTCGACAGGCCGACCCCGAGATCCGCGGCAACCTCACGCCGGCTGCGGCCGCTGGTCAGGGCGAGCCGCACCGCCTCATCCCGGAATTCCTGCGTAAAGCGTCTGTGGGACATGGAGCACCTCCTGGATCATAAGAAGTGCTCTCCATTGTTCCGATACTGCTGGCGAATGTGCCGGAGCCCTTGAGACAGGGATTGGCGTTCTGGGTTTGAGGGGGCAGTCCCACTATCCCGGAGGTCCTCATGTCGCTCCGCCCGATCCCGTGCCGTAGTGGGGCTCCCGGACCGTCAAACAGCCCACATCCGCCGCAGCGGCCCAGCACCAAACCTATTCTGAAGCAATGACTTACATTGCGCAATAAAATTGCTCACCAGCCTCTGACTCATTACACTGAGTAATCTGCAGCATAGCTTGATATAAATGGCTGCTCTATTGGGGATTACTCCATTCTAATTGATTGAAAGTTCCGTGCGTTGGCGGGTATAGTTTTGGACCTACAAAAATTGAGTAGTTGTCTTAGAAGTTTCTGACTCCTCCACCCATGCAATCTCAGCGAGCCTGACGGAATATTGCCAGGAAGGCGATACCTCAAAAAAGTGCAGCATCGCCGAGTGGTATGTATAAATTGTGCTCGCCGTGGTCATCCAAGATACAATAGTCAATGCACAACGGTATAAATTATTATGAACGGGCTTGGTATGATCCAAAAATCTGTGACGAGCCACACGTTGAGTCAGGCCATTAAGATCGAAGTATTTCGGTCACACGAGCCACTACAGGCGGTATGGTCGGTACTTCAGGACCAGGCTTGCTGCACGGCCTTTCAAACCTACAGCTGGATGTCAATGCTCTTAGATAAAGTCGGGGGCGCGATATCCGCGACTCCGGCAATTGTCTTAATAAGCAGCGACAGCGGAGTACCGTTGATGCTGATTCCATTAGTCGAGAGGCAGCGCGGACGGCTACGCGTTCTAGAATTCATCGATTTTGACGTCACAGATTATAATGCGCCGCTGATTCGCAGGGAATTCGCAGCGGAACTAGCCATGCGGGACTTCTCTCCAATCTGGTGCCAAATCCTCAAAAGCATTGGTACAATGGACGCTGTAAGCTTGCGGAAAATGCCGAGTGTCATTGATGGAGCACCGAACCCGTTCACTCGGTTAAGGTGTCAGAATGACATGATCGGGTTCAACAGCCCCCTCAAATGCGGCTTCAACGGCTACATGAAGTCGCGAAACAGTCATATGACCCGCGAACTGCGGCGAAGTCGTCGAAGGCTAGAAGCATTGGGGTCAGTCGAACTGAAAGTGGCCCACGACGCAGAGACTGCTGCTAAACTTATGAAGACGATAATTAGCTATAAATCGGCTTGGTGCCGCGCGACTGGTGCTGTTGACCTGCTCAGCAGGACGGCATATGCGGACTTCTACCACTCGCTAGCCCGCAATGAAGTTGGGGGGATTGCCCACACTAGCGCGCTCATGGTGGGCGATCATATGATTGCCGGGAATTTCGGTATTGTTCTACGCGGACGGTTCTACGGCATTATACAAAGCAGTGACTTCGAGAATTATAGGACTTATTCACCAGGGAGCCTTCTATTAGTCGAAATTATTCGCTGGTGCTGCGAGAACAATATATCCCTTCTCGATTTCTCGATCGGCTCGGAGTCCTACAAGGCGCGCTGGGCAGACGACGAGGAACAACTCTATCAACATGGACAAGCCTTCAGCATCACCGGTATGTTGCTCGAGACGCACCGACGTACCCTAGCTGGATTCAAGAACAGCGCCCGAAAAAATCCGCAGCTCGTCGAGCTCCTCCGGAGCGTACGGACAAAAGTCGGCAAAAGTGTTCTAGTCCAACAACACAGGAATCATGCTGGGTAGATGCGGTGCAGTTTGGTACGGGCCTGTGCGACGGTGAAGCGCCAGTGCACTGTGGCTCTAGTCCTGTCGCGCTCGCCCTCCCACGCGGCAATCTCCCGTTGCAGCGTAGCCTGGTCTGGGAGACGCCGGTCCAGGCATAGGCGACGGAGCACCGCCAACTCCAGTTCCGCCATGTTGAGCCAGCTCCCGTGTTTGGACCTGCAGTGGAACTCCAGCCGCTTCACAGACACCGCGCCTCAGCGGGCGGGAAGATCTGGTAGAGAGCCGCGTGCGTTCGACGGTGGCAGGATGGACATGCAGGCTGGCCGCGATCTCGGCATCGGTTTTGCGCTCGTCCGCCGCGAGCAGGATGCGGGCGCGGGTGAGCATGCGGGCCGGAGCAATGCCTTTGTTGAGGAGGCCCAACAGGTCCGTGCGCTCTTTACGGGTGAGGTCGACGTGGTAGCGCTTGAGCATGGGAGCTGCCCTCCTTCAAATCGGGCCACTCTACACCCACCCGCTCGATCCAGCAGCTCCTTTGTGGCCTTACTAGGTGCTTAGTTTCACTGGTCTTGCTTCGGAAGAGATACTGCTGGCGAATTCATTACGCTGGGGTGCTGGCCATCATGAGCTTGGTGAACGCGGATTGACGGGTTTGCGCGAGCGATGTGTTCTCATCTGAATGGAGGTGTGCCCAAGATCACAGGAGGCTTCGGCGCAAGCTTCAGGAGACGGGCAGGTTTGCAACGAGGTCGGAGGTTTTCCCCTGGCCACAGTTCTGTGTTCGGGGCAAGATCAATGGCCAGTAAATATTTTGCTCTACTGCACACATTGTAAACGTGCTGCTCTGAAACTCTTCCGACACCAAGGAGACCGTTAGAAAAATTGAGCTAATCTAGACGAGTAAATTTACATTGCATCGTGTCCATACCAACCTAGGCATAGGATTTTTGGGTAAAAGATCTGAAATTGGGCAACCACTTGACTTACGCGACGATATACAGAGCATTTTATAATGTTAAAATAATCCTCGGCCATCTAAGACATCTGAGGCTTCGTTTCTGATGAATACACATTCGAAAATGCAACTCAATGATCGCTTTTTCCTGTTAGGCCTCTTAACTTACCCTATTCACCGCGTGATCGAGAGTTTTGGAGCTCCGATTAAGGTTGGCGAGTTTCTGCTTCTGTTCATAGTGATAGCAGCTGTCAGATCTCGCGTAATAGCCCAGTACATCCCTTCTGGAATAGTTACAATGTATTCTTGCATTCTCTTAGGAGCGTGGGGTGTATTGGCTGATGTCGCAGCAGGAGGAGGGATCACAGACGTCGCAAAAACGGCCGCCCGCATGCCAATATACTTTACAATAATAGTTCTATTTACGCTCATTTATAATCGGCAGCAGCCTCTTCAGTTTGTTCTAGGATTCTTTGCTGGAACTGTGATTTATTTTGCTGTGGTGTACCCATTAACTATTGCTGGATTTCCAACCGGTTACATGACAGCGGACGCCTCACTTTATGACACGACTGTAGAGCTTGGATCAAACGTTCAGGTCAAATGGCTTGTGCCGGATCCTGGCCTAATGTTGTGTGTTCTACTCTGCTTCAGACACTCATTTTCATTTGGTCAGAAGTTGTTCTGGAGTCTTGGGTTTATCGCGGCCCTAGCAGCAGCTCTTAGTGTTGAAGTTCGGACTAGTTTTCTCGCGGCGGCAATTTTCCTGGTATTATATTTATTGTTGCAGGGTCTTCGCACTTGGGGAAAGGTGGGGGTATCTATCGCGGTAGCAACTTTCTGTATCATTCCGCTGGTTCCTGTCGTGATAGCTGAGTTCGTCACAGCAAGCGACGTTTATAACAGCGACTACAATTCCTGGAGTAATGTAGAACGTATCTTCATGCTAAATATTGCGTCAGAGGCAATCAAGAGTTCCCCCATGTTCGGGACTGGAAGTTCAAGCTTCTGGAGTTTGTACGGCCCACGCTTTGAGGAAATTTTTAATTTTCCTGCAGTAGTTACCAGTCCACACAATTTGTATGCAGAAATTACAGTCTCATGGGGAGTACCGGCCGGGTTAATGATCTTTGTGTTGATCGTGCTCCTCAGCGCAAACGCGGTCGGGCGTAAGGGCAATACAGTCGTTATCTCGTTAGCTCTCGCCGTGATAGCTTCTAACTATGCTGTTCAGCCCTTTGCTGAAGGTGTGCGTTTGGGCACGATCCTGCTTTGGTTCTGCGTCTATTTTAGCATTGAGAATGAAAATACAGCGATCCGCAAGCGGCCAGGATCTGAAGTGGTAACGTGTCGGCAGAGCTTGAATCCACAGCTGAGCTGACGCCGAAGCTAACTAGCACTACAGTTGCACCCACCGCTCATGAGTTCATAATCTCCTGATCTGATACGGGAGGCTGCCATGGTCAGTGTGCCCGTCGAGCAGATGCTCGAGCTCTGGTGTGTGGAGTTGCGTCAGGTCAAAGCTCACCTCAAGTCTCTGTTTGCCCATCCAGTGTCGCCATCTCGGCAGGGGCCTTCCTCAATGGCCTGCTCGGGCCTGAGCGGCGCAAGACCGGCTGGATGCGGGCCGAAGCCGCGGGAGATCCAGGGTCGTGGCGCCAGCAGGCGGTGCTCGGCCGCAGCCACTGGGACGCAGATGCCTTGCGGGACATGGTGCGCCACTATGCGCTCGAGACGCTGGCCTCACCCGGTGCGGTGCTAGTGATCGACGAGACCGGCTTTCTCAAGCAGGGTCAGAGCTCGTGTGGCGTGGGGCGCCAGTACACCGGATCGGTGGGCAAGATCGCGAACTGCCAGATCGGCGTGTTTGCCGCTTATGTCTCGGACAAGGGCTGCGCCTTCATCGATCGCCAGCTGTATCGGCCCAAGGACCGGATCAATCATTCCATCCGGCGGCAAGCCGCTCATGTCCCCGACAGCCTTTGCCGCCGAGATGATCGCGCGGAGGCTTGCTGCCGGCGTTCCGTTCGACTGGGTCGCCGCTGACACGATCTATGGTGTGGGAGCTGTCGAGATGCAGCTGCGCCGGGCTGGCAAGGGCTACGTGCTTGGCGCGCATGCCACCAATCGGTTCTACTCTTGGATCGGCAAACCCGAAGTCGCCGGCACGGCCGAGCAGATCTCGAAGGCTCTTGCCTTTGAGGCTTGGACGCGCCTGGCGGCAGGAAATGGCACCAAGGGAGTGCGCCTGTATGACTGGGCCCACGTCGAGTTGGCGGATCTTGAGGCCGAGGAGTACAACGAGGCTCTCACCGGCCTGTGGACGCGTGGCCTGCTGATCCGGCACACCCTTGCGGATGGGGATCTGGCGTTCTTCTCGACCTGGTGCCCGGCCGGCACGCCGATCGACACGCTGGTGCGGGTGGAAGGCCAGCGCTGGGCGATTGAGGATGCGTTTGAGACCGCCAAGACAGAGTTGGGCCTGACGCACAATGAGACACGCTCTTGGCACGGGTGGCATCAACATGTGTCGCTGGTGATGCTGGCCTTTGCCATGATGGCGGTGGTGCGCCAGCGCGCCAACAGCCTGAGCTCCCCCAAAAAGAAGCGACGAGGCCAAGCTGCAGCGCTGGTACGCTGGTTTGTCCAGGAACTCCGTCGCGTCGCCACCCGCCTCCAGCAACGCCGGATCGAGCCTGCCTTCGTGATTGCTTGGTCCGCTTGGCGCCGAGCGCATCAGGCCATGGCGCAAGCCACACAACGTAAACGAAAGGTGCAACTGTAGTGCTAAGTAGGTCGCCAAAAGTTCTGCAACAGCTTTCTGAGCCAGAAGTGTTTGGAGGCCATGCCGGCCTTACGAAAC
>NZ_QOIO01000118.1 GCF_003332305.1 Microvirga aerophila | reverse complement strand
CTCAATGGGTGAGGCGTCAGGATCGCCTTGCATCAGTGCGCCCCCGCATTCATTCGTCTTGGTCCACTGTCCGTTGTCCGTCTCCAAGCAAGCTGCCGTACAGCCCACCGATCCTGCTGGTCAGTGTGTGAGGTCGGGGTCACGGACCCTGGCCGTGACAGTCAAGCTATAGTGAAGCTCGACCAGACGCTGGATCACAGCTTCGCGCTCTTGCTGATGCCGAGCTTCCAGGTGGTCAGAGAAGCGCTGCTTCAACGTGTCAGGGCCGGATACCTGATAGAGAGCCTCACGCTTGGTCTGGTAGCGGGTCTCCACGGCGGCAAGCGCCGCCAGAG
Organism: Microvirga aerophila; assembly: GCF_003332305.1. Lineage (GTDB taxonomy): Bacteria > Pseudomonadota > Alphaproteobacteria > Rhizobiales > Beijerinckiaceae > Microvirga > Microvirga aerophila. Next base: position 5,721 of record NZ_QOIO01000118.1, on the reverse strand, counting down.
CCGCTAAGATGTCTGAGGTCAGATCATCCGGGTAACCCTGCTCCGGTGCCGCTGAGTTGCCAGTTGCGGTCTGAAGCATCAGAAGCCTCCTCACTTGGCGTGGGTGGACGATTTTACGCCCAGCAGGGCACTGTGCCAAACCGCTTTCTTGCCCGTGCCACTGGGCTCTTTGATGTTCAGGCGCAGAGTTCAGCCCGGCCAGAGCTTGCTGGGTAGCCTTGATCCTGGCGGTTTTACTTGACGGAGGACGATGGGAGGAGGACGATTCCGGTGCTGCTCAGCAGCAGTATGCTGGTCCCGAAACGACCGGCGCAGCTCTCCGAAAGGAGGTTCAACATGGAACCACCTTGGAGCTTAGCCGCGATGACCGCTGCGGCATCCGGACAGGCCACAGCGTAGCGGCTTTCCACGAACGGCAGACCGGGAGCGGCCTCAGGAGCCGCATCAGCAAGGCATGGCTCCACCTAGCCTCTCCCGGCCTTGTACGGCGTGATGCCAAAGCAGCAGGAGGAGAACGATGTTTGACAGCATCACTCCGCGCGCTCACGGAGTAACCGGAGCTATGATTGTCTGGGGCATGGGCAGCGTTGCTGTCACGCTCGCAGCCGTCATGTTCCTCACGGCGGTTCCTGCGCACTGACGCGCTCCTGCCGTAGACCGATTGAACTAACAAGCAGAACTGGTGGGAGGTTCGTGATGCTTGGCTCCAGCATGACGTGGGTGCTGTTCCTGTTTGCGGTTTTACTGCTCGCTTGTGCTCCTGGCCCGATGCGGGCGCAGCCTCAGGCCGATGTGGCTCTGCTGCTGTGGGACGCCAATCCCTGCCGATGAACCTGAGGCTGACAGTGATCCAGGACGAAAAACGATTGAGAAACCATTCTTCGAGGTCCCGCCCGCAGGACCTTCCCTCTCCTACCGCACCCTCTGGCTGCCCCTGCCCCTTCCCTCCGAGACCAACCTCATTCCAAGCCGAGCGTCAATCAGCAGTCCGCACGACCATCCCGGTTGAAGCGCACGAGACGGCCCTTGCAGGCCGCGACCCCCGGCCATTCAACGGTCTGGTGCTGCTGGATGTCCAGCACACACTCGGCAAGAGTGCCGTTGGCATGAAACTCAATCGGATGACCAGAAGCACAGGTGACACCGATTGAGTGCTGCTTGTCCGAATGGTTGGGGTACGCGGTTGCTGCATCGCTCAATATGCAGCCTTTTGGCACCCGTTCGAGGCCGTTGGTCTTCGGCCTAGTACAGTGGATCACCGTCTGCTCGCGGTACATATCAGCCGTAACAGCAGTGAAGCTGTAGGTCTCAGCACCGGCAGCGCCCGCCGCCAGCGCCCCAACCAACCCAAACAGCACCTGTCGCATGTGATTTCCCACGTGTTGTGGAACGCGTGATCAGCGCCTCGATGACGGACAGTAGTGAGGCATGGTCGTTGCCATGATCCTACTCCAGCCGGGACCAAGAGCAACAACGTCGGGCTGTCCAGGGATGCTGCGCACGAACGCCCACAATGGAGATGCCTGCCGAAAAGCAAGCCACACAAGCCTCAGCCACTCGCAGGCCCTGCAAGAGATTAGAAGGAGATATCCGCCCGAACATTGCAGCCTCGTCTGGTCAGAATCTGAACCGCCGACCTGTGAACCTCTCCGGGTTGGGTACATCAGCCCGATCCACTCACGGTCCGGGCGAGCCTTCTCGCACCATACCTATCTTCCCCTGAAAGCCTCGTCGAACTGCCAAGGTTGTTGCAAGTTCTGCCGGTCCAAACCGCTTCGAAGAAGCGCGAGATCAGCAACGACAGCTAGGTTCGTGCTACAATGCCTCTCCCCCACAGGGAGGAACACGATATGAAGAGCATCGTTCTCGGAATCGCCTGTGCGTGTGTTGCCTTGTCGGCCCAGGCGCAGCAGCAATCATCCCCACCGCCCTCACCCTTCGTTCTCAAAGAGGTCACCAGCAACTTCCCAAAGGCAGACCGTCTTGAGGCGCGGGTTGAGACCGCAACCCTCGAACCGGGCAAGTTCGGCGGGTGGCACACCCATCCGACCCCGGTCGTGGTCTACGTGATCGAGGGCACCTTAACAGTCGAGATTAAGGGCAAGGACCCGATTGTCACCAAGGCGGGGGAGGCATACCTGGAGCCGATCAACACGGTGATGCGCGCGACCAACAAGGGCCAGACGCCCTTGAAGTTTGTCGCGTTTCAGGTGAGCCCACCCGAGGTTCCCGACTCACAGCCCGCACCTGAAAACTGAGGATTGTACGATTTGAAGACCCGCTTCGGCGGGTTTTTTCCAGATGGTCTTGGCAAAGCTTGGGCGTCCGATTGCTACCCATTTCAGGTCGAGGCTGGCCGCCATTTCGCCTACAGCAGAATTCGACTCCAAACCGCACAGAGGGTCTGATGAGCCCGCAGGAGCACAAGGTCGAGCGGCGGCTTGCTGCGATCTTCGCGGCGGATGTGGCGGGCTATTCGCGGCTTATGGAACGGGACGAAGTCGGAACCCTCCGGACCTTAACCGCACACCGGGAGATCATGGACCGGCTGATCGCTGAACAGGGCGGGAGGATCGCCAACACGGCGGGCGACAGCGTGCTGGCTGAATTCCCCAGTGCGGTGGATGCCGTCCAGTGCGCTGTAGATGTGCAACAGGCGCTTTCGCAGGCCAACCAAGATACCCCGGAGGAGCACCGCCTTCAGTTCCGGATTGGAGTACACGTCGGCGACGTGATGGTTCGATGCGGCGATCTCTTAGGTGATGGGATCAATATCGCAGCGCGCCTTCAGGGGTTGGCCGATCCAGGGGGAATCTGCGTCTCAGAAGCCGCGTATGGCTACGTTCGCAAGACCCTTTCACTCAGCTTCGCTGACCTCGGCCCCCAGTCGGTGAAGAACATCCATGAGCCAATCAGAGCCTACACCCTCAAGGGGCCTTTGCCGCCCACCACAATGGCAGAGCAGGTTGGGCCTATCCCCCTTCCCGACAAGCCGTCCATTGCTGTTCTGCCCTTCACGAATATGGGCGGCGATCCCGAGCAGGAGTATTTCGCGGACGGCATGACCGAAGATATCATCACAGGGCTCTCGCGCTTGAAATGGCTGTTCGTCATCGCTCGCAATTCTACGTTCAATTACAAATCCAGGGCAGTGGATGTTCGTCAGGTCGCTCAAGACTTTGGCGTTCGGTATGTGCTCGAAGGCAGTATCAGGGTGTCAGGAAATCGCATCCGGGTCACCGGCCAGTTGATCGAGGCTGCAAGCGGCAGGCACATCTGGGCCGAACGCTACGACAGGCAGCTTGATGACGTTTTTGCGGTCCAAGACGAGATCACAGCAAGCGTCGTAGCGGCAATCGAGCCGCACTTATATGCTGAGGAAGGTGCTCGTGTAGCCAGCCAACCTCCTGAGAACATCAGCACGTGGGGCCTCGTCGTCCGCGCTATCGGTTTGATCAGCAAGCTTGGACGCCAAGAAAACGAGGAAGCGCGCTCCCTGCTTGAACGGGCGACTGCCATGGAACCAACCTATGCAAAGGCTCACGCGATCTTGAGTTGGGCCGTGTGGTGGGCCGCATTCAACTACTGGCTTCCTGATGAGCGCGAAGGGGTTGAAGAAGCTCAGAGGCATGCTGAACAGGCACTTGTTCTTGATGCGAGCGAGCCGTGGGCTCGCATGGTGCTGGGCCTTTGTCTCACATCAGATGGACACCATGACCGAGGCTTGCACGAGCTTGAGGCTGCACTTCGGGTGAACCCGAGTTTTGCGTTAGCCCATACAATCTATGGGTGGGCGCTCTCTTGGGCTGGAAAGTTCAATGAAGCCGTGGTGGAGACTCAGACGGCTCTCCGCTTAAGCCCAGCGGATACGTTCCTTAGCTTCTATGAATTCTCCCACGGCTCTGCGCTGCTTGCCGCCCGTCGTTTTGAGGATGCCTTGCCTTGCATCCGCAAGGCTATCGTGGCTTTTCCCGACTTCCCCGCACACTACGCCTTGTTGATTAGCTGCTGCGGGCATCTCGGACTTCGGGACGAAGCAAAAATGCTTTTGGCGCACCGAAACTCTCTTGCTGGCCCGCCGCTTACGGTCAGCCTGAACCGTCACCAAATGCACAAGTTCGCGCACGGCCCGGTATTTGCAGAGGGGTTGATCAAGGCCGGTGTTCCAGAGGGCTAAGTTACCCAAGACAACGCGACATCAGACAAAAGCCGAAGCAGCCAGTCTACATAATCGTACTGATTGAGATCATTCCAAAAGATGGTTGGCCTGAGTATCGCCAGTAGGTATCGGACCTGTACAGCAAGAATGGTCGTAGCTATATTGTGCGCGCTGGACCGGTAGGCGTTCTGGAAGGCTCCTACGATGGACGGCGGGCTCCCATGATATGATGTGGAGGACTAAGCGGCTCCTTAATTACTGGTCTGAGGTCTACACAAAATCGGTTTCACTGCTCCACGTCCTTGGCCTCAGCCGCCGTCCATAACCCCAAAATCACATCAAGGTCTGTGAGCTTGAAAAGCTCTTCCAGAGGCATGCCCGTTGAGAGGCCATATCGAAGCATCTTCTCGCGGGCCTGCTCGAACACCACGACATCCGCCCACTCGGACTGGGCATCGATCAACGCGTCCATTATCCTCCAGACCCTGTGGGAATGGATTGCCCGAACATCACGGTAAACTCCGCAAACTTACGTCCCCGTTCAGTGCCGGAAAAATTAGAACAACCGATAAACAAATCGAATTGCGCATGAGCCTGCCTTTACCATCACTATCATTGGATAGCCTTGGACATGGGGAATGCGTCGAGTTGTACGATACAAATTAGCTCTCGACTGCACGTGTGCAGAGGTGCTGATCAGGGAGCAAATGTTCATCTCACAGACTGATGTGATCTATCCTGTAGAGGTTGGCAACAATCTCCGGAGCAGCACCGCTCTGATGCAACATCCCCGAACGGTCCTGAGTCACCACGGCTTCGTCATAACCCTCGACCAGCAGCACCCAGTCGGCCACGGCGTCTTCACCTCCTCGAAGGGCTGCTTCGCGTGTCGGTGTCCTGCTTCTATCCCGATCCACAATGAGAAGATGAACGGCGCATAGGCCCCGCTGGGCTGCGAGCAACTGCGCTTCGCTGGTCAATACGCCGCGCAGGTGAGCTTCCTGACCCTGTTCAGGAGAGAACCGGACGGTTTGGAGGTACCGACCAGCACCAAATCCGCTCGATGCCTCAACGCGACACAGGCTCCGGTTCATGTTCCTGAGCGCAGGCATCACCTGCTGGGTCCACTCGGAAGGATGGTTCAGGCGCTCCAGGTAGATTTGGGATGTAAACACGTCCGAGACTTTGACTGTGTACAAGATCAGAAACTGAGGCCCAGAGCCCATGACGGAGTACCGGCGACCATGGAGGAAACCAGGGATCGCAAGTCGCTCCTGCATGTGCTCGTGGGAGTGCCAGTCGAGGTACTCGGTCTCGCGGCCCTCCTCCACGTCGTGCCATGCGATCAGCGCCCCCGATCCGGCCCAGCCCATCGGCACCTCCTTGGCAGGTGATCCCCTCGACAGAAACCCTGGCGACACGTACCATTGTAACCGCAATACCGACTGGGTGAAACCCATGCCTCCGCATGAGCAGCGCGTGGAACGGCGGCTGGCCGCGATTCTCGCAGCGGATGTGGCGGGCTATTCGCGCCTCATGAGCCAGGATGAGGTCGGCACCCT
>NZ_QOIO01000117.1 GCF_003332305.1 Microvirga aerophila | reverse complement strand
TAGCTGCCGCTCGTGATGTACTCGCCGACCCGGAAGGCGTCGTCGAGCAGGTAGAACACGCCGCTGAATACGTCCTTCACCAGTGTCTGCGAGCCGAAGCCGACGGCAACGCCGACGATGCCGGCGCCGGCGATCAGCGGCCCGATCTCCACCCCGAGCGCCGACAGGGCCATCATCACGGCGACGACCGCCAGCACCACGAAGATCACATTGCGGAAGATCGGCAGCAGCGTCCTGAGCCGCGCCTGCCGGACGGCCGCCTCGGTTCCGGGCGGGGCCAAGGCCTCGACTTGGCTGAGCCGCCGGTCGATCAGCGATTTGACCACCTGCCAGATCAAGTCGGCGACGAGCAGGATCACGACGCTGCTCAGCGCGCCGCGCACGAGTCGAGTCAGGAGGGTGTCTCGGCTGCTCATCTGGGCAAGATCGATGTTCCAAGCGTGCGCGAGCACAAGCGCGGCGCCGGCGATCAGGAGAGCCCTGAGGCCGCGATCCAGGAAGACCGCCATCAGGCCGGGCGCGGAAGCGGCCTCGGGGCCTGAAGCCGGGCGGGAGACGTGATGGCTTGCCATCCGAGCAACTGTGATAGCTCCGGGCAGGAGGAGGGCGACCGCCAGGAGCCAGAACAGGCGCATGAATCCCACGACCCATAACCCCCACAGCAGTACCAGGCAAAGGGACAGAAGCCAGGGGGTGACCCTGTGAAGGGCGGAGTGCTGCGTGACATCGGGAAGGGCGTCCGCTGCGCGAGGACGGGCCCACACGACATTCAGGGCGATGGCCAGGAGCCCGAGCCCAAGGGCATAGGCCACGAGCTCGCGCGCCTCGGGCGAGAATCCCAGCACACTGAGCACATCGAGCGTGGCCCACCCGAAGGCGAACCATCCGACGAAGAGCGCCAGGCGCCGATACCAGAACCGGGCGGCATCCGCGGTCAACGGGACGACGCGGAAGCGCTCCGTGTCCTGTCGCCTGCCACCGTCTGGTGCCAGAAGGAACCGGCCCAGCACCAGTGCCAGGCGCAGGACCACGGCCGCCACCAGATAGGCGAGCACGACCTGGTGCAAGAGCAGCGGCCAGTCAAAGGCGAGAAAGGCGCCGATGCTGCCGAATCCGAAGATCACCACCTCGCTCAGGCCGAACGCCAGACGCAGGCCGATGGCGCGCATCCGCTCGGACGCGGTCTCCATAGGAAGGGCCACAATCCGCTGCTGCGGGCGGGCCGTGACCCTCCTGAAGAGCCATTCGGTTCCGGCGCCCAAGGCAACGAACCCGAGGACGAGGATCAGCACAGCGACAGGGCGGCGGCCCCGCAGCTCGGCGAGCAGGCGATCCGCGGCGTTGCGGAACTCGCTCGGCAGGCGCGGCGCGGCGGCCGCAAGAGCAGCGAGGTGTTCCCGCATGCCGGCGGTCCGGACCGCCATCATCTCGGAGGCGGTCACCTCAGAGGTCGTCGCCGGCGCTCCGACAAGCGCCGGCGACGCCGCGGGCTGCTGCTGCTGGTCGATCCAGCCGCGCACGGCCGGATCCTGTAAGAGGTTCAGGAGCTGCTGCACCTGTGGCGGAGGAGGGCTCTGGGGCGCGGGGGCTTGGGCGTTGGCGGATGGAGTGCCCGCGAACACAAAAAGCAGCAGAACCAGGCTGCAAAGCAACCGAGCCGGGGCGTTGTGGTCGGCGCGCGTCGTCATCATCGAAACCACCTCCTTTCACAGGACGCCAGTCTGCGATCCTGCGCAAGTGCTCGGTACCAAATCACCGAGGTCGAGAAGACCGCCGCCCTGAGGGAACAGGGGAAGCCGCCCAGGGTCACCACCGCATGCTGAGGCCGAGCACTGGTCCATGCTGGAGCATGTCGAACTCGTAGCGGCGGCGGCCGTCGCCTTGGGCGTAGTCCACCGAGAGGGCTCGGTAGCCGATCACGCCCGAGAAGGTGATGCCGTTCTAGGCCCCGAAGTCGAAGCCGTAGCCGCCGACGGCCTGCCAGGAGAAGTCGCTCCCGACCCCGAACCCGCCGATGTCGCCGCGAAGAAAGAGCTCGTGCCCTGGCGCCACTGCGTAGCGCACGCGCGCGCCGATCACAGGATCGAGCCAGTCGACGGAACCGGACCGCGCGAAGGCTCGTGTCCCGGCGAGCTCCAGGCCGCCGATGTCGAGGGTGCCGGTGACCTCCAGCGAGACGTCCGCCTCCTGGTACCAGTAGCGGGCGCCGCCGAGGACATCGAACGCCAGCGGCCCAGAGCGCGCGACCTCATAGGCGGCGCCGACCTCGACGATGGCCATCTGCACATCGACGGCGAGGGTTCTCCCGACCGTGCCCGTGATCCCGGGCGCGGGCGTTCGGGTCCAGACGTTGCTGCCCTCGATCCCCACCTTGCTCCAGACCAAGTCGCCGTAGAGGGCGAAGGGGCCATTGCGCGCTTCGAAGGTGCCCATCAGGCCCACCAGCGTGTCGCTCTTCTCGACGATGTCGATGAAGCTGGCGTCCACCTTCGTGGAGCGCCCGCGCACGGTCTGGGTGCCCTTCAGCGAGGTGAGCCAACCGTAGGGAACGAAGCGGAAGCTCCACACGGGCGGCATTGCAACCGGAGCCTCGACGATGGGCGCTGGCGGAAGAGGTGCGACATCCGCCGCGATTGCCGCGCCCATGCCTCCCACGAGGAACAGCGGCACCAGCACCGGACGAACAAATCGAAATGACGGACAACGCATTGATGCCTCCTTGCGCCATTGGCTCAAGCAGAGATCAGAATTGAAGCCGGGGACCACCCCCGGTCAAGGTGGCATGTCTCGGATGAGACACGCCAGGGCTTTGTGCCGGTCGAGGCGTCATCACGGCGTGTACCAGATAGGTGAGGTGTAGGCGCGTTCGGTGATGGTCATGACGGTGCTCGGCAAAGGCTGGGTCCCAAAACGCTTCGCGTCGTAAGCAGTCCAGCGCGGCGTCGGAATCTCGATCCCCCGGCCGTAATAGAAGGCCGGCTGGGCCGGATCGAAGTCCGGGTCCGTCCAGACCGTCGCCAGCTCGGGCGCGCCAACTGTGTTGGTCCAGGTGGCGCTTGCGACATCAACGGTGTCGCCGACCGGAGGCAGCTTGCCGTCCCCGCCGGGCCTGCGCCGCTCGGCATCGGCCCAGGCGACGTCATAAACCTTCTCTTCGAGCTTGCCGTCCCTGGTGAGCCAGCCCTTGACAATCTGGTAGCGGTCGAGGTTCGCGCCCAGCGGATCCTTCAACGCCGCCACGAGGAAGGTAGGTGACTTGCCCTGCGGTGCCGCCCGCAGTTCGCCGCCCATCGGCACGCCCTTGGTGTAGCCAGTCTGGGCGGGAAGACGGCTGTTCGCGTCCTGCGCGACGAAGTCCCATCCGCCGAAGAACCTCACGAGCATACGCGGGCCGGTCGTGGCATAGGTCTCCCGGCGCTGCATGGCATCCCACAGCGACGCCCGCGTGTTCTCTGTGGCCCACACGGCGGCGTAACCCGCCGAGGAGACCTCCCAGTCCATGATCTTCTTGCCGGTCGCCGGGTTGGCCACGAAGGTGGCCGTCAGGCGTTCCGGACTAGGCTCGCTCGCGCTGATCTTGCCGAAGAAGTTATCCTCCTCGGCGGTTGCAAGCCCCGTATGCGAGTCGGTGCTGCCGACCATGCCGAACTTGTAGGGGTTCGTGCCCAGCTCCTGTTCCAGCTTGAGGCCGTTCTTCAGCGCCGAGCGGGCATATTCGAACTCCAGCATCTCGGGCGTCTTCACGGCGCTCAGGTCGAGATTGCCCTTGTCCCACAGCTCGAAGTTGGCAAACTCATCGGTGGGTGACAGCAGCGGATGGGCCTCCCCCGTGCCCTTCGTCTGCAGGGAGGGCCATGACAGCTTGTGCGAAGGATGCACCGAACAGATTGGCAAGCGCCTGCTCGTCCTGATCGGCAAACGTGTCACCGAGCAGGAGCCGGTCGCCGTGTCCTTCCGGGTGTGCGGCGGCATTGGACAAGGCCGCGAGGCTGGTGCGCGCACGGTCGTCCCCTTGCTCGCGGCGGAAAAACACCTGCGAGAAGGATACGCGCGCCGGTGTGCGGACGAGATCCGGACGCGTCTCGTAGAGGGCACGCAGTTCCGCTTCCGGTGGTTCGGCGGTGCGGATCGTGTCATCGAGGAGGAAGGTCATCTTCTGCGCCAGCCGGCGGCGGACGACGGTGTCGCCGACATCGAGCTCCAGCGCCCGTGCCTCGCGCGAGAGGACCTCTTCCTTCAGATGGTCGGCGACCAGGCCTCTGAGTTCCTCGTCCGTGGGCGGGCGGCGCCACTGGCGCGCCCACATTTGCTTCAGCCATTCGGCGTCCGCGGCGGTGAGATGAATGGCGGGGGGAGTAGCGCCTGCCCGGACCCCACCTGGATTGAGGGCGGCATGTGCCGCGAACAGCAGCCCGCCGAGGGCAATAAAGTGCAGCAATGGCTCCTTCAGCAACCTCATGGTGCACTCCCTGCAATTCCCGTTCACTCGGGTCGGGCGATCAGTCTGCGGGCTTGATGCCGCGCCGTCCGGATCCGGTTACTGGCAGCGGGTGGCTACCCGTCCATAGCTGTCGATGACCTGCACGCAGCCGGAGCCCGAATAGGCATAGGCGCCCGCCGCCACAGCCCCCGCTGCGGCGGCGCCCGAGACGGCCCTCCGGGTGGTGCGCCGGGCGACCCTGGCATAGCTCATCGGTGTCAAAGGCCGCCCGACGCGGGCCTCGGCCTGTGCCATGAACCCACGGCTGGGAGCCGGGATCTCACCGCTCCACGTGAAGGCAGCCGCTGCCGCGCCGGCCGCCAGAATGCTGGTGATGATGCGTTTCGGTGTCATGGCTTCGATCCTCCTGCGGGAATGCCCGGGGGCACTTCGTCGACATCCCCGGTGGCGTTGAACGTAACTTGCTTCGTCCCGTCAGGTGCCTTGAACACGAATGTGTAGGGATCGGACCTCACGTCGGTCCGCATTTCCTTGATCCGCAGGGTATATTGGGGCGCCTGGGCGACCGTCTTGCTGGTGATGACGTATTTGCCCGGGATCGGACGCTCCCCGACCTCCACCCAGAGCTGCCAATCGGTGTCGTGCTTACGGAAGGCCAGGTGCTCGCACTCAACACCGTCGACGACGCCGCGTCCGATGTGCTTGGCGTCCATCACGTCCTCGGTGAGCTGGTCGTAGGTTCTGGCCAGCAGCAGGTCAGCCCCCGGGAATTCGACCCCGTAGTCCGAGCGCAATCTTTGGATCATCTCGTCGATCGAGCCGGGCGCCTCGATCCGCGTGAAGGTCTTGTCCGGTCGATTGTGGACGATCACGGCGTTGCCGTCGAAGACGAGTTCCACATCGGCATAGCCGCCCGTACGGGTCGCACGAAGGCCGGCCTGGCGGTCGACGACCACGTCGCCGTAGGCGGTGAACTGGATTTTTTGCAGGTCGGGCGTGATCACCTCGATGTCGGCGTCATAGCGCACCGACAGGTTCTTCTGACCCGCCATGTAGTCGGACATGCCCTTCAGGATGGTGCGCGGATCGCCGTCGTCCGCCCGCGACAGCACGGTGGTGAGCGACAGGAGCGCTGCGGCACCCAACGCCACTCCGATGCATCGGGTGACCTGCGGCCTCGTCGGGAAATGGTGCGTCATGGGCAGCCTCCGTCACGTGATGGCAGCCGCAAAAGCGGCGATCTGTGCTCGGAGAGAAGAGGACATTCCCGGGGACACCGGACGCGACAAGCGGCACGAGCACTTGTCCTTTGTCTAGAGCATCGGACGAGAAGTCGGATCCGATGAGGTCTGCATCTCAGCCATCCTGGAGCCATGCCGAAGCCGCCGGTGGCGCGTCCACTTAACGGTCCGATGCTCTAAAGCATCGGACTGGAAATTCGACTCTTAGGGTTCTGGGTTGATGTGATCTGTGATTCACTTCGTCGGACGGGAGGTGGATCATGGGTCACTGCTATTCTCTCGATCTTCGTATGCGGGTTGCAGCCTTCGTCGAGGCGGGCCATTCCTGCCGGACGGCGGCCCGCCACTTTGGCGTCAGGGACAGCTGTGCCATCAAGCTGATGCAGCGCCAGCGGCGGTTCGGCTCGCCGGCGCCCGCCCGCCAAGGCCGTCCGCCGGGAGGTGGCAAACTGGTGCCTTATGAGACCTTCCTGATCCAAGCCGTCGAGGCACACCCCGCCA
>NZ_QOIO01000116.1 GCF_003332305.1 Microvirga aerophila | reverse complement strand
GGGCGCCCTCCCCAACCGGTTTTAGACCCAGGGTGTCATGTCGACTTTGCACGCTGAGTGCCATTTCTGGATTGCACCGACATCGCGGACACTCATCTCAACCGTGAAGAAGCGGCTTCCATCCGCGGATTTGACGGTCAGAGCAAAAGCGCGGCGGATCTGCGAAGATCCGCCAATAGCCGACGCCTGCCTGAGGGTTGATGGTCCAGAACCCCACGGTCAGCGGGAGAGCGGGCGGGTCATCGTCCTCTGCCCTCCAGAGGATCACAGGGGTGCCATCACGCGGCGCGGCACTGATTGGGGACCAGCCGCCACTCATCGGTCTTCCTGATCACTCGTCAGCAGGAGCGACGTGTTCGCCGGCAATCTGTTCGATGGCCTGTGCAAGGCCAGCTTCGGCTTGGCTCAAAGCCTGTGAGCGAGCGATTTCGGCGCGGGTCTGCTCAATGGTCTGATGGGCCAGATCCATCGTCTCCTCAACCGCCGCATCGAGAGATTGTGTGCTCTGGTCCGCCATGAACCTGGGCTACTCGCCCAATGGGGCCAATCCTTGGCAATCACAGATCCCGATAGCCCCGTCGCCGCTTGACCCGGGCCACGGCCTCCAGCGCCTCCCCTGCCTTGATCTCGTTGTCGTAGATCTCCACAATCTCCTTCCCGTTGGTCTCCTTCCCGTTGGTGCCGATCCGGCCCCAGTCGCGCAGCAGGCAGACGACTAAGAAAAAGGCGCTCCTTGGGAGCGCCTGTAAGGGGCCGGCAGGGGCATGAGAGCCGGTCTGTGATGGACTCTCTGGGGCCCGGTTTATTCCCGCACCGGCCGACAATCGGGGCCGCGGGCTCCCGACAAAAAAGCTCCCTCGTTGGCGGGGCCAGGAGGGAGCAGGGGTTGTGAGACGCCCTTGGCTTGGGGTCCAGGAGCGTGTTGGGACTCTTCACGGTGACCGTGGCCGGATTCCGCCGAGATGATGCACAAAAGATGTCGCGAGTATTCGCGCCGGCGCCGGGCGGCTTCAAACCGCCGGTTGGACTGGCGCTGTACTGGGGTTTGCCGCCGAAGCACCGGAATGACTGTGAGAAATCTTCCCAAACCCCCGAATTTGTTCCGATAATGGGCGTATGGAACACGAGACAAGGGTAAGCCTTGCGCGCGAGATCGGGCGGCCCGACGGAGGCGTCCCGGCTTCCGTCGGGCCGGGCCATGGCTGAATCTCCGGGGAGGAGCAGGCTCATGGCTAAGGTGAGGCTCCCCGCACAGTGCGGCCGATCTGAGGCGCGGCTGCCAAGCAAGAACGCCCTGGCCGGGGAGGGTAGAACTCCCGGCCAGGGCGCTTGCAATGCTGAGCCCACTGCGCCGGACTAATACGCAACGCGCCCGGTGCACCCATCCTGTAAGGTCAAGGTAAATATTACGTAGCCGGTTTGTCGGATGTCCGAGGCCATCCTGCGGGTGGGACCGTCCCCGCTTTGGCCTTCTCCAGGAACATCACGCCGTGGCTCGCCTCGCGGCTCCAGATCCGACGGGCCAGAAGCCGCAGCCTCCTGCTCGGGATCTCAAGCTCGAACTCGGGCGGCAGCTCGACGGCGTTGGTGAAGTAGATACGGGCGCCAATGTTGGAGAGATCTTGCACTGTGCAGTCGAGAACCGAGCCACGGTTGTTGAACACGACTTGTCCCTTGAGGACCGTGTGCCAGCGTTTTTCCGACCGTTTTTCGATCATCAATGGTCCCCTCTCCTCTCGTGCAGGATTGTCACCGTAAATAGGCAGAGAGAGGTAATTGCCAATCTAGAGATCCCGATACCCGCGCCGTCGCTTGGCGCGCGCGACAGCCTCCAGCGCCTGGCCGGCCTCGATCTCGTCGGAGAACTCCTCGACCAGCTCCTGCCCGTTGGTGCCGATGCGGCCCCAGTTGCGCACCAGGCGCACGGTGCCGAACAGGTCGCGCTCGATCATGAGGCTGTAGAAGCGCCGGACGCCCTGCTCCGGGTCGATCCGGTGCAGCACCAGAGGTGGTGCTTGATCAGCGAGCGGAGATCATCGTGCAAGAGCTTGTCTCACCTTCCGCTCAGAACCAAAGGGATACAAAGATCAAGATCAGGATCAGGACCGACACGGTGAGCAGCGCGAGCCAAATTCGTGTCGTTCGTCCCTGTTCGCGGATCTCATCTCTTATGTTCCGCTCGAGCTCCTCAAGCCGCCGGTAGAGGTTCTCCTGCCGCTGATCGAACAGCAGCCGTGTCTTCTCGTGTCCATCCCGGGCTCCCTCAATCAGGAGCTCCCAATACTCGTGGCGTTCTTGCTCCTGCCCCTTCTTGCGGGCTTGTGCCTGCCGCTCGCGTTCTTCTGCTGACATTCGGGGCATCGGATCCATTCCCAATTGATCAAACACTCTCGCTCGAGGAGGAGAGCTCGTCAGGCACGATAGGGGCGCAGGGCCGTTCTCGGTTCAAGAATCTAACTCTGCCCTTCCCTCATTCGCCTCGGCTTTGCCGAATGCCCTTTAACAGACGGTCCAATGCAGCTTCTAGGGCTGGGTTTGGCTCAAAGGCTTTTGGAGGGAGGCCGCTTCCTTTGCTTAAGTCGCCCAGATTCACCGTAGGAACCGCTTCGCTTTTGCATTTGGGCGAGTTAATTTTTTGAGCCTCTGGGGAGGTTGTAGACGGGCGCAGGGCACTGGTTGGGATGATGGCCCGCCGTTCGCCAGAACGCCCCCCACGGGCTGCCGCTGCGCGTCCGTTGGCCTTGATGAAGGCAGGAGCGTACTCTGACCCGAACATGAACCGGATCGGCTTGCGGCGCAGGCCATCTTCCGTCGCCTTGTACTTCGATCCGGAGGAGACAGCGCGATCGAGGAAGCCGATTTCCTCGAGGACGCGAATGGCTCCCCTCACCTTCGCCTCGGACAGGCCGAGATCCTCACGATCGGCCAGTTCGCGGCGGTCGATCACGAACCCCTCGACGGTCCGCCCAGGTGCCGACCAGAAGCGCGCGATGAACGTCGCCAGGGAGAAAGCAGCCTCACGGTTGCGAAACGGCGCCAACGCCGGCGCAAGGCGGTCGCGCACCTCACGCGGCAGGCGGTAAGGCCCCTCCCCCTGCGACGGGTGGAATGGCCGGCGGACCCTTCGTGCCCGTGCCTGCATCGGCAGGACGAGCGGAAGCCGCGATTGAACGGCAAGCATGTGTTCCCCTTCGGGCTGCAAAGCCCGTCGCAGGGGGAGGTGCTTCATGGGGGCAAAGCTCCGCCGTCGCGAAAAATGACGTTTTCCGCTTGACGAAGGCACAGCGCTTGGGGGATGATCATGACGCCAATCAATGATCTTCCCGGCACCTGCCGGACATGAGGCCCGCCCCTTCGGCGGGCTTTTGTGTGTCTAGGCTCTACTCTTCTCCTTGATGCGCGATTCAGTGCGCGCACCACCGGCCACGGTGAACGGCGGACTCACCACCGTCAACAGGCCGAGCCTTAAACTGACTCCACACCTGTTAACGAGCCGTTAACTATTCGCCTTGAGGCTACTGCGCCGAAGTGGAAGTCCCCGTGCTGGTCCTGACAGAGAGTGACCGCTATGGCCGATCCCCAGCCGTGTCACGAATGCCGAAGACTTGTCGCTCCGGACAAGCGACGTCGGAGCTCACCCAGAAAATTTAAGCGGGTGAAGAGCCGACCGGACATTGGGCATATACCCGATATCAGCCGTGCCCCTGAATATCAGTGCGCCATCTGCGGGTTTATGCTCGCCCAGCCTCGAAACAGTACCAACTTGATGTGGCGCTCTGGGAAGTGAACGGCGTCATGCCTCTGTCACCAAGAGCCAATAGACCCCTCCCCGTGGCCTTACGGCCCGAGGGACAAGAGTAGGCACGGATGAACTGCCGCTCTTGTCGCCTCACCCAGCACGGCACCGGAGGCTTTCCGCCTTGCTTTACCTGATCCTGATGGCCTTGCGGATCTCAGCCAAACGCGAGCGGTTCCAGTGGAGATACTGGCGGCGGTAGGCACAACGCCAATGCAGCTTTCTGAAGACTCCCCTCCACTGCGCAGCATGACGGCCCACGAGGAACTGGATGAGCCCCTGGGCGAGAGCAGCCTCCTATCTGCCAGCCCCTCACGTTTACGGCTTCTTAACCCTCCTGCGCCAACCGTACGGAAGCCAGCACTTGCGGAGTTGGCCACGCACATCCGTACGTAAGTACGTAAAGACGCAAAGAGGCACGCAATGCATATCATCGTGGTAGCCAGCCAAAAGGGCGGAGCCGGGAAAACCACCCTTTCCCGCAGCCTCGCGGTTGCGGCCCAGCAGTCGGCAGGCATGACGGCTCTCCTTGACACAGATCCGCAGGGCTCACTTACGAGCTGGTGGAACAGACGGGAGAGCGAGGCCCCTATCCTCGTGAAAATCGATCCGGCCGGACTGGATGCCGGGATCGCGAAGCTTGAGGCCGCAGGCGTCGAGTACCTTTTCATCGACACTCCGCCATCCGTTCATCCAGAACTCTCACAACTCCTCGCCCGAGCGACATTGGCTGTCATCCCTGTCCGCCCCTCTCCCGACGACCTGGACGCCGTTGGCGATACCTTGGAATTGGTTGAGAAGGCCGGATGCCCATTTGTTTTCGTGCTTACTCAGGCGAAGCCCCGCACGCGGCTCCAGATGCAGGCCGTGATGGCCCTGGCGAAACATGGCAAGCTCGCTCCTACCGTCATCCATGACCGGACTGACTTCCCCACCGCAGCCATCACGGGCAAGACCGTAACTGAGGTGGAGCAGGAAGGACCATCCGCGAACGAGGTGCGGGAGGTACTTAATTACGTACTTACGCAACTCAACAAGGCATCAAGCACGCACGTAGAGAAGAAGGTCGCCAATGGCTAATAAGAACGTTCCCTCCCTCGATGGCCTGATCCAGACCAAGGGAGCGCCGCGTCCCGACACCATGTCCCAGCGTGGAGAAAGCCCCGCCCGGGAGATCCAGGCCCGCCTACAGGCCGCAGTCACACTCACCCCGGCAGCGGCACCTGCTCCGGCTCCGCAGGTTGCTTCGCCATCAGTCTCTCAGGCTGGCCCCCAGCCCACTCCTGCCGCGCCCACCGTTCCCGCAGGGAAAGAGCCTCGTGCCAAATCTCTGACCCTCCGCTTGTCCGAAACCCAGTATGAAAGGCTTCGGCGATTCGCATTCGAGCGGCGGCTCAGTCACCAAGACATCATTGAGAGCGCCTTGCTGGGATACCTGGATCAGCAGGAACGCAGCGCGTAGCTCCATACGTCATTACGTACGCACGTCAGCAAGAGCGCCAGCATGGCGCCTTGTAATCCTGACCGAACCGAGGAGCCTACTATGGGTAGCGACACGGAAACTGTGGCTGCGCGTCTTTGGCGCGACCGAGTGCAGATCCGGGAGCAGGAGAGGAACGACGCCCAAGTCCGGGCTCGGCTTGCCGAGGAGGAGGTAGCGATCCTTGTGGCCGAGAATGACCGCCTGACCGCAGAGAACGCTAGGCTACGCGCTTTGCTCAACCCGGATGCGCCCCGAGTCCGTGCTGAGACTGAACGGCAGATGCAGGCCCTCAAGGCCGCACTAATGCCTCTCCTTATTCAGCCGGCCGGGACTATGAATTCGTAAGAACGTCTTAGATCTTTCTAGGCTCAGTTGTTTGCGTAGCCACGTACGTACGTCGCCAAGCACTGACTGATGGACGGATTGGCTTATGCAATTACGTAAAGAAAGAGAGCGGCGCAGTCGTATCGCGCCGCTCATGAAAGCTCTATCGTCCTTGGCGTGCGACCTCATGGATGTCGCTCCGGGAGAGGCCAATGTCCGAGAGCTCCCGGTCTGAGAGGGCAGACAGTTGGCGAGCTGTTTCACGGGAGCGATGCCACTGACGAATGCTTGAAAGGATAACCGAAAGAAACATGACGCGACCTCAACAATGGACCAGCGAGCGCAACCGCGCCGCGCGTTGGCAACGAGAAAAAAGGCCACCGTGTAGGTGGCCGAGTTTAGGGAGGAAACCCGTCACGGCAGGCCGCGACGGATGAGCGGCATGTAAGGCGCATGAGACAGGAGATGAACCCCGCGAGAGCCCAGACCACCCATGAGCAGAGGGCATGGAACAGGGCAGGGGTGTTTACACCCCGTTAAGTCATCGTGGCGCCCGCCCGGCGTCGCTTGACAACCTGTCTCTCAACGCAAAATTATACCGAAATACGGAGAAGTTGCTGTGGATGTGGTCGTGACGCCTGCGGCGTTCAAACCGCGCACTTGGACGTTGAGCGACCGGCTTGGGCGGCCCCTTGGGACAATCACCGAAGCATCCCCAAAGCTCTTCGTCGTCAATGCAGACAAGGACTCCGGGCTATGCAGAATGGGAACTGCCAACTTCCCCTCTCTTGATGAGGCAATGTCGGCCATCGCCCGCCACATGAGGGGCGAGTGTCAGCTTGCCAGCAG
>NZ_QOIO01000115.1 GCF_003332305.1 Microvirga aerophila | reverse complement strand
TATGACAAGTCGATCGAGCATGGGCTGCGGGCGGTTCGCCTCAGCCCGCTCGATCCGATGAACTATCACCCGTATTTGGGAATGGGCTTTGCCTACCTGTTCAGCGGGAAGAGTGAGGAAGCGGTTGCTGCCGCTAACCTCGCGGTCCAGTCGAACCCGTCCTTTATGGTGTCCCGTGCGCTCCTCGTTGCGAGTTATGTCCAAGTTGGAAGGTTGGACGCGGCCAGGGCGGCGGCGCAAAGGCTTCTCGAAGCCGCCCCCAGCATCACGGTCACCATGATGGAGCAGATGGAGTTTACCGCGCCTGAGAGAGTGGCGGAGTTCGCGGCAGCGCTGCGTCAGGCCGGCCTGCCGGACTGAAGTCATGCGGAGCCGTCGCTCCGGCGATAGGGGCGCATGTCGGGATCGGAACCGGCACGTGAGCGCTATTCCGGCAACCCGGCCTTCCGGTAGCCGTCGACGAAGTGCTCGCGGATGGCCTCGTCCCGGAACGGCTGCGTCGCGGCCCAGTAGCCGATCGTGAAATGCGGGTTGCTCACCATGAACAATTCCGCCTCCTGGCGGGCTTCCTCGGTCCGCCCAAGTTGGGCGAGGCTCGCTGCCAGGATACGCCGCGACCCGGTCCGGTAGGTGGAGGGCTGGCGCAGGGTCTCGACCGCCGCCTCATGCCAGCGGGCAGCATACTGCGCATAGCCCAGTTCCCAGTGATACCAGCCCGGAGGGTGCGGGTTCAGGCGTAGGGCACGCTGCACCTTCAGGATCCCGTCCTCCGGTCGGCCATGGAACGTCGCCATCTCACCCTGCATCGCCCAACCGTCCGCCTGGTTGGCATCGAGCTTGAACGCCGCCTCGAACGCCGCGTCCGATTCAGGCCAGCGCCGCTCGAAGGCGAGGACTTGCCCGAGGACCCAGCGGCAGCCGGCATCGTTCGGATCGAGCGCGACAGCTCGCTCTGCCAAGGCCACGGACCGGGATCGGTTCGGTTCCATCGGCTCGCCCCAGTGCGCCCAGCCAGTCCAGAGGTTAAAAGCCAACCAGCGATGCGCCTCCGCGTAGTTGGGATCGAGAGCAATGGCGCGCTGGAGCAGGAGGCTGGCCTCGCGGGCCACCTCGGGCGTCTTGCCGATCAGCGCCCGCCCGCGCACGCACAGGTCATAGGCTTCCATGCTGGTCGGTCTGTTCCGCGTCGGGACTGGCGTCAGCCGGCCGACCAGCGCCTCCACGATCCGGCCGGTGACCTCGTCCTGGACGGCGAACATATCCTCCAGGTGGCGGTCGAACCGCTCGGCCCAGAGGTGATCACCCTCCGCCGCGTCGATGAGCTGGACATTGATCCGCACCCGTCCGGCAGCCCGGCGCGTGCTGCCTTCCACGAGGTAACGAACGCCGAGTTCGCGGGCGACCTGCCGAACGTCGACGGAGCGGCCCTTGTAGGCAAAGGTCGAGTGGCGGGCGATGACGAACAACCCGGCCCGTCGCGAAAGATCGGTGATCAGGTCCTCGGTCAGTCCGTCGGCAAATGTCTCCTGTTCCGGGTCCTGGCTCATGTTGGTGAACGGCAGGACGGCAATGGAGGTCCGGGCAGGTTGAGGTTGGGGCGTCCTTAGGGCGGGCGCATCGGGGACCATGCGGTAGGCCCTGACCAGTCGCGTGATGTTCTTCAGGCGCTGCTCGCCTGCGAACTCGAAGGCGCAGTTCAGCTTGCCTTGCAGGTGATCATGGGTGGTGCCCGAGATCATCACACCGCCCGGCGGGCAGAGTTGCTCAAGCCGGGCCGCCACGTTGACCCCGTCGCCGAGGAGGTCATGGCCCTCGACGACGACATCGCCCAGGTTGATGCCGATCCGCAGGATGATCCGGCGCTCCGGCGCGACCTGCTCCTGGCTCTCGGCCATCCGTCGTTGGATGGCCGCAGCGCAGGTGACGGCGCTGACGACGGAGCCGAACTCCGCGATCAGGCCGTCACCCATCAGCTTGACCAGACGGCCTCGGTGTTCGGCAAAGAGGGGGTCCAGTACGCCCTGCCTCAGGCTCCTCAGAGCCGCAAGCGTCCCGGCCTCGTCAGTCTCGACGAGGTGCGAGTAGCCGACCACATCGGCTGCCATGATAGCTGCCAGTCGGCGCTCCGCTTGAGACGGCGTCATCAACTCCTCCACGACGTCAACCCTCCAGCTCGTCAGCCCGAAGGATCAAGGAACAATAGCTCAGCAGCACCTCTGCGGCGACGTCAAATGGGATTTGCCTGTTGGCACCAAATGTCAGAAGCGGGTCAAAGTGTAACGTTGGGCGGACTAAATGAAGGTCCGCTCGTCGGGTCTTTGCAGGAATTCGACGTACTTCCGGAGCGTGCCATAACAAGACGTTCCAGTTCATCAAGTTCGCGGAAGGTCATTTGTGGAACGTAGGGACGGAAGTTAGCACAAATAGAGATCGTGCTTGAGCTTCACCTTGGCCAGCGCCTCAAACGTATTTTCAAAAGACAGTGAGTGGAATACTGTTCAGGGCAGTGAGAAGGGAGGTGGTTCGCGGCTGATCCGGAGCCAAGTCAAGGGCCCTACATGGCCCCACAGCAATAAAGACCAGTGTCTCTCAGCGTGACTTTCCACTTTGCCTGCGACGTTCAATGCGCCGCAAAGGGAGGTAACGACCATGGCCTACAGCACTGCCAGATTGGAAAAGTATCTCGACTACGTCGACCGGCTCCTCGACGTCTACAGGCTCGGGATTAGGGAAGCTCCGAACGGAGATCATTATCTCACGTTCAAGGTCACCACCACGAACACTCGTCAGGAACATCTTGAGAATAAGATCATCACCCACATCAATAACGCGGTGGACCCAGATGCATACGGCGTAGACACCGGACCCACAGGGGGCAAAAGGACCTCCACCTATACGGTGATCCTGGACGAGTCCAACCACGATATCGACCTGATCAGTGGGCGCTACCGCGACTACCACAATGATGTGGCGGGGATCTCCCGCAACGATGCAAAATACGCCACGCAGCCGGGCTATCCGACCCCATACCTCATTGATGGCGTGCCCTTTAAAATCTACCCCCCTCATTCGACCGTCCTTGG
This sequence comes from Microvirga aerophila, assembly GCF_003332305.1. Taxonomy (GTDB): domain Bacteria; phylum Pseudomonadota; class Alphaproteobacteria; order Rhizobiales; family Beijerinckiaceae; genus Microvirga; species Microvirga aerophila. The sequence continues at coordinate 3,436 of NZ_QOIO01000115.1, read as the reverse complement.
CCAATCCATCGGAGACTGGGCGGAGGAGTGGTGGACCTGGGCTCTGCAGGCCCCAGCCAATCCGGATACGTTCGAGGGCAATCCGCTGACTGACACGACCGGCGAGTTCGCGCATGTGAACAACGACGGCCCCGTGTTCTTCGTCGCGGGCGCCTTTCCTCCGTTCGGTCCGGCGACGGTTGAGAGGAGTTTCGCTGTTGAGGAGGGGACGCCGCTCCTCGTCCCAGTGGTGAACAACCTCTGGCTTGCAACCGGAGGCGATACGGAGGCCGACGCCAACGCGGCACTTGATGCTTGGAAGGCTTCGGTCGACAGCTTTTTCTTTGAAATCGATGGCAAGCCCGTAGAGAACGTCTCAGCCCACCTCGAAGAGACGGACTTCTTCTCCCCGGGATCCGCTACGCCCGGCAGTCTGCTTGCGGCTCTCGTCCCAGAGCCAGATCCGAATGAAGACTTTGCTCCCAGTCGAGATGCCGGCTACTGGCTGATGATCGACGACCTCCCGCAAGGCAAGCATACGCTGCATTTCGGCGGCACGGCTGGAGGGAACACGATCAACGTGACCGACCACATCTACATCACCTAAGCAGAAGTGAGCACTTCTTAGATCAGGCCATGCCGTACTCGACATGGCCTGCGGCAGGCAACAGGTGACGAGATTCTGACACGACATAAACGGTATTGATCCCTATCTGCTGTTCCTCGGCCCAGTACCGGGCTTCGTCAGCGCCGGGTCAACCCAGGAAATCTGCTACCCGTCAGGAACGTCCGGTGTTCCTGCTCAAAGCTGAAATTTGGTCTACTTCCGAGATGTGCCAGCAACCGACCTTTCGAAGTACAAGAAATGCGGAAGTTCCATCATGCGGCCTTCCAGCGTCCCAGTTCCAGACCCCGGCGGGGTCAGCAACGATCGGGAGAAGGCAGCCATGACATCCCACGCCTCTGACTTGCCTCATGCTGCGTGTTGCCTGGAGGACGAGCCGAGCGGGACGGCAATTGCGCAGCAGACACCTTCCCGCTCGAACCGCAGGTCAAGCTGGCCAGCCAGTTCCCGTGTGATCGTCTGTCGAAGCAGGCGCGAGCCAAAGCCCGGGTTCGGTCGGACTTCAAGGGTGGGACCACCCAGCTCGCACCAGTCGATGGCCAGGTTTGCTTCGTCCCCGTGCTCGTCAACCGTCCACTCCACCGTCACTCGGCCGGATGGAGAGGACAAGGCACCGTACTTGACGGCATTGGTGGTGAGTTCGTGAAATGCCATGCCCAGCACCACCGCTACCCGAGCAGGAAGGTCGATCTCCGGCCCATCAATTCTGATGCGGGATGAGGGTGTCGTGTAGGGACCGAGCTCCGTTTCCAGGATCGTCCTGAGGGAGGCGCCCTCCCAGTGTGTCTCATTGAGCAGGTTGTGCGTGCGCGAGAGTGCCAGCAGCCGCTCCTGGAACCTCTCTTGCGCAACCTGCGGCGGCACGCCGGGGCGAGCGGCCTGCCACGCCAACGACTGCACCGTGGCGAGCGTGTTCTTCACCCGATGGTTCAACTCATCAATCAGCAGCTTCTGGCGCCGATCCGCCTGCTGGCGTTCGGTGATGTCCTCGACCACCCGCACCGCGTAAAGGAAGGTGCAATCCGCGTCCCGCACCGCCGTGCTGGTCACGCGGGCCCAGCCGCTGCTGCCATCCTTGCGCCGGAACTTGCTGTCCGTGGTGTAGGTGGCAAGCTCGCCTGCGACCTGTCGCGCGAACAGGTCGAGGTCAGGCCCGAGGAGCTCGGGATCGGTCACATGGCCGAAATGCTGTCCCATCAGCTCCTCACGGGTGTGGCCGGTGAGCTTGCAGCGAGCCATGTTGAGCGAAATGAAGCGCCCTTCGCGATCAACTTCGGCAATCCCGACGGCGGCATTGTTCTGGGTCGCCCACAGGCGGGCCTCGCTTGCCGTCAGGGCATTCTCGCGCTGGCGCAGCTCCGTCGAAGCCGACGCCAGTGTGCCGCCGACCTGATCAACCTCCACTAGTCCGGTCGGTGGCGGCGCTACAGGCTCGCTGCGGCCGAGTCGCTGAGCCTGATGGACCAGACTTTGGACTGGAACAGCGATGCGCCGCCCGAAGGCACGAGCCAGAAGCAGAGACAGCAGAACCAAAACCGCCCCAAGTCCGAGCAAGGTCCACAGGGAGCGGCGCAGCGGCGCCTGAACGATCTCAGCCGGCACACCGACGAACGTCATCCAGCCCGACACGCCAGAGCGGGCATAGGCCCCAACCACCTCCGTCCCTTCCAGATTGTACCCCTCCCAGATGCCATCGGCCTCGCGGGCAGTTCTCCGGAACTCGTCAGGCGCGGGCGTGCCCACAAACGCCTCATGCCGACGGGAACGGGCAACGACGCGGTCGGCCCGGTCAATTATGGTGGCAACCCACGAGGCAGAGAGGTTCTGGGCCAGCAGGATCTCGGCAATGCGGCGCGGCTCGACGGCCATCGACAGCACGTGCGTGACGGCATCGTCCTTGAGGACCGGAATTCGGATGCTGATGATCGGACGTCCTGCGGTGGCTCCGGTGAAGAGGTCCTGGACCACAGGTTGCTTGGTGGTAATCACCTGCTGGTCGATGGGCAGGTTAGCCCCCTTCGGCAAGGGTGAGCCCCGCGGTAGGCGGGTGTTGGCCACCTGCTGGCCTGTCACGTCACGCACCACAATGGCGTAGTCGTTCGGCTTGTGCTGCGCCCAGGACTGCAGAGTCAACTCAGCTTGCCGCTGAAAGGCTTCGAAGTCGCCCTCCAGCAGGGACGAGGAGGTGGCGAGCGCCTGCGCGGCCGACTGGATGCCCACGAGCTCGCGATCGACCGCTGCCATGATGCGCTGAGCGGTGCCGAGCGCCTCCTCCTCATAGTGGTGGCGTTCCGCGCTGGCGTAGCGCCACAGCAGAATGGCCGCGAAGATAAGGCCCGGCAGCACGAGGGCTGCGCCGAAGGCCACCAGGCACTGACGGATTGTGTAACGTCGGAACGACATCATGTGAGCTACATACCGCAGGCCTTCTACAAGTCGAGGGATTGTGCCCGACGGGTAAGTCTACGGTGAGCAGCCTCAAAACAGTAAGGAGGCCAGATGATCTCCATTGATCGCGTGCGCGGTGCGAAATGTCGTTTGGTCCGGTTTGGGTCAGGCACGGTAGTTCCCTTGCCTTCAGGAACGTCTGGTTTTCCGCCCGATGCGGACAATCGGCTTACTTTAGCTCCATGACATGACCGGATCTCCCGGTGCGCCGAGGCAATTCGTAAATAAGGGCCTCGCTGACCTTCCGGCAGCCGCCTGATCGGTTCCGGTTGATAGACGGTAATACCGGCGGTCAGATCACCTTCTCTGGCGTGAAATCCTCATCTGTGAGCCGTCGTCGTTCGCCCGGTAGCAGGAGGCCATGCCGTTCAAGATAGGTGGCCT
>NZ_QOIO01000114.1 GCF_003332305.1 Microvirga aerophila | reverse complement strand
AGCTTGCAGCAGCCTAACCCCGGCAGAGGCTCCACTTAGCGAACCGAAAACGCTGTTCAGACAAACCGAGCCACCTCTGCTCGAAGGCAAGCAAAAGGATGCAATCCGCTCGAACAGGTGCTGACATGTTTAATCGGCGTTCCATTGCAGAGGGTGCGGAGCCGGTCAAATCTTCTCGCCAACTCGTCGGGGCATACAGATGGCTGAGCGTTAGGTTGTGAATACCAACAGCATAGCTTGAGAATTCATACCAGATGGCAGGAGCCGATGGCTGAACGAGCCATTCTGTGGTGGTTCAGGCAGGCAAGCGCGACCATTCAAGTCCGTGAGGCATGAAGCAGCGGTCACTCCACAGACAGCGCTGCCTTCATCACGCTATCTGGCCCGATCTCGGCCTCGTCTTCCAAGCCCAGCAATTCTGTCAGCCGGAAACGGGCACGGTTCACGCGGCTCTTGATGGTGCCAACCGCAACCCTGCACACCACAGCCGCCTCCTCATAGGACATACCCTGCGCTGTCACCAGCAGCAGTGCCTCCCGTTGTTCCACTGGAAGCCTCCGCAGCGCTCTGCGAAAATCCTCGTAATCAAGATGCGCCTGCTGATCCGGCTGCGTCTTGAGCCGAGCCGCAAAGGAGTCGTCCGCGTCCTCCACCTCGCGCTTGCGCTTACGGTACTCGGAGCGGACGAGGTTGTGCAGGATGGTGAAGAGCCATGCGCTCAGGTTCGTCCCCCGCTCGAACTTGTCGATGTTAGCCCAGGCCCGCACGAGGGTATCCTGCACCAGATCATCGGCACGGTCAGGGTTATTGGTCAGGGAGATAGCAAACGCCCGTAGATGAGGCACCGCCGCCAGGAGGTGGGACCGCAGCGGCTCCTCAACAGCCACGCTGGATGCCCTCCAGGTGGGTCTCGATCTCCCAGACGAGCTTGACCAGTTGCGGCGAGAGCGGCTGCTGGAGCAACGCGGCATACATGGCCTGCAAGGCTGCCTCGATCCCGTCCTGCGTCTCAGCTTGGATGTCGCTCCAGAGGCTGGCGTCGCGCCACGCATCAGGGATGATGATAAGCTGACCTGACCGCCAGTCGTTCTTCACAGCGTCGGCCATCGGGCGATCCCCGCAATCCGCTGTCCTTGGGAGCTTGACGGTCAACCGCAGAGGGTGAAGGGCGTTCCAGACCAAGAGGCAAATTTTCCGCCCCATGGTAATTCTTCTGGGTCACGCAGTTCCTAGAACCTGCACGGCTTGGCTACCAGCGTCTGACCGCATCAGCATCCAGATACTTTCTCTCAGTGTCGGCAAACGGGGCCATACTGCTGTTATCCTCGACTGAGGCTGGCTTGGACAGGAACTCGAAGAGCGGCTTACCTTTGAGCGCACGCCCAGCCAGAGGGGGTCAGATGGAGGAACTTGCCATCGTGGCCCAACAGCCCCTTCGCAATCAGAGCGTCTATCACGGCAGGAAACGGCCTGGTTGCAAAGCAGAGTGCTTCGAAGCGCTGCTGGATCGCTGCCGCTGGGAAGCTCTCATGGGCGTTCCAACCACCATCTATCGCGGCGCGCAGAAGCGCGTGCTCTGCGATCTCACAGCAGTCGAAGAGAGCTTCAGTCGGGGCATCATCTATTCACGCCACTCTGTTTGTCGCTGCTGAGCAGAGACGCCAACTTGGGAGTGGGGCCAATTTCTGCCGCAGCGACAGGCCAACGGTCAAGCAGCGAAAATGTCCTAGCCGTTGTCATTGAACGAAGCTTGATCACCAGAGATGGGCATAGTGTCTCCCGAGCTTTCGTGGGTCGGAGTGTGGAAGAGCGCTAGCCTCAAACTAGATAAGCTGCCGACCTACAAAGTCTCTGCATGCTTGGATCGTTCTCGCGGGGTTTAAGCTCAAAATTTTTCGGAATAAACCATCTAGCTTCCTAAACGCTTTCTATTGCGTGGTTCCGGTCCTGACGTTTATAGGCTGACTTCTTGCCAGGAGTGCGCAGCAAAACTGAATGAAACGCCTGATCTCGGAAGTCTACCTCAACCTGATCGCTGGCGTGATTGCGCTGGGCATTCTTGCCCTATCAGCACACACCCTGTGGACGGATCGCCTCAACACGTGGCAGGAGGCCGAAACGTCCTCCCGAAACGTACTCACCGCTATCGCCCGTGACCTCGGCAGCGACTTGGAGTTGCTGGACCTGTCGTTGAAGGGGGTGATGGAGGGACAGCGCCATGTCGAGTTTCCTCACCTCCTCCCCGATCTCCAGCACCATGTGCTGTTTGATCGAGCGGCGTCCGCTTCCTTTGTGGAATCGCTGGTGCTGGTGGATAAAGCGGGAAATCTCATTGCGGATGGCGGTCCCGTCATCGCGCCACGCCCCCTCAACATGGCCGACAGCGACGCCTTCAAGGTTCATCGCGAACAGTCTTATAGCGGCTTGTATGTCAGTCGGCCCTTCAGGAGCCGGATCAGACCGGGTGATCTCGTCATCGCTCTGAGCCGGGGACTCTATGATTCATCTGGACACTTCGCAGGCGTCGTGATGGGGACGGTGCCTCTGTCCAATATCGACAAACTGTTTTCCGACCTGAGCCTTGGCCACAAAGGTGCGATCAATCTGTTCCGGCACGACGGCATCCTGCTCACCCGCCATCCCTACGACGAGAGGCAGGTAGACCAGAGTCTCGCTGGTTCTCCCCACGTACAGCGCCTGTTGCAGGGAAAGGCTGGTACCTTCGACTCGCTCTCGCCGATTGATGGCGTGCGCCGTATCATCTCTTTCGAGCGGCTGGATCGCTATCCGCTTGTTCTGACCGTTGCCGTCTCTGTGGACGAAGTCTTGGCAGCTTGGAAGCGCAAGGCTCTCGTCCTCGGTCTCGTGACGGGGGTGCTGTGCTCGGCGGTGCTGGGCCTCACCGTGCTGTTCCAGCGCGAGTTGCGCCGCCGCACGCACGCGGAGGCCAAGCTCAGACGGATTGCTCGAACGGATGATTTGACAGGACTGCCAAACCGGCGCGGCTTTCGGGAGACCTTTGAGCGCGAATGGCGGCAGGCGATCCGGTCAGGATCATCGCTGGCTTTGCTCTACATCGATGTAGATTACTTCAAGAGCTTCAATGACCGTTACGGCCATGGCAGAGGCGATGAAGTGCTTGGTGCCATCGCCCGCACCCTCGGTGCCAACATCCGCCGTCCACGAGACATGGCTGCTCGGCATGGGGGCGAAGAGTTCGCCGTGCTGCTGCCCGAGACCGACCTGTCGGGTGCTAAGCTAATTGCCGAGAACATCCGCCAAGCCGTCATGGCCATCGGCCTTGTTCACGAGGGCAGTCCCTATCAGGTTATGACGGTCAGTATTGGCGTGGCCTCGGCACGCCCATCGTGCGGGAGTGTGGGTGTCGCGCTCTTGGAGGCAGCCGACGCGGCACTATACCAAGCGAAGGCGGCTGGTCGGAACGGCATCCGTGTAGCTGACGCGAGTGATTTTAGCTCTCAGGTGCAGACACCACCGAATGCTGCGACGCGCAACGGTAATCTTCTGAAGCAGTAGCTCGTCAGCAAGGCGGTGCCCCTCGTCTCAGAGATGGCTCGTTCAGGAGGCCGCACGCGAAATCGGTCAACCAGCTCCCGTCAATGATGCTCCTCGTCCGAAGGCTGGTCCACGAGCTTCTTGATCTCGAAGAGTGCCGCGACAATGAAGGCGGCGAGCACAACGAACGTGATCACTGTCGAGAAAGCACCCTCCTGAATGCCTGGGTTCATCCCGATCAGCGGGATCGTCAACAAGGCCGGGATGCCAAGGGTGATCGCCGCCACGAGGTAAATCGGATTGGCAGGCTCAGAGGTGCGAGCCCTTTCGGCCCTGCGTGCTGCTGTTTCCCGCGTCCAGACCGCTACCCGCCTTGAAGCGTCCCTCACGCGGTCGGAAGCGGCTTGTAGGCGCGGGGTCCACACTCTGATCCCTCGTCGGACTGTGCCTTCAAGACCAGCGCGGGACGAGTTCTTACCATCCTCGCGGCTTCCTGACATGCGGCCATGAACGATAGAGCGATCTTGAGTTGGTTCATCCTTCTGGTCAGGTCGCATCTCCATGCTTTCCTTGCGCTGGAGTAAATCGCCTGGAACATCTGGATGCGGTTCATTGAGTACAGTAACCCCTGCGAGCCTACCCGTCGGTAACTGTTGCTTGGCCTCGCCTCTACTCTCGCTGTTGGAGGCTTGCTCATCCCCTCTATGTTGATCGGGATCCGCGATCAAGCTGCGGGCTCTGGCAGAGGCGTCCTGCGCTGGCGAAAGGCTGGGGGCAGTGCTTCCTTCTGGACCGGCCGTCACACCATTGGGTATCTCGGCACTAACAGAGCCCAGAGCGGCGTCCGCTTTGCGCTTTGAAGCCGCACGCGGCTTGCCGGTGGAGGCTCTTGGGCGTGGCGCATCAACCTCATCGCTCCGCCGGTTGAGACCGTCACGCTGGCTTGGGTGCTTCGGTTCTTTGCTCATATGGAGATCACGGGCAGAGACCTTGGCTTTTTCATGACACTGGTCCTGCGTTATTCAGCAGAGACCGTTGGGCCCGCCTAACGCAGAGAGAGCCTTCTCGATGCCCACACAGGCTGGACACCTCACCCCACCCGCATCAGTCTCCCTTTCGGAACGGCACCGAGGGTCCCATGGATCGACCGGAGCACAAGGTCGAGCGGCGACTGCGATTGTCTCGGCTCAGGTAGCGAGTGTTTCCTGACGAATATGTTACAACTTTAGCCAGACCACGATACAGGCTGAGGGCTCGTCAAATGCTCCACTCCATCCTCTCCCTGCGCTGGGTCACTCTCGTTGCTGCACTTGGGGCCGCACTCGGGGCCATGCTGATGTTTTTCGAGGATTGCCCGAAACTGGCCTATGCCCTGGATCAGGTCGCGCCTGCCAAATGTGCAAACTACCTCAAAAACTCAGGATATGCTGCCGTGTAAAAACATGATGCTCTATGGCTCGGGTATTCCTAGGGCGGAAAACGGCAGATCAGGACACAGCCGAACTGGAGCGAGGCTTCGTGGCACGTAGTCTTGGCCCCGCTGGGTTCTTGGGACTCCAGACGGCGACTAAACCCTCGGAGGGTTACAGGGGCATCCCATTTCGATGAGGAGGGCTAAGGGTCGTTGAGTCGTTGAACCCGGGAGGTGCGTGGGGCCCGTAGAGACTCGCTGGAACTCCTAACCCTTTTCCGTCTCCCATTACCTCATCCCGTTTCCTGCAAATCACAGGTACAATCCTTAAAAACAAGGGGGTGCGCCTTAACTGGTCTGGAGAACGACCATGGCCGACACAGGAACAAGCCCGAGCATCCTATGGGATACGCTGAAGCTCTCAGCCAAGCCCTTGCGAGGTCGTTGCGATATTCTGGTCACCGCTCACGTGAAAGTGGGAAAGAGCGAACAGAAAGGCTCTGACAAGTACAGGGTTAATTTTGAGCTAAACAGTCATCATGGCCTCGTGTCCTATGACACTGAAGTCCTGGCTCCGAGTGCCGATACAGACACCCTGCACTGGAGGTATTCGGGACGCCGCGACATCGTTGTGGCGGTCAAAAACCGCTTCCTGACAACACAGCTATACTCGCACGTAGCTGGTCAATTAGGCTGGATTTCGGCCCCACCTCCGTCCTTGGTTCAGGCACCATTGGACCCATAAGCCCATGGGAAAACCCGTCCTGGTACACGACCGGCGCAGGGTAAGCTGCCCTTGCCTTGGTGTCTCCTCTAGCTCCTGACAGTTCCTCTGGGAGCCCTTCGGCACGAGCTTCAAGCAAGTGCAAGATGCGAAGGGACAGGCGAGACAATCACGACATTGGCCCTTCCGCTTCGGTGAACGGAACAGTCAGCACCGTCTGACCGGCCTCATCAATAATCTCAATAACGAACTGCTTTCGCACTTCTATCGGCAACTCGCGCCAGGATGAGCGAGCCGCGATCAGAACCCGCGCTAACTGCAAGGCAACGGCATGGGCAGCTTCGATACTAGGAAGGTCTAGTTTCCTTGGATGTCCGTAGCGGTCGCGACCGTTCCAGATGTGAAGAGAGTACTGGGGCATGACTAACAGGATTATCAGCCATGACAGCACCGAACATCAGGCGCAACTATGGATTAGTTCTTATACATCCATCACCGGCAACAAAAGAGCCTGAGAGAGGATTACCCGCGAAAACCACCACGCAAGCGGCGCAGCCTGTTGGATTACTCCTCATTATAAACCGTCTGTAGACGATGATCGCGGAATATAGCAGTAGCCGTTTCGTTTTCTGTTGGTCGCCGTGACTGGCTCTGGATCTGCCCGGCTGATCAGAAGGAAACCGAACATGGGCTACGAAGTGGCGGTTGGTCCCTTACTCGTTGCAGTTATCGCTCTCATCGCTTTCATGACGGTCTTGTACTGGTTCGTCTCGTATCGTTTCCGGGAGGTCATCATCGGGTTTATCGTTGCTGGGATGGTGCTCGAACAGAGGTGGCTCGGTTTGTCTGAACAGCGTTTTCGGTTCGCTAAGTGGAGCCTCTGCCGGGGTTAGGCTGCTGCAAGCT
>NZ_QOIO01000113.1 GCF_003332305.1 Microvirga aerophila | reverse complement strand
CAACGCCTACCATTGGGTATTTCGCTGTTCGGAGGCGATCGTCCATCACGCCTCGCCGACCCGGTGCCCGTCCATCGTGGTCCAGACCATGATGGACGGGCACCGACCCGACGTCTGGTGCTCCGACCGCTATAGCGCGCAACAGGGCCATGCAGATGCCCACCAGACCTGTCTGGCTCATCTCGCCCGCGACGCTGCCTATGCCGATGAGGTCAGCGCAGATGTCCTGCCAACCCGCCTCAAGTTGTGGCTGCACCGGGCCTTCGCCCTGGCGGAGGAGGTCGGAACCCTTGCCGCCTCGACCATCGCCCGCAAGCGCCGACTCTGGAGCGAAGTCTGGACGCTATCCTGGCCGCGCCGACATCCTGCGCTCTGGCCCGCGCCCTTCAGAGCAAAGTCCGGCGAGCCCGCGATCAGCTTCTGACCTTCACTCAGTGGCCCGGCATGGTTGAGGCGACGAACAACGCCTGCGAACGCGCCCTCAGACCCGCCGTCATTCAGCGCAAGGCGACCAACGGCTACCGGGCCATGTGGGCCGCCGAGGGCGAAGCGGACATTCGAACAGTCGTTGACGCGGCGCGTCTCGATCCAGGAACCAACGCGTTCAAGACAATCCTTCAGACCGTGTCCGCCTGAACCTCAGTTCAGGATGGGCCGTGGGTAATTGCGCTCGTCCGGGCCCTAGCCGCTTGGCGGCCGGACCTGAGCGCCTATCGTGATGTGGAATCCGCCTACCGCATCAGCCTCAAATCCCTCACTCGCCGATACCTCGAACTGTATGATGAGATCGCGGACCTCGACACGAGGATCGGGGCCATCGTCGATGAACTCGCCCCCGACGTGGCACGCCCCTCGATCAGGCATACCAGCGCCGCAGAGCACCTGCTCACGGCCGGCGATAACCTGGAGCGCTTGCGCTCGGAAGACAGTTTTGCCGCGCTGTGTGGTGTGAGCCCGGTGCCCGCTTCATCCGGCAAGGTGATCCGGCATCGGCTCAAGCGGGGCAGCGACAGGGCTGCGAACAGCGCCCTGCACATCATCGCGATTGCCCGCCTTCGAACTGATCCGAAGACAAAGGCCTATGTGGCGAAGCGGATCGCGGAGGGACATTCGAAGCTCGACGCCATTCGATCCCTGAAGCGCTATACCGCCCGCGAGGTGTTTACGCTCATCATGCGCCGCCAAAAGGAGATCAATCAGACGCGGATCACCGCTTGACAAACAGAGGGGCGTCAGGGGAGCCCAATACGTGTCGATTAAGTACACCAAGCGTCTTGCTGAGGCTGGCATCGAGCCGTCGGTCGGCAGTGTCGGGGATTCATATGACAATGCCCCGGCTGAGACCGTGATCGGCCTCTTCAAGGCTGAGGTGATCTATCGGCGTCGTGCGTGGCGCTCCTTCGAGGCCGTCGAGTTCGCCACTCTTAAATGGTTCGACTGGTTCAACAACCGGCGCCTGCTCGAGCCCATCGGCAACGTCCCGCCCGCCGAGGCGGAAGCCGCCTACTACGCTCAGCTTGAGGTTATGCCGATGGCCGCGTAGAATCCAAGTCAATCAGCCTCCGGAAAAATCGGCGCGATTCACGCGCCCTCGACACCATTACCGCAAAGGATGCCCGAGGCTGGTTCAGGCACGCTGGCTATGCTCTACACTGATCCGAAATGCGCTTTAGCTCGCGCCTGTCTCCCTTCCGCGGCGGCTGCCTGTCCGGACGTCAGCGGCATAGGAACGCCGGTCTCCTGCCACTCCACCCGCAGGCTCCGCTTGCTGTTATAGCTATTGATTAGGCCCAGTCGCACGAGAAGCCGCCCTCGGGCCCGGAGAGAGCCCGCACACGGCCATATTGGTCGCGAGCTGCATTGGGAACAATAGCAGAAAACTATAATCCAAAATGGTTCGGTCCCTAGGGGTTCAGATCATCAGCGGTTCGCCCTAATGTATGAAACCTCAGGACGCGGTCTAATTCCTGCTTTTGGTGCTGAAGGGGCAAGCTTGAGGCTCCAGTCGGCCCAGCACTTATACTGTGTATCTGCGAGCGTGAGGCGAACCAACTGTTGCCGTTTAATATATTCCGCAAGCGTATTGGTGATGAAAGAAATAGTTTTCACAAAAGCTGTGAATCTCTCTAAAGCAATTATTCCTTATCGACATCGTATGTTCATAAGGAAGATTCTAGGCATGGCGGCCCTGTCGGATGACGATTTTGTGGGTTGCACAAATAGGGAAATTTTCTCCAGAACGTATGAAAAAAAGCTGTGGGGCTGGAGCGGGACGCGCAAATATTATTCAGGACATGGCTCACATGAGCGTGAAGTTGTTACAGGATATGTAAACGCGTTGGAGCATTTTCTGGTAGGCCTCGCTGGTCCAAAAATCATAGTAGACCTTGGGTGTGGCGACTTCAACGTTGGATCCAGATTGGTTCATCTCGCCTCAAAATATATCGCGTGTGACATTGTTGATGGCCTTTTGAAAGAAAACAGAAAATTATTCAAGTATGATAATTTAGAATTTAAAGAACTCGATTTAGTAAATGATGAAATACCGATGTCTGACGTCATTATTGTTCGTCAGGTTCTTCAACACTTGTCTAACAACGATATTCACAAATTTATAGACAAGATTCATCATCGATGTAAATACTTGATAGTTACTGAGCATCTTCCAATCAGGAGCGACTTCCTTCCAAATATTGATAAACCATCTGGGCCCGGGTTCAGGGTTTCTTTTGAGAGCGGTGTTATTCTCACGGAGCCACCATTCAATCTACTTGTATTAAACAGCCAAGTTCTCTGCGAATTCAAGGAACGGGATGGCATAATTCGTACCTTCGCATACCGGCTGCAATAGCCTTCCTCAACCGCTGTTTCTCCTGCCTTTGCAATTTGCAGAATGGTTCACGGGCATCGGATTGCACTTGCCGCCAAGCGTGGCTGTCTCTTATTCTGGAGAAAACGCGTCATGGACGGGGCTGTAAGCCTCGGCAAGGCCAAGGCCGTCACTGCGACCGCCCGCAAGATTGCGGTGCTATTCTACAACGCCCTTCGCCATGGCATGGATTACGCTGACCCGGGAGCGTCCTATTACGAGGAGCGATATCGGAGGCGGGTGATCAACAATGTGCACCGCCGCGCCAGGGCCCTCGGCTTTGTGTTGCAGGAGGTCGCCGATGACGCTCCCGCGGGGGCTGTTTCTTAGGAAGCCATCGGCATCTTCGCGGAGGTGCCGAAATGAAGTTTGGCTTCATCGAGCAGTATACCCGCACGTTTCCGGTGCGGCTCATGTGCCGCGTGCTCGGCGTCTCGCCCGGCGGCTATTACGCGTGCCGTTCCCGGCCCGAGAGCGCCAGGGCGATTGCCAACCGGCGCCTGCTGAAGGCGGTGCAGCGGCTCCATGCTTGCCATCAGGGCCGCTATGGCACCCTGCGCATGCACGCGGTCTTACGAGCCGAAGGCTATCGGGAGCCGCGGCCGGGTCGAACGCCTGATGCGCCGGCATGGCATCAGTGCCCTGGCCCGCCGCCGCTTCCGGCCGACCACGACCGACAGCCGGCATGCGATGCCGACTGCGCCCAACCTGCTGCTGCAGGAGTTCACCGTGTCCGCCTCAAACCAGGTCTGGCTGGCCGACATCGCCTACAGTGCGCCTCGTCCCGGATGGTCCGGGGTGGATATGTCTGGAATGCAATGAGAAAAGAGGAAAGGAGAACGCCTTGCCCCCTGCTGTGAGGGGGCATGAGCTCAAGCGGCGGTGACCTGCCGTCAACTGGCACGGTGACCTAGCCCGCAGGTAAAGGGGATTGAGGCGAAGCCGTTATGCCGAGATGGTTCCCGAGGCTAGAGTATCCGTCTTGATCAAGCAGGTTGTGGTGTCCAGTGCCGCTGGTCTCGCAAGAGTGCATTAGCCAGGATGATGAGCTTTCGCATGATCGCAGTCAGGGCAACCTTGGCGGGCTTTCCCGCCGCGACCAAGGCTTGGTACTTGGCTTTCAGATCCGGATTGAAGCGGGCTGCCACCAGGGCCGGCATGTACAGCGCCTGACGCAGGTTTGCGCGACCACCTCGGATCATGCGGCGGCTGCGTGAGGTCCCGCTGTCATGCGCGACTGGGGCCACGCCGGCGAGACTTGCCACTTGGCCCTGATCGAGGCTGCCGAGTTCAGGCATATCGACGAGCAGGCTCAAAGCGGTGGCTTGGGCGATGCCCGGAATGCTCATGAGGATGGCCAGTCGCGGGGCGAGATCCGCATCCCCCTTACACAGGTTGAGGAGGTGGGCCTCAAGGGCGGCAAGCTGGTGGGCGATCTGGCTTAGCCGCTGCGTAAGGTGGCGCCGCAACAAGGGCGAGCGCACGGTCTTCTGCCGATTGAGGGCAGCGGTGCGATCCTTGATCAAGGCCTGGCAGGCGACCAACAGCTCCTTCATCGCGTCCAGAGTTGGACTGAGCACAGGCCGGGTGGGCGGCTCGAGCAGCGCCCCAAAGCGCGCCAGCAGGGCTGCGTCGAGCCGATCGGTTTTGGCGAGTTGCCCGAGCGCTTGAGCGAAGCGGCGGGCGTGGCGGGGATTGATCTTCGCCAAGGGCAGACCCGCGGCCGCGAGAGAGCGTTCCAGGGCACGGTGGTAGGCTCCGGTGGCTTCGAAGACCACGCGCTGAATGGAATGCGCGGCCAGCCAGACGATGAGCGCACGATGGCCCTGGGCATCGTTGGTAAAGTGGCGGGCCGCCCCGTCGGGGCAGAGACAGACATCGAGACGATCTTTGGCAATGTCGATGCCAGCGGTCTGTGGTATAGGATGATCCATCTTTTCCGCGTCCTTGGCTTGTTGCGGGCCATCACGCCCGGGTATCCGTTCAGGTCACGAAGAAAAGAGAGGGGTGGTCCTACTCTAGCCCGACCCGTCCGGTCTGCAACGGAACGACCCATCCCCTCCCACCAGCGAGCTCGCGACCCGCTGGCGGTGTCCTCATCTTGCTCGATCAGGGCGTAAAATCATAAGACAAATGTTTAGATGGGGTATTCGGCTTGAGCCCCATCTGCAACGGCCATGGTTAGAAGGCAGCGCTTCGAGCTGATGATAGCGTGAGGGTGTCCCCTCATAAGCATCAGGAAAGGGTGCGCAGCATGAAGCACTACGCCGGACTGGACGTCTCTCTCAAAGAGACCTCGATCTGTATCGTGGACGAGACGGGTTCCATCTGCCGTGAGATGAAGGCCCCCAGCCATCCTGAGGATCTTGCCCGGGTGCTCCAGGATCCGACCTGGCGGCTGGCTCGGATCGGGCTCGAGGCCGGCCCCCTGTCGCAGTGGCTGTTCAGCGGATTGGCCGAGGCTGGCTTGCCGGTGGTCTGCATCGAGACCCGCCATACCAAGGCGTTCCTCAAGGCGCAGGTGAACAAGAGTGACCGCAATGATGCTCGCGGCATCGCCCAGATGATGCGGGTTAACCTGTTCCGGCCGGTGCACGTCAAGTCCGTCACAAGCCAGCTGCGTCGGGCTCTGCTGACCGCCCGCAAGCTGCTGCAGGAGAAGGCGATTGCGATCGAGAATGACATCCGCGGTCTGCTGCGCAACTTTGGTCTCAAAGTCGGCATCGTTGGCGCAGCCAAATTCGACATCCGCATTCGCGAACTCCTTGATTGTCTGCCTGACCTGGCAGAGATCATAGAGCCGCTGCTGGCCAGCCGGCGAAAGCTTCGAGAGGAGTTCGAGCGTCTTCACCGCAAGCTGCTGTCGATTGTCCGCGACGACGGTGTTTGTCGACGCCTGATGACCATTCCTGGGGTCGGTCCCGTTGTCGCTTTAGCCTATTCCAGTACTATTGACGTTCCGGCTCGCTTCCGGAGCTCCAAAGCCGTGGGTGCTTCCCTGGGGTTAACGCCGGTGCTTCATCAGTCGGGTGAGAGCAACCGGATCGGCCGCGTCTCCCTCTGTGGGGATGGCATGATGCGAACGCTGTTGTACGAAGCCGCTCAAGTCATGCTCACGAATGTCCACGTGAGGTGGTCGTGGCTGAAGGCATGGGCGATGACTATCGCCAAACGGCGTGGTGGGCGAAAAGCCATTGTTGCGCTGGCCCGGCGTCTGGGCGTGATCATGCACCGCATCTGGAGCGATGGCACCGTATTCCGCGGGACGAGGGAAAGCATCCCCGCAGCTGTCTAAGATGCCATACCGGAACGCGCGATGAGATAACTCGAATTCCGCCAGAAGGCGGAAGAAAGACGTCCTTCGCAGGACGATGGATCAGGCGAGCTCGTGGATGCGCTTGTATCGGCCGCGCTGCCGCGGCCAGAACGCCCCATAGATTGAGCCACCTTATCCTACGAATCCCATGGTGGGAGGGCCAATGTGTCGATCCCGGAGAGAAGCAAGGCCCTGCGAGAGACGACTGCCTGGAGGTGGGATGGCCGATGCCTTAAAAGCGCTTGACTTGGAGGGGCCGAATAGAGAAGCGCATCCCTCCATTCCGGCGATAAGGATGCACCATCAAACCCTGGGATCAAACATCTAAAGTATTGGAAGTTTGAGGAACACGAACCGGTTCACTCGCATCTGAGGGCTGGAATGTCGCCTCCGCCTACACGGCTTAACAGGCGGAGTGCTGATGGTGTCGCCGGACACGTATGACGGCGTGCATCCTAACTTGGGCAGAGATGTAGAACGCTCGCGAAGGGCCATGGGGAAAACACAGCCAGACCATGGCATCGGCATCGACTTGCAAAATGCAACAGCCTTCGATTCGGACGCCGGTCTCATCGCAAGCGATAACCCGGGCCTCGCGCAACGCCGTGACGGCCTTGTCACG
>NZ_QOIO01000112.1 GCF_003332305.1 Microvirga aerophila | reverse complement strand
CGAAGTCAGAACGGAGTGGGATCGGCATGGCGAACCTCCATGGCTCGCCAAGTTGAATCACACCCACCCCGACGCAGAAAATCACGAACGAGTCAGCCCTTCAGGGACTTAGTATTAGCCGTGTGTTGTTTTCCCACGCGCCATGTTCTTCCCAGTGACTAGATATCTTTTTAGGTCTGCTCCCTGACCACGTTGGGATTGACGATTACCCACGGGACAGACCGCAGTGCCAAGGGGCCGCATCATCTTGAAGTCCTGTCATTTCGCGGGTGCTTGCGGAACAGAACCCAACGCCCATAGAGGCGGCCGGCATCCGTCCCGCGGCGAAGTTGAGGCTTTGCCTTTGTGGAAATCGTCCATGCGGCCAGCGGCGGCCGGTCGCGATCCACCTATCCCGAAACTCTCACTCGTAAAATTCTATAATAATTCTTCTTGCAATCCTGATTGAACAGACAGTATCGCTTCGATATCATTAAGAATTTTATCTTAAATTCTATCTTTTCGGGACTTACTATTGTAAATTTTCCTATAATTATCCACAAATATCAGAATTTTTCTTTTTGAAAGCGCGAGAATTCAAATCTCTGCAATGAATACCCCTTCGGGGTAGCCGCGTCGGTCCCAATTGGCCCCATTTGGACCTTTCAATAAACGTGCGATGCTTTCCATGCACATGATGCATCCATCCGGCGAACGAGCCGCCGATGGATTGGCCGACGCTTCCTTTAGGTAAGCAACTATCTTAACAGAGAGCGAGGATTCGAGATGTCTACGGAAATCCATATGCCCCGCGCTATTCCGCTGGCGGAGAATGAATATGCCACCGGTGCTCTTTATGGTTTGCTGACGAATGTCTTCGAAGACGCCGACCAGGCGAGTCGGATCACCGCTGCGATCGAGCGCCTGATCGACGCAAAGATCGCTGCCGCGCTTAAAAAGGATCGCACTGATGATTGAGGGCGTCAGAGGCACCCTGAGCCTGAAGAACATCGTTCATCCGCTGCCACTGCCGCAAGGCACGGAGCTGATCTCGCTGACGACGTTCGAAGGCCGGCTCGTTATCCTGACGAACAGGGGCCCCTACATTTGGCGCGACAGTCAGTGGGAGAAGGTGGCCGCCTCAAACCCTGAACCCGTGCCGCCGTTCTCAGACGCGGAGCTTGCTTCTCTCGCGTTGCAAAGCCCCTAGTTCTTCGTGGCCTCCGAGGCCTCACGCAAAGCCTCCGCTTCCTGCTTCACCTGCACGGAGAGCTGCTGGGCAATGGCCGCGATCTTCGATGCTGTCGCATCCTTCCCGAAAATCTCCACATGACCGGCGAGCCCGACGGTCAGCAGAGACTCGAACACCGCCTCGGGCGGTATGCCGCCCTTGATGAGGTCGATAGCAACCTTCTGCCACTGATCCATCAATTGCTGGCGAACGGCGGAGATATCCATTGTCATCCGTATTTCATAACCGACGCGTCTGGCGCTGTCGCGGGTTATTCGCCCTGTCCTAAAGGAACGCCAGATACCTGGAAACTCTCGAGGATCAGTCCGCTTCCTCGGTGCAGGGCCACCCCTGCGGCTGAACCAGACCCGGAGGCAGCTTCGTGTTCGCCGCACCGCAGGCGATGTCGATCTGCCCCTGCGTGAGCCCGGTTGCACCGGTCAAATCGGCCCCGGCGAGCTGTGTCAGATAGAGGTAGGCCCGGGTCAGGTTTGCTCCCTGGAGGCCGGTGTCTTTAAGGTTTGCGCGCGACAGGTTGGCATAGCTGAAATCCGTACGGGCGAGTTTCGCATTCTGGAAGGCGACCCGGGCGAGTTCCGCCTTCGACATGTCGGCACCCGTCAGGTCGGCTCCGCTGAAATCGGAGCGGTTGAGCTCGGACTTGCTGAACTTCGTGCCGGAGGCCTTCGCTTGGGCGAAGTTCGATCGGCTCATGTCGGACGATTGCAGGTTTGCCCCGGCGAGGTTCGCCTGACCGAAATTGGCTCTCCATCCGATCGCCTTGGTGAAATCCGCCTGGGATAAGTCCGCACCCTCGAATCGCGTTCGGCTCACCTCGCTCTCGACGAGCTTCGCTCCCGTGAGCTTCGAGCCGGCAAAGTCGCTCAGGGTCAGAAGAGACTTCGAGAGATTGATCCCGGCCATATCCTCGCCGGTCAACATGAGCCGCGCTTTGGAACAGCCCGACCAATCGGCGCCCGGCCCAGGAGAATCCTGACACTTCGCGGCCGCTGGCCCGGCCATGAGACTCATGAGGCCCAACAGAAGGACGATCCCCGTACATTGTCCGGTGCGTCCCAGCCTCGGCGGGGACCTCTCAGCCACCGTGGACTCATAATGCCTCATCTGTTCCTCTCACGCTCGCCTGTCCTGTTCCTTCTTAGGTGGCGCACAGCCGGGTCAAAGCGAGTCTCCCGAGTTCCTATTAGGTTGTAAATACATGAGGATGACGTAACGTTCTCACAATCCGATCCAACCTGAAGATCATCATCTGGATTGCGCGCTGTCACGACTCGACTTCCGTACGCTTTGGCTTAGCTTCCCGTCCATCGGCAGTGGAGGCATCAGAATGCGTATCTTGGCAGCGATCCCTTGTTTGTTTTTCATGGGGGGCATCCTAGGCGGCTGCAACACCGGCGCTCCACAGGGCGTGCTGCCCCGCGATCCTGTCCCTCCCCCGCCCTCGTTGAGCGGCGGCGCGCCGAGGCAATCATCCGCCGCGCAGCAATCGAGCACGCCGGCCCGCCGCCGCGCCATTGATGTACCCGACCGAATCGAGTCACAGCGCCCGGCATCGCCAGCGGTGGAGCCCGTCATGACCCCAAGCGGCGCGGGCGCAGGGTTTCGCTTCTGACGGAACTGGAATCGCCAATGGCCCACCATCCGAAAAGACGTTCGGTAATGGCGCAGCAACCTCGCCACCGGCGCATCCTGACCATCGTCGCCATCCTGATGGTCCTTATCCTGGCCATCTACGGCTACCAGTTCTGGTGGACCGAGTAGGTTCATCCAACGGACAAGCCATTCACTATCGGTTGCAGAGGGGTCATGATCCCGCCGAGCGCATTTCTCACGTGCGCCAACGCATATCTGTCGAATTTGTCGGTATTAATGGTATATGCCGTAACGGTATCCAATCTTACGGATGAGAACATATGACGTGGGTCGAAGCGATCGGCTGGTTAGGGGCGGCTCTCGCCATTGCCGGCAGTGCGATGAGGACGATCATTCCGCTCCGGTGCCTCGGCATCGCGACGAACGTGGTGTCGCTGACCTATGCATCCTTCATGGGCCTGTACCCGAGCATGACGGTCAACCTGATCTTGCTCCCCCTCAACGGGGTACGCCTGTACCAGATGCTTCGCTTGATCCAGAAGGTCAAACACGCATCCAACAGCGACCTAAACATGGATTGGCTCAAGCCATTCATGACCCGTCGCAGCGTGAAGGACGGCGAAATCCTTTTCGCTAAGGGAGATGCAGCCGCCTGTATGTTTTATACGCTCTCAGGCCGTTATAAGCTTCGGGAACTTGGGATCGAAATGCCTCAAGGCCATGTGGTGGGCGAGATGGGTTTCCTGTCCCCGGACCATCGGCGTACACAGACCCTGGAATGCCTTGAGGGCGGCGAGGTGTTGAGCATCACCTACGACGAGGTGCGCCAGCTCTACTTCCAGAATCCGGAATTCGGTTTCTATTTCCTGCGTCTCGCCAGCGAGCGGCTCTTCAACAACATGGAGAAGATGGAAGCCGAGATCGCTCGGTTGAAAGCCTTCAGCCAGGAAGCGGCTCCGGTCGAGAAGGTCTCAGCTTAGAACTCTTACAATCAACGTCTAGTTTAGAATTCTTATAAGTTATTGATATAGTTAGATTTTTCTCTTGACCCGGTGATCCCTGTCGTGATCCTTGCGGCCAGATTGGGATGTGTCGTCCCACGCCGAGGAATTCATGATGTTGAACACCAAAGTGATGAGCGGATGGATGTCCAGCGCCGTGGCCCTGGGATTGTTGGCGAGTTCGGGCGTTTCCGCCTCGGCCGAAGAAGTCCTGAACATCTACACGTCGCGTGAGCCTGGCCTGATCAAGCCCATCCTCGACGAGTTCACCAAGGAGACCGGCGTCAAGGTCAACACAATCTTCCTGAGCAACGGCCTTGAGGAGCGCGTGCGGTCCGAAGGCCAGAACAGCCCTGCCGACGTGATTCTCACTGTCGACATCGGCCGCCTGCAGGCAGCGAAGGATTACGGCGTCACCCAACCGGTCAAGTCCGCCGCCCTGGAAAAGGTCATTCCTGCCGCGTACCGCGATCCGGAGGGTCATTGGTACGGCGTTTCGATGCGGGCGCGCGTCGTCTATGCGTCGAAGGACCGGGTCAAGCAGGACAAGATCACCTACGAGGAGCTTGCCAACCCCAAGTGGAAGGGCAAGGTCTGCATCCGTTCGGGCCAGCACCTCTACAACATCAGCCTGTTTGCCGCCGTCATCGCCCATAAGGGCGAGGCCAAGGCCGAGGAATGGCTGAAGGGTCTCAAGGCGAACCTCGCCAAGAAGCCTTCCGGCGGCGACCGCGAGCAGGCCAAGGACATCCTGGCCGGCGTGTGCGACATCGGCATCGGCAACACCTACTACGTCTCGCTGATGCGCAACGGCAAGGACGAAGAGCAGAAGAAGTGGGGCGAGGCGATCAACGTGATCCTGCCGACCTTCGAAGGTGGCGGCACGCACGTGAACATCTCGGGCCTGGCGCTTGCAAAGTACGCGCCCAACAAGGCCAATGCCGAGAAGTTCATGGAATACATGGTGTCGGATGATGCCCAGCACCTTCACGCCGAGGCCAATTCCGAATATCCCGTGAAGCAAGGCATCAAGATCCACCCGACGATCGCGTCGTTCGGTGAGTTGAAGGCCGACACGGTGGCGATCGCCGAAATCGCCAAACTGCGCAAGAAGGCCAGCGAACTCGTCGACAAGGTCGGGTTCGACCAGTAGGCCGGATGGCCGCCGCTCGGCCATTGTCCCAACCAAGGAGGCGCTGCCGTCACTGGCAGCGCCATTCCCATTGAACGTGATCGCATCAGCAACGACCGCATCCGTCCCGGTTCGCCAGCGTTCGGCGAGGCGGCTTCCCTGGTGGCTGAATGCCGCCGTGGCGGTGATCGGCCTGCTCGTGGTGATGCCTCTCGGATCCCTTCTCGGGATCGCCGCCGAGGGTGATGCGGAAATCTGGCCGCATCTCATCGCCAACGTATTGCCCGCGAGCATCATCGACACACTTGCCCTTCTGAGCGGCGTCGCCCTTCTGGCGGGTTCCATGGGCATTACGACCGCGTGGCTCGTGACGGCCCACCGCTTTTCCGGACGTAACGCCCTGGTGTGGCTTCTGCCCCTGCCCTTGGCGGTGCCGACCTACATCACCGCATATATCTACGTGGAAATCTTCGACGCGGCTGGACTTGTCCAAATGGCTCTGCGCGATGCCACGGGCTGGTCCCGGGCCGATTACTGGTTTCCCGAGATCCGCTCCCTGCCCGGCTGCATCCTGGTGATGTCTGTGGTGCTCTACCCTTACGTCTATATCGCCGCCAGGACCATGTTTCTCACGCAGAGCGCCAGCATGCTGGAGGTGGCGCGGACCCTCGGGGCCAGCCGCTTCAAGCTGTTTCGGGTCATCGCCATTCCGCTTGCGAGACCGGCTCTCGCGGTCGGTCTGTCCCTCGCGCTGCTCGAGGCTTTGAACGACATCGGCGCCAGCGAATATCTCGGCGTGCGCACCCTTACGGTGTCGGTGTTCAACACTTGGCTCAACCGCGGAAGTCTCCCCGGCGCGGCGCAGATCGCCTGCGTGATGCTGGCCTTCGTGGTGGGACTGATCCTGATCGAGCGCTATGGCCGGCGAGACAGGCGCTACGCCCTCTCGGCCAAGAGACCCCGGGTCGCGCAGCCCGCGCCTCTCTTTGGCCGACAGGCCTGGGCCGCCACGGTCCTGTGCTCGCTGCCGATGATCATGGGGTTCGTCCTACCAACCTTGTTCCTGCTGCGGGAGACCCTGCGCGGCGGTCTCGTCAGCCAGCTCAACACCACGTTTCTGTCGCATCTTGTGACGACGATCAGCCTCTCGGCTCTCGCGACCTTCATGGCGCTGACTCTCGCTATCCTGCTGGTGCTTGCGTCGCGCCTGGTGAAGACGCCTCTCACCAGGGGCGCACTTTTCGTCGCGGGCCTCGGCTATGCGGTTCCCGGAACCGTCCTGGCCCTCGGGTTGATGACGCCGCTCATCGGCATCGACACGATGATCGGCGCGGTCTGGCGGAGCCTGACCGGTGAGCGCATCGGCCTGTTGCTGATGGGAGCGGCGGGCGGGATCGTACTGGCTTACGTGATCCGCTTTCTACCCATTGCAACCGGCGGGCTCTCCGCCGGCATGGATCGGGTTTCGCCTGTCGTCGAGGACGCAGCCCGCACCCTCGGCGCGAGCCGGCGCGAACTCGTCCGGGACATTCAGCTCCCGCTGCTGCGTCCGGCGCTTGCCAGCGCGGCCCTGCTCGTTTTCGTGGACTGCATCAAGGAGCTTCCGGCGACGCTCCTGCTGCGTCCCTTGAACACGGAGACGCTTGCAACGCTCGTCTATGGCCACGCGTCGCGCGGAGCCTTCGAGGACGGCTCACTCGCCGCCCTCGTCATTGTCCTGGTGGGGCTTCTGCCCGTGATCCAGCTAGTGAGGAGCGCCGAGAACCGCCTGAAGGCTGGCAGGAGCTCAGGCTCCGGCTCTTGAAAGAAGACCGGCCCTCTCCGGGGCCGGTTCCGTCAAGCTGCGTTGGATTGCTTGGAATCCAACGCCACCCGGAAGTCAGCGTCCGTCTTGGCCTTGATCTCGTCTTCGGTCACGCCGTCGGCGAGCTCAATCAGGGTCATGCCCGATC
>NZ_QOIO01000111.1 GCF_003332305.1 Microvirga aerophila | reverse complement strand
GCCTTTACCAAGCTCATGATGGCTCCCGTCCCAGCATGATGAATTCGCCAGCAGTATCTAAACCGAAGCAAGTCCACAGCCGAGAAGGCTCCGTCCTGAGCTTTCTCGATCAGCAGCATTACACGTATGTGCTTTCGTCCGCATGAACACATCGTTGTGGACTTGCCGGAATGCCGCATTGTTGAGCAAGTGCTTTGGGACAAAGTCCAAGCCATCATCGGAGAGAACAGCACCACCCAAATGTCCCATCGACGGACACCGCGACGGCTTCTCTCCCAACTGCTCAAGTGCCCCGCCTGTGGTGGCGGCATGTCCTCATACGGAGTCGAGAAGAAGACAGGCAAAATCCGGATCGGGTGCTCAACCCACAAGGAAAGCAAATCCTGCCTCGATCCACGCACATTTTATCTGGAGTGGATCGAAGGTACGGTCTTGGAAACACTCAGGAGAGGATTGAAGGAACCCGCAATTATAGTGCGGGCGATTAAAGCATACTAGGATGAGCGTCGTCGTGTTGCAGCTAAGACTATTGACGAGAACGCCTCTCTTGAGAATCGCATTTCAGACCTAGCTCGCAAAATTGCCCGACTGAACCAGATGCTGATCGACGAAATTGGAGACGAGCGGGAAAACAGCAGGGCTGTAAAGGAAGCAGCAGTCGAGAGGCGCGACCTTGAGTCCAAGCTTGAGGCCCTCAAACAGGAAGCACCTGATAATGTGGTCAAGCTTCAGCCCCCTGCCCTCCGCCGCTGCTTGGCAGCCCTCGATGATCTCCGGAGCGCTATCGAGCGCCGTACCTTAGCAGGAGACCTCGGCCCAGCGATGGTCATCCGCGGGTTTATCGGCGCGGTTTACGTCCACGGAGAGAAAGACGGCAGACCGAAATGGATTGAGGTAAAAGCACGGCTGGCTCGACTGTTTGATCAATCGGTTCAGGCACAGGACCTGCCAGAGAAAGCCCAAACAAGTTCGTCATGGGGAAAAGGTGGTAGCGGAGGTCCGTTTCACGCGCTCCCCACACATGCCTAGACCCTTGTTTTTCCTGGACTCTTGGGCCGATAGAGCAACGGGTCTCCTTGGAGCAGGAGCATAGGGAATAGGTCAGAACCTCCGATCCACCTTCCCTACCCGTCATCATGGTCCAGTCAACTGGACGTTATCCTACTCAGCCATGCTCGTCCCTTTATCCGATCTGCGGTCTGGGAAGAGACACGGCGGATGAAGCCCTTAGTCGAGCCCTCTCGAAGCGCTTGGAACCCTCAGTCCATCGTTCCCGTTCCGTTCGCATGCAGCGATGAACGAGCAATGGTTGAGCGGCTGTCCGACTTTCCGTGGGTGATCGTCCGGATTGATTGCCCCCTCTGCCCTCACCGGAAGGGGCAGTATCGGCTGGCTCGGCTTGCAGCGGAGTGCGGGGCTGACATCCAGCTATGCGATCTGCTCGATAGGATTGCTCTCGACTGCCCAAGGAAGTCCCTCCCGTGGGAGCGGCCTCCAGGCCAGTATGATCCCAAATGCAAGGCCCGGTTCACCGACTTGGAGAATGTGAGCCGCCCTCCTCCCGATATTCCGCCGATGATGCGCAGGCTGACGGTGATCCAGCGTGGGAAGGGCTGATCCCGAAAGTCCAGTTCACTGGACTTTCCTGCCCATCCAAGTCCTAGCGGCCTGCTCGTTCCTTCTATTGCCGCGACGCTCAAAGCCAGCGCGGCTGTATAATTGCGCGTTAGAGTCCGTACTCCCGATTTGCCACAGCCAAGCCCAAGGTACGTAGAACGATAGGCCGGTTGTATGAGTTGGAAGGTCGTCACCTCAGAAAAGTCAGATCGTCGTCTCAAAAGGAGAGGGATCATGGACGAGAAACAGGGAACGGGAGTCGATCAAGCAGGAAACGTGCAGTCCAATGCTCCAAACCAAGCGGGTGGTAATAGCCCCACCCCTCAGGGAAGTGCTCAGGGGAGCGGGGGCTCGCCCGACAGCTTGGTTGATCAGGCGAGGAACACCGCCACTGATCTTGCAGACCGTGCCTCCGATGTGGCCCGTGAGGCTTATGATCAAGGGCAGCGGTATGTCCGTGAAGCTGGCGACCGGTATCCTGAGGCCCAGCGCTACTATCAACGAGCCACACAGGCTGTTGGACAGCAGATCACGGAAGCCCCGCTCGCATCGCTGCTGGCGGTCGGAGCGGTCGGCCTTGGCTTGGCCTGGATCATGGGAGGTCAGACCAGGAGCCAGGAGCGTGGCAGGACCCGCAGGGACTACCCTGGTCAGCGCTCAGGCAAGCCTCTGATCGAGAGCGACCGGGTGGAAGGAACTGCGGTCTACGACCGGAGTGGCAAGCGTATCGGCACAGTCGAGCGGGTCATGATCGACAAGATCAGTGGACGTGTGGCCTATGCAGCGATGTCGTTTGGCGGCTTTTTCGGCGTGGGCGCGAAGGAGTACGCTGTTCCTTGGGGCATGCTCGACTACGACCCCGACCTGGGAGGCTATCGGTTCCAGATTACCGCAGAGCAGCTTCGGAGTGCGCCCAGTCTCTCAGGCAGTCGCGGTCAGGACTGGCCGGATCGGGAGAGCGAGCAGGACCTGCACGACTATTATCAGGTGACCTACTACTGGCTGGTTCCCTGACGATCTGGACAGGCAACAGACAGAGGCATTCCGTCCCCAGTTCTCTGAGAGGACCGGGGCTTAAACCCGAAGGATGGTTCCCGAGGCCAGCCCTTGCTTCGGCACCTGGAAGACCGGTTCTCGCCCTCTCCCCGACCTTCCACTGAAGATATGGAAGCTCACGGTGATTCATGGCGGGGAAGGGCAAGGCCGAAACTGCCAATCACCACCATGCTGTCGTCGGTTAATTCTCCGATGATGTTCGCTTGAACGCCAATGCCATAGGTGGGAAAATACCTTGAGATGCCTTTGGGAGGCAGCCGATGAAGCCGTCGATCCTCGGAGCTATTCTTGGATTTGGGCTTGCGAGCGGTTCCTGGGGTCAATCGCCGCCACTGCCAAGTTCGGCCCCTCCTGTCGCAGAGAAGGTTGAGTTCGAGAGTGCGCCGCGTCCACTTGGCAGACTTATGGAGCAGCAGGCACGTGCACGGGGTGAAGACCCGAGACCAACTCCTGGGGATCGTCTCCAAGGATATTTTGCCAAACCACAGGGGAACGGCCCGTTCCCAGCCGTAGTGGTACTGCATGGCTGTGGACCGACCCCTTACGCCCAGGAAACCTTACCCCAAGTTCTGGCCTCCTGGGGCTACGTGGCACTGTCGGTTGATAGCCTCACGACCCGGAAGGTCGAGCCAAATTGTACCAAAGACGCAGCGTCTGTAGATCGCGCTTCCGACGCGTATGGTGGCCTCTACTATCTAGCGAAACTGCCTCTTGTGGACCGAAACCGTGTCGGAGTCCTTGGAATATCGACAGGCGGCAGCGTTGTCCTCTCCATAGCCGACTCTCTGGGAGGTTCAACGGTGGTCAACCCAGAGAATCTGACGTTCAAGGCTGGTGTTGCATACTACCCTCGCTGTGCAATCTTCAGCGGCAAGATCATGTTTCCCCTCCTGATAATGATTGGGCGAAACGACCAATGGCATCTCGCACGGGCCTGCGAGGAACTGGCAGCGGGCCGCGCCAATGATAGTGCGGCGACAGACCTCGTGGTCTATCCAGACGCCCATCATGGCTTTGTCGAGCCCAACTGGGGTACGGGGCAGTCGGTTCTGGGCTTCCGGCTCGAATATGAAGCAAAGACTGCGCAGGACTCCTTCGGTCGTGCGAAGGCGTTCCTCGCTCGCAACCTGGGTGGCTCACCGTAACGCCCATCAGGAAACTAGAGTTGTTGTGTTTGCACTTCTCCAGAGACTGCTCGCGCCTGCTAGATGCTTCGGACGAAGCTTGGCGTTAGAGTGTTAGTAGGCTGGACACCTTCCTCCCCCTGAAGCAAAATCCGGCTTGGAACGGCACTGAGGCTCCCATGGATCGTCAGGAGCACAAGGTTGAGCGACGGCTGGCAGCTATCTTCGCGGCTGATGTAGCAGGTTACTCGCGGCTCATGAGTCAGGATGAAGTTGGAACTCTACAGGCCCTGACCGCCCATCGCGAGGTCATGGACCGGCTCATAACCGAACATGGCGGACGGATCGCGAACACCGCTGGCGATAGTGTTCTCGCCGAGTTCCCGAGCGTGGTGGATGCCGTCCGCTGTGCCGCCCAAGTACAAGATGCGCTCGCGTCCGCAAACCAGAACATGTCCGAGGAGGAGCATCTCCGATTCAGGATTGGGGTGCATGTGGGTGACGTGATGGTGCGCGGGGGCGATTTGCTCGGAGATGGGGTGAACATCGCCGCGCGACTGGAAGGGATCGCTGATCCGGGTGGCATCTGCATCTCGGAGGCCGCATACGGATACGTGCGAAAGGCCGTGCCCCTCACCTTCACTGATCTCGGACCACAGAAGGTGAAGAACATTGAGGAGCCAGTCCGCGCCTACGCGGTTTGCAGCCCAACCTCTGCTCCGATGAGCCAAACCTCAACAGCCGACGCTAACCTGTTGAGGGTTCCTGATAAGCCGTTCATTGCCGTCCTGCCCTTTACGAACCTGAGCGGCGACCCGGAGCAGGAGTATTTCGCTGATGGAATCACGGAGGACCTGATCGCGGCCCTCTCCCGCTGCCGGTGGCTGTTCGTCATCGCCCGCAACTCCGTCTTTACGCTGAAAGGCCGAGCCGTGGATATCAAGGAGGTCGGTCGTCAGCTTGGTGTGCGCTACGTGCTGGAGGGTTCAGTCCGAAAGGCGGGCAATCGGGTACGCATCACGACACAGTTGGTCGAGGCCCTCACAGGGACAGATATCTGGGCTGGGCGCTTCGACCGCGACCTGACGGACATCTTCGCTTTACAGGACGAGATCACCGAGAGCGTGGTGTCGGCCATCGAACCCAGCTTGCAAGCGGCTGAGATCGAGCGGGCCAGAGCCAAAGTGACCAGCAACCTGGAGGCATATGACCTCTATCTTCGCGCCCTGCCCGAGTTCTACGCCTTCACCGAGCAGGGCTTTCGCCGCGCCGAGACGCTGCTGCGGCAAGCCGTTGAACGTGATCCCGGCTATGCCGAAGCCTGGGGTGCCCTTGCCGATTGCCGAGGCCGCCTGATGGTGGGAGGTTGGACCGAGGACTGGGATGCTGATGCGGCCCGGAGCCGCGAGGCGGCTCTGCAAGCGGTTCAGTGCGATCCGGACAATGCGCGGGTGCTCGCCGTTGCTGCGTGGTCCTTGGCCTCGCTCTCAGGCGTTCTGGAGCGAGCCGTCACCTTCTGCGAGCGCGCCCTGTATCTTCAGCCCAACTCATCGTATGTGCTGACGAATTGCGGGTGGGTGCTGATCTACACCGACGAGTGCGAGCGCGCCCTTGTCTGCTTGGAGAAGGCACGTCGGCTGAACCCACTGGACCCGCGTGGCTATATTACGCTGAACGCAATCGGGGCGGTGCATTTCATGGGGAGCCGCTTCAAAGAGACGGAGCAGTTCACGCGGCGAGCCCTGGAGATGAACCCCAATCATCCCATCTCGCTTCGCTATTTGACGGCAGCGTTGGCACAGATGGGACGACTGGCCGAGGCGGCGGAAGTCGGACGTGTGTTGCAATCCACCCGCTGGGAAGCGATGCGAACCCACTTGAACCGGACATGCTACCGCAACCCCAAGAAGCGGGAACTCTTGTTCGATGGTTTGAGAAAGGCGGGTGTACGAGTGTGACCCTCTCCTGCTCAAATTCTCTCACGTCCATCCACACCCATCTCGTCACGTACCAAGCTTAACAGTAAGAGCCTGTCTATCAGTGGACGTAGGCTGGACACCACGCCCCACCCGCCGCACAATCTGATCTGGAACGGCACCGAGGGTCCGATGGATCGGCAGGAGCACAAGGTCGAGCGGCGGCTTGCGGCGATCTTCGCGGCTGATGTGGCTGGTTATTCCCGCCTGATGGGCCAAGACGAGGTCGGAACGCTTCTTACCCTGACCGCTCATCGCGAGATCATGGACCGTCTGATTGCTGAGCATGGTGGGCGGATCGCCAACACGGCTGGCGACAGTGTATTGGTCGAATTCCCCAGCGCCGTTGACGCCGTCCAATGTGCGGCTGTCGTGCAGGCGGCACTCGCTCAAGCTAATCAAGACATTCCTTCGGATCAGCGTCTCCAGTTTCGGATCGGGGTACATGTTGGCGACGTGATGGTGCGTGCAGGAGATCTCCTCGGAGACGGCGTGAATATCGCCGCACGGCTGGAGAGCCTCGCAGATCCTGGTGGCCTGTGCATCTCCGAGACCACTTATGGGTATGTGCGAAAAGTCCTGCCCCTCGTCTTCGAGGATCTCGGACCACAAACGGTCAAGAACATTGAGGAGCCAATCCGAGCTTTCGCCATCACCGTGGAAAGTGACCCTCCAACGGTCACACAGGCAGCCCTCGAAGCGAATACAACTCGGTCCCCCGAAAGACCATCTATTGCAGTTCTGCCGTTCGCTAACATGAGTGGCGATCCGGAGCAGGAGTATTTCGCTGATGGGATGGTGGACGACATCATCACTGGTCTTTCACGAGTGAAGTGGTTCTTCGTCATCGCCCGTAATTCTTCTTTTACCTACAAGGGTCGAGCCGGGGACCTGAAGCAGGTCGGGCGCGAACTTGGAGTGCGCTATGTGCTTGAAGGCTCGGTTCGGAGAGCCGGGGACCGCATCCGCATCACGGGGCTGTTGATCGAAGCGGCGACAGGAGCCCACCTGTGGGCTGATCGGTTTGATGGCAGCATGGAGAACATCTTTGATCTCCAAGACCAGATTACGGAAAACGTGATCGGAGCTATAGAGCCGAGCCTTCGCCGAGCCGAAATTGAGCGGGCATGTCGCAAACGCCCGAACAGTCTTGATGCTTATGATCTCTATCTGCGTGCCCTGCCCTATGCCTATGCGAACACGCCA
>NZ_QOIO01000110.1 GCF_003332305.1 Microvirga aerophila | reverse complement strand
AGCTTGCAGCAGCCTAACCCCGGCAGAGGCTCCACTTAGCGAACCGAAAACGCTGTTCAGACAAACCGAGCCACCTCTGTAAAGCATACTGCTGTTGATCCGTTCGTTAGCCCAAGCCTATGGATCAAAGTTTATGACTCAAGCGGCTCATTCATCCTTATGCCAAACCATTTAAAAACACTGGATGAGATGGTCGCTTGGATGACAAAGGAGTTGCCGAAGCTCACAGCCGAGATCGCAGCCCATCCCGATGAAAAGCCCAGAGGCTGAGGCGGAGCAGCACCTATACCTATCGAACGAAGATCACAGGTGAACGTTGATCCTGAGGCGCAGCTTGGATGCGCTGGAACAGCGAGGCCCATCATGAACATGTCAGACATGGCTCACAGGGTCACTGATGTCTTAAAGAGGATGACTGATCGGCTGACCCATCGCACCGATACCCAGGCTCAGCAGCCATCCGCTAAGAAGGTTGTCGAGGATCTGAAGAAGTGAGCTGAGCAGGGTGAGGATGCTTAAGCGACGCATCCCCACCCATAATCGTAAGCCTGTCGCTCCTTTCCTTTGAAGCGAGACACAAGCCCTTAGTTGAATCAGTAACGCGTGTAGGGTTGTCAGCGAACCACGTACCTAGGAAATTTGCTAAGTGCTTCTGCCTTCATCCCCACCGTAGGCGTCTCATAGCTCCTAGCCACGGACGCCGTGCTGTGCCCTGTGATAGCATCACTGATGCGCTCCGGTATTCCCGCAGCTAGAGCCCTTGTCTTGAACGTGTGTCGCCACCCGTGGTTAGGATCGACAGCCTTATCAAGGTTTGTCTGAGTACGAACCCAATCAGCCAGCTTGATAGCTCGTTGCTCTGCTTGGGGTGTCTTAGCCTTCCCGGTGCTTCGCTTAGGATCGTAGAAGAGGGGGCCTGCCTTCCGGCTCTTTACGAAATCGAGGAAGCCCATCTCAATCAAGTGCTCATGGAGCGGGACAGTCCTCGGCTGACCTGTCTTGGTCTTGTGGAAGTGCATGACCCAGATCCCGCCTTCGTTCTCAACGTCTTCCACTCTGAGCCCTGTAAGCTCTTGGATACGAGCCCCTGAGTAAGCCGCAAGCCAAGGACACCAGCGCCTTGCAAATGCCGAGGTAGGGTTCTTTGGATCGTCCTTCACTCCTAGAGAAGCTTGAAGGATAGCTGTGATCTCATGGGACCTGAGTGTTGACTCTCGCTCCTTCTGGACCTTGGGGAGGTCGAGGCGCACGTCTCGGGTGACAGGGTTAGACGAGATGAGCTTCCCGCCCTGCCGACTCGCAGCCCATTTGAACGCTGAACTGACGGCAACAAGGTCAACCTGATTGACCACCTTCGGGCTGATGTTCTCCACATCCCGCCTATGAACGGCCCAGGAGTACAGATCATCGCTTGTGACCTCCGCTGCGGGCTTGCCCTTGGTGAACGCTGAGAGAGACCGAAGGCTCGCCTCGTATCGCTCAATGGTTGTCGGGGCTTTCTTGTCAGCGCGATAAATCTTCCACCTCTTCCATAGGTCAGCGACGGAGAGGGTAGGGCCGGACTTCTCAGGCTCAGTCTGCACCGGCTCCCACTTGGGGAACCTTGAGGCTGCTGGATCAGGGGAATAATCAAATTCAGCGTTACGCTCTAGCTTCTGGGCAGCTGCATCAAGCGCATGAGCGACAGCCTTGATGAGCAGCTTTCGGCTTTGGTCATCAATATTCAGACCCTCACGCCGTATGAGAGCGTCAGTCATGGGACCGAACCTTAATTCCATAGAGTGGACCTGAGCAGCTTCCTTGCCGATCATCAGAGGGCCTGTGCCTAACCGCCCCTCTCTGGCCATTTGGTTCATGTCCTGGACTAGAGCATCGGACCGTTAAGTGGACGCGCCACCGGCGGCTTCGGCATGGCTCCAGGATGGCTGAGATGCAGACCTCATCGGATCCGACTTCTCGTCCGATGCTCTAGCGCCCACCGCTCAGGCGAACCGGGGTTGCGCTCAAGGGTGTCGGCAAAGGCTGTGTAGAGGGTGCCAGCTTGAGCCGCTGCTTGCTGATGGCTTAGGCGAGAAGGGCCATTACGACGACTATCCCAGAAGCGACGGAGGGCGGCATCAGCTATGGCATGACGCTCCTTGGCTTCTCGCGGATCTCTAGTGCGTAGAGAGGCTTGGGCTACCTCTCCGAGCTTCACGGAAGCGAATCGGTCGGCGATTGGGAGTGTGACTATTTGACCTTTGAGGTGAATAAGGTCCTGAGGGATTCGCTGGCGAAGGTGCCAAACACCACTCTTAGGGTCTTTCCAAGGTCGAGCCATTCTCAGCGCCATGTGAGCGTCCTGTGTGAGAGTTGGACGCTTCGTAAGTGCTTGTTATCGCTGAAAGCCTTACCACTCAAGAGAAGGGGAGTGGTGCCGGTGGAGAGGATCGAACTCCCGACCTTCGGTTTACAAAACCGCTGCACTACCGCTGTGCTACACCGGCATCGTCGAATGCTGTTCAGGTATCAGTGCACGCTCGAGGAAGCAAGTTCCCTTGAAGTGTAAAAATTAAGTGTTCTTTCGCACCGCAACCATCCGCTGATTCTGGGATTATTCCCCGAAACGATCGTTGAGGCATCGAGCGCTATGTTTGGACTAAATCCATGTTCTGAAAAAGAGAATCGCTTCTCTGGCCGCCGTTGCGGATACTTCGCCGTGGCCGCTCTCCTAGGAAGCCTTTCTGCCATGACACTTCCGGCGCAGGCGGCTTACGAGGCCGGCCGGGACAATGCCAAGCCGCCCCGCGAATCGACGACGAAGGTCGCAGCCCAGGATCCGGAAACGACGGGATCGATACAATCCCAGCCGAATACGGAGGCAAATTGCGCGCGCTCCCGAATGCGCCTCTGGGTCGAGGGTGAAGGGTGGATCGTCCGCAAGGTGACCACCTGCTATTGAGCTGAGCTACCTTATCCAGAACTAGAAAAGCCCCGCCGCGAGGCGGGGCTTCTCGTTGGCGATCGGAACAGGTGCTTACCGCACGCCTGCGCCTTCGTACGTCATAATATCGCGGTCCTTGGTCTCCGGCACGAACAGGAGGCCGACCACGAAGGTCACCAGGGCGATCACGATCGGGTACCACAGGCCGTAGTAGATATCGCCCGTTGCGGCCACCATCGCGAAGGCGGTCGGGGGCAGAAGGCCGCCGAACCAGCCGTTGGCGATATGGTAGGGCAGGGACATGGCCGTGTAGCGGATGCGGGTCGGGAAGAACTCGACCAGAGCCGCGGCGATCGGGCCGTAGACCATCGTGACGTAGATCACGAGGATTGTCAGGATGCCGATGGCCTTGAGCGCCTGGGCGTTGCCGAGGGCATCGAAGAAGCCGCCGAC
Organism: Microvirga aerophila; assembly: GCF_003332305.1. Taxonomy (GTDB): domain Bacteria; phylum Pseudomonadota; class Alphaproteobacteria; order Rhizobiales; family Beijerinckiaceae; genus Microvirga; species Microvirga aerophila. The sequence goes on along the minus strand of NZ_QOIO01000110.1, from coordinate 3,867 downwards.
CTTCAGGATGGTCGGATCGCCTGCCTTCGGATAGCCGGCCTCCGCCGCCGCAGCGGTAAAGCCGGTGATGTTGGCGGCCACAGCCGGCGCCACCGGAGCTTCCTTGCCGTTGAAGGTGACCTTCATGGGCGTTCCGGCCGGGGCTGGAACCAGCTCGTACTTCACGGCGGACCGGGCGAGAGCCACGCGGGCGACGTCGCAGGGGGCCGTGAAGGTGCGGATGCCGACCGGGTCGAACACCGAGCCGCAGGTGGCGGGATCGGCCACGACCTGAACCTTGACGGTTTCAAGCGCCTGATCGAGCCTGGGGCTGACCACGCTCGTGAGCATGCCGAACAGCGGGAAGTAGGTGATTGCCGCGATCAGGCAGCCGCCGAGGATCACCGGCTTGCGGCCGATGCGGTCCGACAACGCGCCGAAGAACACGAAGCCGCCGGTGCCGAGAATCAGCGACCAGGCGATCAGCACGTTGGAGGTGAGCAGGTCGACCTTCAGGATGCTCTGGATGAAGAACAGGGCGTAGAACTGGCCCGTGTACCACACCACAGCCTGGCCGATCGCAAGACCGATCAGGGCGATGAGCACCATCTTGACGTTCGCCCATTGACCGAAGGCCTCCTTCAAGGGCGCCTTCGACTGGGTGCCCTCTTCCTTCATCTTCTTGAAGGCAGGGGATTCGTGCATCTGGAGACGAATCCAGACGGAGATGCCGAGCAGCACGACGGAGAGGAGGAACGGGATGCGCCAGCCGGCGATCGGCCAGCCTTCACCGGTCTGGAAGCCCTGTTCGCCCATCCATGTGCGCAGCACAAGAATGACCACGAGGGACAGGAGGAGGCCGACCGTGGCCGTGATCTGGATGAAGCTGGTGTAGAAGCCGCGGCGTCCGACAGGAGCGTGCTCTGCCACATACACTGCTGCGCCGCCGTACTCGCCGCCGAGCGCCAGGCCCTGGAGCATGCGAAGAGCGATCAGGACCACCGGGGCGACCCAACCGATCTGAGCGTAGCTGGGCAGCAATCCGACCAGGAATGTCGAGAAGCCCATGATCAGGATGGTGACCAGGAAGGTGTATTTCCGGCCGACGAGGTCGCCGATGCGCCCGAAGAAGATCGCGCCGAACGGACGCACGAGGAAGCCCGCCGCGAAGGCCAGGAGCGCGAAGACGTTCCGGGTCGTCACGTCAAACGCGGAGAAGAACTGCGCGCCGATGATCGTGGCGAGTGAGCCGTAGAGGTAGAAATCGTACCATTCGAAAACGGTGCCGAGAGAGGAGGCCAGAATGACCTTTCTCTCCTCCCGCGTCATCGGCCGCGCTGTTGCGGCCGTTTGCGGCGTGGTTGCTGCTGTTGCCATTGGGTTCCCTTCCATATTCACGTCGCCCGGTGATCCGGGTTCTTGACCGCAGGTTCCGCCCTCTATGAGCGACAAGGACCTGGGCCGAGGCATCAAGGCCGCACGAGGCGACCAAGAATCCTGTGTGATGGAAGGCTAACGCCAGCGTGATCCGCCACAATTCCCAATTCGTATTTGAGACTTCCGTCTAAGACTTGGGCAGCGCGTCTCAATTAAATTAATTTTATCAGTAGCTTAAGTTCGTCTGCGCTCAGTCGGCAGGTTGGCGGGCAACCGCCTTAGTCACAGCATAAAGTGAAATGGCAGCAGCGTTGGAGACGTTCAGGCTCTTGATTTCCCCTGGCATGTCGAGCCGTCCGATCGCGTCGCAGCAATCCCGGGTTCTCTGGCGCAGGCCCTTGCCCTCCGAGCCCAGGACCAGAACGAGGGGCAACCTGAGTTGCAGATCCGCAAGATCGTTCTCCCCAGACGAATCGAGGCCAATGAGCTGGAAGCCCCGCTTGCCGAGTGCGATCAGCGAATCCGAGAGGTTGCGGACGATCATGAACGGCACGTGTTCGAGGCCGCCCGACGCGGACTTGGCCAACACGCCCGTCGCGGCCGGGCTATGGCGCGCCGTGGTGATGATCGCCTCCACTCCAAAGGCCGCCGCCGTCCTGACGATGGCGCCTACATTGTGGGGATCTGTAATCTGGTCCAAGGCCAGGACGACCCGTGCTCCGCTCAAGGTGTCGAGCGTTGGCGAGGGCAGGGGCGTGGCCTCGAGGTAAAGCCCCTGGTGAACCGCATCCGGCTCCACCAGCACGCTGATGTCGTGCGGACGCACGATTTCCGGCTCGAACGGCAATGGCGTGCCCAACTCCTCGCCGAGGCGAGTGGCCGAGTTTTCGGTGGCCAGGAGGCGACGAATCTCGCGCTTGCCGTTGCGAAGCGCTTCCACGACCGGATGCCAGCCGTAGAGGACCGTTGTCTCGACATCGGACGAAAAGCGCCTCGGCTGGCTGTCACGGCGTCCGGGTTTTCCATGCGGGCGCTGGAAACGGGGCTTGCGGGGCTGGAAGGGGCGGTCGCTCATGGGGGCTGTCTCGTCTGATGATGTCTGCCACATAACACAGCCCAAAGACGTTCACGACTCGCAGCTTTCATCCCTCTTTGGTGTTGACACCAGCCATGCAGGTCACCATAAGAGCGCCCTACGGAACGCCTGCCGACAACTAAGGCGATCCGTGGACGGCCTTGGCGCTCAAGCGCTTCTGGTTGGCTCAAGGGGGAATGTCCCGAGCGGCAAAGGGGGCGGACTGTAAATCCGCTGGCTATGCCTTCGTAGGTTCGAGTCCTACTTCCCCCACCACCAGCCCGATGGTTGAGACGCGGGTGTAGCTCAATGGTAGAGCAGCAGCCTTCCAAGCTGAATACGAGGGTTCGATTCCCTTCACCCGCTCCAACTCTCTTTCCTTAGGAATCGCAGCTTTCAAAGGCAGCGGCCCTGTCTTGATTCTGATGGTGGGATCCTCTGGCGGAAAGCATTCCTTGCTCCCGGATGAGCCCTGGCATAGTTAGCCGATGCAGAAACTCACGGGCGCCATGGCTCTCACGCTGCATTTCCACCCGCTTTCTTCCTTCTGCTGGAAGGTGCTCATCGCTCTTTACGAGAATGGCGCAGCGTTCGAACCACGATTGATCAACCTCGGCGATCCGGCGGCTAGGGCGGCGTTCCAGGCTCTGTGGCCGACCGCGAAAATCCCGCTTCTGGACGACGATGGCCGGATCGTGCCCGAGACATCGATCATGATCGAGCACCTCGACCGGCGGCATCCTGGGAAAATCCGGTTGTTGCCCGACGACCCCGAGGAGCAGTTGGAGGTCCGGCTCTGGGATCGCCTCTTCGACAATTACGTCATGCATCCCATGCGGCAGGTCATAGCACAGCACCTGCGTCCGGAGGCCGACCGCGACCCCCGCAGCATCACCGAGGCTATTGCAGGCCTGGGCGTAGCGTACGATATGATCGAGCACCGGCTGGGCAAGCGCACCTGGGCGGCGGGCGAGGGCTTCAGCATGGCCGATTGCGCGGCGGCTCCGGCGCTGTTCTATGCGAGGACCGTCCTGCCATTCCCACCGGGCGACACGAACCTTGCCGCCTACTTCGAACGGCTCATGGCAAGGCCTTCGGTGAGACGCACGATCACCGAGGCACGCCCCCACTTCAAATATTTCCCGCTTCGGGAGGCAATTCCGACTCGCTTCCTTTCAGATGGCGCCAATGCATTCTGACCGGCTTTTCGAACCTTCGCCGAGGCGTTCCGGGTGGTCCGCTCAGCGGCGTCATCCAAAACTATGCGACGCAATATCGAAATTGGCTCTTGCGCAAACAGCATAACCGCAATATCGGGACGCCCTGAGTTTTTTGTTCCTGGCCCTGTAAGGTAGAAATCGATGGCGAAGGAAAAGTTTGAGCGGACGAAGCCGCACTGCAACATCGGGACGATTGGCCACGTTGACCATGGCAAG